>DASXCY010000077.1:0-16683 GCA_036490935.1 Kofleriaceae bacterium | reverse complement strand
TGCAGGTATTCCGGCACGTAGTACGCCGCCTTTTCGGGCTCGTGATGGATCCCGAGCACCGCGACCGTGGGCGACTCCGTCAAGATCTCGCGCAACCGGGCGTCGTTGATGGTTGCCATGCCAGAGGTTACCCCTGATCAGCAGACCGCCTAGGACGGCCGCAATGAATAGCCAACGCCCGATGTTCGTTGCATGATGAGGCCGCTCATGCGTCACATCTCTGTAGCCACGGTCGCGCTCGCGACGCTGGCGTGCGCCGCGGCTCACGCTCAGGGTCACGATTTCACCCCCGAAGCGAAGGATCTGCTCGTCGTCGGTGCGTGCGGCGCCGGTACGGCGCCGGCGAACGTCCCTCCCGACGTGCTCGCGGCGCACTGCCAGCCCGCCGGGAAGTCGCTCCACGTCCTGGGCGCACAGGCCGAGTACATGGACAAGTGGGTCAAACCGGCGAGCGAGTTCTTCGCCGCGCACGTGCCCAAGGACGTACCGAAAAAGGTCGTGTATCCGTTCGCCGGCGGCGATCTGTCTACGGCACTCACCGTATTCCCCGACGCCGACGAGATCACGACGCTCTCGCTCGAGCCGGCCGGCGATCCGCGCGACCTCGCGACCCTCAAGGGGCACGATCTCGTCGCCGCGCTGGCGAAGGTCGACTACGAGCTGAACTTTCTGTATCGCGTGAACTTCAGCAACACCATCAACATGATCGATGCGATGCGCGCCGGCGCGCTGCCGACGCAACTGATCTTCGGGCTGTCGGCGCTGAAGATCCACGGCTACGAGGTCGTCTCGCTGCGCTACTTCAAGCTCACCGACGACGGCTCGATCCATTACCTCGACGACGACGATCTCAAGAAGGTGCCGGACCCGCTGCACGCGCGGCCCGAGGTGCGCAACCGCGTGTTCGCGAACGCCGAGATCCAGTTCCGCAAGCCGGGCGGGCGCATTCAGGTCTATCGGCACATCCAGCAGAACCTCGACAACACGACGTTGAAGAAGGATCCGCGCGTGCTCAAGCACCTCGAGGCCAAGGGCCAGGTCGCCGCGATGACGAAGGCGGCGAGCTATCTGCTGTCGTGGGATTCGTTCTCGATGATGCGCGACTACTTGATCAACCACGCGGTGTGGATGGTGTCGGACGCGACCGGCGTCGCGCCGAAGTGGGGCAAGCCGGCGGGCTTCGAGTACGAGACGTACGGTCAGTTCGTCGGACCCCACATTCCGGCGGGCACCGGGATCTCGAAGGACTGGCGCACCGAGTTCAGCAGCGAGCCCAAGCGCGATCTCGGGTTCCGGTTCGGCTACTACGACATCAAGAACGCGAACCACCTCATCATCATGAGGAAGAAGAGCTGATCGACCTACATCGAGAATGCGCGCGCGCGCGGCAGATCGCGCGAGGGGTGCGCGTTAGAGTGATCTTCGATGGTCTCCGCGTGTCCGCGTTGCGCATGTGAAGTAGGGCTGCATCAGGGTCGACCGGTCGTCACGCCAACCGGCGCGGTCGAGCTCTGGCACGCGAGCTGTTGGGCGGTGCGCGACGCGCGGCCCGTCGAGGAAGTCACGGTGATCGCGCCGGAGCCGCGCCGCGACCTGCGGCGCCTCGCGCTCGCGGTCGGCGCGGCGCTGATCGCGCTGGGCGCGGCAGGGCAATGGGCACGCGCCGAGATGCGGCCGCACGTCGTGCCGCCGCCGGCGAGCCCGGCATTCGACGTCGACGAATCGATCTACCTGCGCGCCGAGCGGGTGTCGCGCGAGGACGCGCCGCCGAAGCGGGATCCGACCGCGATGTATCCGGTGCCCGACGACGACAACGGCGTGCCGCTCGACGAGAGCTATCCGTCGCTGCGCGAATGGGCGCATCCGGTCACCGATGCGCACGAGCTGATGCCGCCGCAGGCCGCGCGGCATTTCGGCGCGCTGCGCGTCGGCATCGAGCGGCCGGAGTGCGGCGAGGGCCATTGCGGCGTCGATCTCGACGGCCCGCGCGGCCAGCCGATCGTCGCGGTCGCCGACGGCATCGCCGTGCGGATCGAGCATAGCGAGCTCGGACTCGACGGCCGTAGCGGCCGCTACGTGCGCATCCAGCACGAGGACGGCACGCTGACCGCGTACATGCACCTCGACACCATCGCCGACGGGCTCGAGGTCGGCGATCGTGTCGAGGCCGGGCAGTTCATCGGCACGCTCGGCGCGACCGCGACCTACGCCGCACCGGCGCATCTCCACTTCAGCCTCGAGATCCCGAACAGCCCGGATCTGCACGGCGACATCACCGATACGCGCTACGTCGATCCGGCCCCGTTCCTGGTGCGCGCGACGGTGCTGGCGGCTCCGGATCGGCGGCACGCGATCAAGCCGGCGATGTGAGATCGGGCATTGGCCTTTGGCCCGAAGACCGTTCTCGTGCTGGCCAAAGCCCAAAGCCCAAAGCCTAAAGCCCAAAGCCCGATCTGCTCCTGCGCTATCATCCGGCCGTGGCGTCGCGCGAGGACTGGATGCGCCGGCTCGGCCCGCTGTACGGCGGCGCGGTGGCACTCGTCCATTCGACGCCGTGGCGCTGGCCCGATACGCTCGGCGACGACACGCGCTCGCCGGGATGGATCGTCGCGCTCGGCGCGCCCGTCGGCTTTGCCGCGTGGGTGTGCGCGGCGCTCGCGCATGCCGCCGGCTTGCCGGCGACGATCGCGGCGCTGATCGGGCTCGCCGCGCTGTCGGCCGGCTCGGCGGCGCTCGTCGAGCGCGGGCTCGCGGAGCGCGTCGAGGCGATGCAAAGCCATACGCGCTCGGCCGCCGCGCGCACGGCCGGTGCGACGACCGTGCTCGTGTTCGTGACGCTTGGCCGCGCCGCCGCGATGTTCGCGCTGCCGCTCGATCGCTGGCTCGGTGTGCTGATCGCGACCGCGCTCGTGGGTCGCTGGGCCGCCGTATTTCTGCAGGCGCTCGGCGATCCGATTCACGACGACGGCCCGCGCTCGCTCGTCGCCTCACCGGCGCCGGGCTGGCTGGTCGCCGCGCTCAGCCTCGTGGTCGCCATCGTCACCGTGCTCGCCCTCGGCAAGGCGGCGATCGCCGCGCTCGCGATCACCGCCGCCCTCTCGTTCGCGCTCGGCATCGACGCCCAGCGCCGCGACCACGCTCTCTCCGCCCCGGTCGTCGCGATGGCAGCCGCGATCGGCGAGCTCGTCGTGCTGCTGGTCGCGACGATCTGAAGATCGTCATTCTGGTTCTTTACTCGCGCGGCTTGAGCTCGACGAGCGTGGCGCCCCAGCTGCCGCTGGTTTCGTCGCCGAGCGTGAAGCGGGCGACGGCCGGGTGGCGCTCGAGCACCGCGTGGACGATGCGGCGCAGCGTGCCGGTGCCCTTGCCGTGGATGATGCGCACGAGCTGATAACCGTCCTCCTGCGCCGCGCGCACGAACTCCTCGACGACGTCGGCGCACTCGTCGGGCTTGAACGTGTGGAGGTCGAGCTGGTCGGTCGTGATCGGCTCGGTCTTCGGCTCGTCGAAGTCGTCGCCGCTCATCCCGGCCACTGCGTCCCTTTCGGCACGAACGGAATCATGCGCCGGCGCAGCGCGGGAGGCACGCGTCGATCGAGGATCGCCGCGACCTCGTCGGGCCGGTACAGCTGCGACAGGTGCATCACGACGACGTGCTCGTTGTGAAAGTTGTCGGCGCGCTCGATCAGCTCGTCGAGATGGATATGGCAGCCGGCGCGCGCGGCTTCGAGCGACTTGCGGTCGTCGAGGAACGTGCACTCGACGACCAGCACGCGTGCGCGCAGCAGCTCGGGCGAGCGGTCGAGCGCGGACACCAGCGTGTCGGTCGCGTACGCGAGCTCGAGGCGGTCCTCGTGCTCGAGCATCGGCTCGCCGGCCCGCCGCCGCGCCGCGATCTCGTCCCCGGGCAGGCCGCGAAACTCGGCGCGCAGCTTCGACACGCGCCGCACGAACACGTAGCCGAGCGCCGGCACGGGATGGAACGTGCGCACCGCGCGCACGTGGAGGTCGCCACGCAGCGCGAGCTCGTCGCCTGGCGCCATGCCGACCGCTTCGATCGCGAGCGGCCAGCGCTGGAGCCTCGCGAGGGCGGCGAGCGCGTCGGTCAGATCGCCGACGATCTCGGCCGGCATGATCACGCGCGGCGGCTTGGTCTTGCCGTGCAGCGCGCGAATGCCGAGCAGCGCCGGCAGCGCGCCGACGTGATCGACATGGCCGTGCGAGAGCAGGATCGTGTCGACCGCGGCGACCGAGCGCGCGGGGATGCCGGCATCGAGCAAGACGCCCAGCTCGGGCACGAGCAGCGACGTGTACACGCCGCCGACCGAGACGCCGCGGATCGTGAACGGTCCGGCGGAGACGGTCGTCAGCACGGCGGCACTATATCGCCGCGCAATGCTAGGATGTTCGGCGCAATGATCTGGTACTTCCTGCTGGCCGCTCTCGCGGTGTGGCTCGTGCTCACGATCGCGCTGCCGGTGCCGCGCCGGATCTGGGCGTTCAGCCTGATCACCGCGAAGTACTTCTGGCTGTGGCTGTTCGACCTGATCCGGCTGCGCAAGCTGTGGTTCGTCATCACCGGCCGCGGCAAGAAGTACCAGCGGCTGACGCGTCCGGTCCTGCTTCGCATGATGTGCGAGGACCTCGGGCCGACCTTCATCAAGTTCGGTCAGATCATCGCGTCGTCGGCCGGGCTGTTCCCCGACGCGTACGTCAAGGAATTCCAGCGCGTCCTCGATCGCGTGAAGCCGTTCTCGTACGAGGACGTCAAGCGCACGCTCGACGAGGAGCTCGGCGCGGAGAAAGCCGCGCACCTCGTCGACATCGAGCCCAAGCAGCTGGCCTCGGCGTCGATCGCGCAGGTGCACACCGCGAAGCTGCGCGACGGCACGCCGATCGTCATCAAGGTGCAGCGGCCCGGCATCATCGCGCGCTGCGCGGCCGACATGCGCATCATGCGGCGCGTCGCCGGGTGGGTCGCGCGCTTCAAGAAGGACGCCGAGCTCGCGAACCCGGTCGGGGTCATCGACGACTTCACGAAGACGCTCACCGAGGAGCTCGACTTCCGCAAGGAAGCGGAGAATCTCGACAAGTTCAACGAGATCATGCGCGAGCTCGGGCACAAGAACATTCGCGCGCCCGTGCCGCAGCACGAGTACACGACGCGCAAGGTGCTGGTGATGGAGAAGTTCAGCGGCCTGCGCGTCGACCGCTTCGACGAGATCAAGTCGCGCGGCATCGACGGCGAGAGCAAGCTGGTCGACGGCCTGCGCGCCTGGTTCCAGTGCGTCGTGTTCTACGGGTTCTTCCACGGCGACGTACACGCCGGCAACCTCATGCTGCTCGACGACGATACCATCGGCTTTCTCGACTTCGGCATCGTCGGTCGCTTCGACGACCGCGCGCGCTACCTCGTGACCGACTACATGATCGCGTTCGCGTCGGGCAACTACAAACGGCTCGCCGAGATCATCTGCGAGATGGGGGGCACGCCGCCCAAGCTCGACATGGACGCGTTCGTGAAGGATCTCGGCGACACGTACAAGCCGCTGCTCACGTTGTCGTTCGGCGAGGTCAACTACGCCGACTTCTTGCCCGGCATCCAGCGCACGGCGACGCGCCACAAGGTGCGCATGCCGAACGAGTTCATCCTGATCACCAAGCAGCTCCTGTACTTCGATCGCTACGCGAAGGCGCTCGCGCCCAAGCTCAACGTGTTCACCGACCCGCGCCTCGTGCTCGGCATGATGAGCGACATCCAGAAGGCGCGGATGCAGGCCGAGGCGAAGAAATCCGCCGCCACCTAGCCGCACCTTAGCCGCACCTGGCCGGAGCTGGCCGCGCTCAGCCGAAGCGTTCGTCGATCGGGATGTCGTGCGCGGTTTTCTCGGTGCGCCGATCGTCCAGGAAGCTGAGGAACAGATCGAGCTGCTCCGCGCGGCGCGCGTCGAACGGCTTGAACGAGACGCCGATCTGATTCGCTTCGTCGACGTGCGTGCACCACACGACGCGCGCGGGCAAGCGCAGCGCGTCGGACTGCAGGTCGTCATCGAACACGAGCACCATGTCGAGCTCGAGCTCGGTGCCCATCGGCAGCATCTCGACGATCGTGGCGCACAGCCCGCCGCGCGAGACGTTGCGTGTGCGGCCCTCGTACGTGCGGCCGTTGAATCGAAACGTCACCGCTGCCTCGTGGGCATAGCGCGTGTGCTCGCGTTCGGATCGGCTCACTTCGATTCATAGCTTGACCGTCGTCGACGGGTCGACGCAAGTTTCGTGCGGCGAGCGATGGGGGTGCGGCCGGGTAAACCGCGTGGCGCGCCGCGTCCGAATCCCGGACAGTTGGTGCTCGAATCATCGCGTTTCCGCGTGCTTGCCGATGGCCTCCGAAAACCACCCATCCGTGATCGCATCGAGGTCGGCGGCGGCCTCCGCGGCGCGGGCATCCGCGAGGGCGACCGCTCGCTGCCACGAGAAGTACGTACGAATGACGGCCTCGGCGAGGCGCCGCCGCTCGCGTCGCCGCGCGGCACCGATCGCGGAGATTCGCAGCTCGTTCGGATCGAAGACCAGGCGGTCGAGTCGCCACGACGCCGACACGGCGAACACGGAGATGTATCCGATCGTCGGATCGGCGACGTCGCTCCACGTCGCGTCGCGGCCGTCGCGCAGCGACACGGTCGGGACGAGCCCGGCGAGGCGAGCGCGATAGCGCCATGATGGCGTGGGATCGTGATCGAGCCCGGCGGCGCGATAGGCGGCGGCCAGGACGGCGGTGATGGGCGGGCCGGGAACGCGGGCGAGGGCGGAAGCGGAGACGGGCACGAGCACGGGGACGGCCTCGGGCACGGGATCGGGATCGGGATCGGAATCGGGAATGGAGTCGGGTTCGGAGTCGGAGTCGGGAGGCGGATCGGAGAGCGGGACGTACGGAGCCGCATCGACGCGGGCGGCGAGCACGGCAAGGAGTGCGAGGATCGCGAGCACGAGGAGGCCCAGCGAGACGTGGGTCTGGTTGCGTGCCCGCGCGACGGAGCGTACGGTGCGCGCGTGGCGGCGACGCTGACCGATAACGCGCTGCAAGTGCTGCGCGCTCGCTACCTCGTCCGCGACGAGGGCGTCGTCATCGAGACGCCCGAGCAGCTGTTCGCGCGCGTCGCGGCTCACGTCAGCGCCGCCGAGGAGCAGCTCGGGTACAGCGCCGGCGAGATTGCCGACGTTCGCACGCGCTTCGAGCGCATGATGCTCGAGCTCGAGTTCCTGCCCAACTCGCCCACGCTCATGAACGCCGGCCGGCCGCTCGGCCAGCTCGCCGCGTGCTTCGTCGTGCCCGTCGCCGATTCGACGACCGGCGTGTTCGAGGCCGTGCGCTGGGCCGCCGAGATCCAGAAAACCGGCGGCGGCACCGGGTTCTCGTTCTCCCAGCTTCGGCCCGCCGGCGATCTGGTCGCCTCGACCGGCGGCAACGCGTCGGGCCCCGTGTCGCTGATGCAAGTGTTCGACGTGGCGACCGAAGCGATCAAGCAAGGTGGCACGCGGCGCGGCGCCAACATGGGCATCCTGCGCGTCGACCATCCCGACATCCTCGAGTTCATCGCGATCAAGCTCGACCCCGCGCGGATGCGCAACTTCAACCTGTCGGTCGCCGCCACCGACGCGTTCATGGCCGCCGCCACCGCCGGCACCACGTACGACCTCGTCAACCCGCGCAGCGGCAAGGTCAGCGGTCAGCTCGACGCCAGGCGCGTGCTCGACGCGATCGCGAACGCGGCCTGGGCCGTCGGCGACCCCGGCCTGGTCTTCATCGATCGCATCAACGCCGTCCATCCGACCCCCAGCCTCGGCGTGATCGAGGCGACCAATCCGTGCGTCACCGGCGATGCGCGCATCTGGGTCGAGGATCACGGCCTCGTTCCGATCGTCGAGCTCGTCGGCACCACGCCGCGCATCGCGACGTGGGACGGCGACCGAGTCGTGTTTCGCACCGCCGCGCAGGTCGTCGAGACCGGCGCACGTCCGATCTGCCGGATCGCGACCGTCGAAGGCATGGAGCTGCGCGCGACGCCCGATCACCGCGTCGCGACCGAGCGCGGTGACATCGAAGCCGGCGACCTCGAGCCCGGTGATCGGATGCGCCTGCTGGCTCCCGAGCCCACCGGAGCGATCGATCGCGACGGCGACGACGCTCGGCTCGGCGAGGTGATCGGCTGGCTCGCCGGCGCCGGGCACTTCACCGAGCACGCGCGCGGCAAGCCGACCGTGGTGCTGAGCTGTTACGGCGCCGACCAGCGCGAAGCCGCGCCCCGCCTGCTCGACACCGTCCGCCGGCTCGTCGGCGACGACACGCTCTCGCTCGCCACGCACGAGCCGCGCGACCTCGCGTACATCCGCAGCCAGCGGCTGTTCGCGCGGCTCCGCGAGCAGGCTGTGGATGTGCGGTGCAAGCGTGACGTCCCGGAGCGGATCTGGCGCGGCTCCCTTGCGATCGTGGCCGGCTACCTGCGCGGCTTGTTCTCCGCCGATGGCTCCGTGCAAGGCTCGACCGCCCGCGGCGCGAGCGTGCGGCTCGCCGGTAACGAGCTCGGCTTGCTGCGCGGCGCGCAGCAGCTGCTCCTCCGTCTCGGGCTGCGCAGCATCATCTACGCGAATCGCCGCACCGAGCACGTTCGCCTGATGCCCGACGCGCGCGGCGAGCTGCGCGAGTACCTCTGTGCCGCGCAGCACGAGCTGGTCGTGGCGCGTGCGAGCCTGCGTGCGTTCGGCGAGACCGTCGGCTTCCTCGTCGCACACAAGACCGCCCGCCTCGCCGCGATCGTCGACGGCGATCGCCGCGGACCGTACCGCGATCGCGAGTGGGTCACGGTCACAGACGTCGAGATGCTCGGCGAGCAACCGGTCTTCGACCTCACGGAGCCGACGACGCAGCACTTCTTCGCGAACGGCGTGCTCGTCCACAACTGCGGCGAACAGCCGTTGCTCCCGTTCGAGTCGTGCACGCTCGGATCGATCGACGTCGGGCGGTTCGTGCGAGACGGCGCGATCGAGTGGGAGCGGCTCGGCGACACGATCCGCATCGCGGTGCGGTTTCTCGACGACGTGATCGAGGCGAACCGCTATCCGCTCGCCGAGATCGAGCGGGCGACGCGAGCCACGCGCAAGATCGGCCTCGGCATCATGGGCTGGGCCGACGCGCTGGTCGCGCTCGACCTCGCTTACGACAGCGACGAGGCCATCGCGCTCGCCGAGCGGCTCGCCGCGTTCCTCGAGGACGAATCGCTTGCTGCCTCGCGCGAGCTCGCCGCGCGGCGCGGGCCATTCCCGGCCTGGATGGGCTCGCGCTGGCAGACCGCCGGCGAGCGGCCGTTGCGCAACGCCACCACCACCACGATCGCGCCGACCGGCACGATCAGCATCATCGCCGGTTGCGCGAGTGGCATCGAGCCGCTCTACGCGCTCGCCTATCGGCGCAACGTGCTCGACGGCGCCGAGCTCGTCGAGGTCAACCCGGCGTTCCAGCGCGTCGCTCGCGAGCGCGCGTTCGGCTCGCCCGAATTGTTCGACGCGATCACCGCGCGCGGCGGCGTGCGCGGCCTGGCCGGCGTGCCCGACGACGTGCAGCACCGGTTCCCGACCGCGCACGAGATCGACGTCGCCATGCACGTGCGCATGCAGGCCGCTTTCCAGCGGCACTGTCACGCCGCGGTCAGCAAGACGATCAACCTCCCGCATGACGCCACCGCGCTCGATGTCAAAGCGGCGTACCAGCTCGCGTACGAGCTGGGTTGCAAGGGAATCACGGTCTACCGGGACGGCAGCCGCGAGGGCCAGGTGCTCGTCACCGGCGCGCGCGCGCCCGTCGCCGAGCCGCAGCCGAGCTGCCCCGAGTGCGGCGCGGTGCTCGTCGTTCAGGTTCGTTGCCGGTTGTGCAGGCACTGCGGGTGGTCGGTCTGCGGGTGACATCGCGCGTTCGGGCACAGCAAGCGACGAGCCAGCTCCGGCGCGCGTGATTCTCCGCGCTTGCCGATCGCCGCGTCCGGAACCCGGACGCGCTGTCCGAGATCCGGCCGCACACGCCGGACAGCCGGACTGGCGTATCGTCGGCGCGTGTTCACTCGAGTCCTCTCGATCGCGCTCGTCACCGCGTGCAGCACGAGCTCGCGTCTCGACGCGCCCGTCGCCGGCTCCGGGCAAGCCCCACACCGCGCCGCCGAGCACAAGCAAGTCGGCGGCGTCGCCCCGGTCGAAGGCAATGTCGAGCTGCCCGGCTTTCGCTTCGCATCGGGCGAGTCGCTGCCGTCGCTGCGCATCCACTACACGACGCTCGGCACGCTGCAGCGCGACGCCGCAGGTCACGCGACCAACGCCGTCCTGGTCATGCACGGCACGACCGGCTCGGGCCACCAGTTCTTCGCGCCGCAATTCGCCGACGAGCTGTTCGGCCCCGGCCAGCCGCTCGACGCGCGCCGCTACTACATCATCCTGCCCGACGACATCGGTCACGGTGGGTCATCGAAGCCGTCCGACGGGCTGCACGCCCGCTTCCCGCGCTATCGCTATCACGACATGGTCGAGGCCGAGCACCAGCTCGTCGCCAAGCTCGGCGTCGATCACCTGCGGCTCGTGATGGGCACCTCGATGGGCTGCATGCACTCGTTCATGTGGGCCGAGCAGTGGCCCGACGAGATGGACGCGGCGATGCCGCTCGCGTGCCTGCCGGTCGCGATCGGCGGGCGCAACCGGTGGTGGCGCGAGATGGTCATCCAGGGCATCGAGCATGATCCGGCATGGCAGCAGGGCGAATACCGCACGCAGCCCGAGCAGGCGCTGCGCCTCGCCGCCGACATCTTCCTCATCGCGGGCGTGAACGTGATCGAGCGCCAGGACAAGCTGCCGACGCCGGCGCAGGCCGACGCCGACCTCGCGCCACGCGTCGCCTCGTTCGTCGCGAGCCACGACGCGAACGACCTCATGTACGCGCTCGCGTCGTCCGAGGACTACGACCCGTCGAGCGGGCTCGCCAACATCGTCGCGCCGGTGATGTTCGTGAACTCCGCCGACGACTTCATCAACCCGCCCGAGCTCGGCATCGCCGAGCGCGAGATCGGACACGTCTCGCGCGGCACGTTCGTGCTGATCCCGGCCAGCGAGCACACGCACGGTCACGGCACGCACACCTGGGCCGCGATCTGGAAGGACAAGCTCGTCGCGCTGCTCGCGGCGAGCGAGCGCTAGTTACTGCATGTCGCGAACTGGCCCGCGCCGGACTCGCCGACGGATGCGCCGAGCGCGATGCTGGCGTCCTGCAGGACCTGGCCGCGCTGGTCGGTGACGCGCAGGGCGTACGGCCCGGCGCCGAGGCCGCTGGTAGCGACGAAGAAGTTGTAGTCGGCGCGATCGATCGGCGTCCACGCCGCACCGGCCTGCACCTCGAGCGCCGCGATCGGGTAGCGCGCGTTGCGGATCTGGATCGCGGTCCAATACGCGTTCGAGCCGTCCTTGAAGTAGTACGAGATCGGGCCGGTCACGTCGCACGCGACCTCGTGCCACGTGATCGGGATCCGGCCGGCCGACAGCGGCGACAGCATCTGGAACGCCTGCGGGCTGAGATCGAGATCGCCGTGGCTGCAGCCGGGACATTGATCGACCACGCGCACGATGACCGCGCCCATCGGTCCCGTCACCGCGAGGCACGCCCCGCACCACGCCGCATTCGCGTAGTCGGGCGCGTTCATCGCCGCGACCATCAGATCGCCGGGCGACGCTTCGAAGCTGCAATTGCCCGTGCCGTCGGCGTCGTAGTACGTGCCGCTCCCGGACTCGGCCGCCGGGATCGGCGTGCAGCTCGCGGCCGAAGCGTCGTCACCCGCGTGCGAATGCGAGCACGCGGCCACGGCGACGACCAGCAGACCCGCCCGCATCGATCCATCCTATCCCGAAACGAAAAGACCCGGTCGATCGACCGGGTCCCTCGCAGTTACGTCGAATTTTGTCAGCGCCCCGCGTGCGGGGCGGATCCGATCACCGGCGGCGGCGGCGGCGAGCCGGGCGCGGCGCGACGGCAGCGGCCTCGAGCTCCTCGAGGTGCTCGAGCA
Source organism: Kofleriaceae bacterium (assembly GCA_036490935.1). GTDB lineage: Bacteria > Myxococcota_A > Polyangia > Haliangiales > Haliangiaceae > JABFXX01. The sequence continues at coordinate 4,591 of DASXCY010000077.1, read as the reverse complement.
TGCTGATCATCGTGTTGCGCGTGGCGGCGTGCGGCTCGTTGGTGATCGCGCGGCCCAGGCTGATGCGCAGCTCGGCGCGCAGCTCGGACTCGATCAGCCGGTAGGTGCGGAGCGCCTCCTCCGGATCATAGTGATGGAGATCGGCTTCGCAGCCGGTTGCGGCAATCCATACGGCGGCAAGCGCGGCCGCGCGGCGGCCGGGCTGAGACGAAGCGAACTCCTTGACCGACGCGCGCAGCCGCTGGCGAACCAGCGGGATGGGCGGCAGGGCCACGAGACCGTCGTTGTCGTCGTCGGGCCGACGAAGGACAGGGCGTGTCATCGACTTGTCGGTTTCCATGTCTTCTTTGTCCTGGTCTCGCATCGGGAACCTTACTTATCCCCCATAAGGTTCGCGCTACGATGGAGCGCGACCTTGCCTGATTGATTTCGAAAAAGCGATGAATTTCGGCGCGAACCCCACAAAAAATTCAGCGGGTACAAGCTGATGATCGATTCACGTTCAGAACAAGTACGAGCTGGGTTCGATCGACCCCGCTTTCGCTGATCGCGTGCATCACTCCCGAACATTTCGATCACCACAGTCGATTCGTCTTGCCATGAAATCGCGAACGGTCGAGCCGAGTATTTGAGGTCGCTCGATCGGAGCGGTGTGCGACGCGTCGGGAATTTCGAGCAGCTCGGCGCCGGGGATCGCAGCGGCCATCGCGCGGCTTCGCTCGGGCGGAGTGAAGCCATCGCGCTCGGCTGCCACCACGAGCGTCGGTGCCGCCACGTCGGGCAGCAGATCATCGGCTGAATGGTGACTCGCGCAGGCCAGCATCGCAACAAACAAGCGCGCGTCGATTCGCGCGGTGCCTTCGAGGTACGGCATGAAGTCGTCGCGCTCGACAAGCTCGCGGCGAATTTCCAGCCGGGCAGCAATTTCGTACGACAGCCGGGTCGGAAGCACGCGCCGCGTGACGCGATTGATGACGCCGGGGGCGCGGTGGATCCACTTCTGGATCGTCGGCAGCAGCTTTTCGAGCGCGTCCGAGCCCCGGAACGTCCTCAGCAGATGCGACGAAGCGCCGCACACCAGCACGAGCCCCGCAACGCGTGCGCGGTGCCTGCGGTAGGTCTCGAGCGCGACCTGCACACCCATCGAATGGCCGATGAGCACCGCTCGTTCGACCAGGGCATCGTCGAGCACGCAGGCGATGTCGTCGGCGAGATCCTCGATCGTCACGCGCGCCGGATCGCGGGGCGGCGCGGTGCGGCCGTGACCGCGATAATGAGGATGCAGGCCGAACCGATCGGCTAGGTCCTGGCGCAGGTAGCGCCACGCAAACCCGTCGCATCCAATGCCGTCGCAAAACAGCACCGGTACAGCAGCTCCGCGTTCACCCCACGACTCGTAGAACAGCGGACTGCCATCGAGCGGCGAGACGGCGTATCCCCACGCCATCTCGAATGACTACGCGATCTCTTTCTCGTCCTCTTCGCCCGGGAACTCGTTCACGGACGGATACTTCATGATCTCTTTCCGCGCGATCTTCCATGCCTTCTGGACGATCCACGACAGGGACCGGTCCTGCCGGGTCGCTTCGTCTTGGATTTCCTTCAGCATGTCTTCGGGAAAGTAGAGTGACTGCTTCCTCTTGTCGGAACCGGCCATACGCGAGTTAGTTTCGATGGATAGCCTACACGGTGTCAAGCAAGCGGCAGATGTAAGATGGGTAGATCGGCGCGATCGCCCTTGTCACCCGGGGTCGTCGTTACTATTCTGTCGCGCCTTTCGAGGGCCCTATGAGCACGACAACCGCGACTCCATCCAAGGCGCTGACGAAGAAAGAGCTGAAGAAGTTTCAGGAGCTGCTAGTAGAAAAGCGCAAGGCCGTGCTCGAGCGAGCCCGCCAGATGCTTGCTGTCGAGAACATGGCGCTCGACACCAACGACCTGCCCGACGAGATGGATCTGGCGTCGAGCGAGTATCTCCAGTCGTTCGAGTTCCGCTTGCGCGGCCGGGAGAAGAGCCTGCTCAACAAGCTCGATCTCGCGCTCAAGAAGATCGATGACGGCACGTTTGGCGTGTGCGAGATCTGCGAGGAGCCGATCGGCAAGAAGCGCCTCGAAGCGCGTCCCGAGACAACTCTTTGCATCAAATGCAAAGAGGATCAGGAGCGCGAAGAGCGGACGATGGGCTAGCGTAGAGGGCGATGGCCGAAGACCGGCGCGACGTCCTGAAGCTCTTGACCTGTGGGGTCGGCGCGGGCCTCGGGCTCGCGATCGTCGGCCCGGCCGCGCGGCTGGTGCTCGCGCCGGCCGGCGAGCAGACCGTGACGACGCCGACCGAGCCGCTCGATCTCGGCGCGATCGACCGCGTGAAGGTCGGCGGCCCGTGGCGGCGGTTCGAGGTGGTGGCGCCGGTGGTGGCCGACGCGTGGACGAGCGCGCGCGATGTCGTGCTCGGCTCGGCGTTCGTGCGCCAGCCGACCGAGGGCCAGGTCGTCGCGCTGTCGGCGATCTGCCCGCACCTCGGCTGCGCGGTCGGCTACGACCGCGACTCGGACACGTTCTTGTGCCCGTGCCACAACAGCAAATGGAACGGCAAGGGCGCGCTCGCCGGCGCGGCCAAGGCCAAGCGCGGGCTCGATCCGCTGCCGATCGAGATCAAGGACGGCCGGCTGAGCCTGACCTGGAAGCTGTACAAGCTCGACATCCCCGAGCGGGAGCCGGTGTGAGTCGTGTGAGTCGCCGCGAGCAGCTCCGCGCATGGCTGCTCGAGCGCGTCCCGGCAGGCGGCGGCGCACGCGCGACGCTCGCCGGCGGCCCGTCGTTCGCCTACGTGTTCGGCTGGGTGCTCGTGCTGCTGCTGGTCGTCGAGGCGATCACCGGCACCGCGCTCGCCGCGTTCTACAGCCCGTCGACGACGAACGCGTGGGCCTCGGTCGCGTACGTGCAGGATCGGATGCCGCTGGGCTGGCTGGTGCGCGGGCTGCACTATCACGGCGCGAGCGCGCTCGTGATCGTGGCCGGCGTGCACCTCGCGCAGACCGCGTTCTGGGGCGCGTATCGCAAGCCGCGCGAGGTCGTGTGGTGGATCGGCGTCGTGCTGCTGCTGCTCGTGCTCGGCTTCACGATCACCGGCTACGTGCTGCGCTGGGATCAGGCCTGCTACTGGGCGAATCGCGTCGAGGTCGGCATCGCGGCCGGCACGCCGATCGCCGGCGGCGCGATCAAGCGCCTCGCGATCGGCGGCAACGAGTGGGGCAACCTCACGCTCACCCGGTTCTACGCGCTGCACGTGATCGTGTTGCCGGGCATCGTGCTGCTCGGCGTGGCCGCGCACGTGTGGCTCGCGCGCAAGCACGGCGCGACGCCGCGCGTGGCCGGTGGCGCAGCCGTCGCGCGCTGGCCGGCGCAGTCACTGCGTAACGTGGTCGCGATGGCCGGCGTGTTCGCGGTGCTGCTCGCGTATGTCGTGCAGATGCACGGCGCGGATCTCGCGGCGCCGGCCGATCCGTCGGCGCCGTACGACGCGCGGCCGCTCTGGTACTTCCGCTGGCTGTTCGAGCTGCGCGAGCTGACCGGCTCGTACGAGAAGGTCGCGGCGCTGGTCGCGCCGGCGCTGGTGGCCGGCTTTCTGATCGTGTTGCCGCTCGCCGATCGCGGCAAGTCCCGCACGAAGTGGCTGGGCGCGGTCGCCGGGATGCTCGCGGTGATCGCGGGGCTGACGATCGTGTCGCTCGCGGGCGACGGCAACGACACCGAGCTCGGCAAGCGCGAACAGATCGCGGCGCGCGACGCGAGCCGCGCGCGCGAGCTCGCGAAGGAGTACGGCGTGCCCGCCACCGGCCCGCACGAGCTCGCCGCGATGCAGCCGATGTATCGGGCGCGCGCGCTGTTCGCGCAGAAGTGCAAGGGCTGCCACGACGCCGACAGCAACGATCGCAAAGGGCCGATCATCGCGGCCGGCCACGGCGACCGCGCGTGGCTGCGCGGGTTCCTGAAGACTCCGAGTGGGCCGGCGTACTGGGGCAAGACCAAGCTCGGTCAGGGCGACGACGCGATGAAGCCCGTGGAGCTGCCGGATCAAGAGCTCGACGACCTCGTCGAGCTGCTGTACGCGCAATCGGGTGCGATCGACGCCGATACCGCGAAGCGCGACCGCGGCAAGGCGATCTTCGACAACGCGTGCAACGAGTGCCACGCGATCGACGAGGGCGTCGCCGGCGCGTCGGCGCCGGGCCTCGGCATGCTCGGCAGCCGCGACTGGTACACCGGCTTCATCGGCAATCCGAAATCCACGGTGCACATGGGCGCGGAGCGCAGCGAGATGCCGCGCTTCGACAAGGATCTGTCGATCGTCGATCGCGACGCGCTCGCGGGCTATCTGACGTGGTTGCGCACGGCGACGCCGAAGGATGTCGCGTCGCTCGGCGCGCTATAGCGGCCCGCGCTCGGCCGCGTAGATGCGCAGCACCGCGAGCGCGAGCGCCATCAGCACCGGGCCCAGGAACACGCCCTTGAAGCCGAACAGCTCGAGGCCGCCGAACAGGCCGATGAACGTGACGATCGTCGGCACGTTGGCCTCACCGCGGGTGAGCCG
>DASXCY010000076.1:0-43447 GCA_036490935.1 Kofleriaceae bacterium | reverse complement strand
AACGATGTCCGTGGTTGCACACGTGCGCCTCCGCCTCCCCGAACCGAAGAACTCTTCCACGCCGCGCGCGCTGGTCCACATCGTCGTCAGCGTCCACAGGCGTCGGGGGACCTCGATCGCGCGCGCCGAGCCAGCGCCTCGGACGCTGTGCTTCGCCGCCGCCACCACCATCACCGCCGGCCGCCTTGCGCGCGGATCTGCAGGCTCGACTGACGATCGCAAGCTGTGACGAATCGTGAGACTCGAACCTAGCGTCTCCTCCGGCGAAACCTCGGCGTCCGCGGCGCCTTGGCGGTAATTCTGGAGCCGCTATCGGTTGATGACGTGCACTGCCTCGCCGAGGGCGGCTGCGGCGGCTTCCATGACGGCTTCGGAGAGAGTGGGGTGCGGGTGGATCGTCAAGCGGAGGTCGTCGGCGACGGCGCCCATCTCGATCGCGAGCGCGCCTTCGGAGATCAGGTCGCTCGCGCCGTTGCCGACGATGTGGAGGCCGAGCAGCTCGCCGGTCTTGCCGTCGACCACGACCTTGACGAAGCCGTCGGTGTCGTTGACCGACAGCGCGCGGCCGAGCGCCGCGAACGGGAACTTGCCGACCTTGACCTGCGCGTGGCCCTTGGCCTTCGCCTCGTCCTCGGTCAGCCCCGTCGACGCGATTTCCGGATCGGTGAACACCACCGCAGGAATCGTCCGCACGTCCATCGCCGCCTTGTGGCCCGCGATCACCTCGGCGACGACCTCGCCTTCGTGCGTCGCCTTGTGCGCGAGCATCATGCCGCCGATCAGGTCGCCGATCGCGTAGATGCCGGCCACGTTCGTGCGCAGCCGGTCGTCGGCTTTCACGTAGCCGCGCTCGACCACGACGCCGGCGGCGTCGAGCCCGAGGTTCTCGCTGTTCGGCCGGCGGCCGACACTGAGCAGGATCTTGTCGGCGTCGAGCTGCGCGGTCTTGCCGTCCTTGAGCTCGACGGTCAGCACCGCGCGGTCGCCCTTGTCCTCCCAGCTCTTCGCCTTGGTCTCCACGAGCACCTCGACGCCCATCTTGCGCAGCTTGCGCTCGACCACCGCGACGCATTCCTTGTCCATGCTCGCGAGCACGCGCGGCAGCGCCTCGACGACCGTCACCTTGCTGCCGAACTTCGCGTACACCATGCCGAGCTCGAGGCCGATGTAGCCACCGCCGATCACGACGAGCCGCTTCGGCACCTGATCGAGCGCGAGCGCGCCGGTCGAGTCGATGATGCGCTGCTGATCGATCTTGAACCCGGGGATCTCCGTCGGCCGCGAGCCGGTCGCGAGCACCACGTTCTTCGCGACGATCGTCTGCGTGCCGCCGCCCTTCAGCGCGACCGTGATGCGGTGGCCGTCGGCCCCGGGCTTGTCGAGCTTCGCCGTACCTTCGACGATCTCGACGCCATTGCCCTTGAGCAGCGTGCGCACACCGCCGGTCAGCTTGCCGACGACGCCGCCCTTCCACGCCTGCAGCTTGCCCATGTCGAGCGTGGGCTTGGTCGCCACCGCGATGCCGATCTCGTCGAGGTGCGAGACCTTGTCGTACATCTTCGACGCGTGGATGACGGCCTTGCTCGGGATGCACCCGACGTTCAGGCACACACCGCCCATGTACTCGCGCTCGATGATGCACGTCTTGACCTTGAGCTGTCCGAGCCGGATCGCGGCCGGGTAGCCGCCGGGACCGGCGCCGATCACCACGGCGTCGAAGCGTTGCTCTGCCATGCCCGGGTTCTATCACCGTTTCGACAGCTTGGTGATGTCGGTCACGTGCAGCTCGGCGAGCTGATTGCCGAACTTCACGCGCAGCAGCATCAGCTGCTCCTGCGCCTCGACGATCGCGATCGTCGCCTTCTGGATGCGGTCGCTCGTATCGACGAGCTTCGCTTTCAGCGCGGTCAGCAGGCTGCCGCCGGTGTGCACCGCCTTGAGCGTGATGAGCTGGCCGTGCAGCTCGCCCTCGCGCTCGCGGTACTCCGCGATCTGGTCGCGCAACGTGCGGATCTGGTCGACGGCGTCGGCCGACGCGCGATGCGTCGCGAGCAGCGACTCGATCTGCGCGCGCAGCTCGGGCGTCGCCGCCGGGTCCTCGATGTACACCTTCATCATCTCGAGCGCGTCGTCCGACGACAGCTCGAGCGTGCGCTCGACCGGCGTCGCCTCGGCGATCTCGACGTCCTGCGTCGCATGCGGCGCGAGGTCGACCTCGAACAGCTTCGAATCGCCGAGCTCGAGCGAGCGCGGCGGTGCGTCGACCAGCTTCCAGTCGCTTTGCAGGCGATGGCGCAGGAAGACCTTGGCCGGCAGCGTCGAGCGGTTCGTCACCGCGAAGCGCGTGATGCGGCGGTGCTGCACCTCGGCGGACGCGACGCCGCGCTCGACCGTGACGAGCTTCGCGATCCGATCGTCGTCGTGCTCGCTGCGCGCGACGACGATCTCGCGATCGAGCGCGAACGGCACGACGACCGAGGCGTGCGGCGGCACCGCCTCGGCGATGCCTTCGCCGATGAAGCGGCCGTCGCCGTACACGGTCATCGGGCCGGGCTCGAGCGTGTCGCCGGTCGGATTGTCGAGGCGCACCGCTTTGAAGGCGTAGCGCGCGTCGCCGCGATCCGAGATCGGGTCGTAGAAGTACACGATGCCGCCGGTGGTCTCCTTCTGGACCATCGAGACCAGCGCGCTCGAGCCGGTGCGCACCGTCATCGGCCGCTCCGAGATGAAATGGCTCTCGCCGACCGGTGTGTCGGGGCCTTCGGCGCGGCCGAGCGCGACGGGAGGCGCGGTCGGCGGTGCCGCGCCCGGCGCGATCCCGAGCACGCGCGCGCCGACCGTCTCTCCCGGCCCGACCTGCGGCGAGATGCGGATGCGCGCCGCGGGCACGCCGTCGTCGACGAGCCGGTCGCGCATCGCGTTCGCGCGCGCCTTGACCTCGTCGGCGTTCGTGCCGTGCGCCTCGATCAGCACGTCTTTGCGGGACCTGCTGACCTTGTTCGCGATCTCGGCGAGCTGCGCGGCCTGGCGCTCCTCGGCGGTCGGCACGTGCGGCGCGGTCGGCGGCGGCCCGGCGTCGCCGTGGTTCAGGCTGGTCGTGTTGACGCCGTCGACAATGTAGTTGTTCTCGAGCGACGTCGAGCCGCTGAACGACGCGCCGATGCCGTCGTTCTGGCTTCCGGCCGCGGCCCCCAGCGCGCTCTCGAAGGTGCGGCCGGGCACCGGGATGTGCTTGATGGAGGTGGTGTCCTTCGTCACACCCTGCGTGGTCGAGGTCGGATCGATCGACGGGACTCGTGCACTGATGACGATCGTCTCGCCGCCCTTCGCGGTCTGATCGATGGCCTGGAAGGCCGACGTCGTCTTGTCGACCCGGACCGCGACACCCGTCTGCTCGATGTGGATCTCGCCGTAGAAAAACCCGACCTGATACACACCGGGCGGCAGGCTGCCGATCTTGTAGACGCCGTTCTCGTCGGTCAGCGCCAATTCCGATTGGCGGAGCGCGGGCGAGGACACGCTGATCGTTACACCCGCGAGCTTCTGGCCGGTCGCCTTGTCGGTCACCACGCCCTGGATCACGCCGGTGGTCGAGCTCGGTGCCGCCGACGCGGTGGGGTTCACATTTCCTAGATTCGCCAGCTCCTCGGGCGGGCCGGACTGCTCGTACGGCGACACGCCGGGCGGCGGCGCGACCGCGAACTGTTCGTCGCCTTGCAGGAGGTCGCGCTCGACGCGATGCACGCTCCACAGGTCGTAACGGAACGCGAGCGCCGAGCTCGCGCCGACGCCCACCAGGACGCCGTTCCAGTCCTCGCCGGTCAGGTTGTCGACGATCGCCCAGCCTTGCAGCATCACCTTGCCGTGGCCACCGACGACGACGCGATAGCTCGGCTTCCACGTCGGTGCTTCGGTGACGTAAGTCAGCAGCACGTCGGCGCGCGACCGGTCCGGTGTATCGATCTCCATCGTCAGGTTGTTGCCGTCGTGCTCGTCGCGCGGGATCTCGACCGGCAGCGCCTTGCCGGTCGCGCGGTCGACCACGGTCAGCGACTTCAGGAAGTCGTCGACGCGATCGCGTGGCACGTGCACCGAGAGCTTGCCGTCGACGACGGTCGCGCGCCGTTCGTAGAACGCGACGCCGTTGCGATACACGACGACTCGCCCGAGCACCGCGCCGTCGCCCGCGACGTACGCGTGCTGGTGCAAGCAACCCGACAGGAGCGCGACCAGAAGCGAGAACCTGCGCATGGCTTCATGTACGCGCACGCCTCGCGATCGGTCCATGACACCGTGCTGACTCCCTGTCGTCGACCGCGGTTCTCGCCTGCTGTCGCATGTCGCAGGGCGGCCGGCATGCGAGCCGCGTCTACTCGTCGTTCGCGTTGCTCGGATCGATTTGCAGGATGAGGTTCACGAGCGCGGCGGCCGGGATGCGAACGCATCGGACGGAGGTTGCCGCATCGGACGCCGTCACTTCATACGTCCCGGGGACCAGATCGAGCGCGAATTCGCCATCGTCTTCGGGCGGCGCGACGATCGCAGTTCCGCCCCCGGATGGCCTCGCGTTCACCAAAGCGTACCGGTGTGGAGCGCGCGTGAAACGGTCGATCACGGTGCCGCGGACCGGCACGGTGCGCGCCGCGCCCGCGACGAAGCCGTCCGCGCATGCCCGCTCGTCCACTGCCCCGTCGCCGACGGTATCGATCACCAGGCTCATCTCCGTGACCGCGCCGGCCGCGACGCGAACGCACGGCTGGCCGGTGACGACGCCCTTGTAGTAGAGCTTCACCACGTACGTTCCGGGCGGCACGTCGAGGGTGAGCCCGCCGCGGTCATCGCCGATCTCGACGGCCGCGGTCGCGCCCGGGGCGATCGCGACCGCGGTCACTCCGGCGAGCGGCTGTCCCGACTCGAGGTCCGCGGCCGAGGCGTGGATCGAGCCATGTCCAGTCGCGCCGGCGACCGCTCCGGCCGTGCAGGTCGGTCGCGGCGGCGCTCGCGGCGACAGCGGCGCCGGCGGTAGCGGCGGCGCGCACGAGCACGCGATCGCGAGCGTGGGCCAGAGCCGCATGTCGCTACTGCAGCGTGGCCGGTTGCGCCGAGTCGCCCCAGACCTTGTCGAGGTCGTCGTCGAGGCTGAAGTTCTTGACGTCGAACGTCGCGGCCAGCGCGGACACCGTCGCCGTGACGGCGCCGGTCGGCGCGACCAGGTTGGGCACCGCGAACGTCGTCACCTTCGGGTCGAAGATCGTGACCTGGAGCAGGTCCTTGGGCGGAATGCTGCCGTCCTGCCACGAGATCTGATGTGCCGATGCGCCGGCGACCGGCGTGAACGACGCCGACGATGCCGACACCATCGCGTTCGTCGGCGTGTCGAGCCACGTGCCGGTCGCGAGCGCGGTCGACGCCAGCCTCGTGCGCTGCACGATGCTCGCCGCGGTCGGCACGCTGGTCGTTTGCGCCTCGCCGGTGAGCCGGAACGTGGCGTCCGCTGCGTATACGGTCGGCTTGGGCACGAGCACGGTCGTGAAGTCGGTCGAGAGCGCCGACACCGGCAGCTGCACGACCTCCTCGTTCGCGAGCTCGATGCCGACGAGATAGCCGGTCGTCGTCAGCGCGGCCGGCGGCGTGCCGGGATCGATCGTGACGTCCTCGAGGTTGCCCGCGTCGATCTGATTCAGCACGATCCCGCTCTGGTTCACGCCCGAGTCGACCGTCACCGCCGGCACCGTCGCGTAGCCGATGATCGATCGCGTGTCGTCGTCCTGCGACACCGTGCCGTTCGTGTCGATGTCGACGATCACCGCGGTCAGCGTCACCGTGCCAGTGCGCGTCACGACCGTCCACGCGCAGGTGGTGTCGGCCGGAGCCAAGCCGCAGAGCTGGCCGTTCGCCGGCGTCGTCAGGTCGTTCGCGCCGTTGTTCGCCTTCGAGTCCCACGAGTACACGACGTACGCCGCCTTCACGTGCTGCGCCATCACCGTGATCGAGCTCCAGCTCGCGATCGTGCCGGTCAGCGTCGCCTGCTCCGGCACGTCCGGCGTCGGATTCAGCGGCACCGTCACGTTCGCGCCGTCGGCGCTCGCCCACACCGTCGACACGTAGCCGGCCGCCTGCACCGTGATCGTCTGCGGACCGCTCGGCCCGAATGTCGCGAGCCCCTTGGAGTCGGTCGGCTTTTGCGTCGTGCCGACCTCGACCGTCGCGCCCGTGATCGGCATCTCGGTGTCGTGATCGATCACGTAGATGTTCAGCGTGCCGTCGATGTCGCCATCGCCGATGCCCCCGCCCGGGATCAGCCGCGGCGACGGACTATTGCTGCACGCTACGACGACCGCGAAGCACGCAAAGCGAAGCAAGCGCATGCGCTCACGATATCAGCTCCGCTAGCTGGTCGCGCAAATTCCAGGTCGGCTGCTCGTAGACATCGTCGACGATCGACGCGAGCGGCGGCGGCGGCACCTTCTCCTGGCGCGCGATCGCATCTCGCACCTCCGCCTCCAGCTGCGCCGCGAGCTCGTCGCGTTCACCGGCGCGCAGCCAGCCTCGCGCCGTGAGGAATGTCTCGATGCGGCGCAGCGGATCCTTGGTTTGCCGCCACACCGCGGTGACGCCCTCGTCGCGGTAACGCGAAGGGTCATCGGACGACGAGTGCGCACTGACGCGATACGTGACGAGCTCCACGAACGACGGCCCGTCGCCGCGCCGCGCCTTCTCGGCGGCGTAGCGCACCAGCTCGTACACGCCGAGCACGTCGTTGCCGTCGGCGCGCAGCGGCTCGATGCCGTAGCCGAGCGCCTTGAGCGCGATCGTGTCGGACGCGGTCTGGATGTCGCCCGGCGTCGAGATCGCCCACTGGTTGTTCTGGCAGATCAGCACGCATGGCGCGCGCTGCACGCCGGCGAAGTTGAGCGCGACGTGAAAGTCCGGCTCGCTCGTGCCGCCGTCGCCCATGAAGCCGAAGCAGCAGCGGCCGCGATCGCCGGAGATCTTCATCGCCATCGCGACGCCGACCGCGTGCGGAATCTGCGTCGACACGCACGACGACATCACGACGTAGTGGTGCTCGCGATCGCACGGGTGACACGGCAGCTGGCGCCCCTTCGTGACGTCGCCGTCGTTGCCGAAGATCTGCGCGAGGTAGCTGTCGAGCGTCATGCCGCGATACAGGCCAACGCCGGCCTCGCGCAGCGCGGGCACGATCCAGTCGTCGGGCGCGCTCGCCGCGGCGGCACCGACGATCGCGGCCTCCTGGCCGAGCGCCTCGCCGTAGAACCCGATGCGGCCCTGGCGCTGCAGCGCCATCATGCGCGCGTCGGTGACGCGGATGCGCAGCATCTGCTCGAACATCCGGCGCGCGAGCGCGCGATCGATGTGCGCGACCGCGGCCTCGTCGTGTGGCGTGCCGTCCTCGCGGATCAGCTGGAACAGGCCGCGCGCCTTGTCCTCGTCATCGCCCTCGAAGTACGCGAACGGCTTGCCCGAGGCGGTCGCGGCGGCGTGCACCATGTCGAGCGCAGCGTATCATTGGTTCCACCACGTGCGCGTCGCGAGCGCCTGGCACAGCGCGTCGGCGTGATCGAGACCGGTCTTGCCCTCGTCCACCGGTTGCCATGCGTTCGCGCCGAGCGCGGGCGTCAGCAGCGTGCCGTCGGTCTCGTACACCAGCTGCGAGACCACCGCGCCGTCGCTACCCTCGACGAGGTTGGCGTCGTCGAACCGGCCTTCGATCGTGCCGGCCGCGCTCGTGGTCGCGACGAAGCCGCCGTTGTCGCAGAGGATGAGCTGGTCCTCACCTCGCGCGTAGACCTCGTCGCCGCCGCCGGTGTAGCCGCCGCAACCAAGGCCGATGCAGCCGGGGAGCACGAGCGAGCACAGGACCGAGGCCAGGACAGTGGTGCGCATGCCGGGGCCTATCGCAACGCGAAGGCCATGCACGCGCGCGCGATCTCGCGCGGTTAGCCGGTCGAGGACGAGCCGCGGCCGGCCCGGCCTGACACCGCTGTCACACCATTTCCATGAACATCGTCGTCGGGTCTTCGAGCAGCGTCTTGACGTCCTGTAGGAACATCGCGCCGTCCCAGCCGTCGGCGAGCCGATGATCGATCGAGATCGAGAGGTTCATGAGGTGGCGCGCGACGATCTCGCCGTGGCGCACCGCGGGGCGCTCCTCGATCTTGTGGACTCCGAGGATCGCGACCTCGGGAAAGTTCACGATCGGCGTCGCGAGCACGCCGCCGAGCTTGCCGAGCGAGCTGATCGTGAACGTCGAGCCGGTGAGCTCGTCGCGCGTGGCGGTGTTGGTGCGCACGGCCTCGCCGAGCCGATCGATCTCCTGCGACAGATCGAAGATCGAGCGCTTGTCGGCGTCGCGCACGACCGACACCGCCAGGCCCTGCGGGCCCTGCGCGGCGATGCCGATGTGGTAGTAGCGCTTGCGCACGATCTCCTGCGCCGCTTCGTCGAGGGCCGCGTTGAGCTGCGGCCACTTCTTCAGGCCCGACACCACGGCCTTGATGATGAACGGCAGGTAATTGAGCCGCACGCCGCGCTCCGCCGCTCGCAGCTTCGCGCGCGCGCGCACCGCGACCAGCTCGGTCATGTCGATCTCTTCGACGTACGTGAAGTGCGCCGCGGTGTGGACCGAGCGCGCCATCGACTCGGCGATGCGCTTGCGCATGCCCCGCAGCGGAATCCGCTCCTCGTCGCCGCCTCTGGGAACCACGACCAGCGCATGTTTTGGCGCGGCAGGCACCGGCGCCTCGTTGAACCGCTTCACGTCATCCGTCGTGACGCGGCCGTGCTTGCCGGTCGCCGGCACCCGGCCGATCTCGACGCCAAGCTGCCTCGCCAATCTCCGTGTCGCCGGCGTCGCGAGCACCTTGCTTCGATCCGCACTCACGTCCACGACCTGGATCGTGCTCGTGCTCGTGCTCGTACTCGCGCTCGCGGGCTTCGCGCGCGGCGGCTCGTGCCCATTGCCATGTCCGCTCTGGCTCTGGCCGAGGCTCGAGGCCCGAGGCCCGAGGCCCGATTCCTCGATCACCACCAACACCTTCCCGACCGGGCAGATCTCGCCTTCCTTGTAATTGATCTTCGCGATCTTCCCCGCGCGCGGTGACGGCAGCTCCACCGTCGCCTTGTCGGTCATCACCTCGACGATCGGCTGGTCGAGCGCGACCGTATCGCCCTCTTTCACCTTCCACGCCACGACCTCGCCCTCGACCACGCCTTCGCCGATATCCGGCATGTAGAAGTCGAACGCCATATGTCACCACTCCAGCGTCTGGTGAATCGCACCGATCACGCGATCGGCGTTCGGCATGTACTCGTGCTCGAGCGAATACGGGAACGGCGTGTCGAACCCGGTCACGCGCGCGATCGGCGCTTCGAGGTGGTCGAGCGCGCGCTCCTGGATCGCCGCGATCAGCTCGGCGCCGAAGCCGCACGTGCGCGGCGCCTCGTGCACGATCACGCAGCGCCCGGTCTTCTTCACGCTCGCGAGGATCGTGTCGATGTCGTACGGCATCAGCGTGCGCAGGTCGACGACCTCGACCGAGATGCCGGCTTCGGCGGCCAGCTTCGCGGCCTCGTCGGCGATCGACACCATGCCGCTCCACGCGAGCAGCGTGATCTGCGAGCCCTCGCGCACGACCGCGGCCTTGCCGAGCTCGACCACGTAATCGCCTTCGGGCACTTCGCCCTTGCTCGCGCGGTAGATGCGCTTGGGCTCCATGAACAGCACCGGATCGTTCTGGCGCATGCACGACAGCAGCAAGCCCTTCGCGTCGTACGGGTTGCTCGGCGCGACCACCTTCAGGCCCGGCGTGTGGATGAACAGCGCCTCGGGCGACTGCGAGTGATAGTGACCGCCGCGGATGCCGCCGCCGACCGGCGTGCGGATCACGACCGGGCACGGATACTGGCCGCCCGAGCGATACCGGAACTTCGCCAGCTCGTTCACGATCTGATCGAACGCCGGGAAGATGAAGTCGCTGAACTGGATCTCGGGCACCGGGCGCAGGCCGTACAGCGCCATGCCGATCGCGGTGCCGATGATGCCGGCCTCGGCGAGCGGCGTGTCGATGACGCGGTCGGCGCCGAACTCGTCGTACAGCCCGCTCGTCGCGCGGAACACGCCGCCGAACTTGCCGACGTCCTCGCCGAGCACGACCACGCGCGAATCGGCGCGCATCTGCGTCAGCAGCGCGCTGCGGACGGCTTCGATGATGTTCATTACGGGCATGCCGGGCTCCGATCAACCGTGGTGATGCGGGTTCTTGGTCCGCGCTTGCTTCATCAGATAGTCGCGCTGCTCGCGCAGGTTCCACGGCAGCTCTTCATACACGTCGTCGAACATGGTCTCGATCGCAGGCGCGTGTTTCTGATCGGAGGCGGCGAGTGCATCGGTGATCGCCTGGTTGTAGCGGTCGCTGATCTCCTTCTCCCAGCCCTCGCTCCACAGCCCGCGGTGGCGCATGTATGCCCGCAGCCGGCTGATCGGATCCTTCTTTTCCCAGATCTCGGGCTCCTTCGGATCGCGATACACCGACGGATCGTCCGAGCTCGAGTGGCCCTGCACGCGGTACGTGAGCGCCTCGATGAGCGTCGGACCTTCGCCGGCCCGGGCGCGCTCGATCGCCTCGCTCGCGACCTGCCATACGGCGAGCAGGTCGTTGCCGTCGACGCGGATGCCCGGCATGCCGTAGCCGACCGCCTTGGCCGCGAACGACTTCGCGGCGGTCTGCTTCGAGGTCGGCACGCTGATCGCCCAGCCGTTGTTGCGGCACATGAAGATGCACGGCGCCTTCCACACGCCCGCGAAGTTCATGCCGACGTGGAACTCGCCGGTCGAGGACGTGCCCTCGCCGAAGTACACCATCGCGACGTCGTCCTTGCCCATCACCTTCGCCGCGTACGCCGCGCCGACCGCCTGCGGGATCTGGGTGCCGACCGGCGAGCTGATCGAGACCAGCCGCAGCCAGTTCGCGGAGTGGTGCACCGGCATCTGCCGGCCCTTCACCGGATCGTCGACGTTGCCGAACAGCTGATCGATGAACTGCTGCACCGAGTAGCCGCGCCAGAACCACGCGCCTTGCTCGCGATAGCTCGGGAACACCCAGTCGGTGTCGCGCAGCGCGGCGACCGCGAAGTGGCTGGCTTCCTCG
Organism: Kofleriaceae bacterium; assembly: GCA_036490935.1. Taxonomy (GTDB): domain Bacteria; phylum Myxococcota_A; class Polyangia; order Haliangiales; family Haliangiaceae; genus JABFXX01. The sequence continues at coordinate 32,276 of DASXCY010000076.1, read as the reverse complement.
CCGATCGCCTTCATGTAGAAGCCGAGGCGGCCCTGGCGCTGCAGCCGCATCATGCGATCGTCCATGATGCGAACCAGCATCATGCCGTCGAAGATGCGCTGCAGCGTCGCATCCGGAATCGCCGGCACCTTGGCACCGGGCAACGGCTTGCCATCGTCATCGAGCACGCGCCTGAGATCGTCTTGCGCGGGAACAGCAACCATGGCCGGGTGTTACCATAGCCGCCCGTGATCTGGATCTTGCTGGTGGTGCTCACCGTGCTCGGCGGTGTGGCGGCGGTCGGCATCGCGGCCGGCGAGCGTCGCAAGCTGGCCGCCGGCGAGACGCCCAGGCAGCTGACCGCGGGAGGCGACAAGCTGGTCGAACGCACGATCCGCGACCTGCGCGTGGACGACGTCGTGACGATCGACGGCCGCGACTTTCTCTGTGAGGGCCTCGTGAGCTACGACGAGGACGGCCACCGCTGGCTCGGCGGCCGCGTGGTCGACGGCAGCGACGTGCGCTGGCTGGTCATCGGCATCGAGCGCACGGGTGCGGGCGCGATGCGGCTGCTCGGCGACGACACCTCGACGCCGATCACCGGCTATCCGCCCGAGGCGATCGTGATCGGCGAGCATCGCTACGCGCTCGACAAGCGCGGCACCGCGACGTGCGAGCTGCGTGGCGACCTCGCCGGGCTCGGCGGCGGCGCGAAGGATCGCCCGGCGGCGCACGTCGAGCGCTGCCGGTGGTGGCTCTACAACGCGCCCGGCGAGGACACGCTGCTGGTCGAGCAGTGGGGCGAAGACTTTCGCGTGCTGCTCGGGAAAAAAGTCGGCGAAGGCACCGTCGAGCTGATGCAGGCGAGCTGACCGATTGAGCGACGACGCGCGCAGGCAATTCCTCGGCGCTCTGGTCGACGCGCTCGGCGCCGGGTGGTCGGCGAGCTTCGACGTGGTGCGCCGGTTCGACGTGCTCGGCGCGACCCTGCAGTGCAAGGGCGTCGCCGGCCACGTCGAGGTCGTGCCGTCGAACGTCACGAACAACGTGGTCAGCTGGAAGCCATTCCCGAGCGGCAAGCCGCACTACGACATCCACACCGACGGCGGCGAGCACCTGCGCACGTGCGTGCTCGCGAAGGCGGTGGCGATGCTCGAAGGCTGGCGCAGGTCGCACGCGCGTGTCGAGCGCGCCGCGTTCGTCGCGATGGAGATCGCCATCGCCGCGCCGGCGCCGGTGCAGATCGAGGATGCGATCGACGCCGGCCTGTTCCGGCTGACCAGCGCCGGCGAAGCCGCGCTCGTCGCGACGCGCGCCGCGATCGATCCGGCCGCGATCGATCGGGGGTTCCCGCGCGACGACGATGGCCGCATCACGCTGGAAACGCAGGCGCTGCTCGCGAAGCTCGCCTCGAGCGCGAAGCTCGCGCGCGGCCGTGACGTGTTCCTGGTCGCGCGCGCCCCGCACGCGCGCAAGGCCGGCAATGTGGTCACGCTCGCGATCGCGGACGCGATCCGCGACAACGCCTCGCACGACTGGACCGAAGCGCCCTGGCTGTGGCGACGCGGCGCGAAGCCGCCGGCGATCGATCCTCGGGCGGCGGTGTGCTGCGAGCTACTCGACGCCGGTCGCTTCGACGACGCGTTCGCGATGTTCGAGATCGTGCTCGCGCCGGCCACCATCAAGGTGCTCGAAGGCGTGGCGGTCAACACGCACGATGCGGAGCTCGCGGGAGTCTGGCGAGACGCGCTTCGCCGCATGCTCTGGGACACCGCGCCGTGGGCGCTCGCGAAGCGGCCGCCCGGCCGGCTCGGGCTGCTGCCGAATCAGCGGCACCAGCGCAAGGCGTGGCTCGCGTGGGCCGGCAAGGCGCTCGACATCGAATACACCGCGAGCAACGCTCGCCTGCCGCACGTCGCGTGGAAGCGGCGCGGCGGCCCCTAAGCGTGCCGTGGCTAGCGTGGCAGCTCGAACGTGATCGTCGTGCCGCGGCCGGGCGCGCTGTCGACCGCGAGCGCGCCGCCGTAGCTCGCGACGATCTCCTTCACGACGGTGAGGCCGAGGCCGGTGCCGCGCTCGGGGCCTTTCGTCGTGAAGAACGGCTCGAAGATGCGGCCGAGGTGCTCGGGTGCGATGCCGGCACCGGTGTCGTGCACCGAGCACGCGACGCGCGTGGCCGAGCTCGCGTGTATGTCGATCGCGATCGTGCCGGCGTCGTTGCCGATCGCGTCGACCGCGTTGGTCACGAGGTTGACGAGGATCTGCTCGATGCGCGTGCGGTTGACGGTGACCTGCAGCGGCTCGGGCGGCACCGCGAGCGTGACGGCGACGCGCCCGAGCTTGCCCGCCAGGCGCAGCATCGCGACGACATCGCGCACGATGCGGCCGAGCTGCGCGGGCGCGACGTGGTCGGGGCCGGGACGCGCGAGCTGCATCAACTTGTCGCCGTACAGCGTGATGTGCTCGCCGACGCGCTCGAGCTCGGGCAGGAGCGTGCGGAGCTCCGGCGCGAGGTCGATGCCCTCGGCGAGCGCACCTTGCAGCTCGTCGACCGCGGCGACCTGGATCTGGGCGATGTTGCGGAGCTCGTGGCCGAACCCGCCTGCGAGCGTGCCGAGCGTGGCGCGTCGCTCGGCGAGCAGCAGCATGTCGCGAACCTCCTGTAGCTGCTGCTCGATCGAATCGTTCGCGGCGCGCAGCTCGGCGGCCGCCTGCTCTTTTTCCGCGAGCAGCTGGCGCATCTCGCGCACGTCGCGCGCGACGAGCACGATGCCCTGCAGCGCGCCCGAGGCATCGACGACGGGCGAGCCGGTGATCGACACCGGGATGCGCGCGCCGTCCTTCGCGAGCAACCACGACTCCTCGCGGCGCAGCACGTTGCCGTCTTCGATGCGGCGGCGCACGACCGTGCGCAGGCCCGACGTGTCGTCGCCGATCACCTGCGCGATCGGCATCGCGCGCAGCTCGTCCTGCGTGTAGCCGCTGAGCTGCGCCGCGCCCGAGTTCGCCGTGGCGATCCGCCCATCGGAGTCGACGACGAGCACGGCGTCGACCATCGCCTCGATGACGAGCTCGAGCACGGCGCCACACTACCACGCGCGTACCGTCGACGCGCGGTACCATCGCGGCGTGGCTCGCTGCGCGACGTGTCACCGACGTCTGGTTTCCGGACAGTCGTGCGTTGTGCACGGCGGCGTCGCGGCTGCGGTGGAACACGTAGACGTCGCGCCGCCGGCCGCATTCGTCGAGCCGCTCGGCGCGCTGCTCGGCGCGGGTGGATTCGCGTCGGTGTGGGAGCTCGCGGGTGGCCGCGTCGCGAAGATCGCACACGCCGCGCACGAGCTGGCGCGCGCGCGACTCGCCCGCGAAGCGGAGGCGCTCGCCGCGGTGGGCGCACCTGCCGTCCCGCGCCTCGACGCGCACGGCGTGCTCGATGACGGCCGCGCGTATCTCGTCGCGGAGCGCGTGTCGGGGCCGACGCTCGGCGCGATCCTCGCCGCCGGTCCGATCACGCCGCACGACGCGCTCGCCTACGCGCGCGGCCTGCTCGACGCGATCGCCGCCGTGCACGCCGCGCGCTTCGTGCATCGCGACGTCAAGCCCGACAACGTGATCGTCGCGGGCGAGCGCGTCGTGGTGCTCGACCTCGGCCTCGCGCGCAAGCTGCCGGACGATCCCGGCGATCCGACGCGCGCCGGCGTCCAGGTCGGCTCGCTCGAGTACGCGCCGCCCGAGCAGCTCGCCGATTCGTCGTCGGTCGACGAGCGCGCCGATCTGTACGCGTTCGGCTGCGTGCTGTACGAGCTGTACGCCGGGCGGCCGCCGTTCGTCGGCGATGCGGCCGCGCTCGAGCGCGCGCACGCGGCGCTGCGGCCGGCGCGGCTGTCGGCGCTCGCGGCGGTCGCCGAAGGCATCGAAGAGCTCGTGCACGCGTGTCTCGCGAAGGATCCGGCGCGGCGCCCGGCATCGGCGGCCGAGGCGCGGGCGTGGCTCGATCGCGGCGTCGGGGTGGAGTCGCGCTCGCAGCACTCGATCTCGATGGTGCGCGAGGGCAAGCAGCCGGTCGTGCTGGTGTGGGCCGAGCTCGCGAAGATCGATCGCGCGCTGCTCGCGTCGCTCGCCGCGCACAAGCTCGCGATCGTGTCGCAGCGCGGCCGGCGCGTGCTCGCGGCGGCGCTCGGCAGCGAGCACGCCGATCCGGCTGCGGCGGCCGTCGCGGCGGCGCGCGAGCTCGCGGCGGCCGGCGCGCGAGTCGCGGTGCACGTCGAGGCGTTGCGCGTGGTCGACGGCAAGCTCGAGCTGGAAAGGCCCGGCTCTGCCGGGCCGCGCAGCGACGCGGAGCGGCGCGGAGCCGAGATCGCGAAGCCCGAGGCGTGGCTGCCGGCCGACGCGTGGACCGGCGTCGTCATGACACGCGCGTTCGCGAGCGTCACGCGCGCGGCGACGCGCAGCTCGCCGCTGGGCGCCGGATTTCGCGCGCTCGCCGACGGTGACGACGAGCTCGAGCTGGTCGGCCGCGACGCGCTGCTCACCGATCTCGCGGCCGATGCCGCGGCCGCGTTCGCGGGCGCGGGCCCAGGCTTCGCGCTGATCGTCGGCGACGCGGGCGTCGGCAAGACCGCGTTCGCCGCCGAGCTCGCGCGCCGCATCACGGATCTCGGCGTGCGCGCCGTGATCGCGACCGTACCGCCGCCCGGTGCCGGCAAGCCGATCCACGCGCCGCTCGCCGAGCTCGTCGGCACGCCGCAGGGGCCGGCGCTGCGCGCGATCGGAGACGCGCTGCGCGCCGCGGCACGCGAACGCCCGACCGCGGTCATCCTCGACGACCTGCACCTCGCGGAGCACGAGCTGTACGACGCGCTCGAGTACGCGACGCTCGGCGGCGAGCCGCTGCCGCTCTGGATCGCGGGCGTCGCGTCGCCGCGCCTCGACACTCGCCGCCCGGAGCTCGGCAAGCGCGCCGAGCGCCACCGCCGCGATGCCCTGCCGCCGCTCGACGAGGATGCCGCGGTCGCGCTCGCCGCCGCGCTGCTGCGCCCGGCCGAGTATCCGCCGCTGCGCGCGCTGCGCCGGCTCGTCGCGATCGCGCGCGGCAACCCGCTGCACCTCGCGATGCTCGCCCGCGACATCCAGGAGCGCGGCGCGATCAAGGAGCGTCCGGGCGGCGCGCCCTACCTCGACACCACGGCGCTCGACGAGCTGTCGCCGGTCGCACTCGGCCCGTGGCTCGCGGCGCGCGAGCTCGCCCCGCTCGGCGCCGAGCTCGCGGCACTCGCGCGGGTGTGCGCCGTGCTCGGCGGCGATGTCGCCCGCGACGAGGTCGTCGCGATCGTCGAGGCCGTCGAGCGGCGCGGCGGCGCGACCACCACGATCGACGTCGACGTCGGGCTCGCCGAGCTCGTGCGCGCCGGCGTGCTGCTGCAAGGCGCCGCCGGCTTCGCGTTCCGCCAGGCGCTCGTCGAGGAAGGCGTGTACGCGACCACCGACGAGCGCGAGCGTTCGCTGCTGCACGAAGCCGCGCTCGCGCACTGGCGCGACGGTGGCGAGGGTGCCGCCGAGCGCGTCGCGCGTCACGCCGAGGCCGCTGGCGATCACGCGGCCGCCGCCACCGCGTTCGCCCAGCTCGGCGAGCGCGCCGCGCACACGCACCATCCGATCGATGCCGATCAGGCGTGGTCCGGTGCGCTGCGCCACCTCGAACCGCCCGATCTCGCGCGCGGCCGCGCCTTGATCGGCCGGGCTCGCGCGCGCTACCGCGTGCAGCGCATGGGCGAGGCGGTCGTCGATCTCGAGCAGGCCGCCGCGCTCGCGAGCGAACGCGGCGAGCTCGACCTCGAAGTCGATGCGCTGCTCGAGCTCGCCACCGTGCTCGATTTTCGCGAGAGCTTCACGCGCGCGAAGGAGATCGCCGAGCGGGCGCGTGCTCGCCTCGGCGATGCGCCGCGCCCCGACCTCGCGTTGCGCATCGAGCTCGCCGACGCGCGCACGCTGTTTCGCGAGCAGCGGTTCGCCGACTGCGCCGATCCGCTGCGCCGCGTGCTGCGCGACGCGCTCGCGCGCGACCTCGACGAGCCGGCCACGATCGCCGCGCTGCTGCTCGGCTGCGTGCTCGCCGACCTGCGCGAGACCGACGAGGCCGAGCGCGTGTTCGCCGACCTGCTCGAGCGCTGCTGGAAGCACGACGACCGCTTCCACCTCGCCGCCGCGTACGGCAACCGCGCCTGGCTGTGGACGGTGCGCGGCGACATCGATCGCACCGAGCAGGATCTGCGCCTCGTGATCCAGCTCGCGCGCGAGAGCGGGCAGGCGCACTTCGAGCGGGTCGCGGCGCACAACCTCGCCGAGCAGCGGCTGTGGCTCGGCCAGCATGGCGAGGCGCTGCAGCTGGCGCGCCGCGCGCTCGCGTTACAGGAACGCGCGAGCGAAGGCACGACGCACCCGGATCGCCTGCTGCTCGGCCGCGTGCTCGCGTGGCGCGGCGATCCGGTAGCGCACGCCGAGCTGATCTCGATCGTCGAGCGGCTTGCCGCCGAGGGCGGCCTGGGCGACGAGGATCGCGCCGTGCTCGCCGCCCTCGAAGCGGTGGCAGGCCGCCCCGAGCGCTGGGCCGATGCGCTCGCCGGGCTCGACGGCCTGTTCGAGCAGCTGCGCCTCGAGATCGGCGAGCTGGCGGAGCGCCACGGCCAACTCCCCGAGGCGACACGCGCGCAGCTGAGAGACCTGGCTCACCGTGATCCGATCTGGAGGCGCCGCTCGTCGGCGAGCTGACGTCGACCTACCTGGTCCTACGTCGCGTTCTACGACGAGGTTCGTTACGCTTGTCGTGATCGTAGATGTCCAGCAGTAATAACCGGCGTCCCAAGAAAACGAGCATGATGGACGCGCTCGTGTCGAGCGCACTGCCCGCCCCGATCATTGCTGGCTACCGGATCGAACGTCTGGTCGGCGAGGGTGGATTCGGTCAAGTCTGGCGCGCGACGCGGAGCGACGACGGCGTGCTCGTCGCGATCAAGGTGCTGCACGCCGAGCTCGTGCGCTCGCACGACGCGATGACGCGCTTCGAGCGCGAGCTCGTCGCGATCGAGCGTCTCGATCACCGCCACGTCGTGCGCGCACTCGGCCACGGCGCGCTCGAGGACGGCCGTCCGTACCTCGTGCTCGAGTTCATCGAGGGCCCGAGCCTGCGCGACGTGATCCACGAGCGGCGCGCGCTGCCTCCTGCCGAGATGCTCGCGATCATCGCGCCGCTCTGCGCCGCGCTCGACGTCGCGCACGCGCAGGGCCTCGTGCACCGCGACGTCAAGGCATCGAACGTCATCCTGGGACACGACGCATCCGGCGTGCGTCCGGTGCTGCTCGACTTCGGCCTCGTCAAGTTGCTCGGCGACACGAACCCGAGCCTGACGTCGTCGCGCAGCATGCTCGGCACGCCCGCCGCGATGGCGCCCGAGCAGATGAAGGGCCAGCCGGTCGACGCGCGCACCGACGTGTACGCGATCGCGCTGCTCGCGTTTCACATGCTGACCGGCGCGCCCGCATTCGGCGGCACGCCGGGCATCGTGCAGAGCTACTTGCAGCAGCACGGGCCGCGGCCGCGTCCGTCGGCGCACGTCGACATCGATCCGACGATCGACGAGCCGATCTCGCGCGCGCTCTCGCCCGAGCCCGCCGATCGATTCCCGAGCACGCGCGCGTTCTGCGATGCACTGCGCGCGGTGATCGCGCCCGCCGACGAGCCGAGCGGCGATGTCGACGTGATCGCGCTCTATGTCGAAGCCGGTCCGGCCGAGCTCGCGCTCGCCGCCAGCATCGCCCGCGCCCACGAGATGACCATCGCGATGAGCGCACCGGATAGCGTATTGGCTGTTACGCCGCGCGCACTTATCGATGTGAGTATGCTGACCTCGCGGGTGCAGGAGCTGGTCGCACACGGCGCGCGAATCGCGATTGCTCCAAGCCGCGCGCGGATCTACGGCGGGATCGTCGATGGCGACGCGCTCGATGTCGAAGGGTGGGCGCCGTATCCGCTTCCGCACGGCGTGTGGGTCGGCGACGTAAAGTGAGCACCGCGGACCCCGATCCGCTCACAGTGTAGCCAAATTATTGTTCTTGCTTGGGTTTTGGCGGCGCGCAACGATTGCTGCATGCGGTTAGCTCTTTCGATCGTAGCTGCAGGAGCACTGGTCGGTTGCGCGATCGACGACGACTCGGTGAGCGATCAATCGCAGTCGATCGTCGCCCTCAACCGGCTCGCGTCGAACCGGCTCGCGTCGAATCGGCTCGCGTCGAACCGGCTCGCATCGAATCGATTGACGTCCGGTCCGCACATCGGCGGCGGTCTGTCGCTCAGCGATGTCGCGAACTCGCTCGTCGACGACGGCGCGCAAGACGTGCTCGCGTACATGGTCGGCTGCGCGCTGCCCGACGGCGTCGTCGTCTACGACAAGAACGGCGCCGCGTACTCGGGCGAGATCGGCGTCGCGCCGGACTGGACGGATCGCTCGCTCAGCGAGCGCGACGTGCACTGGCTGAGCGCGTGCTTGTTCGCCCGCGTGAACGACGAAGACGTCGCGGTACCGATCTCGATGCGCGGCGACAACAGCGCGCTGTCACCCGATCCGGACGAGCTCGCCAACTGGACGCTCCAGCAGGGCGCGTTCTACGGCAACTACTTCACACCGCTCGACCAACCGATCTTGTGGGCCGCGTGCAGCGGAACCGATGACACGACGTCCGAGCAGCGCATCTGTGCGCAACCCGATCCGATGAATCCGGGCTACACGCTGTGCGGCTTCATCTATACTGGCGCATGCCAGTCGTCGGATCGTCATCGCGGCTTTGGTTGGTGGCACCACCATCACGACTCGGGCGCATGCGAACGCTTCGACTCGCACGGCACGTACTTCGAGGACTGCAACCTGCCCGTGACGGAGAACTTCTATCACGGCAGGCACGACGTCCAGATCCACTTCGACGAGAGCATCGACGAAGCGATCACGGTCTACGTTCATCCCTGAGCGTGCGAGCGCTGGTCCTCGTCGCGCTGGTCGCGTGCGGCTCGTCGCACGGGACGTCGGGCGACGGCAATCACGGCGGCGGTGACGGGCCGCCGGGCGACGGCCGCGGCGATTCGGGCGGCGCGACCGGCGGCGATGCCAGTCCGTGCATGCCGAGCTGCCAGAGCGGTCAGTGGTGCGCGGAGGACGCGTCGCTCGCGTCGACGATCAACGTGCTCGCGGTGTGGGCCGCCGATGACGACCACGTGTTCGCCGTCGGCGATAGCGGGACGATCGTGCTGCGCCGCTGCACCGGTTGGACGGCGATGACGAGCGGTACGACGCAGACGCTGACAGGCGTGTGGGCCGCGAGCGCCAGCGATGCATGGGCGGTCGGCGATGCCGGCACGCTGCTGCATTACGACGGCAGCTCGTGGACCGCGACGACCGGCCAGACCGAGACGTTCACCGCGGTGTGGGGCTCGTCGGGCAGCGACGTGTGGGTGGTCGGCGATTCGGGCAACGTCCATCATTACGACGGCAGCACGTGGACTCCGACCGCGGTCGGCGGCACGTTGCTCGCGATCTCGGGCAGCGGACCGAGCGACGTGTGGACGACCGGCGAGATGTCGCAGGTCCATCACTACACGACGTCGTGGGGCGTGCCGGGCGCGCCGGATCCGGCCGGCGACGCGCTGTACTTCGCGGTGCTCGCGCGGCCGGGAACCGTGTGGGTGACGAGCGCGATCTCGGGCAAGGAGACGCTGAGCTCGACGGATCAGGGCGCGCACTGGACCGGCCACGGCACGAGCACCAACGTGATCCAGGGCCTGTGGGCGCGCGCCGACGACGATATGTACGGCGTCGCGAGCAAGAAGATCGGGCACTGGGACGGCTCGAACTGGACGTTCGCGCAGCCGGCCGGCTCGAGCGCGACGCTGCTCGGCGTGACCGGCACGGCGACCGACGTCTACGTCGTCGGCACGGGCGCGACGATCCTGCACGCGGATTAGCCCGATGCTATCGTGAGCGCGTGAGCATCACGCGGCGCATCCTCGATAGCGCGCAATCGGGACTGTCGAAGCTCACCTCGCTCGTGATCGTCGACGACGAGCCGCTCTCGCATGTCGAGAGCGCGGCGCTGCAGGCCGAGCTGACCGCGCGCAAGGCGGCGCGCGCGCGGGTGGGGCAGCGCGAGCTCGGCGCGATCGGCAAGCTCGCGCTCGCGAACCCGGCGGCGCGCGCGGCGCGCGACAAGGCCGCGCGCGAACGGTCATCGCGCGTCCACCGCGAGCGCGACGAACGCGCGGCCAAGCAGCGCGTCGCCGCAGACGACGCGTTTCGCCGCATGAAGGAGCAGGCGGCCCGTGGCGGACCGTTTCCGGGTGCGAGCTCGCCGAGCAGCGGCACCGCGCGGCCGCCGCGCCCCGGGACGCCGGAAGCGCAGCTCGTCGAGTGGTATCGCGTGCTCGATCTGTCGGCGGGCGCGGACCTGGCGCAGATCAAGAGCTCGTATCGCCAGCTGATGCGCAAGTACCACCCCGACATGCACGCGGGAAATCCGCAGAAGCAGAAAGCCGCGACCGAGCTGTCGATGCGCGTGACCTCCGCGTACAACGGCCTCGTCGCGTATCTCGAGAAGAAGTGATACGACTCGTGCGTGGATGCCAGTAGCTCCGCGTCGAAGACCGCGCTGATGGTGTGCGCGTACCGCGCGCGCGCGAGCAAGTGGGACAAGCCGCTGTTTGCCGATCCATGGGCCGAGGCGCTCGCCGGCGCGGACGGGCAGGACATCGCACGCCGGCTCGACGTCAGGTTCCCGCCGATGGAGCTGTGGCTCGCGCTGCGCGTCGCGTATCTCGATCGGCTCGTCGGCCACGCGGTCGATCGGCTATCGACGCGGCAGATCGTGATCCTCGGCGCCGGCTACGACACGCGCGCGGCACGGCTGCCGCGGGCAGGCGTGCGGTTCTTCGAGGTCGATCATCCCGCGACGCAAGCGGCCAAGCGCGAGCGACTCGCGCGTCTCGTCGGCTATCCGCTCGAGTCGGCGACGTATGTCACGTGTAACTTCGAGCACGAGGATCCGATCGAGCGGCTGGTCGCGAATGGCTTTGCCGCGCGCGAGCCCGCGCTCGTGATCTGGGAGGGCGTCGTGCCGTACTTGACGGAGCCCGCCGTGCGCGCGACCGCGACGCGGCTCGCGTCGGGGCTCGATCCGCGCTCGCTCGTCGCGTTCGACTTCGTCGGCAAGAAGTTCGCGACCGGCGAGGTCAAGTCGGAGAGCGATCGCGAGACGCGCGCGTACGTCGGCGAGCTCGGCGAACCGATCCGGTACGGCTCCGACGACGTGCTCCCCATGCTGTACGACTGCGGCTTTCGCTGGGTCCGCTCGCTCGACTTCAACGAGCTCGCGCTCGAATTCCTCGGCGACTACCAGCGCGATCGCCAGTTCCGGTTCCAGCACCTCGCGCTGGCCGCCGTGCGCACGCCGGCCGCCGGATGGCCATAAAGCCCGAGCAGGTCATCGCGCCCGCGGCGATCGCGCTCGCCGCGCTCGCGATCGCGTGGACGTTCGCCGCCACGACGCTCGCGCACACGCACCCGATGGGGCTGCCGCTCGACGACAGCTACATCTATCTGACCTACGCGAAGCAGATCGGGCGCGGCCAGCCGTTCACGTACTTTCCCGGCGGCGGCTACTCGGCCGGCTCGACGAGCGTGCTGTGGCCGATGGTGCTCGCGCCGTTCTGGACGCTCGGCGCGCGCGGCCACGCGCTCGTGTGGGTCGCGTTCGGCATGGGCGCGCTGCTCTACGCCGCGGTCGCGATCGGCTGCCATCGCTTCGCGCGCGGCATCGGCGGCGAGCTCGCCGGCATCGCGGCGGCGGTCGTCGCGCTCGCGGCGGCGCCGTTCGCGTGGTGCGCGCTGTCGGGCATGGAAGTCGGCTTCGCGGCCGCGCTCGCGATCGCGACGCTGCTGCTGCTCGCACGCGCGGAACGCGAAGGTCCGCCGACGAAGCGCCTCGGCATCTGCCTTGCCGCGCTGTCGTTGTCGCGGCCCGAGATGACGCTCGTCGCCGCCGCGGTGTGCCTCGCGTGCGCGGTGCAGCGCCGGCGCACGCCGCGCGCCGCCGCGTGGTGGCTCGCGCCGCTGGCCGCGCCGGTCGTGTGGCTGGCCGCGAATCGCGTGTTCGCCGGCCACTTCTTTCCGAACACCGGCGTCGCGAAGAGCCATTTCTACCTGCCGGGCTTCGACTGGACGTACTGGTTTCAGACCGTGTGGATGCTGTCGGGCCGCATGCTGCGCGGCCTGTTCTGGGACGGCACGAGCCCACTCGTCGTGCCGCGCATCGCGGCGTTGCTCTATCTCGCCGGCGCGGTCCGGCTCGTGCTGTGGGCGCGCCGCGAGCGTCGCTATCTCGCGTGCGCGTTCGCGATCGGCGCACCGCTCGCGCTGATGTTCGGCGTGGTCGCGTCGTCGGGGCTGTGGAGCTTCCAGAACTATCGCTACATCGCGGCCGCGCTGCCGCTGCTCGCGATCCCGATCGGCATCGGGCTCGCGCCGGTGTTCGCGCGCGGCTGGCGCTGGATCACGTGGCAGGCGTGCGGCGGCGTCGCGCTCGCCGCGTTCGCGTACCTCGCGGTGCCCAACCTGCGCGACAACGCGCTGCTGTTCGCGCAAGGCGCGAGCGACAGCAACACGCAGGTCGTCGCGATCGGTCATTACCTGCACGACAAGCTGCCCGACGCGCGCGTGATGTTCCACGATGCCGGCGCGATCGCCTACTACGGCGACGGCCGCGTCTACGACATGCTCGGCCTCGTCACGAACCATCAGGCGGAGATCGCGAACAACGGGCCGGGCTCGCGGTTCGAGTTCCTCGAGAGCCTGCCGCCCGACCAGCGCCCGACGCACTTCGCGTACTACCCGGCGTGGATGGGCCAGAACGAGTTCTATGGCGACGTGCTGATGCACACGTACCTGACCGGCGGGTTCGCGAAGTCGCGGCTGGCCGGCGAGGGCGACATGCAGGTCATCGCCGCGACGTGGGATCACGCCGGCACCGGCGAGCGGCCGGTCAACGATCATCCGGGCTGGGCGATCGTCGATCGCGTCGACATCGCGGATCTCGCGAGCGAGCGGGGGCACCACTGGCACGGCGCGCTCGGCCGCCGCCACTTCGGCGACCCGACCGCGCGGTGGTCGGTGGTCGAGCGCGAGGTCGGCACGCAGGGCCTGATCGTCGACGGCGGCCGCACGATCCGCGGCGGCCACGAGCGGTTCACGGTCTCGCTCGATCCGGCGAAACCCGCGCGCGTCGTGATCCGTACCGGCGGCAAGCGCGCGTACGACCCGTGGAACGAGACGATCGATCACCCGATCACGATGCGGCTGCTTGCCGGCGACAAGGAGCTCGGCAAGCTCACGATCGCCGCGCCGGCCGGCACGTTCAGCGAGCTCACGTTCGACCTGCCGAAGCACGCGGTCGCCGACGGCGAGGTCGAGCTCTCCACCGACGCCAGCGGCCCGTACCGGGTGTTCCACTGGTTCGTGCTGCAGCCGGAGAAGTAGCGCCCCGTAGCCTAGCGCAGCGTCTTGCGCACGAGCTCCGCGCCCTCGGCGAGCGCGCGGAGCTTCTGGATCGCGACGACGCGCGGCAGTTGCTTGAGGCCGCAGTCGGTCGTCAGCGTGACGCGCTCGGGCTCGATGTGCGCGAGCACCTTGCGCACGCGCTCGGCGACCTGCTCGGGAGCCTCGATCTCGAGCGTGCGCACGTCGATCACGCCGGCGTGCACCCTCTTGTCGCTCGGTAGCTTGCGCAGGAGATCCGCGTCTGCCATCTCGCGGCACGCGAAGTCGAGCACGTACGCGTCGACGTTCACGTTGTGATAGTGCGGCAGCACCTCGCGATAGCCACCGGCGGTCATGCCCTCGAGCTTGTTGCCCCACGCGTTGCCCATGCAGAAGTGCCACGCGCGCTCGACGCCGGCCGGGATGTCCGCCATCGTGCGATCGATCGTCTCGCTCACCCACGACCAGTCCTTGTCGCCGGAGAGATGCGGCATCCACGCGCCGAGATCCTCGAGCTGCACGTGCTTGCAGCCGACCTCGACGAGCTCCTTGATCTCGGCGCGGAACACGTCGGCGAGCGCCTTCGACAGCTCGTAGCGATTCTTCGGCGTGCCGGTCGGGCCGCCGGTGAAGTGCGCGAGTGTCGCCAGCTGCACCGGGCCCGCGCCGACGCACGCCTTGATCGGCTTGTGCGTGTGGCGCTGCGCCCAGCTGTAGATGAGCGCCATGCGCACCGGGCCGCGCTCGATCGGCCCCTCGACGCCGACGCCACCGGCCTCGTCGAGCGCCCAGATGTCGCGGCCCTTGGCCTTCGCGCGCGCGGGATGCGGCAGCTTCTCCGACGAGAACCCCTTGGTGCGCTCGAGCCAGTACCAGAGGAACGAGCCGATGCCCATGTGGTAGTCGTCGAACCACATCTGGCCGTCGGACAGGATGTCGAGACCGGCCTCCTCTTGATCTCGGATCACGACGCGCGTCGCGTCGTGGAACGCCTCGGCATGCGCCGCGACCTTGAACGCTTCGAGCACGTCGCGACCCGCCAGCTGGTGCGTGAACCACGCCGGGCGCGGATAAGAGCCGACCATCGTCGTCGGGAGGAGGTGCATGGCGCGGGGATACCACGCGCGCCGCACGGCGGGGTTGTTACACGTCAGTACAGCTTGTGCAGGTGCGTGCCGCGGAAGTAGTGCGCGAGGATCTCCGCGTGCGGCTTGCCGGCCTCGGCCATGCCGATCGCTCCCATCTGGCACATGCCGACGCCGTGGCCGAAGCCCGCGCCGCGCAGCACGAACCGATCGCGCTCGCGGTGGATCGCGAACAGCGTCGATTTCAACCCGCCGAGCAGCCGGCGGATGTGGAGATCGCCGGTGACGTCGACCGCGCCGCGTTCGCCCGTGATCGTCAGCACGGCGATGCGTCCGCTCGTGCCGCGCTGCTTCGCGGCGAGGCCGGTCACGCGTCCGATCTCGGGATACTCGACGGCGATGCGCGCCGATAATTCGTCCACCGGCAGCGTCTCGGTCCAGCGAAACTTCGCCTTGCCCTTCTCCGCGCGCCCGCACCACGCGTCGTGCGGGCTCTCGTCGAGGAACGCGTCGAGGTTGCCATCGGTGACGTGCGTCATCTCGGCCTTCGGCGAGTCGGTGCGGCCGCGCAGCGACGGATCGGGGTCGCCGCCCCAGATCGCGTCGTTGTCCTCGGTGTGGCCGCCGCACGACGCGCTGTAGCGCACGTCGACGAGGCCGCCGCCGTCGCGAAGCAGCACGATGCCACGCGTCTTCTCGATCGCGCGGGTCGCGCGCGCGTCTTCCTTGCCGGCGCCGGCGTAGACCTGGCATTGCTGCGTCGAGCACAGCAGGAACGGATCGGTCAGGTTGCGCCGGCCGATCTTCTGCAACAGCTCGGTGCGCGCCGCGATCGCCTGCGCCTCGAGCGCGGCCGCCGGCGCGTCGGGATACATCTCGGCGGGCACCAGGCCGGCGAGCAGCTTGTCCTCGGAGACCGCGTTCGCGGCGACGAGCGAGCCGTCGTGATCGAGCGTGACGTACACGCTGCCCCAGTAGCGGCGATCCTCGTGCCCGGTCTCGAGCTGGCTGCCGCCGGTGCCGGTCGGCACGTCGGCGACGGCGATCGTCTCGCCCGCGTGCGCGGGCTCGAACCACAGGACCGACGCGTTCTCGATCACCGTGCTGCCGCTGCGCGCGACGATCGTGCCGCTCGGCCGCCGCACGAGCTCCTCGTGCACGCTCGTCTTCACGCCGAACCGGCGCGCGAGCTCGGCGGCGCGCGTCGCGCCCTTGCCGGCGGGCTGCGGATCGATCGCGATGCGCAGCTCGCGCGTGTCGATCACCTCGCCGCCGGTGCCGAACAGCGTGCCGATCTCGAACGCGTGCGGTTCGAAGCCGCGATCCTTCCAGCGCGCGAGCGACGCGGTGATGCCGGGCGCGTCGTCGGGGCCGAGCGTCTCGACCACGGTCCAGTCCTGGATCACGGCCGGCTGCACGTGCTCGGCGGTGATCGTCCAGGTGTCGCCGCCGTCGGCTCGCACCGCACTGCCGCCGGAGCCGTCGGGGCGCACGACGAGGCCGCCCTTCGCGTGGAGCTCGACCGTCTTCTGGCCGCCCATGATCTCGACCGTGACGAGCGGCAGGCCGCCATCGGTGAAACTGAACCGGCTCGAGTACAGGATGCGAAGCTTGTCGGTGGCGGACGTCTCGTCGGCGTGGGCGACACCGGCGGCGAGAGCCACGAGGACCAGCGCGGAGCTGCGGACCATGCCCGAGGCTAGGCAGCGGCGCGCGATCCGGGCAACAAATCGGCGACCGCCGCGAGCGCGGCGACGACGACGGCGATCGCCGCAGGCGCCGCGCGCCACGCCACGCGCAGCGCGACGAGGTACGGCTGCCACGCCGCGTGCGTCGACCCGCCGATCGCGGCGGCCACGATCGAGGCGGCGAGGACGAGGCCGAGCAGCACCAGACCCGGCACCGCGGCCGTCGCGCGCCGGCCGGCCGCGAGCGCGACCGCGAGCGAGGCGGGCAGGGCGAGCTCGAACGCGGCGATGTAGGTCGCGCGCGACAGCGTACCGCCGCCGTGCACGAGCTCGACGACCGCGGCCGCCGCCGCGAGCGCGAGCGTCGCCACCATCGCGAGCGAGCCGCGGCGGATCGCGAAACCCGCCAGCCACGCCAGCGCGGCGACGGCGGCCAGGTACGTCGCGAACCGGCGGCCGAGTGCCGGATCGAGCACAGGGTGGATCACGTGCTTGGCCTCGACCTGAAATCCCGGCGGCAGCTCGCCGATCACGGCCGCCGCATCGTGGTCGTCGCCGCCCGCGATCTCGATCGCGTAGGTATCTGCCGAGCTCTCGATCTTCGCCGCGCCGATCGCGTGCTCGAGCTCGGCGCGCGCATCGGCATCGCCCGCCGGCGCACGCACGACGACGTGGACGCCGCCCTCGAAGTCCAGGCCGATCGCGTAGCCGCCGTACGCGAGGTACAGCGCACAGGCGACGCTCGCGGCGGCGAGCACGAGGCGCGCGATCATGGCTTGGTCGCCGTGATGTAGCGCAGGTTGAGGAAGTTGATCGTGAAGTGCGCCGCGATCGGGCCGCCGAGGTTGCCGGTCTCCTGTGCGAGCGCACCGAACGCGATGCCGAGCACGAACGCCGACAGCGTCCACGGCAGGAACCGCCGGCCCGGCCCGACGTGAAGCAGCGCGAACACCAGGCCCTGCCACCACAGCCCGAACCACGGCAGCAGCGCGCCGCGAAACAGCAGCTCCTCACCGATCGAGCTCGCGATCGCGAGGATCAAGATCTCGCGCGAGGCCAGCGGTCCGAGCAGATCGCGAAAGCTCGTGTGGAGCTCGCGCGCCCACTGGAAGTGATGCGTCGCGAGCCGCGTCCCGCCGACGACCGCGAGGCCGAGCGCGACGCCGATCGCGGGCCCCACGGCGAGCTGCCACGCCGCGGGACTGCCGCCGAGCCGATACAGATCCGGATCGCCGCGTCCCGCCGCGATCAAGAACGCGACGATTCCCATCGCGCCGTAGAGGCCGATCACGAGGCTCGCTCGCGACAGCGGCGGCGGCGGGCTCTCCGAATACGACATGGGTCTGTAATATATGCTGTGCACGGTGCGTGCTGGCTAGGCCTCTAGCCGCCCGCGTGGAGACCAAATCCCCACCGTCGCGGCTTGCACGCGTCGATCCGGCGCGCTCGTGATGGCGCGTTGCTTGCTGAGCGGCGACGCGTGATCTCGCAAAACCGCCCCCACAGAATTGTAACGATCTCCGCCGCGATCGCGGTCGCGCTCGTCGCGCCGGCTTGCACCGATTCGCAGAGCGAGCTCGACGATCGCGCCGACGTCACGATCACGCACGCGTTCGACTTCGCGAGCGCGATGCCGTCGCACCTCGCGGTCATGTTTTCGATGAGCTGGTTCGGAATTCCGTCGAGCGATCCGCAGGGCGGCGGTCCCGATCCGTCCTACGGCAACGCGAAGTGGGGCGGCGGCTGCGTCGCGACGAGCGATCCCGCGACCTGCAGCACGTGCATCCTCAAGGGCGCGAGCGACACGTGCATCATGACCGGTCCGCCGCAGCGCGCGATGGCCTCGCGCCGCCGCATGCTCGCCGGGATCTACTCGGCGAGCGCGCTCGATACCGAGGGCAAGGCCCGCACCGACCTGATGCTGTCGGGCATTCGCCGCGCGTGCGACTCGGGCGCCAACCTCGACGCGTGGACGATGCAGATGAACGGCCTGCGCGACACGCCGCTGCACGCGACCAACCCCACGTGCTCGACGTGCAAGATCGCGTACGACGCCGCGCTCGGCTTCCTTGCCGAGGCCGACGCCGGCGGCATGACCAACACGATCATCCCGGGCGACGACGCGACCTGGTACTTCCACTTCGGCAGCGGCGTCGGGCTCGGCAAGTGCGATGACTCGGCCGGCAACCCGAAGCAGAGCTGCATCGCCGCGCTGACGCAGGATTTCGTCGACATGTCGAACATGTCGGCGGCGCACGCGTCGGGCCTGAAGCTCCACGGCAAGCCGGTCATCTACGTCTACTTCGACTCGTCGCACCTGACGGTCGCGCAGTGGCAGAGCCTGCTGCAGAACGCGCGCAACCAGAGCGGGCGCGACTTCTACGTGATCGCATCGACGCAAAATCCGTCCGCGACGACGTACTTCGGCGCGTTCGACGCGATGTCGCCGTGGATCAACCTGACGTGGAACAACTACTCGGGCGCGACCGTGCGCCAGCACGCGTTCAACTGGGCGGCCGGCCTGCACGGCGCGCTGCACTCCGCGGTGGCGACCTATTCCGGGCGCGCGCTGTTCGGCGCGATGACGCCGGGCTTCGATGACTTCACGATGTCGTGGGGCCAGTGCCTCGAGCGCCAGCTGCCGCCCGGCGATCCGCGCGATCCCGAGGTGCTGCTCGGCGAGTTCGATTACTTCAAGTCGGTCGGCATGACGGGCCTCGTCGGGCAGACCTGGGACGACTGGACCGAGGGCACGAACTTCGAGCCCGACGTCGCGGGCAGCACCGCGACGCTGATCGAGATGCGCCAGCAGCTCGCCGGCCTGTTCGGCTACCAGGCGGATCCGGCCGGCGACGCGCAGCTCACGAGCCGCTGGGAGAGCTACGGTCAGGCGCGCAATTGCGACGGCGGCAGCGCGAGCACGCCGCCGGTGACGAAGCTGTCGTGTGACTGCCCGTGCACGACGACGCACTTCACGCAGTCGTCGAACACCGTGGCCGGCGGCTGGAACCCGGCGAACGAGCAGCTCCTCGCCGACGTCGACGGCGACGGCAAGCGCGACCTCGTCATCCTGTGGAACAACGGCAGCGCGTTCGCGCAGGTCTCGAAGGCCACCGGCACCGGCTTCCAGCAGGTCTCGAACGCCGCGGTCGGCGCGTGGAATCCGACGACGCGCAACCTCGTCGGCGACGTCGATCACGACGGCAAACAGGACCTCGTGCGCGTGTACCAGGCCGGCACGAGCGCGTACGCGCAGGTCTGGCAGTCGACCGGCAGCGGGTTTCAGTCGGTGTCGAACGCATCGATCGGCGGCTGGGATCCGACGTACGTCGATCTCGTGATGGATGTCGACGGCGACGGTAAGCGCGACCTCGTCGTGCTGTGGAACAACGGCCAGACGACCGCGCAGGTCTCGACGTCGAACGGCACCGGCTTCGCGCGCGTGTCGAACACCTCGCTCGGTGTCACGTGGAGCACGGCCGATCGGTTCCTCGTCGGCGATGTCGACGGCAACGGCAAACAGGACCTCGTGCGCCTCCACCAGGTCGGCACGAGCACGTACGCGCAGGTGTTCGTGTCGAACGGCACGACCTTCACGTCGGTGTCCGATGCCTCGATCGGCGGCTGGGATCCGACGTACGTCGACTTGCTCGGCGACTTCGACGGCGACGGCAAGGCAGATCTGCTCGTCGTGTGGAACAACGCCGGCGCGACGACTGCGCAGCTGAGCCTGTCGAACGCGACCGGGTTCGCGCGCGTCTCCAACGCGGCGACCGGCGTCGCGTGGCGTGCGTCCAGCCGCTACTTCCTCGGCGACGCCGACGGCGACGGCAGGCAGGACCTCGTCACGGTGTACCCGAATGGCGTCGCCGCGTACGCGCAGGTCGCGACGTCGAACGGCCTGGGCTTCGTGCAGACGTCGAACGCGGCGGTCGGCGGCTGGAGCAGCGCATGGGTCGACGAGCTCGCCGACGTCTCGGGCGACGGCAAGGCCGATCTGCTCGTGTTCTGGCAAGACACGACGCAGCCGGCCGGTCAGGACGCGCGCGCGCAGGTCACGTTGGCGAGCTGTCCCTGAGTTATAAGGGTGCGCATGAGAAGACTCGTGCTGCTCGCGACCGTGCTCGCCGCCTGCGGGCCGCCCGCGTATTACGTCTCGAACTTGTACGTCGACCAGGGCGGCCAGCTCATCATCGAGCGCTGCGCGATCGACAACGGGCGCAACTCGGACAAGCCCGATCCGAACAACTGCCACTACGACCGCGTCGGTTCGCCGCCGCCCGAAGTGGCCGCGCGGCTCGGTGCGATGTCGCCGCCGCCGCCGGCCTATCCGCCGGGTGGACCTGCGGCTGCGCCGCCGGCACCGCCTGCGCCCCCCGCGCAGTGAATCAGTGCGCGCACCGGTAGCGCAAGGCGAGAACCGACCACTGGAACAGCGCGGGGCGAAGCGTGTCGTCGCACAAGGCACGCGCTTCGCGATCGCGATGCAGCCGAATCCTCCTCGATCGAAGCGCGCACCACGTAACGCGCGCTCGCCTTCGTCTCGGCGTCGCGCCAGGCCTGCGGCGCGAGCGGCGCGTCGTGGGCCTCGCGCAGCGCGTTCGCGCCGAGCAAGTACGTCGGGCCGACGGCCTTCACGCCGTCGATATCGCCGAGCAGCAGCGCGAGCACATCGCCGTAGGCATCGTTCCACTGGAGCGGCGGCGGATGCGAAGGCATGGTCAGGTGCAGCCGCTCGATCGCGACGAGCCCGGCCGGCCGTGCCACGTGCGCCGACGATGCCACGACGCGCGCGCCGAGCCAGCTCGCGGCCGCGACCACGCACGCGGCGCCGCTCGCGAGCGCGAACGTGCGCGCGCGAGCTCGCCGGCGTGCGGTCAGCTGGTCGAGGAGCTCGGCCAGCGAGGCGAAGCTCCGCCGGCAGCGGCGCCAGGCCCTTTCGCACGGCGGCCGCGAGCCGCGCCGGTACACCGGGATCGCGAACCGGAGCGGTATCGGCTTGTGAACGGAAGCCGCGTTGACAGCGCGGAATCGAGCTGATACTCGCCGCCGATGCGTAGCCTCTGGGTCGCGGTGTTCCTGTTCGCGTGCAACGGCAACAAGGGTGATTCCAAATCGCCGCCGAAGCCGACCACGCCGCTGCCGGCGGGCTCGGCGGGCTCGGCGGGCTCGGCGGGCTCGGCGGGCTCGGCGGCGCCCGACAGCGCGTGCAAGGTGCGCGCGGATCGGCTCGACAAGCGCATGCACGAGCTGGCCGCGGCCACGCCCGGCTTCATGCCCGTGCTGAGCGATCTGCACGCGCCCGACGCCGCCGCGGGCAAGCCGTTCGACGCGCGCGGGTTCGTGATCGCCGTCGCGCACGACGGCACCGTCTACACCTCGGGAGCGAAGCTCGCGACGGCGAAGGACGTGCACGACTTCCTGCAGATGCAAGGCACCGAGGCGAGCGAGGCGGTCGGGCTAGCCGGCGGTTCGTTCCACGACGCGAAGTTCCCGCTCTACATCTGGGCCGACAAGGATGCCAAGGCCGGCGCGGTCGCTGCCGTCGTCGCAGCCGCGTCCGCCGCGAGCGATCACTACGCGCTGCGACTGGTCGTTGCCGGCAAGGCGGGAGCGCCCACGGCCGCCGCGCCGCCGCCTGCGGCAGCGGCGAAGTTGCCCGCGAACGATCCCGACGCGACGAAGTTCCTCGTCGACCAGCTCAAGAGCGCGATGGGCGAGTGCAAGCCGCTCGTCTTCGCGCTCACGACCTACCCGACCAAGGGCACGCCTGACAAGCAGGCCGAGATACTGCTCGAGGACATCCCGGCGGGCCTGCTCGAGTGCGGCTGCAAGATCCCCGATGCCGACACGTTCGAGTGGGGTATGGGCGAGTGGCTCGGTTCGTGGGCTCCAGCGCTCGCGTGGGTCGACATGCCGAAGCTCGCCAAAGGCGACGCGCGGCCGCTGTCGAAGCTCGTCAAGTAGCGCGAACGCGCACGGGTCGTGGACGACCCGTGCACGCCGTGGCGCGAGCTCGGCGATCGCGTCGCGCCGATCGAAACGGTGCCGGTGGGCGACCTCGGGCGACGCATCTCGATCGCGACGCGAAGGCCGCGGCTCGTGGCGCGGGCGCGACACAACTCGCGGCCAACGCCGGCAACCACCGGCACATCGCGCGGCATTCGCGTTGCACCACTCGCGACCATGCGCGCTCGCTTTCCCTGGGGATTGCTCGCACTCGCGCTGTACATGGTGTCGCTCGCCGCGCCGTGCGCGATCACGCCGAGGCTGTTCGGCGGAGGCACCGAGACCGTCTCCGGCCTCTCGTGCCTGCTCGTCGGCATCGTCACGGTTCCCTGGTACGCGAATCCGCTCTTGCTGTTCGCGGTGTTCGCGAACGCGTTGCGCGCGCACGGGGTCGCGATCATCGCTTCGGTGGCCGCGCTGATCGCGGCGCTCACGCTGCTCGCCTACAGCGCGTCCGAGGTCCAGCCTGACGTCGGCTACGCGATCTGGCTCGCGAGCATGGCGGCGACCATCGTCGCGAGCATCACGCGCATGCACGATCGCAACGCGCGCGAGGCGCGCGAACGCGAGCTACTCGCGCTGACGCGCGCAGCTTCCCGTGATCCGTGACGGTCCGGCGGATCCCGCACGCGACCGAAGCCTCGGCTCGGGCGCGTCCACGCAAGTTGTCGAGCTGCGCTGGACCACCGACGCCAGGACTGCGGTTTCTACCGAGGGCTCGCGAAGCTCGAATCGAAGCAGTCGTGGACGGTCGTCGCGACGGTGTCACCGGTCACGAGATCGACGACGAGCGGCAGTTTCGGTGCGCCTGCTCTCGGCACGAGCGCGTGATCGCGCGGGCCGACGTTGCCCCAGGCCTTGTCGGCGGGCGGCCCGCCCAGCATGCTCGCATCGACGCAGCCGACGTAGCGCATCGTGTCGCCGTCGGCGACGAGCCAGCTCGCGCTGCGGAGCTCGGCGCGCGTGAGCGTCACGTCGCGCTCGCGAGTGTGCTCGACCGGCGTCACGCATCCGGCGGGACCTGCGGGCGTCATCGCACAATCGATCTGGGACGGTCCGGCGTAGCCGATCGTGTCGTGATAGGTCGCGCCGGCGACGCGCTTGACGAGCTCCGCCTCGGTCAACGTCGGCTTGGCGGTGACGTGAAAGTACAGCAGCAGCTCGAGATGCGGCCGAGGATCGCCGGTGAACGTCGAGTACTGGATGGTGATCTCGCCGAGCAGCGTGCCGCCGATCGCATCGCTGAACCCGAGCTGATCGGGTTTGATCTGGTCGATGTCGGCGACGTCGACACCGAACAGATCCACGTTCGCGCGCAAGAACCGGAGGATCCGCTGGACGTCATCGCGCGTGAATTTCGAGCTCGCCGGCGTCAGCTCGGGATCGTAGGTGATCAGGTGCGAGATGAAGCCGTGCTTGTCGACCTCGACCAGCTTCCACGCTTGCGTGTTGCGCCTGCGAAACTCGTCCGCGCGACTCGCACGCTCCGCGGCCGTCCTCAGCGGCACTCTCGCCGGCAACCCCGGCGCCGCCGCGGCGACAGCACTCAAGCCGAGGAGGAGCAACGCGCGCATGCCGTCATCAACGCACGCGTGCGCTTCGAGCGTTGTTACATCTGGCAACTGGCGGCGCAGCTCGACGAGCTGGCCGAACCGACCGCGTAGCCCGCGCAGCTGGTGCCTCCGGTGCCCACGGTCTCGCGCCACGACGTGTCGTCGAGGATGCATTGCGCGCACGCGCTCGAAACCGTGTCCGTCGCGGCCTCGCACTCGTCGACGCATGGCATCGCATCCATGCCGGCACACACACCATCCGGCATGCAGCTGGTCGTGCACTGACTTTCGTACGGGTGCGACCCGCCATCGCTGGAACACGCGGCCAGCCCAACCATGATCGCGATCGCCGTGAGACGCATGCCTCTCCCTATCGCGAATGCCGAGGACTAGCGACGCGCACGCCGCCACACCGCGGCTTCGGTGCGCAAGACAGGACTCGAACCTGCACGGATTGCTCCACTAGCCCCTCAACGTAGACGAAGACCAGCGACATCAGCAGCTTACGCGCGAACCATTTACCCAGTCGCGCCGATTCCGAACGAACTGCTGATGTACGCGGGTAACAGGACGATCGAGGTCGCATTTGTGCGTGATAACAATGAGCAGTAAACTGTTATCACCATGGAGCGCACGCAGATCAGCCTTTCAGTGGAGGAGATGCGCGCCGCGAAAGCCGAGGCCAAGCGACTCGGCGTCTCGCTCGCCGAGCTGCTGCGGCGATCGCTGCGCACGCTGTTGCCGACGGATCCATCGAAGCCATGGATGCGCTACGCCGGGATGATCGAGTCGGGCGACACGGCGTCGAGCCGGCGCATCGACGACGTGGTCTATGGCCAGAAACGCTAAGGCAGCGGCGCGGCCGAAGCTCGTGTACGTAGACACGTCGGCGTTCATCGCGTTCCTCGACAAGTCCGACAGTCACCACGCGTTGTTTCGTCGACTGTTCTCGGATCCTCCGCCACTCGTGACCACGCCGCTCGTGCTCGCCGAAGGGCACGGCTGGTTCCTCAAGCGCTTCGATCGCACGCGCGCGCTCCAGTTCGTGTCGTTTATCGAGGAGCTCGAACCGTTGCGGATCCTCGCGGTCCGCGAGGCCGATCACGTCGGCGGCGTTCGCGCGCTGCGCAGGTTCGCCGATCAGGATCTGACGATGACCGACGCCGTCGGTCTGCACGTCATGCACGAGCTCGCCATCGAGTCGTGCTGGTCGACGGACTTTGATCTCGGACTGACCGGCGTTGCGCTCGTCGTCCGTTGATTGCCGCTGGCGTACGAGGCATCGCGCGGTGGTGGTCGCCAAGCAGACTGCTCGCGGAGGACATTCCACGGCGGCGAGTGCGTGAAGAATCGCTTCAGTTGTAGGCGCGGCAGCACGCGCGATAACGGCGGCCGCTGCCGCACGGACACGGCACGTGACCGGGAGGCGCGCGATCGCCCTGCGCCGGCCGCCACCGCGCCGGCGGCGGCGGACCGTTCGGCGCGACCTCCGCGACGGCGCGAATCGATGAGAGCGGCACCGCGACCGCGGCCTGGTCGTCCGCGTCCTCGCCGAGCACCATCACGGCCGACCCTCGAAATACCACGCGCGACACCGCGACCTTCGGAGTCCGCGAGCCGAGATCGAGGACGAGCGTCGAGTGCGTGCGCGCGGCAGCCTCGACGCGCGCGAGCAGCCCGTCGCGCAACCACTCGCGCTTCGGCGAGGCCACCGGCTTCACGAGCTCAGCCGCGAGCTCGGGCACGATCTCCTCGATCCGGTCGCGGTGCCTGGCCAGGAACGACTCGAAGCCTCCGCGGGCGAGCACTCGGCCGAGCCGCTCGCGCAGCTCGGCCGAGCCGTTCGCAGCGAGCAGGAAGCTCCGGTCGTGGGCCGGCAGCACGTCGAGCACGGCGGCGATCGTCGCGAACTCGTCGTCGACGAGGCGATGACCGCAACGTTTCTCCCAGCGCTCGACCAGAGCGATCATCTGCGGCGAGATCATCGCTTCGTCATCGTCACCGGCATCATCGCGGTCGCGCGGGCCATGGATCTCCCCGCAGTCGGGGCATCGACGGGAAGCCGGCGCGCGGCCATCGTCGTCGAGATTCGCCTGCGGTGCCCGCCGCCGCTCCTCCGCGTCACCGCCACGGTACGCGTCGAGGCGCGCGCGCAGCGCCGGATCCGCACCGAGCGCCGGCAGGTGCGGCCGGGCGGCGGCTGGCTCGCTCGCGGCAGGTGCGGTCGCTTCGTGGATCCCCAGCTTCGCGAGCACTGCGGAGACCGCGCGCGCGGGCACGGTCTCGGGCACCATCACGACGCCCGGCGCGAGCAGGCGCGGCGACCACGTCGCGAACGCGGCGGCCACGCGCGCCTCGTCGGCGGTGGGCACCACGACGACGCGCCCCACCGCGATCGTCGCGCGCACCACGTCCGAAGCCCAATCGCGGATCGCGGTCTCGACGTTCTGCGGCAACGCGGTCTTGCACGCGCCGGCGAGCGCGGCGACCAGCTCGTCCACGCTCACGCCGGCCGCCGCGGCGCGAGTGACCGCGACCTTGCTGATCCGGCCGACGATCACGCGATCGATGCGGACCAGCTCGGCAACGCGAAGCACGTCGACCACGTCGATCGGTCGCGACTCCGGCGGCAAGAACACCTCGAAGCTCGGCGTCACCGTCGCGGCGGCCGACCCGGCGGGCGGCGACACCGCCAGCGCGGCGCGCTCGGCGACCGCACCCGCGCGCCAGCCGGGCAGCGCATCGAGGTGCGCGGCGCCGAGCTCGCTGCGGTGCACCGAGCGCGCGGTGCGAGCGAGCCAGCGCTCGACTCGCTCGCGTGCGATCGGCACGCCCGCCGCGCGAACGTGTGCCACGAGCGCCGCGAGGTGCGGCTCGTGATCGTAGCAACCCTCCGCGGCGGCGCGCAGCCGGCCGGGATGCGGGCGCAGGAGCTCCTCGGCATCCCAGACCAACAGGCCGGCGGCGAGCGCGCTCGCGACGAGCGTCTCGAGCCGATCGTCGCTGGCGCCCAGCTGCTTGGCCAGCCGCTTGATCCCCGAACGGTGGGCGGATCCGGACTGCGTGCGCTTGATGGGGGCCAGGTGCAGCGCCGAGCAGGCGGCGAGCAGCGCGCGCCCGCCGTCGTGCTCGGCGGCGGGCGAGAACACCGCGTCCGGAAGCGGCGCGATGTCGAGATCGACGACGCGGTCGAGTACGGCCTCGACGATGGGCTCGACCATCGCGAGCGCGTGCCCGTGCCACGGTCCGCCCAGCTCGACCACCAGCAGGTGCCGGAGCAGCGCGCCGACCGCGGGGATCACCTCCGCGCGGCCGAGCTCGAAGCGCGCGCGCGCCCGGGCGAGCAGATCGTCCTCTAGCATCAGCCCGTCGTGCTCGGCGAGCAGTGACAGTACCGCGAGCGCCGGCGCCGGCAGCGCGCGCAGCACGCCGTCCACCTGCGCGCGATCGGCGAGCCGGGCCCGAACCGCGGCGACCTCGCGCTTGGCCTTCGAAGGTGCGCAGCCGAGCGCCTTGGCGGCGACCTCGGGCTTGATGTCCTCGAACCGCCAGGCGCGCGACAGGCTGGTCTCAGTTGAGAAGGCCATCGCTCCCTCGTTCCGGATCGACGTCGGGCACCGCAGGAAGGTCTGACGCCGGGGCGCCGGGTTCTTCTTGATCGTGTACACGTTCCTTTGTACAGTATGCTCGTGAGGCGGTCGGAGCTCGAGGCGAAGCTAAAAGAGCTTGGTTGGGTCCCGGCGGGAACGAGCGGCACGAAGCACGAAGCGTGGTCGCACGCGGGGAAGTCGCACAAGGTCTACGTTCCGCGCGTCGACATCATCAACGTGGCAACCGCGGAGCGGATCATCGCGGAAGCCGAGAGGTAGGTATCCCATCATGCTCAATGGACGAATCGAAAAGCAGGAAGGCCCCTTCTGGTCGGCTGAGGTTGCGGTCATCGGTGCCTACACGCAAGGCAATAGCCGCAAGGATGCGGCGGCGATGCTCGCCGACCTTGTCGAGATGAAGGTCGACCACCAAGGGTTCAAAGCGACGGTCATTGAGAGCGGGCCTCTCGCGAGCAATGGGACGGCGTTCGCGGTCATCGTTACAGGATCCGACCCAGCCCTACTCGCCGCGCAGGTGCTCCGGTATCAGCGCGAGGTCAACAGGCTCTCGCTTGCCGACGTCGCGAAGGCCCTCGGCGCATCGAGCCGCAACGCGTACGCCGTGTATGAGCAGGGTCGCAGCGAGCCGTCGGTGTCAAAGTACCTCGAGCTCCTGCACGCGGTTGCGCCGGACATGGCGATGGTCGTCGAGCCGAGTGACGCTGCCAGGTTTCGGCGTCGTCGAGAGGCTTGGCTTCGCGTGATCAACGGCCTTCGAACCCAGGAGTTCAGAGCGCACGGTGTAACGGCCGAGCTGTTGAAGGGCGAGCCCGTAGAGCTCCTGATCCGCGTGGGCAAGACCAAGGGCGTCACGGCTCATCTGGCATGGACAGAAGCGACCGGGTTCATCGCGGAAGGGATCGACCCGGATGCGAGCAGCGACGACGTGCTCGGACGCATGCGCAAGGCGGTCGGGCTATAGCGTGGGAGGCTTTGCGTCGGCGTGCGTCGGCGTCGAGGACATTCAAGAGCGGTTTGCGGGTCCCGCCGCCGGAACGATGACGGGCGACGACGATAACGATCGCCTGGCGAGCGACGGCGAGATGTAAGCCGGCCAACATGGCGCGACCGAGCGCGCGCACCCGTCCGAACCGACGACGATCGGCGGGCTACGAAGCGTCGTCCCAGTCGAGCTCGGCCTGAGGCGGAGCTCGTGCGGGCGCGAACGCCGCCGGCTCTTGCGCGAGGCGGAGCGCGACGAGCAGCGTGCGCGCGGTCGCAGGGTCCGTGACGACGGCGATCACGCTGCGGCGGCCGCCGCACGGGCACTGCAGCACATCGTCGGCGAACACGCGGCGCAAGAGGTCGGCCCACGGTAGCCGGCCCGACCGCGACGATCCGGACGCGGCGGTGGTGCAGCGCGCGGGATCGGCGTCATCGCGCGGGGGCACGAGCGCGCGGAGCTTGCCGCGGTGTTTGCTCGCGGGGCCGAAGACTCCGCTGTACCGAACGAGGTGCCGGCGCGGCGGCGGAATGATCCCGCATAAGCGGCGCAGGAATGCGACCGGCGGCATCACGAGCTCGGTGCGGCCGTCCGGCCACGGTCGCTTCAGCCTGTACGCAATGCGGCCGTCGTCGGTCCACGCGAGCCGGTCCTGCGCGAACGCCGGCCGCGCGCCGTAGCGGCACAGCCGCTCGAGTGCGTCGCGATCGTGCTCGGCGATCACGACGCCGGCGTGCAGAGAAAATCCTTCGTGCCACGCGCGCAACCGCTCGGCGCCGCGCACGGTCGGCTTGGCGTCGCTCGGCGATCGCCACGTCGCGGCCGCTTCGGCCTGGACCTGCGCGAGCACGTCGGGCGGCTTGTCCGCGTCGTCATCGTCTCGTGCGTCGGCCGCGAGCCGGCGCGCGACCCGGCGCACGATTCGATCGAGGATCGCGAGCACGTCGGCGTTGGTCGGCACGGGATGCATCTCGAAGCGCAGGCCGTCGCCGTCCTCGACGAACACGCCATCGGGGACGAGCACATGATAATGCACGTTCAAATTCACGAGCCCGCCGAAGCGCTGGCAAAACACGACGGCGCCGGTGCGTGGCGCGCGCAGCCCGCGCGTTCGCGCGATGCGCCGCTGCCACGCGCCGATCGCGCGCACGACGAGCTGACCGCCCCAGCGCGCCCAGGCCGGATCGCGCGCGAGGACAAGGCGCAGCGGCTTGGGAACGGTGAACACCCATTGCCGATACGGCGCGCGCGGCAGCACGCGCGTGACCAGGTGCGCGGCCGTGTCCGCCATGCGCCGCGCCGTACAGCTCGGGACGAGGCCCGGCGGTTTCTGACCACCGCGTTCGCCGAGAACAGCGAGTCCGGCCTCGCGGCCGCGATGGCGCTGCTCATGGCGATGCGCGCGTCGGAGATCACCGACCGCGTCGCGCGCGACATCGACGACGGCGGGCGCATCCTTTGGATCGAGCGCGCGAAGACCCGTGCGGGTGATCGCCAGCTCGAGATCCCGGAGGTGCTGCGCCTGCGGCTCGTCGCGCTTGCGGCGAACCGCGCGCCGGACGAAAGGCTGTTCGGCGATGTCGACCGCCACTGGGTCGGCTACCACGTGCGCCGGCTGTGCAAGGCGGCGAAGGTCCCGACCGTGACCCCGCACGGGCTGCGCGGGACACACAGCTCGATCAGCGCGCAGGCGGTGCCGATCGATCACGTCGCCCGCGCGCTCGGCCATGCCGGCACGCAGGTCACGCGTCAACACTACCTGGCGCCCGGATCCGAAGCGCCGCGCAAGCAGCGAGTCGTGCTCAAGGCGCTCGCCGGCGGACTCACTAGTCTGCCGAGCGTGGGTAACTCGATCGAAAAATCAGTTACCCACGGCCGGAGCGGCAAGCCATCAGCCGCCTCCGCGGCGCGCAACCGCGCGGCATTGTTGGTGCGCAAGACAGGACTCGAACCTGCACGGATTGCTCCACTAGCCCCTCAAACTAGCGCGTCTACCAATTCCGCCACTTGCGCTGATCTGAACGTGAAACGAGGGGACGCTTAGGTACCGCTCGGCGTCCGCACTGTCAAGACGCCGCCATAGTAGGCTGCGCGCGAGCGTGGTCGATACGGTGATCCATCTCGTCCGCCACGGCGCGGTCCACAACCCGGAGCTCGTGCGCTACGGCCGGCTGCCCGGCTTCCACCTGTCCGAGCGCGGGCGCACGCAGACCGAGGCAGCCGCGCGCTGGCTGCGCGGGCGAGATCGCACGATCGATGCGATCGTGTCGAGCCCCCTCGACCGCGCGGTCGAGACCGCACAGATCATCGCCGCGCTCGCGGGCGGCACCGTAGAGATCGACGAGCGCCTGATCGAGGCCAGCTCGCAGTTCGACGGCCTGCACAAGACCGCGTTCCTGTCGCCGCAGCACTGGGCGCGCCTGCGCAATCCGCTGCGTCCGTCGTGGGGCGAACCCTACGCGCAGGTCGCGATGCGCATGCGCGTCGCGATCGAGCTGGCGCGCGCGGCGCACCCCGGCGGCGTCGTCGTGATCGTCTCGCATCAATCGCCGATCTGGATCGCCCGCCGCGCGTACGAGTCGGCCGGGCCGCCGTGGCTCGTGCCGATGCGCTGTGCGCCCGGGTCGATCACGACGCTGCATTTCGCCAGAACCCGGTTCGCGGGCGAAACCTACTGGCACCCGTGACGGGGCGTAATGCCTCGGTGGCAAAGGTTCGACCGTTCGAAAGCTGACGCTCCGTCTTCGGACCTGCCGTCAAAAAGTCAACAGCGTGATCTCGCACTGGATATCCGCGCGCTGCACGCGGCCCCATCGTTGGATCCACTTCTTGCTTCTGTCATCGAATTGACCTACTCCACTGTGCCGAGGTAGCTAGATGCCCCGTCCCTATAAGGGTGCCTTAGTCGGTTTCGGTTTTATCGCCGAGAAAGGCCACGTTCCGGCCTACCTCTCTGCACCCGGGACGTTCGAAATCGTCGCCGTCGCCGAGACGTGCGCCGCACGCCGCGAGCAGGCGCGCCAGATCCTGCCCGGCGCACGTATCTACTCGGACACCAAGACCTTGCTCGCCGCCGAGGCGCGCAAGCTCGACTTCGTCGACATCGCGACCCCGCCCTGCGACCACGCCGCCATCGCGCACGCCGCGTTCGAGCATGGCCTTCACGTGTTCTGCGAGAAGCCGATCGCGACGTCCGCCGCCGACGCCCGGGCGATGCTCGAGCATGCCGAGAAGACCCGGCGCGTGTTCTTCCCGTCGCACAACTACAAGCATGCGCCCGTGATCCGGCGCATCCGCGAGATCCTCGAGACCGGCGAGCTCGGCAAGATCCACCTCGTCACGCTCGACACGTTCCGCACCACGCACGCGAAGGGCGTCCCCGAGTGGCAGCCCGACTGGCGGCGCCAGCGCAAGACCTCGGGCGGCGGCATCGCGATGGACCACGGCAGCCACACGTTCTATCTCGCGTTCGACTGGCTCGGCGCGCAGCCGACGTCGATCGCCGCGAAGATGTCGAACCTGTCGACGTTCGATACCGAGGACAACTTCAGCTGCACCGTGACGTTCCCGACCGGCATCGCGGTCGCGCAGCTGACGTGGAACTCGGGCTTTCGCAAGGTCATCTACACGATTCACGGCCAGAACGGCGCCATCAAGGTCGAAGACGATGACGTCGAGGTCCACCTGAAGGGCCGCACGACCGAGCGGATGTCGCTCAGGTCGGACTGGATGGACGCGTCGCACGCCGAGTGGTTCAAGGCGCTGCACGTCGACTTCGTCGAGCAGATCGAGCGTGGA
>DASXCY010000075.1:0-3530 GCA_036490935.1 Kofleriaceae bacterium | reverse complement strand
CCGGTGATGTCGCCCTCGGCGATGCCGATCGGGTTCGCGCCCGTCGGGTAGGACACGGGCGCGGCGAACATGCCGCCGCCGGTGCCGAGCAGGATGTCGACCTGGCTCGCGCCGAAGCTCGTGACGGCGAGATCGCGCTTGCCGTCGTCGTCGAAGTCGCCGGTCGCCAGCCCTTCTGCCGCGGCGCCCGCCGGGAATACGGCCGGCGCGCCGAACGCGCCGCCACCGGTGCCGAGCAGCACGATCGCGGCGCCGCTGTTGGTGTCGGCGATCGCCAGGTCCAGCTTGCCGTCGCCATCGAGGTCGGCGATCGCGACCGAGCTCGCGCCGGTGTTGCCGATGTCGTATGTCACCTGCGTCGCGAACGCGCCGCCACCCTGGCCGAGGAACACGCTGATCGTCGTGCTGTTGTAGTTCGTGACGACGAGATCGAGGTTGCCGTCGCCGTCGAGATCGCCGGCCGCGAGCGCGCTCGGGTTGTTGCCTGCGGTGAGGGCCGGGCCGGCGACGAACGTGATGCCGCTGCATGCATCGGGTGCGATGGCCGCGCCGTCGCCGCGCGTGTCGATGGCCGTCGCGTCCGCGCCGCCGCCGTCGGTGTGCCCGCGCTCGACCGGCGAGAACGCGATCCGGCCGCAGCCGGCGGCGAGTACGAGCACGAGCGCGACCGCAGGGCCCCCCATTCGATCACGATACCGCGTTTCCCGTAGCTCGCGTGTGGCACGCGCTTCGCGTAGCGCTGCCGCAACGGAGGATCGATGCCCGCCATCCACTCGCACGAATGTTCGCGTCGCGATCGTGTCGCACTTTGCCTGCTCGATCGCCGTGCGCCCGAGCGCATTCACCGCGAGCTTGGTGCATTCGCGCGCTACTGCGTGGCACGTATCGAGCGCGAGCTGGGTGCCGCCGAGGGTTGGACCATCACCGTCGACATCGCGAGCCGCGGCTTCACGAGCAAGGTGATCGTGCACCACCGCGGTCATGACCTCGACGCGGTCGCGCACGGCTTCGACGGGCCGCTCGCGATCTGGGACGCGATGTGCCAGATCGAGCAGCGCCTGCGCGAGAACCGCGAGATGTGGGCTCGGGGCAGCGCGTAAGGCGCGTGCAGCGCGCTCAGCGCGAGGCTCCGGCCCGGCAGATGGAATGGCCGGCCGAGCACGCCGCGCGCGGGGTAGAACGCGGCGAGCCACAGCGACACGTCCGCGCCCGGCATCGCCTGGGCGGCCACCGCGCGCGTCGAGGTGAAAGCTCCACGCGAACGGCTCGGCGGCGCGGCCGCCGGCGCGAGCGGGCGCTCCCGACCACGGCCGACATGTGGGGCGCGCCCGTGCTCGACGGCCAGCTCGACTCGCCGGACGGCAACGCCCTGCGGCCGTACTTCACGGCCGACGGGCTCACGCGTTCCGAACGCCGTCGCTCGCGCCGGGCATCGGCGTCGACGGTCAGGACGACACCGACTCGTCGATCACCGCGGACGCACCGAGCTGTACTTCGCGTCCGATCGCGAGGCGGACGATTTCGAGAGCTACGTCACGACGCGCGCGTGCCTGTAGCGCGCGTTATCCGACCGCGACGCCGAGATGAGCGCGCACGGCGAAGTATTCCGGCGACACCGAGTAGCTGACGAGATCGTGCACGCGCTGGTTCGGCCGCGCGCTGCCGGCGAGCGTATCGGTCGACAGCATGCGCGCGGCGGCCGCGAGCTCGCCGCACACGAGCAGGCCGGCGCGCTGCGCCATCATGTCGACCGCGAAGCGCCAGCGCGCGAGGTCGACGCGCTCGGGCAGCCGCGCCACGAGCGCGTGCAGCTTCGCGACGGCGGTGGGCGCGAGGTAGCGCTGGATCTCGGCGCCGACGGTCGCTTGCGCCTGCGCGAGCTGCGCGCGCGCCATGCCCGGCCGACCGCCGAGCTCGGCGGCGGCGCCGAGCGTGGCTTCGAGCTCCTCGAGCGACGGCAACGCGAGGCGCAGGTGATACGCCGGCCGCAACAGCGCGAGCATCGCGCCGATCGTGGCGGCGAGCTCGACGTCGCGATAACCGCTCATCAGATCGCGGCCGACGAGCACCGCGGGCTGGAGCCGGCCACGCTCGAGGCAGTTCGCGAGCAGCAGGCGCCCGGGACGCCGCGGCTGGACGTAGACGTCGGGCACCGGGACGTTGAGCACGCGCGAGGCGTGGCGGAAGATCTTCGCGATCAGGCGCGAGCCATCTTCGATCGGCAGCCGATCTTTGGCCTTGAGCTCGAACGCCTTCGCGGGCCCCGCGCGCAGGCTCGTCGGGCCCTCCCACACGAGCGCGAAGATCGCGCTTACCGTGCGGTCTTCGTCCGGGTGGCGGACGTTGCCCCACGCGTCCTCGTCGAGGATGCCGATCGCTTTGCGCACCTCGTCGGCCTGATAGCGCTTGTACAGCGCTTGCTCGCCGACGCCGGCCTTCTTCAAGAACACGAGCGCGCGCGCACAGCACCATGCCTCGTCGACGCGGCCGGCTTCCAGCGCGGTGCGCTCGAGCGCGCGATACGCGTCGACGTTGTCGGGATCCGCTTCGACGAGCTTGGCCGCGCGCCTGGTGACCTGCGATTGATCGGGGCCGCGCAGCGCGTACAGCTCGGCGAGGATGCTCGCGCGGTCGGGCGACTTGCCGGCATCGAGCGAGTGCGCGACCTCGAACGCCTCGATCGCGCTGCGATAGTGCTTGAGCCGCGTGCGATAGATCTCGCCGAGCGCGTGCCACAGCGCGACGAGCACCGCGTCGCCGGCGGGCATGCGCTTGATCATCCGGCGATACGCGTGCTCCTGCAGCTTCCAGTTCTTGTCGGCGGTGACGAGCTCGTCGACGACACGAAACGTCTCGAGCCCGCGCGTGCGCGTCGCGTCCGACAGCGGGGCCTCGCGGAACAGCTCGTCGATCGCGTGCTCGTAGGCCTCGAGCGCGCCGGGCTTGTCCTTGAGCTCGGTGCGGCGGATCTCGGCGGCCGCGAGGTGATACGCCGCGCGCCGCGCTGGATCGGTCTCGTGATCGAGGAAGCGACCGACCGTGTCGGCCGCGGCTTTCCAGTGCCCGGCCTCCGATTGCAGATCGAGCAGGCGCTGCAGCAGGCGCCGGTTCGCCGGATCGAGCTCGAGCGCCTCGACGTACGTCGACATCGCGCGCGGCGGATTCTTGAGCTGGACGCGATAGAGATCGCCGATCTGCTCGAGCAGGCGCACCTTCTCCGCCGGCTCGGCGGCCGGCAGGATGCCGCGCAGGCTCGCGATCGCCTCGTCGAAGCGGCCCCGCGAGGCGTGCAGCTTCGCGAGCTCGGCGAGCGTGCCCGCGTTCGCCGGCTCGAGCTCGAGCACCTTCTGGTGGAACAGCTGCGCCTGCGGCAGCTTGCCGAGCGCGGTGTGGATCTCGGCGAGCCGGCGGTACACCGCGACCAGCTGCGGCCGGTCGAGCGTCGACGCGGAGCGCAGCACGATCGTCTGGTACGCGGACGCGGCCGCGTCGAGGGCCTTGCTGCGGTACAGCGCCTCCGCGCGCTCGAC
>DASXCY010000074.1:0-30885 GCA_036490935.1 Kofleriaceae bacterium | reverse complement strand
GTTCCCGTGGCACGTCGCGCTCGTGACGACGCTGTTCACCGTGCCGGCCGCGACGCTCGCCGCGGCGCTGCTCGGCTTCGGCGTGTGGCTATGGAAATGGCGGCGCGGGCAATCGGTTGACCAGGAGCGCGCGCCGGTGCTGCTGCTCGCGCTGTCGCTCGGCGCGTCGATGGGGCCGTTCCTGCTCGGCGGCACGCCGATCTTCGGCGCCGAGAAGCACTGGATGCCGGCGTTGCCGACGATCTGCCTCGCCGCCGGCTTCGGCGCGGCGTGGGCGGCGCGGTGCGCGGCGGCGGCGTGGCCGCGCCTCAAACCGAGCGTCGCGATCGGCGTGGTCGGCGGCGCGCTCGCGCTCGCAGGTGGCGTCGAGGTCGCGACGTCGCATCCCTACGCGCTGACCTGGTACAGCGCGGCCGCCGGCGGTGCGCCGGGCGGCGCCGACCTCGGCATGAACCGGCAGTTCTGGGGCGTCGCGGCGCGCGGCGTGCTGCCGGCGATCGCGGCGCAGCCGCCGGGCGCGGTGTACTCGCACGACGCGTCGCCGGCGTGGGGCTGGTACACGCGGCTCGGCCTGCTGCCGCCCGGCCATCCCGACTCCGGCTGGGAAGCGGCCGGCATCGCGGCGAGCAAGTACGCGCTCGTGATCCACGAGCTGCACTTCAACCGCCACGACTACCTGATCTGGAACGCGTACGGCACGACGCAGCCGTTCTTCGTGCTGCGCGCCGACGGCGTGCCGATCGTGTCGGTGTATCGCCGGCGCTAGTCTTCCAGCCACACGTCGTCGCAATCGAGATGGCCGGCCGGCGAGTCGTCGACGAGCACCAGCGTCGCGCGCTGGCCGCGCAGGTCGGCGAGGTCCCAGCGGACCTCGCGCAGCGTGTCGCCGCCGGGGGCGGGGACACCGGCGGTGCGGACCAGCGCCTTGTCCACCCAGAGCTCGGCGCGCAGCTTCGTGGAGTCGCTGCCGCCGCCGAGGTGCAGCACGAGGCGCACGCCGTCGAGCGCGAATGGGGGCGATTGCACGCGGCCGGTCGCGGCGTCGCCGCCGTGCATGCTGGTCGCGAACCGTTTGCCGGTCGCGCCGATGACCAGGTCCTGGCCGGGCAGCGCTTCGGTCACCGGCCCGTCGCCCCACGCGGCGCCGAACTTCGTCCAGAACGACCACGTCGCCGATTCGAACGAGAACACCGACGTCGCGCCGGCCGGTGGCGTCGCCGGCACGGCGGGTACCCAGATCGACGTCGGCACCACGTTGGCGCCGGTGTACACGTGCGGGCGTTCGTCGGCGGGGAGCTCGAACGCCGGCCGATACTCCTGGCCGATGAGCGGGACCTCGAGCTGCAAGTCGCGATCGTCGAGCACGATCGCCGCGAACCGGTGCTCGTGCAGCGCCTCGTCCATGCCGGTCACGACGCGCGTCTGCCGCGTCGTCACGTCCTTCACGCCCATGCGGTGCACGTGCGGCGTCTTGCCGGCGAGCACGAGGTACCACGGGTGCGACGGCATCCACACGTCGCCGTCGATCGAGCGCAGCCGCTCGACGAGCTTGTCGCCGGCGGCGACGTCTGCCGATGACGGCACGAATCGCGCGGGCTGCCAGCGCGCGTGGACGAGCGTGTAGGCGAGCGCGATCGCGGCGACCGCGGCGACGCCGTGCGCGGCGAGCTGCGGCCGCGCGCGCGCCCCCCAGATCACGCCGGCGCACGCCGCGAGCGCGGGGATCGCGGCGCCCGCCGCGAGCGCGCCGTGCAGGAACGCCGGGATGTACGCGTTGAAGTGCGCGAACTCGGTGCCCCAGCCGATCGCGCCGACCAGCGTCGACACCGCGAACGCCGCGGTCCACAGCAAGAACGGCTGGACCTGGCGCGGCAGCTCGCGGCGATAGCCGGCCGGGGGCGGTCGCATCCACGTGTACGCGACGACGACGAGCGTCGCCGCGATCACGATCGTCATCGCCGGGAAGTGCCACAGGATGTTGCCGAACGACTTCCAGAACCGATCCATGTTGAAGTCGTGCGCGCGATGGATCTTGGACACGTAGATCCAGAACCAGCCGTCGGTCGCGATGTTGCCGAGCGCCGTCCCGCCGACGCCGATCAGCGCCGCGACGCCGACGTACGTCGCGATCCGGCGCCACGCGACCACGCACACGATCGCGCCGCCGAGCACGACGTAAAAGATCCCGGTCTGCTTCGTGAAGAACGCGAGCGCGAGGATCACCGCGACCGCCGCGGCGCGCATCTCGCCGTGCCAGCCGTGGCCCTCGCGGTTCCACGCGTGTGCGGCGGCGAGCCCGGCGGTGACGAGGAACACGAACAACGTGTCGGCGCGCACGATGTCGTACCAGCCCTCGACGAACGGATAGATCGCCGCGAACAAGCCGAGCGCGAGCGCGACGCCGGCCCACGCACACGCGCGCGACACGTGGCGATAGCGCGGCGCCGCGATCGAAGCGCCCGCGACGATCGCGATCCCGACGAGCGACGCGATCGAGATCGCGCGGCCGAGCGCGTAGGTCAGGCCGAACACCTTGCCGAGCAGCGCGAGCAGCGCCGGATACAGCGGCGTGTACAGGTACGGGATGAAGTCGATCGACGGCGGGTTGTAGATGCCGTGGCCCGCCGCCAGCCGCTGCGCGTGATGGAGTAGCCCGCCTTCCATCCACTCGAGGTCGTACGGATAGCCGACGCGCCCGGCGATCGCGGAGGCGAGCAGCCACAGCTGATACAGCGCGGGCACCGCGATCGCGATCCACAGCGCGACGATCGCCGCGCGGCGCCAGTGCGCGATCCGCAGCTCGCGGCTCGCACCGGGCTGCATCAGCGGACCTCGATGGTGGCGACCGCGACGGCGTCTTTATCGACGCGCGCGTGCGGCGCGCTCGCGTGCGCGCGCTGAGCGCCGCGAAACATCCCGGCCCACACCGTGTAGGTGCCGGGTACGCGCGGCAGCGTGACGCTCGTCGTGTAGCGGATGAACTGGCCCGGCTTCCACCACTCGAATGGCCGCGCCGGCGCGTGGTCGCCGTTGACGAACGTCGCGCCCGTGCCCTCGACGTGCACGAACAGCTTCCAGCCCGCATCGACGCGGCCGCGCGCCTCGAACGTCCATTGCAGCGCGATCGTCTCGCCCGGCTTCGCCGTCGCCGGCGCATCCACCGCGAGCAGGCGCACGGCGTCGCCGAGCTCGGCATCGAGCGGCGCGGCGATCGCCGGCCGCGCGGGCAGCAGCGCCTCGGCCGCGCCGGCGGGGACCGCATCGATGTCGTAGCGGTGCGCGAACTGCTCGCGCGCGTCGGCGCACTCGTCATCGCCGAGGTCCTCGGTCTCGGCGGGATCGCGGTCCACGCGATACGCCTCCCAGCTCGTGTCGGGCGTGACGTTGTAGATGATGTGGCACTGCTGCGTCGCGCCGCCGCGCATCTCGTGATTGCCTTCGTACGAAAGCTGTTGGTACACCAAGCGATCGCGATCGGGCGCGCCTGCGAGGATGTCGACGAGCGAGCGGCCCATCATGTCGGCGTTCGGCGCGCCGCCCGCGAGATCGACGAGCGTCGGCATGATGTCGACGTGGCCGGCCGGCGTTTGCGAGCGCCGCGGCGGCAAGCCGGGCACGCGCACGATCAGCGGCACCTTGGTCTGCGCGGCATACAGATTGTAGCCGTGCATGAACACGCCGTGCTCGCCGAAGCCTTCGCCGTGGTCGCCGGTGACGACGACGACGGTCTTGTCGTAGAGGCCCTTCGCGCGCAGCTCGTCGAGCAACCGGCCGATGTGCAGATCGGTGAATTCGATCTCGCCGTCGTAGCGATCCATGTCGCTCGTACCGAACGGCTTGATCTCGGCGTGCGGCTCGTAATCGGCGTGTGGGTCGTAATAATGCACCCACAGAAACCAGCGCTCCGCCGCGTGGCGATCGACGAACGCGATCGCCTTGTCGCTCTGCTGCTTCGACGAGCTGCCGTGGCTGCGCTCGGGGCCGGCGCCCGCGACCGCGCCGTGCAGGCGCGCGTCCTCGTTGTCGTACTCGGCGAAGCCTTGGTCCATGTGGCGCGAACGATCGAAGTACCAGAAGTTCGTGATCGCACCGGTATGAAATCCGAGCGGCGCGAGCAACTCGGCGAGCGTCGTCGCTCTGGGCAGGAGGCCCGGCCAGCCCTGCACCGAGTAATCGTAATAGACATCGAGCGGGAGTCGCCCGGTCAGGATCGCGGGCATCGAGTAGCGGGTCGACGGCGCATGTGCCCAGCCGTGCTCGAACACCGTGCCGTCGGCCGCGAGCTTGTCGAGGTTGGGCGAGGTCGGGCGCGCGTAACCGTACGTGCCGAGGTGGTCGGCGCGCGTCGTGTCGATCGTGACCAGCAGGATGTTGAAGTCCTTCGGCACGGTCGCCGGCACCGGCTGCCAGGCGATGTCCTCGCGCTGCGGGCGGGAGGTCGCGTCGCCGCCGACGCAGTTCTGGTCGATGCCGTCGTCGGGGATCTCCGGCGCGCCGGGGTGAATCGTGGGATCCGCGTCGTCGCAGTCGCCGCCGCCGAGGTAGCGCGAATAGCCGTCGTGATCGCGGTCGAACGCGCGGCGCAGCGTGCGCGCGATCGGCCCGCCGAGCCCGGTGTACGTCGAGGCCGCCTTGATCACCTGCGCCGAGCCGCCGGTCGCGAGCACCGCGAGCGCGAGCGCGATCAGCCCGCCGAGCCACGCGCCGCGCCGCCGCCACGGCGCGAGCCGGGCGAGCCGGGCCTGCACCGCGCCGGCGGGCCGCGCCGCCGGGACCGCGAGCGCCGCGCCGACGGCGACCACCGCCGGGCCGCGCAGCGGCAGCAGCTTCGCGGTGTCCCAGTCGCGGTACGCCCACGCGGCGAGCCCGGCCGCGACCAGCGCGGCGAGCGCCACGAACGGGGCCCACACCGACGAGACCGGCCGCCAGCTCGGCGCGATCCGCGCGAGGGCCGCCTCGATCGGCCGCGCGAGCAGGAACGCGACCACGACGGCGGCGGCGAGCGCCCCGAGCACCGCCGCGATCACCGCGAGCACCGCCAGGTCCGTCGCGTGGCTCGCGACGACGACCGGCGTCATCGCGCGAAACACCGCGTACAGCGCCGCCGCGGTCACCGGCACGCCGGCGACCACGAGCGACAGCCCGACGACGGTGTCGCGCGGGGCCTGCGTGCGCCGCGCCGCGTGGTCGCGGAAGGCGAATGTCAGCAGATCGCCGAGCCGGGTGCCGCGCGCGAGCACGACCGCGATCGCCGCGACCGCGACCCCGACGAGCGCGCCGGCCGCGGCGTGCGACAGCGCGGTGTACGCGACGAACCGCAGGCGCGCCGCGAATCGCCCCACGAACTGCGCGGCCGGCGCCCACGACCAGATCGCGTCGATCGCCCCGGCGGCGAGCCCGGCGACCAGCCCGGTCAGCGCCCCGGTGCCGAGCACGTCGCGGAGTGGCCTGCGCTCCATTCGCCCTCAAAGGCTACTATGTTTCTCCTCGTGACGTCCGATCGCCTGCGCTGGCTCCTGCTCGCGATCGCCGCGATCGCGCTGGTGCTGCATTCGCTGGCGTACAACTTCGTCACCGACGACGCGTATATCTCGTTCGTCTACTCGCGCAACCTCGCCCACCACGGCGAGCTCACGTTCAACCTCGGTCAGCCCGTCGAGGGCTATACGAATTTCCTGTGGACCGTGCTGCTCGGTTTGCTGATGCTGGTCGGCGCGCCGCCCGAGATCACGTCGCGCGTGCTCGGCACCGCGTGCGGCGTCGTGACGCTGTACTTCGTGTTTCGCGCGACCGAGCGCGGGCTCGGCCGCAAGACCCC
Source organism: Kofleriaceae bacterium (assembly GCA_036490935.1). Lineage (GTDB taxonomy): Bacteria > Myxococcota_A > Polyangia > Haliangiales > Haliangiaceae > JABFXX01. The sequence continues at coordinate 25,067 of DASXCY010000074.1, read as the reverse complement.
GTGGGCGGTCGTGCCGTCGCTGCTCCTCGCGTGCTCGTCGGGATTCGCGTGCTGGAGCTCCGGCGGCTTGGAGACGCAGCTGTTCACGCTGTCGTGCGCGATCGCGCTCGACGCCATCGTCCACGCCGAGACCGAGCCGCGCGCGCTGCGCCGTGCCGGCATCGCGCTGGCCGCCGCCGCGATGACGCGCCCGGAGGGCATCCTCGTCGCGGGCATGCTGCTGCTCGCGCGACTCGCGTGCAACGTGATCTCGCGGCATCGCTTCGCCGGCTGGGCCGAGCTGCGCGGCGCGGCGTGGTTCCTCGGCCTGTGGGCGCCGTGGTTCGCGTGGCGCTGGCTGTACTACGGGTTTCCGGTCCCGAACACGTACTACGTCAAGGCGCACGGGCCGTGGGCGCAGCCGCAGCTCGCGCACGAGATGTGGCAGAACGGCCTGTACTACGTCTGGACATGGCTCGAGCAGACCAAGCTCGTGTTCGTGTCGCCGATCGCGCTCGTCGGGCTCGCCGCGGTGCGCGCTCGCACGCCTCGGTTCGCGCTCGGCCTGTCGTGCTCGCTGCTCGCCGCCGCCTACATTCCATACGCGATCAGCGTCGGCGGCGACTTCATGGGCCTGCACCGCTTCATCATGCCGATGTTCGTCGTCGCGGCGATCGCGGTCGTGCTCGGCTTCGAGTGGCTGTGCAGCGTGATGCCGCGCGCGGCCGGCACCGCGATCGGGATCGCGGTGGCGATCCTGCTCGTGCTCGGCTTCGCGGCGAGCCAGGCGCTGCTGACGTATCGCAGCGTCGCGTGGGGCAACTTCGCGAACGATCGCGGCATCGACACGCCGGCGTTCCTGATGGTCTACACCGAGGATCGCGCCGCGATCGGCCGCGCGATGGAGCCGTGCTTCCGCGACGACGACTTCAGCATCCTCGGCGGCGCCGGCGCGCAGCCGTACTACGGCCGCATGCGCGGGATCGACGTGTTCGGCCTGGTCTCGGATCGCGTCGCGCACGAGGAGCCGCGCATTCGCGCGCGCGCCGGCCACACCAAGTTCGCGTCCGACAAGCTGCTCGCGGAGTACGATCCCACGTTCGTGTTCTCCTGCTACGCGATCCATCCCACGCCCGATCCGCCGCCGCTGCCGTGCAATGTCGCGTTCTGGCGCGCCCGCGGCTACGAGCCGGTCACGATGCACGTGCCCGGGTTGCAGCAGAGCGGCGAGTACTACACCTTCCTCGCGAAGAAGGCGCGCGACTTCCAGTGTCCCGGGCGCGTTCGCTAGAGCTCATCGCACGGCTCGTCGCCGGCTGCGGCCGTCGCGCCGCGCTGCGGGCGTGCGCCCGCCACCAACCCCAGCCCGCCCGCCGATCCGGCTCACCTCGCTCGGCCTCGCTCGTCGCCGAGCCATGAGCAGAGCTCTCACCAGGTACTGGGGGGCGATCCCGATCGCGCTCGCCGCCGCGCTGTTCGGTGTGCGCGCGCTGGTCGCGACGCCGCAGCTCGGGCGACTCGCGCCGGCGCCGTCGGACACGCGAGACCCGCCCGGCTCCCGCGCGTTCGGCGGCTCGCTCGACATCGCGCGCGGCGGGCCGGTCGTCATCGGCTTTCAGAGCTCCGGCAACGGCCGGCTCACGGTCGGCGGCCACGAGATCATCGGGCGCTGGTTCGCGCGCGATCGCCTCGTGCTGCCGGCCGGGCCGATCGCGATCCGCGTCGCCGCGCCCGACGTGCGCCTGATCTGGGAGCCGATCGGCCGGCGCGGCGAGCCCGAGTACATCCCGTCGAGCTCGCTGTCGCCCGATCCGCCCGACCGCGCGACGTTCGGCTGGTTCGCCGGCGCGGCGCCGCTCGACGGCGCGATCGCGGCCGCGCTGTTGCTGATCGGCGTCGCGACCTCGTGCCTGCTCGCGCGCCGCCGGCTGCGCGCCGTGCCGCGCGACGTGTGGATCGCGATGGCCGCGGTGTTCGTCGCCGCGTGCGTCGTACGCTGGATCGATCTCTCCGGCTTCGGCCAGACCTGGGACGAGGACGTCAACTGGTCGGCCGGCCGCGACTACATCACGAACTGGCTGTCGCTCGATTTTCGCCCCGAGTCGTGGCAGTGGAACCTCGAGCACCCGCCGGTCATGAAGTACCTCGCCGGCATCGGCGCGCAGTTCTCCGACGGCTACGGCCCGGCGCGCGCGCTGTCGGCGGTGTGGATCTCGCTCGGCTGCGCGCTGCTCGTGCCGATCGGGGCGCGGCTGTACCGGCTGCGCGTCGGCGTGCTCGCCGGCGCGATCGCCGCGCTGCTGCCGCCGCTCGTCGCGCACGGCCAGATCGTCGGCCACGAATCGCCGAGCGTGCTGTGGTGGTCGCTCGCGATCGTGCTCGCGCTCGGCGTGCACGACGATCTGCCCGACGAGGTGCACCGCGCGCGCCGCGCGATCCGCACGCGGCTCGGGTGGCTCGGCGTCGCCGTCGGCATCGCGGTGTCGTCGCGTTACATCAACGGGCTCGTCGGGCCGCTCGTCGTCGCGATCGCGGTCGCGTACGCGCGCGAGGGTTGGCGCCGGCAGACGCTCGTCGACTCGTGGCTCGTGCCGGTGCTCGCGGTCGTCACGCTGTACATCGTGTGGCCGCGCATGTGGGGGCATCCGTTTCGCGCGCTGTCGGAGTCGTTCGCCAAGCTCGCGCACACGCACTCGCCCGAGCCGTTCCTCGGCAGCATGACCGATCATCCGCACGCGTATTACTTCCTGCCGTACCTCGCGGCGACGCTGCCGCTGCTCGTGCTCGTCGGGTTCGGCGCGTGGATTCCGCGTGCGATCCGCGCGCGCGATCGCTCGGCGCTCGTCGTGCTCGCGTGGCTGATCGTGCCGCTCGGCGTGGCCGCCTCGCCGGTGCGCCAGGACGGCGTGCGCTATGTGCTGCCGTGCGTGACCGCGCTCGCGCTCGCCGCGGCGGCCGGCTGGGACTGGATCGCCGGCGCCCTGGAGCGGCGCTGGCGGCATGCATTCGCCGCGGTCGCGGGCGCGCTCGTCGTGTACCTCGGCATCACGCTCGTGCGCATTCATCCGTACTACCTCGACTACTTCGCCGAGCAGGTCGGCGGTACCGAGACCGTCGCCGCGCACGGCTGGTTCGAGACCGCGTGGTGGGGCGAAGGCGTCGATCGCGCGGTCGACTACGTCAACGCGCACGCGGCGCCGAACGCGCGCGTCGATCGCGAGTGCATCGAGCCCGCGCACCTCGCGTGGTTCCGCGAGGACTTGTGGACGCCGATGGTGAAGGATCCCAGGCAGGCCGACTGGATCGTCACGTACGCGCCGACCTCGCATCCGTGCCCGCTGCCTCCCGACGCGCGCCGCGTGTTCACCGTCGAGGCCGACGGCGCGGTGCTGGCGGAGGTGTGGACACGTGTTCGTTAGTTGCACATGACGAGCTGCGTCGAAGCCGTCACATTGTCGTGACACGCGCGAGTTGTTGCTGCGACGAGATCGTCACGCGGCGAGAATCGTCGCATGCGTTGCCTCGCGATCGCGGCCGTACTCGGAGGATGCGCCGCCGGGCACGGCGTGACCGGCGCCGACGCATCCGCCGGCGGCCCCGATGCGGCACGTTCCGGCGATGGGCCGGCGGGTGACGCGAGCTTTCCGGCGACGCTCGGCGGCGCGCGCGATCGCCTGCTCGCGAGCTACTACGCGTGGCTCGAGACGCAGCCGACCGTGATGCAGTCGAACGGCCTGGTCGGCGAAGATCTGGCGAGCGTGTGCGATCTGTGGAACGGCCTCGACCCGTCGTCGCAGTCGGTGTTCCTCACGATCACGCACCGGCTGTACGGCTCGATCCTCGCGACCGACGGCTCGCGCATGCTCGATCACGTGGTCACGCTGTACCGCGTGATCGGCGGGCAGGGCGCGACCGCCGCCGATCCGGGAACCTGCGGCGGCGGCGAATACAACCGGATGATCATGCACGAGGACGCCGAGCTGCAGGCGGCGCAGCTCGCGGCGAACGGGGACCAGGGCGCGACGCCGTACGACCTCGCCGATGTCGTGTCGACGAGCTACTGGCGCGACTCGCACGATCTCGGCGGCCCGCACGCGCCGTTCGACCTCAGCGACGAGACCAACTCGGGCGCGCCGCGCGGCCAGACCCAGTACTTCAAAGATCCGACCTCGACGGTCGCCAACGCGCCGCTCGGCCGCATCGATCTGATGACGCTCGTCGATCCCTACGCGCTCGAGATGGACGAGGACTACGACTGCACCCACAACTCGAACCCGAGCTGCTCGTACATCTTCTACGGCACGGCCTGCGCGCCCGAATCGAGCGAGCTCGGCACCGCGATCTACACGCAGGACTACGGCGACTTCGACCCGACCTGGCGCCCCACGGGTTGCTGAAGGCAGGGCTTTGGACTGAGCGATCTCGCGATCTGGCCAAGGCCCAAGGCCCAATGCCCAATGCCTACTTCTTCGCCGTCGCGTCGCCGCGCACGCCGCTGATGTTCCAGGCTTGCTGGCAGTACGGCTTGTTGGTGTCTTGCCGCACGTAGTCGGCGGTGAGCACGAGCTGGAGCATGCCGCCGTCGACGCGGCCGGCGATCGCGTAGCGCGCCGACAGGCCCATCACGGTCGTGCCGACGAGCTTGGGCGTCTTGGCTTCGACCTTGCCGGACTTCTGCGGCGCGCCGTACATGACCGGGATCAAGTCGGTGTTCACCGACAAGGTCCCTTTCTTGATCTCGATCGCGAGCTTGCCGCGACCGAGCGAGACCGGCGGCGGATTGCACGTCGATCCCGACTCCTCGAACTTCACGTCGTACACACCCGCCGGGTTGTCGTCGGCCAGAGCCGGCGCCGCGGCGAGCAGGACACATGCGATGGCGAGACGCATGCGCCTATTGTGTCACGGACTGGCCTGCGCGGTGCGCGGCGGCTCGCGGTAGACGAACATCGTCTTCAGCGAGCGCACCTCGGAGTTCTGCCGCGCGACCACCGTGATCATGTTCGAGCCCGGCCACAGCGGCACGTCGGCGGCGAAGTCGAGCTGGCGGCCGTTCTTGCCGCCGCGGTTGCTCTGATAGAACACCTTCTTGCTGTCGATCTTCGCGCTCTGGTTCGACACGTAGACATAGACGTCCTCGACGTGCGTCTCGTCGGCCGCCGTGCCCGCGAGCTTGTAGCTCTCGCCGGCGGTCTCGAGCGACTTGGTCGCGAGCGAGATCATCGGCGGCGTCGACTCCCAGTACGGCGCGAACGCGCCGCCACCGGTACCACCCGAGCCGATCGCCGACGTCGCGACGAAGCCGACCTTGGTCGCGCCGAGCCGCACCTTCGTCCACGGACCGTACGCGCCGAGCACGCCGTAGCTCGCGCCCTTGGGCGCGGTGCCGACGACGTCGGTGTCGTCCGAGGCGCCCGCGTGGATCGCGGTGGCCTGGCGCAGCGTCACGTCGCCGCGCTCCGGCAGCCCGACGACCGACGACTCCACCTTGAAGTGCATCTTGTCGCCGTCCTGCACATCGAGATCGGAGTCGTACGCCATCAGCTCGAGCGTGATGTCGTCGGCCTTGAGCGTCGCGTCGGTCGCGAGCGGGAACTCGAGCTCCTTGGTCTGGCCGGGCGCGAGCGGCTGATCGAGCGTGAACCGCGACTTGTCGAGCAGCACGCCGTCGCCGGTGACGTTGCGCAGCAGGACCTCGGTGTTCTTGCTCGCCGCGCCGGTGCCGGTGTTCTTCACCTGCACCTGCAGCCGGTAGCGCTCGCCGCGCTGGACGAGCCCGTCGCCGTTGCCGTCGTCGACGAGCTGCCACGAGTACGCGAAGATCGGCCGCGGCATCGCCTCGACGCGCACGTCGGTCGGATCGAAGTGAATCGGCGCGTTGTGCGTCTCGCGGATCTCGAGGCCGAGCTTGTCGAGGCGGTCGTACGCCTCGACCGGGATCTTGATCTTGGTCGTGAACGTCTTGGTCTCGCCGGCCGCGACCTTGCCGATCGGCAGCTCGACGTCCTCGAACACGTTGTCGTCGGTCTCGACGCGCGGCAGCACGCGATACGCCGGACCCGTGCCCGTGTTCTTCACCGTCGCGGTGAGATCGACTTCCTGGCCGGCGGTGACCGACGCGGTCGGCGCGAGCTGCAGCGACACCTCGAGGTTCGCCGCGTCGGGCTGGGTCGCGCTGGGCGCGGCCGTCCAGTCGACGCCGAGCACGTCGAGCGCGGCGACGAGCTTCTTCTCTTCCTCGCCGCGAACCTTCGCGACCAGGCGCGCCGCACCGGCGACGAGCCGCGGCCGCGTCGACGCGCTCACGCTCGACACCAGGTCACGCGCGAACCGCATCTCGAAGTCCTCGACGATCTCGTCGTCGTCGGCCGGGTCCTCGTCGTCCGCGGGCGGAGCCGTCGCGGCCGACCCCGCATCGGCGGGCTTGGCATCCTTGGGCTTCTTGCGCTCGACGAGGAACGGCAGCTCGTACGACGGCTTGTCGCCGTCCTTCGCGTAGGTCGACACCAGGTGCGCGTCGAGATCCTTCTCGCCGTACGTGTGCGTCGGCGGCAGGAGGCGGATGAAGTCGCTCGGCGAGTCGTTCTTCTCGGGCACGTACATCCGCTGGAGCAGGATGTCGGGCACGATGCCGAGGTTCTGGATCGAGCGATCGCCGGGGGTCAGGTACTGCGCGATCGTCAGCTTGAGCTTGCTGTGGTCCTCGTTGTCGTAGAGCTCCTGGACCGAGCCCTTGCCGAACGTGCGCGTGCCGATGATCGCCGCGCGGTCGAGGTTCTTGAGCGCGCCCGCGACGATCTCCGACGCCGACGCCGAGCCACCGTTGACGAGCACCGCGAGCGAGCTCGTCGTGTCGCCGGGGCCGCGCTCGGCGCGGCGCTGCTCGCGGTCGCGACCCGAGACCGTGGTTACTACGGTCCCCGAATCGACGAACAGGTCGGCGAGCTGCACGGCCTCCTCGAGCAGGCCGCCCGGGTTGCCGCGCAGATCGAGGATCCACGACGTCGCGCCCTGGCTCGACATCTCGTGCATCGCGTCGGCGACGTCGCTCGCGATGCCCTTGGAGAACTGCTTGACCTTGATGTAGCCGACGCCGTGATCGAGCAGCTTGTGATCGACCTGCGAGACGTGGATCTGGGCGCGCACGAGATCGAAGCGGATGAGGTCCGCCGCGCCTTTGCGCTCGACCCAGATCGTGACGCCGGTGTTCGGGTCGCCGCGCATCCGATCGACCGCCTCGTTCGACGTCAGATTTTCGGTCGGGTCATTGTTGATCTTGACGATGTGATCGCCGGCCTTGATGCCCTTCTTCCAGGCCGGTGTGTCCCGCATTGGTTTCACGACCGTGAGCTTGCGATCGATCATGCGGATCACGATGCCGAGGCCGCCGAACTTGCCGCTCGTCGACACGTCCATGTCGCGCGCCTGCTCGGGATCCATCAGGATCGAGTGCGGATCGAGGGTCGACAGCATGCCGTTGACCGCCGCGTACTCGACCTTCGCGAGGTCGGCGCCGGCGTTCATGTTGGTCTCGATGAACCGGAAGATCCGGCGCAGCTTGTTGATGAGGTGCCACGGCGAGTCGACGTCGTCGGTGTCGAACACCTCTTTCTTGTCGTTCACCGCGACGGTCACGCGGTTGTGCGCGACGTCGGCCTCGACCAGCACCTCGGGGACGTTGTACTGCACGCTGTCGAGCGCGGCGTACAACATCTTCTTCGGATCGATGCGCGAAGGATCGACGTAGCGATCCTTGATGCGCACGAGCGCGAGGTTGAAGATCTTGAGCGCCGACAGATCGTGGCGCGTGTTGACCTGCTCTCCTGGAGCGGCACGTACTTCTTGGGTCTCGAGCCCCAGCGAGACGACGCCTTCCGGCGACTGCCTCACGACGGTGAGCACGAGTGCCAGAGCACCCGCGATCATCACCAGGGCCACATTCAGCCTGCGATGCATCAGCCGATTATAGGCTGCAAGTCGCGCGTGGCCAGGAGCGACTCGTCGATGTCCGCCGGGTGAGGCCATGTAGTATGGTCGTGAGACGCGATGGCCGAGCAAAAATCCAAGGGCTCCGGCAAACGCAAGAAGAAGCCGGATGTGATCGACGTCGGCGACGCGCCGCGTGATGCCGAAGCCTCGGAAGAAACCGAAGCCGAGGCAGAAGGCGACGGCGAGCCGGAAGGCGTCGACGACGAAATGCTCTCAGCGGCCGGCGCGATCGACGTCGGCGAGGAGACCGGCGACCACGAACCGGTCCAACCAGCAACCCGCGGCGGCTCGCTCGCGCGCCGCGATCCGCTCGGCGCATACATGGCCGAGACCCGCCGCTATCCGCTGCTGACCCTCGAAGAGGAGCACGCGCTCGCGGTACGCCTCGTGGAACACAACGATACGGGGGCGGCTCGCAAGCTGGTCGAGGCGAACCTCCGCCTGGTCGTGAAGATCGCGTACGAGTACCGGCGCGCGCACAAGAACCTGCTCGATCTCGTGCAGGAAGGGAACATCGGGCTCATCCAGGCGGTGAGCAAGTTCGACCCGTATCGCGGCGTGAAGCTGTCGAGCTACGCGGCGTTCTGGATCCGCGCCTACATCTTGAAGTTCATCTTGAACAACTGGCGGCTCGTGAAGATCGGCACGACGCAGGCGCAGCGCAAGCTGTTCTTCAACCTGCGCAAGGAGCGCGAGAAGCTCGAGCAGCTCGGGTTCCAGCCGACCACCGCGCTGCTCGCCGAGAAGCTCGACGTACCCGAGCGCGAGGTCATCGAGATGGAGCGCCGGCTCGCCGCGCCCGAGGCGTCGCTCGACGCGCCGGTCGGCCACGGCGAGGACGACGGCGCGCGCACGCGGCTCGACTACCTGCCGAGCGAGGACGATCGTCCGGATCGCGCGGTCGCGAACAGCGAGTTCGCGCAGCTGCTGCGCGGCAAGCTCGAGGCGTTCGCGCTGACGCTCGAGGGCCGCGAGCAGACGATCTTCCGCGAGCGCTGGCTCACCGACGAGCCCAAGACGCTGCAGGAGATCGGCGACAAGTACCAGGTCAGCCGCGAGCGCGCGCGCCAGCTCGAGCGCCGCATGCTCGATCGCCTGAAGAAATACCTCGAAGCCGAGATGGGCTCCGCCGTCGACATCGAGGCGCTGACCCGCGAGTAGTCCGCCCGAGGTCGCGGACACGGTGTTGTTAGCGTGGCATTGGATTCGCTGGGGCCACGCGGTACCTTACTGGAGGTGCGCGTGTCCTCGGATCCAAACCCGACGCTTCGGCTGCGGCGCGAGATCCGCGGCGACCTGCACGATCTTACCGAGCGCGTCGGTCGCATCGAGCAGCGGCTCGATTCGATCGAGAGCACGCGTCGAGGGATTCGCCCCGCTCGAGGCGCGCTTCGCACTCGCGGCGAAGTATCGTCGGGGCTCGAAGGCCGTCACGCAAAGTAGTGGCAGGCACGCTCTACATCGTCGGCACGCCGATCGGAAACCTCGAGGATCTGTCGCCGCGGGCCGCGCGCGTGTTGCGCGAGGCCGAGCTGATCGCGGCAGAGGATACGCGGGCGGCGAAGACGTTGCTCGCGCAGGTCGGCGGTGCGAGCGCGCCGGTGATCTCGTACTTCGAGGGGAACGAGGCCGAGCGCGCCGAGGAGCTGCGCGCCGCGCTGGCCGCCGGCAAGAAGGTCGCGGTGATCAGCGAGGCGGGCATGCCCGGCGTCAGCGATCCGGGCGCGCGCGCGATCGGCGCCGCGATCGCGGTCGGCGCGCGCGTCGAGGTGATTCCGGGGCCGTCGGCGGTGCTCGCGGCGCTGGTCGGCTCGGGGCTGCCGAGCGCGCGCTTCACGTTCTTCGGGTTTCCGCCGCGCGAGCCGGGTGCGCGTCAGGTGCTGTTCGGGTCGCTGCGCGGCGATGTCGCGACGCTCGTGTTCTTCGAGGCGCCGGATCGCGTCGCGCAAACGCTCGCCGACCTCGGCGCCGCGCTCGGCGCGGATCGGCGCGCGAGCCTCGGCCGCGAGCTCACGAAGGTGTACGAGGAGCACGTGCGCGGCACGCTCGGCGAGCTCGTCGCGCGTTATGCAGGCGAGGCGCCGCGCGGCGAGTGCACGCTCGTCGTGGAGGGCGCGACCGGCGCGGCGGCGCCGATCGACGTCGAGGCCGAGCTGCGCAAGCTGCTCGCGGCCGGGCTCGGCCCGCGCGATGCCGCGGCGCGCCTCGTGATCGCGACGGGCAAGCCGCGCCGCCACCTCTATCAGCTAGCGCTGTCGCTGCGCGGAGCCGCCGACAAATGACCGAACCGATCCGCTTCGACGCCGCCGGCGATCCGCACCTCGCGTTCGAGCGCCGCACGCTGCCGTGCGGGCTCGACGTGGTCGTCCACCGCGACGACGCGGCGCCGCAGGTCTGCACGAACGTGTGGTATCGCGCCGGCAGCTCCGACGAGTCGCCGCACCTCACCGGCCTCGCGCACCTGTTCGAGCATCTGTTCAAGAACTCGGCGCACATGCCGAGCCTGCACTACGACGTGCTGCGGCGCGCCGGCGCGACCGACGCCAACGCCTCGACGAGCACGGACCGCACCGCGTATCACGAGGTCGTGCCCGCGCACGAGCTGTCGCTGGCGCTGTGGCTCGAGGCCGATCGCATGGGTTACGTGTTGCCGGGCCTGACCGCGGAGCGGCTCGCGACGCAGCAGGCGGTCGTGCGCGCCGAGCGCCGCCAGCGCTACGAGACCGTCCCGTACGGCGCCGAGCGCTTCGCGATCGCCGAGGCGCTGTATCCGGCCGACCACCCGCATCGCCATCTCACGATCGGCCTCCACGAGCACATCCAGGCCGCGACGCGCGACGACGCCGAGGCGTTCTATCGCACGTGGTACGTGCCCGCGAACGCGACGCTCGTGATCGCGGGCGACGTCGGCGACAGCGTGTGGGAGCTCGTCGAGCGCTACTTCGGCAGCTTTCCGGCATCGCAGCGGCCCGCGCGCGCGGCGATCCCGCAGCCGGTGCTCGCCGCCCCGGTGTGCGCGCGAGTCGATGACCGGTTCGCGGTGCTCGCGCGCGTCCATCGCGCGTGGCACGCGCCGGCCGCATTCGAGGCCGGCGAGGCCGAGCTCGCGATCCTCGCGCAGGCCTGGTGCGCGGTCGGCACGGGCCCGCTGTGGCGCCGCCTCGTCTACGAGCGCCCGCTCGCGCAGCGCGTGTCGGCGTGGACGATCGGGGCGCGGCTCGGCGGCGAGCTGCACGTCGCGGTCGACCTGCGCAGCGGCGCCGATCTCGGCGAGGTGCGCGCGATCCTCGACGAAGAATGCGCGCGCGGCCCCGATGCCGCCGCGATCGCCCGCTCGGTCACGCGCGACGAAGCCGGCGCGATCTGGGCGCTGACCGGGCTGGCTCGCCGTGCCGCGCTCGCGCAACGCTACGTGCTTTACACCGGCGATCCCGATGGCCTCGCCGCCGACCTCGCACGCCAGCGCGCGATCACGCCGGCCTCGGTCGACGCGGCGCGCGCACGCTGGTGCGACCCGCGCCGCATGGTCGAGATCGAGACCGTGCCGCGCGCGTGATCAGTTCGGTTCGGCGCGATAGAGCTGGTACTGGGGCGACGCGGCGACCGCGTAGTACAGGGCCGAGCAGTCGTCGGCGAGGTAGGGCGTGACCGCGCCGCCCGGAACGGCATACAGCAGCGTCGCGGCGCCGAACGCGGTGTCGACCGCGGTCCGAGTCGCGTAATAGATGTTGCCTCCGTCGCCGACGAACACCAGCCGCAGGCCGTCTGCGCTGAGGTTGGGCTGGACGATCTGCCCGACGCCGAGCTCGGCGGCCGAGTGGGCGAAGCTGGCCATCCACCTCCCGTCGCCGAGGTCGGCGAGCTCGAGGAGGTCGGTCGCCGTTTCCGACAGCAGGATGTAGCGCTGGCGGTCGGCGCGCGTCGGCGCGCTGACGTACTCGCTGGACATCACCTGGCCGAGCGGGATCGTCCCGGCGAGCAGCCAGGTCCCGCTCGTGTTGGAGTACCAGTCGATCGTCTCGTTTCCGTCGGTCAAGTCGACCTCGCGCGCGAAGATCTCGGTGCCCTCCGGCGACAGTCGCGGTGTCTCGACGAGAGTCTGGCTGCGCATCGGCGGCAGCACGAACGCGGTCCACGGTGCGGCGAGCGGCCCGCTCTCGTTGACGGGCGAGCCGCTCGGATAACACGTGGCCGCGGCGCTGGTGCCGGCGACCGACAGATCGCGGCATGGCCGCCCGACCGCGCCCGCCACGCTGAAGCTCGGCGCACTGCCGATCGGGCACGAGCCGGGCGGCGAGCCGACATCGTCGCTGTCGCCGTCGCCCGCACCAGGCGCGTCGGACCGGCCGGGGTGAAGCTGGTCGAGCCCGAGCAGCATGTCGCAGCCGCCGAGCAACAGCACGAGCGCCAGCGCGCGCCCGATCACGGGCCCGGCGTCGGCTGGTGGAGGATCTTGAGGTCCTTTACGATGCCCGGCGTCGTGTGGATCGCGTTCTTGTCGTCGACCCACACGACCTCGAAGTCGTCGAGCTTCTCGCGCGCGATGATGTCGAGGCCGGCCTTCCAGCCGTAGATGAACATCACCTTGCTCCACGCGTCGGCGGTGAACGCGTCGTGCGCCCGGATCGTGACCGAGCGCGACGCCGTCGCGGGTCGACCGGTGCGCGGATCGATGATGTGGTGGTAGCGCACGCCGTCCTTGACGAAGCCGCGCTCGTAGTCGCCGCTCGTCGAGAACGAGTGATCGCGGATCGGCGCGTACGCGAACATCGCGCCCTCTTCGCCGCGCGGATCGCGGATCGCGACGCTCCACGGCCGCGGCAGCCCGGTCTTGTCGTCGGCGGTCTGGCCCGAGACGTACATGTCGCCGCCGGCCTGCACCATGAAGTCGGTGAAGCCGTGCTTCCGGACGATGTCGACGCAGCGATCGACCGAGTAGCCCTTCGCGATCCCGCCGAGCGTCACCTTCTGACCTTTGTGCCGCAGGAACGCGGTGTGCTTCGCGGGATCGAGCACGAGGTCGTGATAGTTGACGAGCTTGCGGCGCGCCTCGATGTCGGCGGCGCTCGGCAGCTGGCACGCAGGCAGCTCGTCCTTGCACGCCTGATCCATGTCTTCGTCGAACTTCCACACGCCGCGGAACGACTCGATCGTGATGTCGAACACGCCGCCCGAGCGCCTGGAGACGTCCTGCGAGCGCTCGAGGATCGTCATCGTCTCGTCCGACACCTTGACCGGATGCGCGCCCGCGGCCGCGTTGAGCTTGCCGATCTCGGAGTCGGGCTTGAAGTTCGACAGCTCGCCGTCGAGCCGGTGCATCTCGCCAAACACCTCGTGCGCGGTGTCGGCCGCGGCCTGCTCGCGGTCGGTGTAGAACCACACCGTGATGTACGTGCCCATCACGGTGTCCTGATATTTGATCTTCGCCGGCTTCGCGTCGGCCGTCGCCGCGAAGCCGAGCAGCGCGATGGCGATCGCCGCGCGCCGCATCACAGCCAGTGGATCACGCGCAACACGATCAGCGCGGCGCCGACTGCGAGCGACAGCAGCACGACGCCGACCGACACCGCGAGCGTGCCTTGGGTCTCCTGCTGGATGCCTTTCCACATGCCGTAGCAGCCCGGGATCGCACCGAGCCCGGCGATCACGCCGCCGCCGATCGAGCCATGCTGGATCCCGCCGAGCGCCGCGATCGCGACGCCGATCGCGATCAGGCCAAGCGCCGCGAACGCAGGAGTCTTGCTGTCCGGAACCGGCTCACCCATATCCGAAAGCTAGCACCCTACGATTCGGAATACATCCTCAGCTGTTCGCGGACGACGTCGTCGGTGAGGCTGCGCTGCACGTGGTCGAGCAGGCAGTCTGCAAGGACGAGCATCATGTCCTCGATCTTGCGATCCGCGACGAGCTTTGCCAGCAGCGACTTGGCGTCGCGGCTGTCGTCACCGGCCAGGAGCTCCCTCACCTTCGCCACCGTCAGCTCACCCTGGAAGTCGATCATCAAGTGTTGGCGCAGGTAGTCGATCAACCGATTCACGAAGCGGAGATAACGCACACGCGCCCCGCGATCAAGGAAGCGACAGACACGATCGCTTGCGTGCCGTGGCTAGTTGCCCGACGATAAAGTCGTGCCCCGCGTGCTCCTCACCGGATTTTGCGCGGTGCCGGGGCCGCGCCGAGCCGGTGTCCAGCTGCGCCACGTGATTCGCGCGCTTACCGCCCATCACTCGGTCGACTTGCTGGTCGTCCGAGAGGGCGAGCAGGCGTACGTCGAGCGCCAGGGATCGGTCCGCGTGCTGCGCGTGCCGAGCCACGAGTCGGACCTGCGCGCGCAGATCCAGTCGTTCCAGCGCGCGCTCAAGCGTCAGCTCGACGGCGCCGACTACGATGTGGTGCATTGTCGCGACAGCTGGAGCGGCATCCCGGTGCTCGAGGCGCGCGGGCGGCTCGGCTACGCGGTGGTCTACGACATCACGCGCGCGCCGATCGGCGAGAGCGCGCTCGATCCCGATCTCGACGCGCAGTACGGCCGCGACGAGGAGGCCTGCATCCTCGCCGCCGATCTCGTGCTCGCGCCGACGCCCGCCGCGGTCAAGTCGCTGCAGGGGCGCGGCCGGCCCGAGCGCGTGCTGCTCGCGCCGCCGGGCGTCGATGTCGATCGGTTCGACTGGGAAGAGCCGCCCAAGCCCGGCGCGGTGCCGAAGATCGTGTACGCGGGCTCGATCGATCCCGGCCGCGGCGTGCGCGTGCTGATCCGCGCGATGGCGGCGATCGTGCGCGAGGTCGAGGCGCACCTCGTGCTCGCCGGGCCGATCGTGTCGCCGAAGTTCGCGGCGGCGCTGAAGGACGGCATCCGCGAGCTCGGGCTCGACGGCAAGGTCGAGCTCGCCGGCGCGATCGATCACGACGAGCTCCCGGCGCTGCTCGCGCAGGCCACGGTGTGCGTCGTGCCGGCGGCGTCGGATCTGACGCCGAACCCGGCCGTCGTGTATCCGACGAAGCTGCTCGAGTACATGGCGTGCAAGCGCGCGATCGTCGCGCCGCGGCGCGAGACCGTCGCGATGGTCGTCGACAACGGCCGCGAGGCGCTGCTGTTCGAGCCCGGCGATCCGATCGACCTCGCGCGCAAGGTGCTGCGCCTGCTCGGCGAGCCGGTGCTGCGCGATCGCCTCGCGGCGGGCGCCTACGAGCGCGTGCGCCGCGACTTCACCGCGAGCGCGGCGCGCCGCGCGCTACGTACGGCCTACGACGTGGTCGAGGAGCGGTTCGCGGGCCAGTTCGGCGACTCCGCGGGCGACGATCACCCCAAGATGGAGCTGCTCGCCGACGACGATTTCGAGGCGACCGTGTTCGAGGAGGCGCCGCACGCGTCGGCCAGCGACACCGGGCTCGAGCACATCGGCGACCCTCACGCGATCGCCGACGTGCTGGAGTCTCTCGACAACGAGCCGCACACGGGCTCCGAGCAAGTCGTCGCGCCGCCGCACGACGAGACGATGGAGCGTTCGCCGGTCGCGGCCGCGCGCGGCGGCGACGTCAGCGCACCGTGGACGACGTCGGGCCTCGCACCGGCGCCCGGCGCGCACCCGCCCGATGACTGGGTCGTGACCAACGTCGCGCAAGCGGTCCGGGCGGTCGATAGCCCCGGCTTTGCGGGGGCGCGCAGCGAGGCATCGCATCGCCGAGACGAGATCGAGCCCGAGACCGGCGAAGCGGCCGCATTGCCGGCCGACGACGGCACGCCGGTGGAGGGCACGCCGCACGCGACGCCCACGCCGTCGATCCAGGCCGTCGAGAACGCGTTCGTCGCGGGCGAGATCGACGTCCCGACTCCGCCTCCCGAGAGCCGCGATCCCGCCGAAGGCAAGACGCCGCAAGTCGAGTTCACCGCCGCGAGCAAGCTGCTCTCGGGCCCCGAGCCGAGCGATCCGGATACGGGCAGTCGAACGCCGCCGCTGGAGCGGCGGTAGGGCCGCGGACTGCGGACTTCGGACTTCGGACTTCGGACTTCGGACTTCGGCCATCGGCCAGAACGATCTCGACCTCGGGCCAAAGCCCAAAGCCCAAAGCCCAAAGCCTGATAGCCTCCCCCCATTCCCGTCGTCGCGCTCGTCAACCTGCTCTTCGGCATCGGCTTCGCGTTGGTCGCGCGCGACCGCATCAAGGCCGACGGGCCGTTCGCGGCGCCGGCGTTTCAGCTGGTCGTGCTGCACGCCGCGGCGGTGGTCGCGCCGATCGCGCTCTACTTCTACGCCGTGCATCCGGCGTGGGCATGGATGTATGCGGTCGATCCCGAGAAGCTGTCGGCGGTGTTCGTCATCCCGCTCATGGTGCTGCACCCCGCGCTGGTGGTCGGCGCCTGGTACGTGTCGTCGATGCTCATCCGCAAGGGCCTGTCGGGCGCGCTGCTGTACGTCGCGGGCGCGCTCGCGCTGCTGCTGCTCGTGCTGGTCGTCGCCGGCATGAACCGGCTCGGCACCGCCGCGGATTATGCCGGCTTCAAGGCCGAGCATGGCGGCGTGTCGCTGTTCAGCGTGCGGCTCGGCTGGGCGTTCGTGGTGTCGCTGCTGGCGCTGTTCGGGTCGGCGATCTACGTCGCGATCGAGCTCGGTCGCGACGGGCGGCGGGTGCGCGCGCGGTGATAGGATAACGGCGATGCGTCGGGTCGTCATCGCGGTGGTGCTCGCGTTCGGGTGCGGACCCGTCGCGTACGTCCAGCAGATGTCGAGCGCCGACGACGCGATCGCCGAGGCCCGCGCCGCGCACGCCGACAAGTACAGCCCGTACTGGTGGACGCGCGCGAACGAGTACATCCACATGGCGCGGTTGGTCGCGGGCCACGCCGACTACCAGGGCGCGAACAAGTTCGGCCGGCTCGCCAACGAGGCCGCGGTCAAGGCGCGCGACGAGGCCGAGGTCGGCGCGAAGGATCCGTCGAAGCTTCCGTATCGCGAGCTGCAGCCGCAACCCACGCTCGCCCCAGCGAAGGACACGCCGTGAGGCTCGCCGCGCTACTCGTGGTCGTCGCCGCGTGCGCGGGCTCGCAGGTGCGCTCGCAGGCGAACACCACCGACGGCCTCATCGCCACCGCGCGCGACAACGGCGCGCAGCGCTGCGCACCCGTCGAGCTGGCGATGGCCGAGTCGCACAACGACTACGCGCAGCACGCGCTCGACGAGGGCAACTACTTCGACGCCGACCACGAGGCCGAGGTCGCCCAGCACAACGCGCAGCTGGCGATCGAGAGGTCGCCGCGCGACAAGTGCACCGACAAGGTGCCGCCGGGCGACAAGGACGGCGACGGCATCACCGACGACAAGGACGCCTGCCCGAACGAGCCCGAGGACAAGGACGGCTTCCAGGACGCCGATGGCTGCCCCGACCTCGACAACGACGGCGATGGCATCCCCGACGCGACCGACAAGTGCCCGCTCGACCCCGAGGACCACGACGGCTTCGAGGACGCCGACGGCTGCCCGGACCCCGACAACGACAACGACGGGCTGGCCGACCGCATCGACCAGTGCCCGAACGAGCCCGAGGACAAGGACGGCTTCCAGGACGAGGATGGCTGCCCGGACCCCGACAACGACAAGGACGGCATCGCCGACGCGAACGACAAGTGTCCGAACGAGCCCGGCGTGCCGCCCGACGGCTGCAAGGCCAAGTACAAGCTCGTCGTCGTCACCGAGAAGAAGATCGAGCTCAAGCAGACCGTCTACTTCGAGTTCAACAAGGCGACGATCCGGCCGGTGTCGTTCGCGCTGCTCGACGACGTGTCGCGCGCGCTCAAGGACAACCCGACGATCAAGGTCGAGATCCAGGGCCACACCGACTCCGTCGGTGACGACGATTACAATCTCAAGCTGTCTCAGAAACGCGCGGAGAGCGTGAAGGCCTACATGGTCCGCAGAGGAATCGACGAGGGCCGAATGGTCCCGAAGGGTTACGGCGAGAACGTGCCGATCGCCGACAACCGCACGAAAGCGGGCCGCGACCAGAACCGGCGCGTCGAGTTCGTTATTACGGAGCGGTAGACCCCGATCTTTGTTATGAAACCAGGCATGAGGGTACGTAGTCTCGCCGCCTTTATCGCGGTCATCTTCGTCCGACTCTCGACGGTACACGCCGATCCCAAGGCGGATATCCAGAAGAAGATGAAGGAGGCCATGGAGAGCTATGACCTCATGGACTACGACGCGTCCAAGAAGGCCTTGAACCAGGCGCTGCAGACCGCGAAGAAGTCGCACCTCGACAAGGACGCGCTGACCGCGCACGTCTACCTCGACCTCGGCATCGTGTCGTTCGTCAACAACGACGCCGACGGCGCGAAGCTGTCGTTCTTGTCGGCGTGTCAGATCGATCCGAAGATCCAGATCGATCCCGCGTACAGGTCGGCCGAGATGTCCAAGGTGCTCGAGCAGGCTCGCGGCGAGGCCAAGGGCGGCGGCGGTGGCGGCGACTCGTTCGGCAGCGCCGGCGGCAACGAAGGCGGCGTCGACCTGCCGATCGACAGCGGCGCCGGCGAGGCCGACTGCAAGAGCGTCAAGGGCGTCCAGCACGAGCTCATCGACTCGGCGAAGGGCGGCGCGCCGCTCCAGGTGACCGCGATGGTCGGCTCCGACGTGCACTCGACCAAGGTGTCGGTGATGTACCGGCCGGAAGGCGCGACGAACTTCACCGAGGTGAAGATGTCGAAGCAAGGCGGCTGCAAGTACGTCGGGACGATCCCGGCGTCGGGCATGCACGGCGCGCTCGTCCACTACTACGTCGCCGCGTACGGCGAGAACGGCAAGCCGATCGCGTCGAAGGGCTCGGCGGGCTCGCCGAACATCATGGAGCTGACCGGCGGCGGCAAGGCCGGCGGCGGCGGCGACGACGAGGACCCGCTCGGCAACGGCAAGAAGACGGTCGCGCAGGCCAGCGGCGACGACAACAGCGGCGGCGAGGTCGTCAAGCAAGGCGGCACCGAGACCGGCCCGAAGAAGACGCACGTGATGCTGTCGGCTTCGATCGGCGCGGGCCTCGGCTACATCGGTGCGTGCCCGATGTCGACGGGCGCGGCGCCGTGCACCGAGGGCGGGAACCCGGTCAAGACCTCGGGCCTGGGCCCGAGCGTGTTCGTCGTCACGCCCGAGCTCGATTACGTCGTGAATCCGCACATCGCGATCGGCGCGGCGGTGCGGCTCGGCATGCCGCTCAACGCGAACTACACCGGCCACGCGACGCTCGCGCCGGGCTTCCTCGGTCGCCTGCGCTACACGCTCGACGGCTCGGGCAACGGCGTGCGCCTGATGGGCCAGGTCGGTTACGGCATCATTCGCAACACGGTCGGGCTCGACAACTCGAGCATGGGCAACGTCGACATCGTCGCGTCGGGCCCGCTGCTGCTCGGCGGCGGCGTCGGTTACAAGAAGCCGCTCGGCAGCACGATCAGCTTCGTCGCCGACGCGTCGCTATTGGCCGCGATCAACACGGGCGGCGCGATGGCCTCGTCCTCGGTCACCGGCGCGCCGCTCAACTCGAGCGTGACGGTCGATATCGCGTTCGGCCTCGCGCTCGGGCTGTAGAGCCGCTAGCGAATCCGCCGGCGCAGCGCCGCGGCGCGCGCGCGGATTTCGGGATTGGGGTGCGTGTGCGCGGTCTCGTCGAGCAGCGGCGCGACGGGCGTGCCGAGGTAGACGAGGAACTCGGCGAGCCGCTCGTCGTAGCTCGGCGTCGTGACGAAGCCGCGCACCGCGGCGTGCAGCAGCTCGGGATCCTCGCGGTACGTCGGATCGAGGCGGATCGCGTCGCGGAAGCTCTTGATGCCGTCGGCCCACCACATCTTCGCGAAGTACATGCGGCCATCGTCGTACGCGGTGGCCGCGGCCTGCGGATGGGCGGCGGCGTCGGGTGAGGGCGGGGCCGCGGTGGCCGCGTCGAGCGCGATGGCCGCGTGCGGCTGCGCGGCCGGCGCGTGCTCGGGCGCGAGCACGTAGCGATAGGCCGCGTACGCGCCGGCGCCGGCCGCGACGAGCCCGGCGAGCGCGACGTAGCGCATGCGCGAGACCGGCAGCATGCGGCGCAGCAGCGACGCGTCGTGCGGATCGTGCACGCCGGTCTTCGCGCCGCTGTGCGCGGCCAGCGCCGCCGAATCGACCGTGATCGGCACCTGCACCGACGACGGCACCGGCACGAGGTCGCCCGAGCCGAGCTCGTCGTCGTGAAACGACGAGGTCTTGTCGGCGCTGCCCGGGGCGCGGACCGTGCCGACCGCGCCGTCGATCGCGGCGGACATCGCGATCGCGCTCGCGTAGCGGTCGTCGGGCGACTTGGACAGCGCGCGCGCGATCACGTCCTCGAGCGCGCCGTAGTGGCCGGGCGCGACATCGGCGAGCCGCGGGGGCGCCTCCTCGAGCTGCTTGCGGATGATCGCGATCGGATCGTCGGCGACGAACGGCTTCTGGCCCGCGACCAGCTCGAACAGCACGACGCCGCACGCATAGAGGTCGACGCGCTCGTCGACCTTGTCGCCGCGGCACTGCTCGGGCGCCATGTAGCTCGGCGTGCCGACCGCGACGCCGTCGGTGAGGCTCGTCGTGTTCGAGCCGCACATGCGCGCGAGGCCGAAGTCGAGGATGCGCGCATGCAAGCCGAGCGGCGCCTTCGGCGTGACCATCACGTTCGCCGGCTTGACGTCGCGATGGATGATGCCCTGGTCGTGCGCGTGCGCGAGCCCCGACAGGACCTGGCGGACCAGATCCGCCGCGCGCGGCACCTCGAACCGGCCCTGCTCGACGAGCATCTCGTGCAAGCTGCGGCCGCGCACCAGCTCCATCACGACGTAGGGCTTGTCGTCGTGCAAGCCGAAATCGATCACCGACACGCAGTGCGGGTGCTCGAGCAGCGCCATCAGCTTGGCCTCGCGCTCGAAGCGCTCGCGCGCGGCCATCGCGCCGGGCAGGGCCGCGTGCATCACCTTGATCGCGACCGCGCGGCCGAGCTTGGTGCGCACGCCGCGATAGACGACGCCCATCGCGCCCTCGGAGAGCCGCTCGACGACCTGGTAGCGACCATCGAGCACGATGCCGCTGAGGTCGGATCGCCCCGCCATCGCTTCAGCCGAGCAGCGCGCGCAGCGGGTGCAGCACGAGGTGAACCTCGCCGGCGGTCACCTCGGAGGCGGTCGGCGCGGCCGACAGCACGATCGCGGCCTCGACGATGCGATCGCCGCCCTCGTTGAGGTAGATGACGCGCTTGATCGGACGGCGCGCCGCGAGCACGGCCTCGAGATCGTCGAACAGCGTCGGGTACACCTCGGGCAGCGCCGAGTCGCGCAGCTCGAGGCCACCGGCATCGCCCGCGACGCCGAGGAACTCGAGGAACGCGTGATTCGCGGCGCGCACGCGGCCGGCCGCGTCGCACGACGCCATCGGCAGCGGGATCGCGCCGAAGATCTCGGCGGCGGCCTTGAGCCGGTGATCGAGGTCGCGGCGCTCGCGTGCGGCCTCGGGCGGCAGCGCGCGGCGGCGCTGGGGCGACTGGTCCATGCCGAGCATGCCCATCAGCGTGCGCAGCTCGTACATGAACGCCGACGCGTCGGGGTGGCGGATGGTCGGATCCTTCGCGGTCGCGCGCGCGATGATCTGATCGGCCCGCTCGTCGAGCGGCTCGTCGATGACCTTCGACGGCGGCGGGACCGGCGCCGTGCGGTGCTGGCGGAACACGTCCTTCATCGGGCCGGTGAACGGCAGCTTGCCGGTGAGCAGCTCCCAGAACACGATGCCCATCGCGTACACGTCGCTGGCCGGCGATGCGGGCGAGCCGTCGATGCGCTCGGGCGCGAGGTACTCCGGCGTGCCGTCGACGCCGTCGTCGCGGCCGAGATCGGCGCGCGCGAGGCCGAAATCGAGCAGCTTGACGAGCCGGCGCTGCGCCGGCGTGCGCACGAGGAAGATGTTCTCGGATTTGACGTCGCCGTGCAGGATCTGGCGGCTGTGGATGAAGCGCACCGCGTCGCCGACCTGCCACATCACGTCGCACGCGACCTTCGGCGTCAGCTTGCCGGAGTGGCGCAGCTTGGCGTGCACGGTCTGGCCCTCGAGCACCTCCATGACCATGAACAGCCCGAACCCCTCGTCCTGGCCGAAGTCGACGATCGAGCAGATGTTGTCGTGGGTGAGCGCCGAGGCCAGGCGAGCCTCGCGATAGAACAGCTCGCGGATCTTCGGGTTCGTCGCGATCGCGGACTTGATGAGCTTGAGCGCGAACTGCTTGCCGAGCGCCTGGTGGCGCACCCGCAGCACGCGGCCCATGCCGCCGCGCCCGAGCTGGCCTTCGACGACGTAGCGGCCGCCGATCACGTCGCCGGGGCGCGCGCCGCGACGCTCGTCGACGGTCGGCGGTGGCTGGCTCCCGTCGGCGATGGCCGGGACCGACCCCGTCGGAGTCGCCGCGAGCTCGCTCGCGACGAAGCTCTTGACCGACATCACCGAGCGGGTGACCGAGGGCAGCAGCGTCTCGTGTCCCTCGCGCTCCACCACCTCGCCGACGTCGAGATCGCTGTCCGACGGGGTCGTCACCAGACCATTGTATCAACTTCGGAGGTATAAGGTGCGCATGGACGAGGCCCGGTTCGACCAGGTGGCGCGCGACGAGCTGGACCGGCTCGAGGACGCGTTCTCGGACGTCGATCCCGACGACGTCGAGGTCTCGACCAGCGACGGCGTGCTGCGGCTCGACCTGCGCGACGGCACGCGCGTCGTGATCAACAGCCACCGTGCCGCGCGACAAATCTGGATGGCGGCGGTGGCGTCGGCGTGGCACTTCGATCCCGCCGCCGACGGCACGTGGCGCGCGGCCAAGTCCGGCGACGAGCTGCACGCGACGCTGGCGCGCATCGTTCACGAGCGAATCGGGCTGCAACTGACCCTGTGATAGCGTTGGGCCATGCCCGGAGAAAACGATAGGTCGCGAAGCGAGTCGCAGATTTCGAGCGTGATCCGGGTGTGGGCGGCGGTCGCGTGGGCCGACGGCGTGCTGGCGGAATCCGAGGCCGATGGGCTGCGCAAGCTGATCAGGACCGCCGATCTCACGCCCGAGGAGCGCGGCGCGGCGAAGGAATATCTGGTGTCGAAGGTCGACATGCCCGACGTCTACCTGCAGAACCTGTCGCCCGAGTCGCGGCGCGGCATCTATCGCGCGGCGTGTCGAATGGCGGTGCTCGACCACGTGTTCGCGCACGCCGAGCGCCGCATGCTGGATCGGTTGCAGGGCGTGCTGGGGATCCCGGCGGAGATCGCGCAGGAGATCGAGGCGGACGTGCCGGGCATGGAGATCTAGGCCTTCGGACTTCGGACCACGGACTCCGAAGCCAGGTCCGAAGTCGGAGGTCCGAGGTCCGAAGTCCCTCCATGCAACGACGTCATTCCCTCCGCCACCTCGCCTGGCGCGGCGGCGTCGCCGCGATCGCTCAGGCCATGATGTACACCGGCCTGTACCCGCTCGTGCCGCACGCGGTGCGACGAGCGGGCACGGTGCGGGCCGCGCTCGGCGAATGGGGAATGGCGATCGCGCTATCGGCGGCGCGGCCGATCGGATTCTTGCCGCTGCCGGGCGCGCACGCGCATGGGCCGCGCCCGATCATCGCGCTGCACGGCTATGCGATGAACCGCGCGAACTTCCTGCCGCTCGCGTTCCGGCTCGCGCGCGCCGGGCTCGGGCCGGTCGTCGGCTTCGAGTACTGGACGCTCGGCCGCACCGCGGCGGCGGCGCGCCAGCTGGCGTGGTTCGTCGACCGGGTGCGCACCCAGACCGGCGCCGCCGAGGTCGACCTCATCGGCCACTCGATGGGCGGGGTGGTGGCGCACTACTACGTCGCGCTGCTCGGCGGCGACGGCGTCGTGAAGAACCTGATCACGATCGGCTCGCCGCACGGCGGCACCGATGTGTCGGCCGCCGGCCTCGGCTACGCGATGCGCGAGCTCGGAGGCGGCAGCCAGCTCGTGAAGCGGCTCGCGGCCGCGCCGGCGCCGGCGCACACGCATCTCACGACGATCGTCTCCCACGCCGACGCGCTGGTGCCGGCCGCGCGCCAGCCACCGCTCGCGGGCGCCGAGCGGATCGAGCTCGCCGACCTCGGCCACGTCGCGATGCTCGGCTCGCGCCGCGTCGCGCGGGCGATCATCGAGCGGCTCGGCGCACCGTGAATGTTGGTGTCTCCCGACGCATCCCGCGGCACGCGTACGACTGCTCGCGTTCGCGTACGCGGTGTGCGGCGCATGACGTTCGCGCCGCATCGCAGGCCGAAACCGTCGCCCGAGGGACGCGGTTCGAACACCGCGGTCGGCAACGCGGCGCTGGCACCGTCGCTGCAATGCTCCGCGACCATGCCTATCCCGCAGAACGTGTTCGAATCCATTCCCGACCAACACCTCACCCGCGTGGCCGGTGGCATCGATGCCGGGCAGATCAAGAGCCTCGCGGCGCAGAACTGCCCGCAGACATATCAGCGTCTCGCGAACAAGCCGGTCTCGGCGATCACGCGCGCCGACGCGAACGCGTGCGTGAAGGAGTGGAACCCGCCCGGCTTCGAGCGCGGCTACATCAACAGCCAGCTCGATAGCTACTTCGCGCGAGGCAAGTGATCGACGCGGCCGCGCGCGTAGCGTGCCCCGCGCACGATTCGTCACAGCTTGCGATCGTCGGTCGAGCCTGCAGATCCGCGCGCGAGGCGGCCGGCGGTGGTGATGGCGGCGGCGAAGCACGGCGTCCGAGGCGCTGGCTCGGCGCGCGCGATCGAGGTCTCCCGACGCCTGTGGACGCTGGCGACGATGTGGACCAGCGCGCGCGGGGTGGACGAGCGCGCGCGGCTCCTGCGTCGCGCGCTGGCCCACATCGTCTTGGATCGCGGCGCAGCTTCGTCATCGCGCGCGTGCGCCGCGATCCACAGCGTCCACAGGCGCTGCCGCTAGGAAGGGGTTTCGGTTCGGGGAGACGGAGGCTGTGTAGCGACGCGCTCCAGGACGGTCATTGGCTGTTATCGAAAGATCAGCGAAATCAAGTGGGCGCATGATCGGCTCTCGCCATGGCCCGGCCGCGCAAGCGTCATGTCCAGT
>DASXCY010000073.1:0-60551 GCA_036490935.1 Kofleriaceae bacterium | reverse complement strand
ATCCGCTACCCAGGTCACGCACAAGTGCCGCGCCCTGAACGACCACCGGTAAGCCGTGTGCGGGAAATCCGCATGCACGGTTTGAACGGGGGTCTTACTCACACCCGTCGCGAGACGGAAGAAGGTTAGATCTACCAATGGACACGCATGCGCTCGCCGGCTCGCTGATCGTCGCGACCCTGGTGGCGTGCGGTGCGCCGACGGCCAGGCCGCCGGCCGCGCCGCCGCCGGTGGCCGCGCCCGCGCCGCAGCCGGCGCCGGTCGTGGTCGCGACGCCGCCCGCGCCGGTTTCGGATCTCGCGCAGCGCCGCAAGGCGCTCGCCGACTTGGTCGCGGAGCAGTGGGAATCCACGATGAGCCGTCACCCCGAGTTCGCGACGGTGATCGGCGACCACCGCTACGACGACCGCTGGAGCGATCGCTCGCTCGAGGCGATCGACGCCGAGCATGCCGCCGACAAGGCCTTCCTCGCGCGATTCACCGCGATCGACACCGCGGGCTTCCCCGAGCAGGAGGCGCTGAGCAAGGAGCTCATGGTGTTCGACCTCCAGCTCGAGGTCGACGACCTTCGCTTCGAGGACTGGCTCATGCCGGTCAACCAGATGAGCGGACCGCACCTGCGGCTGCCGCAGCTCGTCGCGGTGACGCGGTTCGAGACCGTCGACGACTACGAGCATTACCTCGCGCGCCTGCACGGGATCCCGCGCGTGTTCGAGCAGGTCCAGACGCTGCTCGACGCCGGCATCGCGAAGGGGCTGATGCCGCCGAAGATCCTGCTCGTGCAGACCGTGCCACAGGCGCGCGGCCTGGCGAAGGGCAAGCCCGCGGCCAGCCCGTTCGCCCAGCCGGTGACGAAGTTCCCGGCCGCGATCTCGCCGGCGGACCAGGCGCGGCTGCGCGCGGCGGTGCTCGCCGCCATCGAGCATGACGTGCAGCCGGCCTACGCCCGCTTCGCGAGGTATCTCGAGACCAAGTACGTGCCGCACGGCCGCGCCGAACCCGGCGAGTGGGCGCTCCCCGACGGCGACGCGCGCTACGCCGCCGCCGTCCGCGAATCGACGACGACGTCGCTGACGCCGGACCAGATCCACCAGATCGGCCTCGACGAGGTCGCGCGCATCGAGGCCGCCGAGGCCGCGGTCGCGACGAAGCTCGGGTTCAAGGATCTCGCCGCGCTGCGCGCCCACGTCGCCGGCGACCGCAAGCTGTACGCGGCGTCGCGCGCCGACATCCTCGCTCGCTTCGAAACCTACACCGCGCAGATGTACGACAAGCTGCCGTCGCTGTTCGGTCACCTGCCGGCCGGACGCATGAAGATCGAGGAGGTCGAGAGCTTCCGCGAGAAGGGCGCTCCGGGCGCCGAGTACAACTCGGGCACGCCCGACGGCTCGCGGCCCGGCGTCGTGCGCGTCAACACGTCGGAGCCGACGAAGCGGCTGTGGCTCGACTTCGAGTCGACCGCGTACCACGAGGGCGTCCCCGGCCATCACCTCCAGATCGCGATCCAGCAGGAGCTCGGCGAGCTGCCGATGTTCCGCCGCGAAGGCGGCTACACCGCGTACGTCGAGGGCTGGGCGCTCTACGCGGAGCGGCTCGGCGAAGAGGTCGGCTTCTACCAGGACCCGTGGAGCAGGTACGGCCACCTCGAGGACGACATGCTGCGCGCGATCCGGCTCGTCGTCGACACCGGTCTGCACGCGAAACGGTGGACGCGCGCGCAGGTCGTGAAGTTCTTCCACGACCATTCGGCGATCGACGAGGTCGACGTGCAGGCCGAGACCGATCGCTACATCGCGTGGCCCGCGCAGGCGCTCGGCTACAAGATCGGTCAGCTCACGATCCTGCGCCTGCGCGCCGAGGCCCAGGCCGCGCTCGGCCCCAGGTTCGACCTGCGCGCGTTCCACGACGAGGTGCTCGGCGCCGGCGCGCTGCCGCTCGACGTGCTGGAGCGACGCATCCACGCGTGGACCGCGCGCAGCGCCGCGCACTGACTAAGCGAGCGCGGCGGCGATCTTCTCGGCGGCGCGCGTGGCGAGCGCCATGATCGTGATCTGCGGGTTCACGCCGAGCGAGGTCGGGACGGCGGCGCCGTCGACGACGTAGAGCCCGCGGCAGTCGTGCATCTCGTGGTCCGCGCCGATCACCGACGACGCAGCGTCGCGGCCCATGCGCGCGGTGCCGAGCGGGTGGTACGCCGAGAGATCCAGATCCCACGCGTGCAGCTTCGCGCGGCGCAGGTCGGCGAGGTCCGCCTCCGAGCGCAGCACGTCGAAGCCGGCGACGGGCAGGTGGACGGCGCGCGCGCCGGCCGCGAAGAACACGCGCGCGAGCACGTCCAGGCCGCGCTTGATGTGCGCGACGTCGCGCTCCTGCAGCCAGTAGCGGATGAGCGGCTGGCCCAACACCTCGCCGACCGAGCCGCGCGACGTATCCTCGACGAGGAACCCGAAGCTCGCGACGTGATCGAAGCTCTCGGCGAGCCGCACGAGATCGGGCCCGATCAGGTGCGAGAAGCTCACCGTCATCTCGAGCGGCACCGACGCGCCTTCGTACAGGATGCCCTCGTCGTGCAGCTCCTCGATGCCGTAGCCCTGCGGGATGCCCTTCCACGGCAGGATCTGCTCGTCGAACTCGGCGAGCGCGCCACACGCGGGGTGGATCGAGAGGTTCTTGCCGAGCTGGCCCGACGTGCCGCCCAGGCCCTGCCGCGCCAGCAACAGCGGCGTCATGATCGAGCCGCACGCGATCACGACCGCGCGCGAGCGGACCGTCAGCCGGCTGCCGTCGTCGGCGAGCGCGACCACACCGCGGGCGCGGCCGCCGTCGACGATCACGCGCGTCACGCGCGCGTTCGCGAACACCTCGGCGCCGGCCTTCAGCGCGAGCGGGATGTACGAGACGTTGGTCGAGCGCTTCGCGTCGGTCGGGCAGCCGAAGCAGCACACGCCCTGGCCGTCGCACGCCGGCGCGTTGCGCTTGAGCGGGCCGTGCTTGGTGAAGCCGAGCGCGTTGCAGCCTCGCGCGATCACGCGGCCGTTGCCGCCCATCAGCTCGGCCTTCGCGCGCTCGACTCCGAGCACCGCCTCGACGCGCTCGAAGTAAGGCGCCATCGCGTCGGGGCCGAGCTCGCCGAGCCCGAGCTCGTCGTGCCAGCGCCGCAGCACGCGATCGGGCGTGCGGTAGCACGTGCCCGAGTTCACGGTCGTCGTGCCGCCCACGCTCTGGCCGAGCGGGATCGGGATGCCGACGTTGCCGACCGAGAACGTCGAGCCGCCGCGCCGGTACAGCTTCTGCTGCATCGTGAACGCACGCGACGTGAAGTCTTGCCGCTCGAAGTAACGGCCTTCCTCGACGAACACGACCGCGAGGCCGGCCTCGGCGAGCTCGCGCCCGACGACCGCGCCGCCCGCGCCGGTTCCGACCACGACCACGTCGCACTCGAGCGCGAGATCACCGCCGAGCTTGTCGCCGCGGTGGACGCGGTCCTTCATGTACGCCGGCTTCGCCTCGGCCTTGACGTGCGTGTCGTAGACGCAACCGAGTTGCTTGTACAGCGCGGGGTCGTCGAAGTGGGCGAGCTTGAGCGGGCTGACCAGCGCGCGCAGCATGAGCCGGCGCACCGGATCGCCGCGCCGCCAGCCGTCGAGCAGTGCGAGCCGCTTGTCGGGCGCGACACGCGCGAACGATCGGCGCTCGCCGAGCCACGCGGACGCATCGAGCCCCCCGAGCAGCCCGGTGAGGCCGCGCTGCAGCGGCGACGGCAACCGGTCGACGAACCGCTCGACCTTGTCGACGGTCGCGGCGCCGGCCGCAGGCAAGAACCGGCCGGCCGGCAGCGCCGTCTCGGCGACCGCGATCAGCGTTTGCCGCTGGTGCTGACTGAGCGAGCCCACGGAATCAGCTTACTTCGATTGGTCGGACCATTCAACCGACCAGTTGTGTCATCTATATATGGTTCGTTAGCGGGCGAACGTGCCGTCGAGCAGGCCGTAGGTCGCCTGCAGCTTCGCGCCGAGGAACAGCTCGCCGCCGTCCTCGGCGAGGCTCGCCGCCAACCGCAGCCCGCCGGCCTGATTGAGCCAGTACGTGAAGCCGAGGTCGCCCTCGACGTGCAGCGAGTTCTGACTGGTCATGAGCCCGTCGTTCGACAGCTCGACGATGCCGGTCAGATCGAATTCGCCGAACGGATCGCCGTGCTCGCCGTACGTGAACCGCGTCGCGGTCGCGGTCGCGCCGAGCGCCCACGGCGAGCCCTGCGGATCCGGCGCGAACAGCCGATAGCGCGCATAGCCGGTGCCTTTGAGCTCGAGCTTGTCGTCGTCGAGCTGCGCGCCATAGCCGGCCTGCGCGAGCAACTGCTCGACCCGGCCCTGCTCGGACGTCGCGTCGTACATCGCGCCGTTGCCGCTCGGCCGCACGAGGTAGCCCTCGCCGAACGCGACCTGGAGGTCGAGGCCGCTCGGCCGCTGGTACAGCCAGTTGTCGCGTAGCACGTCGAGCAGCTCGTACGAGAGCCCCGCGTCGGGCTCCGCGAGCAGCACGCCGGCCTCGCGGAGGATCGCGACGGTCGCGACCAGCGCGCGATACGTCGAGCGCTCGCCGCGCAGCGCCCACCATGCCATCTGCAGCTTCTTCGCGGTCGCCGCGTCGATCGGCTTGCCGAGCGCGCGCGCGGCATCGAGCGTGCGGGCGAGCCGGCGCACGCGGATCGCGCCGCCGACGTCGAGCAGCCGGCCCCAGCCGCCGCCGATCGCGATCTCGAGGTCGGCCTGGTTCTCGGTGTACTTGAGCGCGTTGCCACCGCCCGCCGGCTCGTCGGACAGGTAGTCGAACTGGTCGCTCACCGCCGCCTTGCCGATGCCGTAGAGCTTGCCGCTGTACAGCCGCGCCTCGCCGTCGGCGCCGGCGATGGCCTCGGCGCCGCGCGCCTGCGAGTGCTGCGCGCCGGCGTCGTTCGTCGACTGGTTGATGAGACCCGTCACGACACTCGCGTCGGCATCGAAGCCCCACGCGAGCTGCTCGCGCTCGACGCGCTTCTGATACGCGCCCGCGACGTCGGCGTCGAAGTCGAGCCGCTTGACCAGCGTGTCGTAGGCCAGGCTCGACGTGCCGGTCGCGAACGTGACGCGCTCGTACGCCGCGATCGTGTCGTCGGGCAGCTCGGGGCCGGTCGGGATCGCGGGCGCGGCATGCGCTTCGAGGCCGGTGCCCAGGCTCGCGCTGCCTTCGCCGCCGCCCGCCAAAGTCGGATTCGGAGTCGGACTCGGACTCGGAGTCGGCGCCGGGTTCGGCGTCGGAGTCGGGTTCGGCGTCGGCGTCGGCGTCGCGACCGGCACGTCGGGATTCGCGCCGAGCCTGGCGAGCGCCTTCTTCGCGAGCTCGCGCTGGCCCGGATCGCGCGACGGATCGGCCGCGATCTTCTGCAGCACCGGCACGGCGCCCGGATCGCCGAGCTTGCCGAGGCCCTCGATCGCGATCTCGCCGATGATGTCGAACGTCTCGCTCTGCGCGAGCTTCTCGAGCTCGGGCACCGCCCGCTTGTCCTTGGTCTCGGCGAGCCGCTTCGCCGCGTCGCGCCGCTTTTCCTTCCACGCCGAGCGATCCATGTCGGCCGGCTGCGTCTCGATCACCTTGATCAGCGCCGGCACATCCGCACTCTGCGCGCGTGCGACCCGAGCGAGCGCACACAGCGCCGCGATCACCACGAGCGCGCGCATCATTGATCCCCGATCAACAGACACGTCATCGATCCGAGATCCGGGGTGGCTGGCGAGCCGTCGACGCGCAGCTGGTCGCAGGTCGACGCCGCGATACAATCGATCACGAGCCGCTGGCGGTCGGCGGTCAGCCGGTCGATGCCGCGGAAGCCCTGCGAGTTGTTGCCGCCGTCGACGCACGCCGACCAGTCGAAGTTGCCGTTGCCGGTCTTGAGGTCGATGGCGCCGCAATCGACGAGCTTCCAGCACGCGTCCTCGGGCGTGCGATCGGCCTCGGGACAATCCTCGAGCGCGCCGCCCTCGGCGCACTCGCCGCGCGTGCCGTCGGCGTTGCTGCACGCCGCGAGCGCCGCGAACAAGCACATCCACCTCATGCTCGGTCCTTCTTTCGCACCAGCTTGTCGACCGGGACGTCGGGCAGGCTTTGCGCGACGAGCTCGGCGATGTCGAGCACCTGGATCTGGTCGTCGACGTTTCGCTGCTTCATCCCGTCGGTCATCATGATGTTGCAGAACGGGCAGGCCACCGCGACCGCCTCGACGCCGGTCGCGATCACCTCGTCGGTGCGGTTGACGTTGACGCGCTCGCCCTCGCGCTCCTCCATGAACATGCGGCCGCCTCCGGCGCCGCAGCACATGCCGTGGCGCTTGTTGCGCGCCATCTCGACGACGTTCGGCACGCCGACCGCCGCGATCACGTCGCGCGGCGCGTCGAACTCGCGGTTCCACCGGCCGAGGTAGCAGCTGTCGTGATACGTGACCGTGCCGATCGGCGACCGCTCGCTCTTCAGCCGGCCGTCCTTGTACAGGTGATCGATCAGCTGCGTGTGGTGCACCACTTCAAAGTTGCCGCCGAACTGCGGGTAGTCGTGGCGCAGCGTGTGGAGGCAGTGCGGGCAGCTCGTCACGACCTTCTTCGCGTTCGCCGCCTTCAGCGCCTCGACGTTCTGCTCGGCGAGCTGCTGGAACAGCATCTCGTTGCCGGTGCGGCGCGCCGGATCGCCGGTGCACGCCTCGCCGTGGCCGAGCACCGCGTAATCGACGCCCGCCGCGTCGAGCACCTTCACCATCGCGCGCGTCTGTTTCTTGATGCGCGCGTCGAACGCGCCGGCACAGCCGACCCACAGGATGTACTCGGGATCGGGGTGGTCCTCGATCGTGGGCACGTTCAGGTCCTTCGCCCAGTCCATGCGCTGGTCGGCCGCGATCCCCCACGGGTTCGACTGGCGCTCGATGTTGCGATACGTGCGCTGCAGCTCGGGCGGCGTCTTCTCCTGCTCGAGCACGAGGCTCTGCCGCATCTGCAGAATCTTCAGCGGGTGCTCGATGAACACCGGGCACACCTCCTGGCACGCGCCGCACGTCGTGCACGCCCACAGCGTGTCTTCCTGGACGCGGCCGCCGGTCATGCGCGGCATGGTCTCGAGCTCGGACCTGGCAGCGGCGAGCTCTTGCTCGGCAAACCCGAGGTCGGCCGGCGACTGCCCGTAAGCTTTCAGCCGCGCGACGTTGCCCTCGAGCTCGGCGATCTCGTCGCGCAGCTCGACGCGGTCGAGCATCTCGTAGCGGATGTCGTGCACGAGCTGCATCGGCGACAGGTTCTTGCCGGTGTTGTACGCGGGGCAGTAGTTGCTGCAGCGCGCACACTCGGTGCACGCGTAGCTGTCGAGCAGGCTCTTCCACGACAGCTGCTCGAACTTGCCGGCGCCCCACTGGGCCTCGTCCTCGAGGTTCAGCTTGGGCAGGTCCATGCGGCGCTCGCTGCGGTTGCGGAAGAAGATGTTGGGCAGCGCGCCGAGCAGGTGGATGTGCTTGGAGTAGGGCAGGTAGTTGAGGAACGTCAGCAGTACGAGCACGTGCAGCCAGTAGCCGAGCATCTGGCCGCGGTGCGCGTCGAAGGCGGGTAGCGCGTGTGCGAGCGTGTTCGAGATCGGCAGCCACGGCCGCATCTCGCCGGAGCCGGCGATCTCGTACGCGTGAAAGATGAAGTGCGTGATCATCAGCGCGCCGATCGCGCCCAGGATCAGGCCGGCATCGAGGTTCATCGGGATGAGCCGCGGCTTGACCACGATGCGGCGGACGAACGACCAGCCGATCGTGACCAGCACGATCAGGCTGAACACGTCGATCACGCAGTACAGCGGCTGGTAGAGCGCGGCCGGCAGGAGCTTCAGCGAGACGCTCGGCCAGACTCCGGACACCACGACATCGGCCGTGGCGATCGTGATGATGAGGAAGCCCCAGAAGATGAGCAGGTGGTGCTTGCTGGTCTGGTGCTGGGGGCCTTCTTCCGCCACTTTCTTCTGGGCGAAGAAGTAGATGCCGACGTCCACCAGGCGCCCGCCCAGCTGGTCGAGCCGCGGCCGCGGGTCGGATGCGCCGGCCGCCACGGCCCGGCCGAACACCCAGCAGGTCCGGGCAAAGAACGCGAGCGACGCGGCGAGCAAGACGATGAACAAGACCTGCGTCACATCCCGCGGGATACCACGCAGTTGGCCAGCATTGCCACCCACGGAGCGCTAGACGATCGCCCCGCGGGACGTCATGTTTAGGGAGGCGCCCATGGCCGACCTCGTCCAGAATATTCTCGTCGTCTCCGATCTGCATTTCGGCGAGCAGCTGCTGCCGGGTGCGTCGGCGGATCGGCGGCGCGCCGTCGAGCTCGGCGAGCAGGCGTTTCGCGAGTTCCTGCGCTACCACCGCGTGCGCCGGGTCGACGGCCGGCCGTGGCGGCTCGTGATCGCCGGCGACCTGTTCGATTTCATGTCGGTGGTGATCCCGTCGACGCGCGAGCTGCCGGCGAAGAACGCCGACGAGCGCCGGTTCGGCCTCGCGCGCGGCGTCCGCTCGGGCGTCGCGCGCATGGCGCGGCTCGGCGAGGCACATCGCGCGCTACTCGCCGACCTGGTCCAGTTCGCGCACAGCGGTCACTCGATCGATCTCGTCGTCGGCAATCACGACGTCGAGCTGCTCGCGCCCGAGGTGGTCGCCGAGTGGCAGCGCCAGCTGCGCGCGGCCGGCGGTGGCGACGACGCCGCGCTCGCCCGCATTCGCGTGGTGCCGTGGTTCGTGTACGTGCCCGGCGTCGCGTGGATCGAGCACGGTCACGTCTACGACGAAGGGTGCTCGTTCGAGTTCAACCTCGCGCCGAACGATCCGAAGGACGGCCGGCTCGTCTACAACGCCGATTACGCGGCGATGCGCTACCTCGGCGCCGCGCAGCCCGACCTCGATCCGCACGGCATCGAGGAGTGGGGGTTCTTCGGCTACCTGCGTTACGCGGCCGGGCAGGGCGTGCGCCCGTTCGGCCGGCTGTTCGTCGCGTACATGCGGTTCACGTGGGCGATGCTCGGCGCGCGCGCGCTGCACCAGTCGATGCGCCGCCGCGACGCGCGCCGCCGCGTCCACCGCGAGCGGCTCGCGCAGGTGGCGAAGGCCGGCGGGATTCCGGTCGAGACCGCGTCGGCGATCGATCGTCTCTCGCGCGCGCCGCTCACGGTGAGCTGGCGCCGGCTCGGCCGCTTGCTCGTGCTCGACCGCTGGGGCCTCATCGCAGGCACCGCGGTCGCGATCGCGCTGATGCTGTGGCTCATGCCGCTCGTGTGGGCGCTCGCCGGCGCGACCGCCGCCGTCGCGATCGCGTACGCGGTGCAGCGCTGGCTCGGCAAGCACCTGGTGACGTCGCAGCTGCCGATGCGCGCGGTACCGCAGCGGCTGCGCCGCCACGTCGACGCGCCGGTGGTCGTGTTCGGTCACACGCACGATCCGAGGTGGCAGCCGCTGCGTGGCGGCGGCCTCTACATCAACAGCGGCACCTGGCTGCCGGCGACGCGCCCGGGCTTGCGGCGCAGCTTCACGCACGTGCGAATCCAGCCGCGCGCCGGCGCCGCCCCGGTCTGCGAGCTTCGCCAGTGGCGCGAAGGCGCGAGCCAGCCGTTCGACGCGACCGCGGATCTCGGGGCTGGTGTGACGGCGGCGGGTGGGACTGCGATCGATTGGTCGCAGATCGCGCTGTAGCAGGGGCCGCTTCCGGTTCCGGTTCCGGTTCCGCTTCCGCTTCCGCTGCCGCTTCCGGTTCCGCTACCGGTTCCGCTACCGGTTCCGCTTCCGCTTCCGCTTCCGCTTCCGGTGCCGGTGCCGCTGCCGGTGCCGGTGCCGCTGCCGGTGCCGCCGCCGTCGCCGCATCCGAAGCTGCAGCCGATGCCGTCGCTGCAGCCGATGCCGACGCCGATGCCGATGCCGACGCCGATGCCGATGCCGATGCCGATGCTGCCGCCGCAGCCGATGCCGCAGCTGCCGCCGCAGCCGATGCCGCTGCCGATGCCGCCGCTGTCGCCGCTGCTGTCGGACCCGCGTGTTAGCCCTGGGGCGTGCGACAGAGTCCCGCCGAAACGCCGCTCATGCGGCAGTACCTCGACGTCAAGGACAGGTACCCGGACGCGCTCGTATTCTTCCGGCTCGGCGACTTCTACGAGATGTTCTTCGAGGACGCGGTGCTCGGCGCGCGCCTGCTCGACCTCACGCTCACCACGCGCGACAAGGGCAAGGACGACGCGGTGCCGATGTGCGGCGTGCCGCATCACGCGGCGCGCGGCTACCTCGCGAAGCTCACGGAGCTCGGCCACAAGGTCGTGGTGTGCGAGCAGGTCGAGGATCCGAAGCTCGCGAAGGGCCTCGTCAAGCGCGAGGTCGTCCGCGTCGTCACGCCCGGTGTCGTGCTCGACGACGACGTGCTCGATCCCAAGCTGCCGCGCTACGTCGCCGCGCTCGTCCCGGCGGCCACGGCAAAGCCGGGACCGCTTCAGCTCGGGCCCGCCGCCACGAAGTTCAACCCGGCGGTCGGCCTCGCCTACCTCGACGCGACGACCGGCGAATTATTCGCGACCGAGCTGCAGATCTCGGCGGTGCTGGACGAGCTGGTGCGGGTCGCGCCGCGCGAGGTGCTCGCCGACGCGGCACAGCTCACCGGCATGCTCGCGCCGATCCGCACCCGGTACCGCGCGGCGTGGAACGCGGCGCCAGCGGGTCGCGCGGACGAGCTGCGCGGCCTCGGCGTCGTCGAATCGGAGCTCGCGACGCGCGCGGCGGCGATGGTCGTCGCGTACGCGCGTGCCACGCAGCCGACCGGCACGCTGCCGATCACGCGCGTGCTCGCGTACAGCCCGAACGACGCGGTCGTGCTCGACGAGACCGCGATCGCGAACCTCGAGCTGGTCGAGACCTTGATCGGCCGCCGGCGCGAGGGCTCGCTGCTCGACGTGATCGACCAGACCGTGACGGCGCCGGGTGGGCGCCTGCTCCGGCGCTGGCTGCTGTATCCGCTGATCGACGTGCCGCAGATCCGGCGCCGGCAGGACGCGGTCGGCTGGCTCGCGGCGCGGCCGGCGCTCGCCGAGCAGATCCGACGCTCGCTGTCACGCATCGCGGATCTCGAGCGGCTCGCCGGCAAGGCCACGCTCGCGGTCGCCAATCCACGCGACCTCGCACGGCTGCGCGACGCGCTCGCGCAGCTGCCGGCGCTCGCCGAGCTGGTCGCGAGCGGCGCCACACCGATCGACTCGTTGCCCGCGCTGCTCGATCCGAAACCGGCGACCGAGCCCGCGCTCGCGCACCTCGCGGCGCGGCTGGCACGCGCGCTCGCCGACGAGCCGCCGTATCTGCTCAAGGACGGCGGCACGATCCGCGCGGGTTACGACGCGCGCGTCGACGAGTGCCGCAAGCTCGCCGACGGCGGCAAGGACGCGATCCTCGCGATCGAGGAGCGCGAGCAGAAGGGCAGCGGCATCGCGAACCTCAAGATCCGCTACAACCGCGTGTTCGGTTACTACATCGAGATCACCAAGACGCACCTCGCGAAGGTGCCGGCGCACTACGTGCGCAAGCAGACGATCGCCAGCGGCGAGCGCTACGTCACGCCCGAGCTCGCCGAGCTCGAGCGCAAGGTCGTCACCGCCGAGGAGACGCTCGCCGCGCGCGAGGCCGAGCTGTTCCGCGCCGAGGTCGCCGCGGTCGCGGAGATCGCTGCGAAGATCGCGGCCGCCGGCGCCGCGCTCGCCGTGCTCGACACGTGCGCGTCGCTCGCCGAGGTCGGCGCGCGCCGCGGCTACTGCCGGCCCACCGTCGACGACGGCCTCGTGCTCGACATCGTCGACGGCCGCCACCCGGTGATCGAGGCGATGCTGGCCGACGGGCAGTTCGTGCCGAACGACTGCCGGCTCGATCCCGACGCCGAGCAGCTCGTGCTCGTGACCGGCCCGAACATGGCCGGCAAGTCGACGTACATGCGCCAGGTCGCGCAGATCGCGCTGCTCGCGCAGATCGGCTCGTTCGTGCCGGCGAAAGCCGCGACGATCGGCGTGTGCGATCGCGTGTTCACGCGCGTCGGCGCCGCCGACAACCTCGCGCGCGGCGACTCGACGTTCATGGTCGAGATGCGCGAGACCGCGTCGATCCTCGCGAAGGCCTCGCGGCGGTCGCTGATCGTGCTCGACGAGGTCGGGCGCGGCACGTCGACGTTCGACGGCGTCGCGATCGCGTGGGCGGTCGCCGAGCATCTGCACGACGCGATCGGCGCGCGCACGCTGTTCGCGACGCACTATCACGAGCTGGTCGCGCTCGCCGAGTCACGGCCCCGCGTCCGCAACGTCTCGGTCGCCGTCCGCGAGCACAACGGCGAGATCGTGTTCCTGCGCCGCGTCGTGTCCGGCGGCGCGAACAAGAGCTACGGCATCGATGTCGCGCGCCTTGCAGGCTTGCCGGGGAGCGTGATCGCCCGGGCGCGCGAGATGATGGAACAGCTCGAGCGCGGAGCGCTGGTGCCGTCGGCGCAGCTCTCGCTGGAAGAGGGCTTTGGGCTTCGGGCTTTGGGCCTTGGCCAGAAGGAGACGGCGATCGCCGCGAAGCTGCGGGCAATCGATCCCGATCGCACGACGCCGCTCGATGCGCTGGCGTTGCTCATAGAGCTCAAGCGCTTGCTCTGAGCTCTGGCCAAAGCCCAAAGCCCAAAGCCCAAAGCCCTACATGTACCCGCGGGCTCCCGCCCCCAACCTCGCTCCGCCGGGGGCTGGCGCCCCGAACGATCCCGAGCCCAAGTCCGCGCCGTACAACGATTTCAGCTTGGCCTACGGCTTGTACTTACCGGCGGCCATGATGAACATGAAGAGCATCGCGATCGGCGCCGCGCTGCTGACCACGTTGGGCGTGGGATGCAGCGGGGAAGACAACTCGGGGCCACTCGGGAACATCGACTCCATCGTCATCCTGCAACGCCCAGCGCGGAACGATACGGGTGACATCTTCCAGTACACCTCGTATGTCGCCGGCGCGCGGCTCGTCAAGCTGTCGCCGCCCACCGCGGCCGGCACGGTGACGGTGCTGTGCTGCGACCAGGCAGGGCCCGACTTCGCGAACATCGACATCTCGGGCTACGACATCTCGTTCGACGCCTCCGAGATCGTGTTCAGCGGCAAGCTGTCGGACAACGACAACTACGGCCTGTTCCGGCTGACCCTCGCGGACGGCACGGTCAAGCAGCTCTCGACCGACCCCGGTCGCGACTACGTGATGCCGGTGTACCTGCCGGGCAACAAGATCTTCTTCACGACCAACTCGGTCGTGTCGAACACGACGACCGACCCGAACCCGCTGCAGCACCGCGACGAGTACGAGCGCGGGACGACGAGCCAGATGGGCACGATCAACATCGACGGCTCGGGCGAGGCGCTCGGACCGCGTAACCTGTCGCACCGCGCGCTGCCGAGCCTGGCCTCGGACGGCCGCATCATCTTCACGAACTGGGACCACCTCGGACCGGAGAACGCGGGCCACCTCATGTTCATGCAGTCGGACATGACGGACCTCAGGGAGGCGTTCGGCAAGGAAGGCTCGGGCGTGTCGAACTCGACGCTCAAGGCGCGCGAGATCGCACCGGGCCGCTTCATCGCGATCGCGACCGACCGCGACCGCACGCTGCAGGCCGGCGCGCTCATCGACGTCCGCCTCGGCATGACGTCGACGGACTCGGACGGCAACCTTCGCGCCGACACCGCGATGTCGGAAGCCCACGCGACGTCGGTCGTGTTGACCCCGGACGTGCCGCTCGATCGCACGCCGTCGGCGGACACGATCGGCCGCTACTACGACGCGTTCCCGCTCGATGCCAAGGAGTCGCCGCAGCTGCTCGTGTCGTGGGCGGACGGCCCGGTCGAGTCGAGCACGCTCGACGCCGCTGGCGTGAACGCGAACTTCGGCATCTACGAGTACGACTCGGTGACCGGCGAGCGCCACCCGATCTTCGATGACCCCAACATGTGGGACATCTTCGCCCGCCCGCTCGTCGCACGCGACGCTCCGCCCGTCACCAACTCGCAGATCGACCAGACGCTGGGCGCGTCGCAGGCCGAGATCGGCGCGATGAACGTGTACGACTCGACGCTCCACACGTTCACCCCGGGTGAAGTGTTCGGCGTCCGCGTGATGGAGGGTTTCTCGTCGGAAGAGGGCTTCCCCGAGATGTTCGGCACGACGATGTTCGAGGGCCACGCGGGCCTCGGCGTCGCCCGCGTCGCGGCGGACGGCAGCTGGCTCGCGAAGGTGCCGGCGAACGTGCCGCTTCACCTCCAGACGGTCGACGTCTACGGCATGTCGCTGTTCAACGAGCCGGTGTGGTTCTCGGCGCGCCCGGGTGAGACCCGCGTGTGCGGCGGCTGCCACGAGGATCGCGCGGCGACCACCGTCATCCAGCCGGGCAACACCGACGCGGCGCAGGTCGGTCCGACCGACGCGATGAGCATGGTGCCGCGCGCGACTCGCATGACGACCGTGGCCGACACGACCGATGCGAACTTGATCAAGACCGACGGCTCGCTGGACGCGGCGTACCTGCCGGCCGGCATCGAGAAGATCGTCGGCGTCAGCTGGGGCTCGGCGGATCCGACCACGGGCGGCACCGGCTCGGTCCAGCAGGTGTTCAACGACCACTGCGTCAGCTGCCACGGCGCGGATAACCGCGCCGGCGTCGCGCCCTACACGATCACGAACCCGCTCACGATGGAGTCGGTGACCTGGACGTTCCGCCTCGACGGCGCGCCGATTCCCGCCGCGCTGCAGGCGCTCAACACGTCGCCGGGCATGACGCCGCAATCGTGGAGCGCGTCGTACTACTCGGTCGCCGGCCCCGACATGGAAGCGGTCGAGCGCAACAACCTCGTCATCTCGGGCAACTTCAAGGTCTACATGAACCCGGAGGACGCGGCGCACTCGATCCTCGTCCAGACCGTCAACCCGACGGTGCTGTTCCCGGCGCCGTGCGATGCGTCGAGCGGCGCGAGCTGCCAGCGCGCGTTCACGACCACGCCTCACCAGCAGGAGTCGACGGTGACGGCTCTGGGTGGCTACACCGAGCTCACGCCGACCGAGTTCTACAAGCTGATCCTCGCGGCTGACATGGGCGTCAACTACTACGCTCGCGAGAACAACCCCGGCAGCACGGCTTACTAACCCCAACCGCGGAATCAAGGAGAAGAGCCATGAAGAACATCGGTACCCCGCTCGCCGCGGTCGCGATCGCACTGTGTGCGTCCGCAGCTCCCTCGTTTGCAGGCAAGGGCGGCAGCGCCCAGCTCATCCAGCAGGCCATCGCGTCGCATTCGCAGGACGCGATCATCGCGGAGGTCGAGCGCACGGAAGGCCTCATCTGCAGCGAGTGCATCGCCTCGGTGACGAGCCTGCTGTCGAGCGACAACTACAAGCTCCGCGAGGTCGCGGGCTGGTGGTACGCGAAGCGGCCCGTGCTCGCGCAGCAGATGCTCGTGCAGATGAAGGCGGACCTCGTCAGCGGCGACGCGGTCCACGCGCGCAACGCGGCCGACTTCATCGGCTCGATCCGGCAGCAGAACGCGCTGCCGGCGCTGCGCGCGGCCTACGCGCGCACCGACCTGACGGTCGACGCCAGGACGGCGATCGTGCGCTCGGTCGGCTTGCTCGGGAACCCGGGCGGCAACTCGACGCTGGCCCAGGCGATGCGCGACGGCGACGCGGGCATCCGGGCGCTCGCGGTGACGTCGTGGCGCGACATGCGCGGGCAGACCACGGCCGCGCCGGCCGAGGCGCTGCTCGCCGACAGCGACGCCAACGTGCGCGCCCAGGCCGCGACCGTGGTCGGCGCGTATCGCGATGCCAACGCGCGGGCGGCGCTGCAGCAGCTGGTGACCGATCCGAGCTACCAGGTGCGGCACAACGCGCAGTGGGCGATCGGCCGCATCGATCATCAATAATCGCTCGCTGGCACCGTGATCCAGGCCGCGCCCGCAAAGCGCGGCTTTGGCCGTTTCAGATGTCGATTCGAGATAGGATCAAAGCATGATGGACCTTCGCAGGGGCGTCCTCATCGGTCTGGTGGTCGTCACCGGATGCGGCAACGCCGCGCCCGGCGAGACCTACTACGCGCGGAACATCGCGCCGATCCTCTTGGACAAATGCTCCGGCAACACGTCGGGCTGCCACTCGACGAACACGGGCGATCCGTACGGGTTCGCTGCAGGCAACTTCGACGTCACCTCGTTCGCGAACGTGCAGAAGCGGCGCGACCTGCTCGCGCCGTTCGGCGCGTATCCCGTGCCGCTCTTGCTCATCAAGGCGGTCGCGCCGTCGACGCTCGATCCGAACGATCCGAACAAGCTCGAGCTGCTCTACGGCAAGGCGTGCGTCGGCGTGACGCCGCAGCAGCCGTGCACGATGGACCCCGACTGCGGCACCGGCGGCCAGTGCGCGGCGGCGCCGCTGCCGATCGACGTCGTGCACGGAGGCGGCTCGATCATCCAGGTCGACTCCGACGCGTACTTCACGCTGTCGACGTGGATGGCGAACGGCGCGACCGAGAACGGCCAGAACCCGGCGACGCCGGCGCAGACCGGCAAGG
Source organism: Kofleriaceae bacterium (assembly GCA_036490935.1). Classification (GTDB taxonomy): domain Bacteria; phylum Myxococcota_A; class Polyangia; order Haliangiales; family Haliangiaceae; genus JABFXX01. Next base: position 43,917 of record DASXCY010000073.1, on the reverse strand, counting down.
GGGCGTGCTCGGACGTCCTGCCCGACGGCTTCGACGCGACCGCGGCGATGACGTACACGACGACCCATCAGCAGGCGTTTGCCGACTTCAAGGCGAACGTGCAGCCGATCCTCACCATGCACGGCTGCGTGTCGGGCAACTGCCACGGCGCGCCGCAATCGGACTTCTTCATCACGTGCGGCGGCAACGACACCGAGCTCGCGTTCAACTTCAGCCAGGCGTGGTCGATGATCGATAGCCCGGTCGACGACTCGCAGATCCTGCGCATTCCGCTCGCGGTCGCGGCCGGCGGGCGCGGACACACCGGCGGCGATCAGTTCGCGAGCACGAACGACTCCGATTACCAGTCGATCCTGAAATGGGCACAGGAGCTCCAGCCGCTCGAGTTCGGCCAGGATCCGGGGACCGGCACGATCGATCCCGACAAGCAGTTCTTCGCGCAGAACGTCCAGCCGATCCTGCTGCGGCGTGGCTGCTCGTTCGAGGCCTGCCACAGCCCGATGGCGACCAACGACTTCAAGCTGCGCTCCGGCACGCAGGGGTTCTTCTCGGCGATCTCGCTCGAGAAGAACTACGACCTGTTGCGCCAGAGCTTCCTGGCGTTCGAGTACCCGGATCCGCGCCGCGGCCGCGCGGTCGCCAAGACGGTGCTGCAGCAGGATTACCGCACGACCGGCGTCGGCGGCATCGCCCACCGCGGCGGCTCGGTGCTCGAGACACCTGAGGCCGGGCCGACCGATCCGACGATGTGCCCGCCGCTGCAGGGCCACGCGACGCTGCCGGCGTGGAACGCGCAGACCGCGACGCCGTTCTGCAACGTCGCCGAGTGGATCAATCTCGAGCGCGAGACGCAGGGCACGAACGTGACATCGATGAATTCGGGTGATCCGATCAGCATCGTGTTCGTCGAGCGCAACCAGGGCGACGCCGCCGATCACCTCGAGTTCGACACCAAGTTCCAGGGCGGCGCCGATCTGATGGTGCAGCCGGCGACGTTCGGCGCCAGCTTCGGCCAGCAGCTCACGCCCAGCGGCGGGCCGACCTCGCTGACCGGCGGCTGCGGGCTCGGCGGGAACGCCGACATCGGCATGCCCGACGTCAACCCGGTGGACGGCGACACCGTCGCGTTCGCGGCGCGCACCAGCGCGGGCGTCGGCTGGGCGATCTACCTGGTCAAGATCACCGACGGCACGTGCACGAAGCTCGATACGACGCCGACCTCGACGACCGTCGACGACTTCGATCCGTCGTGGTCGCCGGACGGCAAGTTCATCGTGTTCGCGTCGACGCGCGGCAAGACGGGCCCGACCGTGTCGCGCAAGCGCATGCTGCCACAGTCCGATCTGTGGCGCGTCGGCATCCTGGCCAACGCCGCGGTGCCGGGCTCGCTGCAGCAGATGACCGCACTGTCGAACTCCGAGGTGCGGCCGCACTTCATGCGCGAAGGCCGCGTCACGATGTCGACCGAGAAGGTCAGCGACAACTTCTACGAGGTGTCCGGCCGCCGCATCAACTGGGACCTCACCGACTACCACCCGCTGCTCGCGCAGCGAAATCTGTCGCCGTACGCGAGCCTCACCGACCTCACGCAGACCAAGACGTCGATCGGCTACGACGTCGCGATGGACATCCGCGAGGCCGCCGACGGCGACTTCCTGCTGATCCTCTACGACGTAGATCCGACGACCGGCGCGCCGGTCACCAAGGGCGGCGCGGGCACGCTCGCGATCTTCAATCGCAGCATCGGGCCGTTCGAGCTCGGACGTAACGATCCGGGGTATCTGAAGTCGGTGCGCTTCATCGGCGACTCGAACGCGAGCGGCACGGCGAGCGCGTCGACCGGTTATCGCGCACCGTTCATGCTGCCCGACGGCCAGATCATGGCGTCGTACGCGCCGAACCTCAATTCGCTCGCCTGGCAGATCGTCGCGGTCGATCCGACGTCGAACGTCCAGACGACGCTGATCTCGATCCCGGGCAAAGCCGCGGTCGATGCCGTGCTCGCGTACAAGAACCCGTGGGCGCAGCTCACCGTGGCCGCGCAGCCGCGGCAGCTGTACTTGAACCGGCGCCAGCTCGTGTTCGGCGGCTGCTCGGCGATGAGTCAGACCTGCACCGACGGCCACACCGACACCTCGCACGCGGTGCTCTACATGCCCGACGCGCCGATGGTGTTCACCGTGCTCACCGGCAACCTGCGGCGCGGCCGGCCGGTCGACGACTTCCGCGTCGCGACGCAGCTCGCGGTGTACTCGGAGGGCATGTGCCCGGCCACGGGCTGCACGGCGAACCTCGACGGCATCTACCAGCAGCGCATGCTGCTCGGCACCGCGAAGCTCGCGGCCGACGGCTCGGTGCGCGTGCAGTTGCCGGCGGAGACCGGCATCGTGCTCGAGCTGGAAAAATCCGACGGCACGCCGGTCGTGACGATGCGCGAGGAGCATCAGCTCGGGCCCGGCGAGAACATCGCGATGGGCGTGCAGCAGCCGCTGTTCGACGCGGTGTGCGGCGGCTGTCACGGCTCGGTGTCGAGCGACGAGCGCGACATCGCGGTGACCGCGGATGCGCTCACCGGCGCATCGGTGTCGGTCTCGCAGAACGCATCGCCCACATCGATCGGAAATTGACGGCAGGATGGTGCGGCTTGTTGCCCCGCGGCGTGTTCGCCGCGAGGATGGGCCCATGACGCGTGCCCTCACCATCTTGCTCGCCCTCGCGCCCGCGACCGCGCTCGCTCAGGTCAGTCCGCCGCCCCCGAGCGACGCCGGCCACGATCCCGGCTTCGTGACGTTGGATCGCTTCGACGCGAGCTCGAAGTTCGGCGGCGAGCTATCGTACCTGTTCCCGAATCACACCACCGGAAGCGTCACCGCGCTGCGCGCCGAGCTGCACGGCCAGTACGTCGATCCGGCGAGTGGCTTCGGCGCGTATGCGCAGCTTCCCGTCGGCTACGTCCGAGAGAGCGACATGGGCATGACCCAATCGGGCACCGGACTCGGCGACCTCGAGCTCGGCGGCCTCTACGTGCCGCACGTGGCGAACCCCGATCTCGCGATCGTGCTGCGAGCCGGCATCACGCTACCGAGCGGCTCGACCGGCAGCGACGCCGAGACCGCGAACCTCGCCGCCGCGTTCACGCGCCTGAACGATTACTACCTGGCCGTGCCCGGAGGACTCTCGGGCCGGTTCAGCGGCTCGCTGCTCGCGCGCTCGGGCAAGCTGTTCGTGCGCGCCGATCTCGGCCTCGACGCCAACAAGTCGGCAGACGGCAACGCCAACGTCGATGCCGTCGTGCACCTGAACGCCGGCGTCGGCGCCGATCTCGGCGGCGGACTCGACATCATGGGCGAGGTCGTGAACCTCTATGACACCGGCGACAACGGCAACACGAGCGGCTCGAGCTGGATCAACGCGGCGGCGGTCTCGATGCGCCTCTACACCGGCACGGTCCAGCCCTACGCGGCGCTCGTGCTGCCGCTCGATGACGACGCGAGCTCGCTGATGACGGCGGCGCTCACGGTCGGCCTCGAAGGCACGCTCGAGTAGTCCGCGGCTACTTGGCGCCGCCCTGGGCCTTGATCACGGCGTCGACCGCACCGTCGTTCGCCTTCACGCCGGGATGATCCTTGTTGTCGGGATCGATGACGGCCTTGATCACCGACGAGGTCTCGTGCGGTTTGGGCGCGTGCTGGGCGCGCAGTCCTTCGAGCTCGGTGCGCGTGTGCGCATCCTCGATGGCGAGGCCGAGCGCGTCGTAGTCCTTCAAGCGATCGATCGCGCGGACGTCGAAGTCGCCGGCGTTCCACTGGATGAGCCCGGTGTCGACATCGCCGCCGCCGTACTGCTTCTCCATCACGTCGCGGAACGTGTCGAAGTTCTTCTTGTCGGCGGGCAGGATCGAGACGTCGAGCGAGATGAACATCTTCCACAGCCGGCCCTGATAGAAGAAGAAGAACCGGCGCTGGTTCTTGCCGCCCTGGTTCTCCCAGCGCTCCATCAGCGCCTCGTTGGTGCCGTGCGCGAACTCGTTCTCGATGATCGAGACGTCCCAGCCGGTCTTGGTCTCGGTGTCGAACGACACGTACGTGCCGGAGACGCGGCCGAGCTCCGCCTTCTTGTCGCGGCGCAGGCGATCCTGCTGCGAGATGTCGGTCGTGTCCTTGATCTTGTCCTCGTAGCGCTCGTCGATCTGCTTCTGCAGCACGCCGAGCACCTCGTCCTTGCTCATGCCGAACTTGAAGCCGCCGTAGAGCTCGGCGAGCGCCTTCTTGTGCTCGGCGGTGACGACCACCGGCTTCTTCTTCGCCGGCGTCGCCGTCGTCTTGGTCGTCGTCTTGCCTTTGCCGCCGCCGGCGAGCGCCGCGGGCGTGCCGAGGCCGAGGGCCGCACACAGCACGAGAGTGGATCGGATGCGCATACGTCCTCCCAGCGGAAGCATTACATGAAGAACGAGAACCGCGAGCCCTTTGCGGCCTCGGTCTGGAGATGAGTCTCGAGCTTGTTGCCGTCGTCGAGGAGTCCGCCCTGCGCCTTGCCGTCCGGGCCGGCCTTGCCGTGGACGCGCTCGTAGATCGTCTTGAGGCGGCGCGTGTAGAACACCTCGCTCACCGTCGGGTCCGTGCCCTTGACGAGCGCGTCGCGGATGCCGTTCGGCAGGATCAGCAGCAGCTTCTTCGACGGCACGCTGTCGCTGCCGCTCGTCGCGAGATCGCCCTTGATGGGCGGTGATTGGCCGGGATCGTTGCGATACGCGAACGCGCTCGGCGCCTCGCCTTCGCCGCACTTCGCGACCGGATTGGTCGACGTGCCGCAGTACACGCCGGCGAGCTCGACGAGCTTCGCGCCGAAGTCGACCTTGTCCGTATCGGTCGGCGCCTGCACGACGATGCCGTACTTGATCTGGCCGGCGAGCACGCCGTCCTGCACGGTCGCGGCGCCCTCGGCTTCCTTGCCCTTCTTCAGCGACAGGTCGTCGCCGACCGCCGCCTTGTTGTGCTGGTCGAGCATGTCCTTCACCTCGGCGACGCCGGCGTAGAACCCGAGCAGCTGGCTCACCGCCTCGGGGTCGGTGATCTGGTGCTCGGCCTGGTGCAGCACGCGATCCATCTCGGTCTTGACCTCGAGCTTGGCCGCGAGCTCCTTGAGCTGCTTGTCGACCTCGAGATCGGGCCGGAAGCTGTGGTTGGTCTTCGCCTGGTCGAGCAGCGTGTCGAGATCCGATAGCGCCTTCTTCAGGTACGCGACGGTCGATGCGGTCTGCTTGTCGCCGAGGATCGCCTTCGCGCCCTGGAGGCCGCCGTTGTAGTTGCTCGCGCCGGTGCCGATCTTGCCGATCGCGACACCGATGATGAGCGCGATCAGCGCGGGGATCGCGATCTTGATGATCGTCGCCGAGCCCGACGACTGGCCGACGTGCTCGACGGGTGTGCCGTCGTGCACGATCACCATCTCGGGCGCGCGCTGCACGTTCGCGACCGCGGCCATCGCGTTCATCGCGCCGAACGGATCGTCGGTGGCGCTCGGCATCACCGGCTGCTGCGGCGCCGAGGGAGCCAATCCGGGCGGAGGCGGCAAATTCAAACCGGGGGGCGGAACGACCCCTCCGGACGGAGCGCCATTGGCGCGGGCGGACGAGGAGGTCGGCGCAGCGGCGGCGCCTTTCTTCAAGCCAAGGCGCTGCTTGAGCTCGCTGATGTCTCGACTACCCGTCTTCTTTGCGTCGCTCAACGTTTCCTCCAGGGAGGCACTGTATGAATCGGTCGTCGCAAGTGTCAAGGATGCCCGAGGCTTGGCCGGGTTGCATTCGGCATGTCGTTTCGTCGCCACAGTTGGCGAAGTCGTGAAAAACCGGTCACACCGAGGCCTGCGTGAAGATCTCGTTTCGGGTCGTAAGCCGGCAGAATGGTGCACGTTTCCCCAGTGCATCGGTGCTTGGCCTAGCTGGCCCGACGAGTGCAGAATAAACCAGTGGACCTGTTCGAGCGTCCCAAGAGTAGAAAGGGAACCCACGTGATTCGTCGCCTCTCAATTCTCGTCGGTGCACTCGGAATGGTTTCGCTGATCGGTACCGCCGATGCCGGCGGCCACTTCGGCGGCGGCTTCCACGGCGGCGGCGGAGGCTTCCACGTCAGCGGAGGTTTCCACGGCAGCTTCCGTGGTGGCGGCGGCGTGCGGTTCGCTCCGCGCTACGGTGGCTATCGCGGATATCGCGGCTACGGCGGTTATCGCGGTGGCTACTATGGCCGCGGTCACATCTGGGTCGGCGGCTACTATCCGTGGTACCCGACCTACTCGTACTACGGCTCGGAGTACGTGCCGTCGTATTACGGCTCGAACTACTATCCGGTCGAGCCGAACGCGAGCGCGTACGGTGGACCCGGCGTCGCGGCCGCGTACATTCCTCCGCCTCCGCCGCTGCCGCGCTTCGGCATCGGCGCGTTCGGCGGCGCGGTCAGCAGCGACGTCAACACGGCGAACAACACGAACGAGACTGACTTCGGTCTGCTCGCGCGGTTCCGGCTGACCGACGGCCTGCTCGTCGAAGGCGAGCTCGGCAAGACCTCGTACGAGGTCAACAACGTGAGCGACGTGCGCCAGGATCGCCGGCTCGGCGGCTCGCTCATCTACGAGATCGGCGCGCGCAACTCGGTCGCGCCCTACGTGCTCGCCGGTCTGGGCGTGAATCAGGCCGACGTCGGCGGCACGTACAACACGACCCAGGACTACGGCGAGATCGGCGCCGGCCTGCGCGTCGCGCTCACGCCGCACCTTCATCTGACGTTCGACGTGCGTGCGGGCTCGCGGTCGTCGGTCTCGAACGACTCGCCGACGGCAATGCCGACCGGCGCGATCGAGAAGGGCGTGACGCCCCCGACCAGCGACAGCGGCAACAGCGAGGACTACACGCGCGCGCGGCTCGCGGCGGTCTACTACTTCTAACGAGCCACGGCTCGTGGACGCCCGCGCCCCCATGGCGCGGGCGTCGTCGTTTTCGGCTACCATCACCGCGCATGGTCTTCGTGCAGCAGCGCCATGTCGTGGCGCGCGACGGCACTCGCATCGGGTACCAGGTGCATGGAGAAGGCCCGTGCGTCGTGCTCGCGAACGGGCTCGGCGGCACGCACGTGACGTGGAAGTACTTCTACGACGCGCTCGCGGTCGGCTACCGCACGATCTGCTGGGACTACCGCGGGCTGTTCACGTCGGACGCGCCGGCCGATCCGCACGCGATCGGCATGGCCGACCACGTGTCCGATCTGATCGCGATCCTCGACCACGAGGGCGTCACCGAGGTCGTGATCGTTGGCTGGTCGATGGGCGTCCAGGTCGCGATCGAGACGTTCCGCCGCCACCGCGGCCGCGTGCGCGGCATGTTCCTGGTCGACGGCACGTACGGCCGCACGTTCTCGACGGTGCTGGGCAGCCGCCTCATCGGCCAGACCATCCCGATGCTGCTCCGGCTCGTGCGCGCGCAGGCCGCGCTCGTCGGCCGCGCGACGCAGCGGCTGGCGGGCAGCCAGGCGTTGATCGCGGCGATGAAGCGCGTCGGGCTGGTGTCGGAGACGATCGATCTCGACGTGTTTCGCGCGGTCGCGGCGAGCTTCGTCGGCGTCGACTGGCGGATCTACAGCGACATGCTGCTCCGGCTCGACGAGCACGACGCCGAGGACGTGCTCGCGACGATCGACGTGCCCGTCGCGATCGCGGTCGGCGATCGCGACCTGATGACACCGCCGGCGACCGCCGAGCACATGCACCGCACGATCCGCGGCTCGCGACTCGTCGTGATCGCGGGCGGCACGCACTACACGCCGGTCGAGTACCCGGCGATCCTCGTCGACGAGCTCGCGCGGCTGCTCGCGCGCGTGCCGGGCTGGGACAAGCGAGTCGCGGCATGAAGTGCGGGAGCTGCGGCAGCGACGTGCTCGACATCGACGTCAAGTGCGCGTCGTGCGGTGCCGCGCTCGCGGCGAGCGGCGCGCATCGCATGATCGGCCAGCTCGTGCTCGGCCAGTACGAGCTGGTCGACGTGATCGGGCAGGGCGGCATGAGCGTCGTGTTCAAGGCGCGCCACAAGCTGACCGAGCAAGAGGTGGCGCTGAAGATCTTGCCGCCGGAGCTCGCCGCGCATAGCCAGGTCAAGGGGCGGTTCCTCGACGAGGCGAAGGCGCTCGCCGCGCTCGATCACCCCAACATCGTCCACCTCTACAACTTCGGGCAGGAGAACAGCAGCTTCGTGCTCGCGATGCAGTTCGTCGACGGCCGCACGTGGGAGCGGCTCGTGGTCGAGAAGACTCGGCTCGACTGGCGCGCGTCGTGCCGGATCGCGGTCGACGTGCTGAGGGCGCTCGAGTACGCGCATGGCCGCGGCGTGGTCCATCGCGACATGAAGCCGTCCAACGTGCTGGTGCGCGCGCACGACGGGCTCGCCACGGTGATGGACTTCGGCATCGCGAAGATGACGACGTCGACGCGGCTCACCGCGACCGGCCAGACGATGGGCACGGTGCGCTACATGTCGCCCGAGCAGGTGCGCGGGCAGGAGGTCGATCTGCGCACCGACATCTACTCGCTCGGCGCGTCGCTGTACGAATCGCTCGTCGGCGACACGCCATTCGACGGCCAGACGCACTTCGAGATCATGACGAAGCACCTGTCGGAGGTGCCGAAGCGGCCGAGCGCGCATGGCATCGACGTGCCGCCCGAGATCGAGGACGCGTTGATGCGCAGCCTGTCGAAGCGCGCCGACGATCGGTTCGAGAACGCGCGCGACCTGCGCAAGATCCTCGAGATCGCGCTGCGCGCGGGCGATGTCGGGCTGGTCGAGACCCAGCGCCTGCAGCGCGAGCTGCTCGGCGAGATGCCGTCGGGCAAGGCGCCGGTCGCGACGCCGCTGCCGCGCCGGGCGTCGGTCGCGGCCGAGCTCGCCGACCAGCTCGAGCCCGGCAAGCCCGAACCGGCGGCTCGCCCGCGGCGGGCGCGCTGGCCGTGGCTGGTCGCGGCGCTGCTCGTCGCCGGTGGTGGCACCGCCGCCTACGTGATGCATGCGTCGGGCACCGCGACGCCGGTCCATGCCAAGGCCAATCCGGCCACGCTGAAGATCATCGCCGGAGCCGACGCGACCGCCGACGAGGGCAAGCAGGCGTACGACGCGTCGCTGGTGAAGTTCGCGGCGCAGCTCGCCGACAAGGTACCAGGCGTTGCGGTCGAGCGGCCGGTCGACGTGATCGTCCTCGTGCCGCACTCCCAGCTGTGCGATGCCAGGTACTACACGACGCTGGCACCGCCGCCGGACTGCGAGAAGCTCTTGAGCTCGGTCAACGCGGCGTCGCCGCGGTCGCTGCTGGTCACCGCGGATCGCGGCAAGCTCGCGGCGGCGATGGACGAGGGCGTGGCGAGCGCGGTGTGTGTGTTCCAGACGTTCGAGCTGACCGGTGCGGCGTCGGCCGAGGCCAAGAAGACCGCGGGCAACGCGATCTGCGACTTCGTCCAGGCTCAGGCCCGGCGCGATTGACATCCCCGCGATCGCACACGAATAATCGCCGCCGGAGGGATCCTCATGTCCCGCACGATCATCGCAGCTGTCGTCGCATTCGTCATCGTCGCGCTGACGGCGGTCGCGTACTTCGTCACGTCGTCCAGCATCGACAAGAAGGTTCGCGATGACGCGGAGGCCCAGCTCCGCCGTTCCTACCAGGTCGCGCACCAGCTCGGTCAGCTCGAGGCGATCGACGTCGAGAACAAGGCCGAGCGACTCGGCGCCGATCGCAGCTTCGTCGCCGCGCTGAAGGCGCAGACCGCGAACGAGGCGACCAACCAGGCGCGGCTCGGCTTCACGAAGTTCACGTCGACCGAGAAGGACGACGATCCCAAGCCGGATCTGATCGCGCTGGTCGACGGCACCGGCAACATCGTCGCCGAGAGCGACGTGCCGACCATCTATCCCAAGGAGTGGAAGGCCGGCGACAAGGGCACCGACACGATCATCCCCGCGCTCAACGTCGTGCTCGGCAACAACCGCGTGATCATCAGCGATCTGTGGTCGTACAAGGGCGCGCTGATGAAGATCGGCGTCGCGCCGGTGATCGATCCCGACGCGCAGGTGCCGGCGAACGATCCCGACGGCGTCGTGATCATCGGCGCGGTCGTGGTCGCGTACTCGCAGACCTCGCAGGCGGCGCAGCGCGACAAGCGGCTGCTCGGCACCGAGCTCGCGTACTTCGACGGTCCGACCGTCGCGGCCACGAGCTTCACGAAGGGCGCGTCGACCGAGGAAGACACGTCGAAGAGCAAGGCGGTCGGCGAGCTCGTGAAGTCGGGCAAGGTCACGTTCGACAGCGGCCAGCAGAAGGTGGACATCGACGGCGTCGACTACTTCGCGGCGGCCACGGCGATGCCGCGCTCGACGACGAACCCCAAGAAGATGCCCAAGGACTACCCGAAGGCGACCGCGGGCGCGATGGTGCTCTCGCCGATCACCGACACGACGAACATGGGCGGCACGATCAAGCTGCTCATCGTCCTCGTCGGGTTCGGCGCGCTCGCGATCGCGCTGCTCGGCCTGTACCTGTCGCACCGCCGGTTGATCGCGCAGGTCGACGGGATCGAGCAGGGCGTCACCGACATCATCAACGGCAACGTCGATCGCACGTTCCGGCCGGTCGGGCCCGAGCTCGACGGCCTCGCGAACGGGCTCAACGTGATGCTCGCGCGCCTGCTCGGGCGCCCCGAGCCGGGCGAAGAGGAGTTCGACGAGGACGGCAACCCGATCATCCCGGGTCGCGTCGAGTTCGAGGAGAGCGAAGAGGGCCAGAAGCCGCAGCCCGATCCCGAGCTCGCCCAGCTCGCGCAGGAGTCGGAGCCCGACTACTACAAGCGCGTGTTCACCGAGTACGTCGCGCAGCGCAAGGCGGTCGGCTCGCCCGACGACGTCTCGTTCGAGAACTTCATCGCGAAGCTCAAGGTCAACGAGGGCAAGCTCAAGGCGCAGTTCCAGTGCCGCACGGTGCGGTTCCGCGTCGTGACCAAGGACGGGAAGGTCACGCTGAAGCCGGTGCCGATCTTCGCATGATGGGCTTTGGGCTCTGGGCCTTGGGCTTTGGCCCGATCAGGATCCGGCCTCTGGCCAAAGTCCAAAGCCCGAAGCCCAAAGCCTTGTCATGACGGTCCAGACCGGGTTGGCCCGCCTGATCGCCGAAGGCGCCTCGGGGCTCGCCGGCAAGCGCCTGGGCCTCGTCTGCAATGCGACCTCGGTGGATGCCGAGCTGCGGCACGCGATCGATCTGTTGCGTGACAAGCTCCAGCTGGTGGCTCTGTTCGGGCCCGAGCACGGCGTGCGCGGCGATGCGCAGGACATGATCGGGGTCGATGGGTCGCGCGATGCGGCGAGCGGGCTGCCGGTGTGCTCGCTGTACGGGCACACGGCGGAATCGCTCGCGCCGACGCGCGACATGCTCGACGCGATCGACGTGATGGTGTTCGACATCCAGGACATCGGCAGCCGCTACTACACGTTCGTGTGGACGATGGTGCTCGCGATGCGCGCGTGCGCGGCGGCCGGCAAGCCGTTCGTCGTGCTCGATCGGCCCAACCCGATCGGCGGCGTGCACGTCGAGGGGCCGGCGATCGCGCCCGGCTTCGACTCGTTCGTCGGCCTGGTGTCGTGCGCGACGCGGCACGGCATGACCGCGGGCGAGATCGCGCGCTGGCGGCACGCGGTCGAGAAGCTCGACGGCGAGCTCGCGGTGATCGCGATGCGCGGCTGGCGGCGCGACATGTGGTTCGAGCACACCGGGCTGCCCTGGGTGATGCCGTCGCCGAACATGCCGACGGTCGACACCGCGCTCGTGTATCCCGGGATGTGTCTCGTCGAAGGGACCGAGCTGTCGGAGGGACGCGGCACGACGCGTCCGTTCGAGCTGTCGGGCGCGCCGCACCTCGACGGCGCGCGGCTCGCCGCGGACCTCGCGGCGATGGAGCTGCCGGGCGTGCGGTTCCGGCCGGTCGTGTACACGCCGACGTTCCAGAAGCACGCGCGCACCGCATGCGGCGGCGTGCAGCTCCACGTGACTAACCCCGAACAGTTTCGGTCGCTGCGCACCGGCGTCGCGTTCCTGCGTGCGTGCCAGCTGCAGGCGCCGGTCGCGTGGCGCGAGAAGGCGTACGAATTCGTCGACGCGATTCCCGCGATCGACCTGCTCGCGGGCGGCACGTGGCTGCGCGAGGGCCTCGCGGCCGGCGCCTCGCTCGACGAGCTGTGCGCGCGTTGGCCGCGCGACGAAGGCGCGTTCCTCGACGAGCGGGCGGGGTATCTTCTCTACGAATGACGACCGTGGCGCTGTTCGGCGGCAGCTTCAATCCGCCGCACGTCGCGCACCAGCTCGTCGCGCTCTACGTGCTCGAGACGCAGCCGATCGACGAGCTGTGGCTCGTGCCGACGTTCGCGCATGCGTTCGGCAAGGAGCTCGCCGCGTACGACCAGCGCGTCGCCATGTGCGAGCTCGCCGCCGCGCCGCTCGGCGCGCGCGTCCGCGTCAGCCGCGCCGAGCAGGAGCTCGCGGCGAACCCGGACTTCGTCGCGAGCCGCACGCTCGATCTGATCGAGCATCTCGAGCGGCCGGGCGTGCAGTTTCGGCTCGTCGTCGGCAGCGACATCCTCGGCGAGACGGCGCAGTGGCACCGCTGGGACGAGATCGCGCGGCGCGCGCCGCCGATCGTCGTGTCGCGGCCCGGTCGTCCCGGCGGAACCGGCGTGGCGATCGACGTGTCGTCGACGCGCGTGCGCGAGCTGCTCGCAGCGCGCGACCCCGCGGTCTCCGCGCTAGTACCGCGCGCGGTCCTGAGCTATATCGCCGGCCACGGCCTGTATGACCGCGCGTAACCCCACCACGTTCGTCGTCGGCGCCGGGCCGGTCGCGACCGCGCTCGCCGGTGCGCTGCGGCTCGGGGGCGTGCCGGTGCTCGGCCTGTGGGCGCGGCGCGCGCAGCCGGCGCGTGCGGCCGGCTCGGCCTCGGGCGTCGCGGCGTTCTCGTCGGCGCCGCCCGACGTGCTGCTCGAGGCCGAGGTCGTCGTGCTCGCGGTGCGCGACGGTGCGGTGCACGACGTCGCGTCGATGCTCGTCGGCACGGGCCTCGTCAACAAGCGTCACGTGCTGCTGCACTGCGCCGGCGCGGCGAGCGCCGAGGAGTTGCTCGGCGGCGTCGCGGACCAGGTCGGCGGCATCGGCACGCTGCATCCGCTATCGGCGATCGCCGACGCGCGCGTCGCGATGCGCCACCTCGAAGGCACGGTGTTCGGCGTCGAGGGCAACGAGGCCGGCCGGCGCGCGGCCGAGAAGCTCGTCGCCGCGCTGAAGGGCCACGTGCTGCCGCTCGCGAGCACGCAGATGGGCGCGTATCACTGCGCCGCGGCGCTCGCATCGAACTACCTGGTCGCGGCGCTCGACGCGGCGGCGCAGGTGCTCGCCGCCGCCGGCGTGCCCGCTGCGCAATCCGTGCAAGCGCTGCTGCCGCTCGCCGAAGGCGCGCTGCGCAACGTGAGCACGAAGGGCACGACCGACGGCCTCACCGGTCCGGTGCGGCGCGGCGACGCGGTGACGATCCAGCGCCATCTCGAAGCGTTACGCGCGATGCCCGACGTCGCCGAGCTCTATCGCGCACTGGCGCGGCGCGCCGTGGAGATCGCCGCGCGCATCGACGGTCCCGATGCTCCCGATCGCAACGGGCTCGACGCGATTCGCACTTTGCTCGAAACCTGATTGGTGTATCGTCGTCGCGATGAGCCCTCGACGCGCGTTGGTTTCCGCCGTTGCCGTCCTCACCTGTCTCGTGCTCGCCGCGCAACCTGCCGCGGCACAAGATCCGAACAGGGTGTTCGCCGGCCAGATCATCACGATGGTGAAGCGCCCGCCGGCCTCGGCCAAGAGCCCCGACGCGTACATCAGCGCGATGCGCAAGCTGAAGGTCTCGAACTTCTACGAGGACAAGACCGATCACACGTGGACGGTCTGGATGGCCGCGTTCTTGAAGTCGCCGCTCAACGACCTCGAGTACTCGGTGAAGTACTACGACGTGTCGAACGGGCGCGGCCAGCAGCTGATCGCGACCGACGATCAGTTCACCGATACGCGCGGTCAGAAGACGCTGATCACGAAGGCGCACCTCGACAAGCAGATGTTCGGCGTCAACAAGGAGCTGCTCGTCACGCTCGAGAGCAAGGGCAAGGTGCTCGCGTCGGCGCGCATCAAGATCCTCGGCGAAGGCGAGAAGATGACCGGCAAGGTCAACTTCTCCGACGACGACGCGAAGGGCGACGACGACGCCGACGACAGCGCGAAGAAAAAATAGCAGTGAAGCGCATCGTGCTGGTGGTCGCGGTGGTGGGATGTGCGGGCAAGAAGCAGCACGAGCCGCCGCCGCCGCCACCGCCGCAGCAACCTGCGCCGGCCGCGACGGATCAGGCGTGCGTCGCTCGGACGCACGAGCTGGGCGACTGGCTCGCGGCGCTCGCGGCCGCGGGCCCGCTGCCGTTCACCAGCAGCAGGGCCCATCTCGCCAAGCTCGACGGCGCGGCGCCGGGCACGCTGCCCGAGCTGCCCATCATCACGCTGACGCCCACCGCCGTGGAGCTTGAAGGCAAGCTGCTCGGCGAGCCGGCGACGGCCAAACCGGCCGCGCTGGCGAAGCTGATCGCCGATGCCGTCGCGTCGGGTGCCGCGAAGACACCCGGCGTCGTGCTCGTGATCGACGACAAGACGCCGTGGTCGCTGACCGCGCCGACCGTGACCGCGATCGCCGCGGCCGTGCATGGCCCGATCTCGTTCGCGTTCGAGGCCGGCGCACCGAGCGGCCTGACTCCGCCGCCGAGCTCGGCGATCGACACCGAGCTCGACGCGCTCGAGAAATTCGACCCGTCGGCGAAGCTGCGGCCGCTCCCCGAGGAAGGCAAGCCCACGCTGGTCGACAAGGTGTTCGCGGGCTGCCCGAAGGTTACGAGCGACGTGCTGTCGAAGGTCGGCAACGCCGCCGACGCCGCCGCGAAGGACGCGATCCTCACCGGCGACCTGCCCAAAGCGATCGCGGCGTGTGGCTGCAAGGTCGAGATGGCGTCGGTGCAGCGCCTCGCGTGGGCCTGGTACAACCGCGACACCGGCACGCCGGTGACCGCGGTGACGCTCGACGTCGGCAAGCCCGGCACGAAGCTGACGGCCAAGCCAAGCGCGCCGTGGTCCGAGACCAGCAAGCAAGTCGCCGACGCCGCGAAGCAGGGCAAGCCGGTCTTCTTCCAGTAGCCGTCGCTCGCCATCGCTACTGGACGTCGACCGGGATCTCGAACGCGCTGTCCACCGACGGCGGGAACACGCGCACGGTGTAGTGGCCGGGCGCGGGGAACGTGTAGTGAAAGTCGTAGTGGCCGGAGTCGCTGCCATGCGGCTTGGCGGTGAGGCCCTTCGCGCCGTGCGCGTCGGCGACCGTGACGACGATCTCCGGCGCGACGATCGGCTGGCCGAGCTTGTTGCGGATCTCGAGGTGCGGGCGAATCTCGGCGCCCGACGCGATCGGATCGGGCACGAGCGCGCGCAGGACCAGCTCGCCGTCGTCCTGGAACACCTCGCGGCGGCCCGAGCCGGCGTGGATCGGCCCGTTGGGCTGATCGCTGGGCTCCTCGCGCGCCGCGTCGGCGCCGGTCGCGCCGGCGTGATCGCGGCCGATCACGTACGCGGCGTAAGCGGCCGATCCGAGCGCGAGCGTGGCGAGCGGTGCGACGATCCAGCGCGGCACGCCGCGGCGGCGCGGTGGAGCGCCCGCTGGCAGCTCGCGGCGAGTCTCGCCGGTCGGCTTCGCGGCGCGCGAGCGAGCGGCCGAGCGGGCAGGGGACACCGGCGCCTCGAGCTCGCGCGTGGTTTGATCGACGAGCCCGACCAGCGCGTCCGCGTCGGCTGGGCGCGCGGCCGGCTCCTTCGCGAGCAGCGCGGCGCACAGCCGATCGATCGCCTCGGGCACGTCGGGGTTGCGCTCGCTCGGCACCGGCGCGGGCCGGCTGCCGTGCGCGAGCAGCACCTCGAACGCCGAGCCTTCGAACAGCGTGGTCGCGGTGACCAGCTCGAACAGGACGCAGCCGAGCGCGTAGAGATCCGCGCGTGCGTCGACGTCGTCGCCGTGCGCCTGCTCGGGCGACATGTAGTGCGGCGTGCCGATCAGGCCGCCCTGCGTGAGCCGCGTCGCCTCGGCGTTGCCGAGCTTCGCGACGGCGATGCCGAAATCGACGAGCGTGATCAGATCGTCGCCGTTGCGATCGACGCGCCAGATGATGTTCGACGGCTTCAAGTCGCGATGCACGACGCCGGCGGCGTGGGTCTCGCCGAGCGCGCTCGCGACCGCGCGGACGATGCCGAGCGCGCGCAGCGCCGGGATCGGTCCAGCCGCGACGATCTTGTCGAGTGGTTCGCCGGCGACGAGCTCCATCGCGAGGTATGGCCGGCCGTCGGCGAGCTCGCCGACCGCGTAGATCGCGACGACGCCGGGGTGCCGGACGCGCGCCGCGGCCCGCGCCTCGCGCGCGAACCGCTTCGCCATCACCGGATCGGCCGCGATCTCGTGCGTCGGCACCTTGATCGCGACCGCGCGATCGAGCCCGAGCTGGCGGCCGCGGTACACCGAGCCGAACGAGCCGCCGCCGATCACCGCGTCGATCACGAACTGATCGTTGATCGTGTAGCCAACGAGCCCCGCACCCGATTTGCCGGCGACCGGGTCGCGCGACGATCGCGCGTCATCGGGTTGCTCCGCCCCGCAATGCGGGCAGAACCGCGCCGATTCTTCGCTGGATCGCGTGCATGCCGCGCAGATCCTCACGGTTTCACCCTACCATCGTCGGCGATGTTCGCTCGTCTCGCGGTTGCCGTGCTCGTGATTTCGGCGACCGCGCATGCGGGCGGAATGTTCCTGCCCGTGCAAGGCGTGCACTCGCTCGAGCGCGCCGGCGCGCTGGTCGCAGGCGCCGACGATCCCGACGCGCTGTGGCTCGATCCCGCCGGCCTCGCACACGACGCCGGCAACAACCGGCGTGCGTTGCTGTTCGACATCGCGTACGTGTACCAGCCGGTCGATTACACGCCGCCCGGTGCGCTCGCCGCGATCGCGAACCAGCAGCCGGGTGCGGTCGGCATCCCGACGGTGGCGGCGTCGCTCGGCATCGGCGATCGGCTGGTGGTCGCGGCCGGGCTCGCCGGCCAGTACGCCGGCCTGCACCGCTACGATGTCACCGGGCCCGAACGCTACGCGTCGGTGTCGCTCGACGGCAGCTCGTTCGCGATCGTCTCGGTCGGCGCGGCGTACGTCGTCGCGCCGGGCTTGCGCGTCGGCGCGACGGTGCAGGATCGCGTGACCACGCTCGAGCTGCAGGTCGTCGCGTCGGCGTGCCCGCCGCAGCAGACGTGCGCGGCGAGCGATGCGAGCTTCGATCTGCCGCTGCACCAGAGCGAGACCGCGTTCGTGTCGCCGAGCGGCTCGGTCGGCGCACAGTACGACCTCGGCACGCTCGCGACCGTCGGCGCGACGCTGCAAGCGCCGGCGTACGTCTCGCAGGGCGGCACGCTCACGGCGCGGCTGCCGACCTCGCCGCAGTTCGCCGGCGCGAAGCAGGTCGGCTCGAGCGCGAGCGCGACGTTCTGGCTGCCGCCGGCCGCGCGTGCCGGCATCGAGCTGCATCCCGCGCGCGGCGTGCGCGTCGAGGCCGCGGTCGACGTCGAGCTGTGGTCGCTGCACGACGCGATCGAGCTCTCGCCCGACAAGATCTCGATCGGCAGCTTCGCGCTCGAGCCGATGAAGCTCGCGCGCTCGTATCGCACGTCGTTCTCGCCCTCGCTCGGCGGCGACGTGCGGCTCGGCGCGGTGCAGCTCGGCGCCGGCGTCGCGTACGAGACCGCGGCGGCGCCGACCGCCGACGTCTCGGTGCTCACCGTCGACGCGCCGAAGTGGCTCGTCGGGCTCGGCGGCGGCTACGAAGAGGCCGGCTGGCAGGTCGGCGCCGCACTCGGCTACGCACACCTCGCCGCCGTCGACGTCTCGCCGGCGGATGCCGCGGTCGACCAGCTCCAGGCGCTGCGCACGCAGCCCACGCCGGTTGCGGTCAACGCGGGCGCGTACCGCAGCTACTACGTGGTCGCCGGACTCCGCCTGGGCCGAAAGTTCTAGGCCACCGCGCGCAGCGTCGCCGCGACGGGCGGCAGCAGCGCGGTTTCGATCAGCGCGAGCGCGCGATCGGTGCGCATCGCCAGCGCGTCCGCCGGCATCGAGAGATTTCCGGCCATCTCGGCGGCGTCGAGGCTGCCGAGCAAGACCGACCACGCGAGGTCCGCGATCTCGCGCGCGTTGACCTGCCGGTACACGCCGGCGTGGATGCCGTCGGCGACGCACGCGCCGATGTGGTCCTGGATGCGGCCGACGCCCGACGACACCGCCGCGACGACCTCGTCGGACAGCTGCGGGCGAATCGCCGGCTGCGCGAGCAAGCGCAGGATGCGCGGGCCCTCCGCGTCGGCTTGCGCCCAGCGCACGAGGATCGCCCAGGTGTCGTGCAGGCGCGATGCGACCGGCGAGTGCTCGCGGACCTGCGTCATCTCGACGTCGAACACCGTCAGCGCGTCCTCGACGAGCGAGACGTACAGGTCTTCCTTCGAACGGAAGTACAGGTAGATCGCGCCGACCGAAAGCTGCGCGGCGCGCGCGATCAGCTCGATGGACGCGCCGCCGTAGCCGCGCTCCGCGAACACCGCCCGGGCCGCTTCCTGGATGCGGCGACGACGAGCCTGCCGCTCCTGCGCTTTGCGTTCTTGAGCGTTCGTCATGGCGCTGCTGTATCGACGATGACGCGCGGAGTCAATCGGAAATCGTGTGGCATTTGATCGCCGAATCTCCGCTGTAGATTCGTCGAGTTGGCAGCGATCTCGGTGCCGCGCTGCGTTGTCGGCGCGGATCCCCGCTAAATCTGAATCGAAATTCGGTTCTAACGCGATTCAGTGCGCATCATGGATTGAGGTCAGCGAGCTGCACCTGCAGATCGCGCGTGACCAGGACCGCCCGGTTCGCGGGCACGTCCTCGAAGCCGTCTTTGGCCTCACCGGCCCCGCCCGACACGAGCAGGACGCCGCGGAACGACTCGTCGCGCTCGCCACGCTCGCCGGTGACCCACAGCCGGCGCAGCCGCAGCGGCTCGTCGAGGCGCGCCAGCACCATCGAGCGACCGTTGCTCGCCGCGAGGCTGCCGATCGACAGCGGCGTCTCGGCGGCCGAGCTCGATCGCGCATGCTCGGCGGCGACCAGCTTGATCGTCGCGGCCAGTGCGCGCCGCGTGGCCTGCACCGGCACGTTCGCGTCGTCGACCGAGCCCTCGTCGTGCAGCATCGCGAGGAACACGTGAAACACGAGCTCGGCGGGATGCTTGCCCTTGACGTTGCGGCGCAGATATTCGGGTACGTGCTCGAACAGCCTCGGCGCGATCGCGTCGAGCTCGGGCGCGCCCGACAGCGCGAACATCCAGCGCCGGAACCGAAACGGCGGCGTGTTGTCGGTCCCGCCGTACGTCGGCTGATCGCCGGCATCGCGCACGGCCTGGCCGATCGCGCAATCCGTCGAGACCTCGACCAGCGGCGCCGCGAGATCGACGGGCTTGTCGCTCGACTTCGGCGTGCGCACGAGCAACACGTCGCCGCTCTGCGAATAGCCAAGCCCCCAACGACTCACCGGCGGCTCCGCGACGAGCGCCGCGCGCACGGGCGCGAGCGCGGCGGCGAGCCGCTTGGGCTGGTTACACATGCATGCGAATAGTTTCATCGTCTGACTCGCGGGACGCTACGCGCGGATACATGACGTCTCCTGCGCTGCGTGTGATCAAGGAACGCGCCGACCCGCCACCCGCATACGAGTATAGGACCTCCCCCTGATCGCGCCAATTCCCTGCCCGCAACCTCAGGCGCTTTCAGCCTTTGCCGTGCCGCATGCCGCGAGCGCGGTCACCATATCGGCAAATACCCGAGCACGTTCGACCTCGTTGAAGACCTCGTGCTTCATGCCGGCGAGGTCGTGATAGACCGCACTCGGCATGTGCGATGCCACGCGACGACTCGCCGCGGGGTCGCAGATCGGATCCGCGCCGCCGACGAGCCAGGTGGTGGGTACCGCGATCCGATCGGCGTGGCGCTCGACGTGGTCCTGCGCCGCGTTCGCCTCGGTGAACCAGCGCGCGGTCGCGATATCGAAGCACTGCGTGTCGGCGCGACGTTCGTCCTGCTTGCCGCGATCGGTCGTGAGGTCCTCGACCCGCAGCTGGTTGGGCTGCGCGAGGTTCGGTGCGAGCCGGCTCGCGACCCGCGCGAGCAGCTTCTTGTAGCCAGGCACCGCCATGCGCAGCGCGAGGTACGGCGAGGCGACGATCGCGCACGCGGCCTCGGGTGGGCGATCGCCGCATAGCGCGCGGAGCACGATGAGGCTGCCGTGCGAGTGGCCGACGAGCGCGAGCGGCGCGCCCGGCGCGAGCGCGCGCGCGACCGGATGCACCGCGCGCAGATCGTCGAGGTAGGTGTCGAAGCGATCGATCGCGCCGCGCGGGCCGACCGAGCGGCCGTGGCCGCGCACGTCGTAGGTCAGCGCCGCCCAGCCCGCGTTCACGATCGCGTGCGCGACCTCGCGGTAGCGGCCGCAGTGCTCGGCGTAGCCGTGGGTGACGAGCGCGACGCCCGCCGGCACGCCGTCGGGCGCGAACGTCTCGGCGTAGAGCGCGCCTCCGCGCACGGCGATGGTCGTGGTCTTCGTGGGCTCGATCGGTCCGGGCGCGACGCTCATGCAAGCGGTTCTATACGATCCCGGGCGTTGCCGGTGTCAGAGCGCTGCGGTACGTTGCGCGCGTGTCATGGCGTAACACCCGCGGATTATTCGCCATTTGCTGCATTGTGGGGGGCTGCGGCGTGCACGACGAGCAGGACGTCAAGCGCAGCAACGATCGGCTCGACCTCGCGAAGGACTTCCTGCGCAAGCACGAGCTCGAGGCGGCCGAGACCGAGTGCAACAAGGCCATCGCGTACAACACCGCGAACGATGAAGCGTTCGTGGTCCGCGGCCTGGTCTCGATGGTCCACGCCGTCGACACCCAGCGCACGATGGACATCGAGAACTGTCTGACCGGCGTCGATCGCGAGAGCACGGCCAAGGATCTCGAGACCGCGCTCGAGAAGGCCGACCAGGACTTCGAGCGCGCGACCAAGATCTCGCGCGACTACGGCGAGGCGTGGTCGAATCGCGGCGTCGCACACACGCTGCTCGAGGACTACGCGCCCGCCGTCCAGTACCTGACCAAGGCACTCGAGAACCCGATGCGGCTGGCCGATCCGGCGCTCACGCGAGCCGACCTCGGCTGGGCGCTGTTCCACGAGCAGAAGTACGTCGACGCGGCCAAGGAGCTGCGCCAGGCGAAGCAGTTCGCCCCGAAGATGTGCGTCGCAACTTATCGGCTTGCGAGGGTTTACTTCGCCCGCGAGGAGTGGGAAAACGCCGCAGAGCAATTTCAGACGGTGTCCGATGACCCGTCCTGCGGGTCCCAGGAAGCCAGCTACTACCTGATGAAGACGCGCATGCAGCAAGGGCTCGCGGTGGAGGCAAAGGAAGCGCGCGACGCGTGCCTGAAGCTCTCGCCCGCAAGCTGCGTGGCCGCGCAATGCCGCGCCGAGGGAGCGGCGTTGCATCCTTGACGCGATGATGGAGCGATTCGAGCGCAGCGGGACGGTGGTGGACCCGCGCCAGAGCCTGGCGCTGTGGCTCCGTGCGGGCCGCGCGCAGCGCAAGCTGTCGCTCGAAGAGGTCGCGCGCATCACGAAGATCCAGCCCCGCATTCTCGAGAAGCTCGAGACCGGCCACTTCGATGGCCTGCCGGCCGAGGTGTTCGTGCGCGGCTTTGTCCGCAGCTTCGCGCGCTGCGTCGGCCTCGATGAGGGCGAAGCCATCGAGCGCTACGGCGAGTGTGCCTCGGCTACGGCCCGTGCATTCGTCGAGGTTCTTGTCCCGCCCGTGCGAGCTGCAGCTCCCGATCCCGATCCCGTTTCCGATCCCGATCCCGTTTCCGATCCCGTTCCTGCTGCCGAAGCCGCCCCCGCTGCCGAAGCCGCCCCCGCTGCCGAAGCCGCCCCCGCTGCCGAAGCCGCCCCCGCTGCCGAAGCCGCCCCTGCTGCCGAAGCCGCCCCCGCTGCCGAAGCCGCCCCCCTCGCGGCCGACGCGCCAAAGAAAAAGCGCGCGTCTCGCAAGAAGTCCGCGGCTACCGGAACGAACCCGCCGCGGACGCGCAAGAAGAAGCTCATCGCCGCTGCTGCCCCGGCCGCCGCCGAGCCGACTCCTGCCGCCGTCCCCGAGCGGATCATCGCCGAGGGCAGCGGCCCGATTCCCGCCGCCGCCGCCGATCCCGAGCCCGCGTGGCAACCCACGATGCCTCCGCTCCCCGCTCCGCACGTCCCCTGGCGGCGCCCGACGCTCGCCGCCGTGCGCGCGCCGAGCCTCGTCATCGACGACGAAGATCCCGATCGCGCCGAGCGCGAGCAGGACGCCAAGCTCGCCGCCTCGGCCGCGCGTGAAGCCTCGCGCGTGTCGTTCCTGCCGCCGATTCTCCTCGATCGCGAGGATCGCTCGGAGAACCAGGGCGGGCTCACGCTCGCCGTCATCATCCTGCTCATCGCCGCGACGCTGACGCTCAGCTACCTGATGCGCCGGCCGAGCCCGAGCGGCGACGGCATGACGATGAACGAGATCCCCGCGCTGCACGACACGCCCGCGCACGTCACGCTGTCGTGATGGAAGCGGATCTCGGCGTCGTCCTGAAGACGACGCCGCTGCGCGAGTCCGATCTGCTCGTCGTGCTCTACACGAGCGAGCGCGGGCGCATCGCCGCGGTCGCGCGCGGTGCGCGCAAGTCGCAGCGCCGGTTCTCGGGCGCGTTGCAGCTGCTCGTGCTCGGCCGCTACCAGCTCGGTCGCCGGCCGCGCGGCGAGCTGTGGAGCCTCGAGTCGGCGGACGTCGAGCGCGAGTGGAGCGAGCTCGCGCGCGATGTCATCGCGGTCGCGCACGCGAGCTACGCCGCCGAGCTGGTCGCGTCGCTGCTGCCGCCCGAGGCGCCCGATCCGCACGCACTCGCGCTGATCGTCTCGCTGTGGGATGCGCTCGCCCAAGGCGGGCCGTCGGTCGGTGCGCTCCGCGCGTTCGAGATCTCGCTGCTCGAGCTCGCCGGGCACGGGCCGGCGCTCGCCGGGTGCGCGGCGTGCGGCTCGACCGACCTCGAGGCCGGCGCGCTGTTCGATCCGGATCGCGGCGGCGCGATCTGCCGGCGCTGCGGCGCGACGAGCCGCGGTCCGGGCGTGCGCCCGATCGACGCGGCGACCCTCGCGTACCTGCGCGCCGCCGCGGCCGCCGAATCGCCGGTGACGGCGCGCGCGCTCGACGCGGATCCGGCGTTCGCGCCGGCCGACCGCACCGCGGGACGCGACGCGGTCGTCGCGATGGTGCAGGGCCTCGTGGGCCGGCCGCTGAAGTCGCTCGAGTACATCGCGAAGCTCGGAGCGGCGAGGTATGATCGCGGACGATGAGGATGACGTGGACGGTCGTCGCGGTGTGCGCGTGCGCCGGCATCGCGAGCGCACAACCGGCGGGCGGCGACGGTAGCGGCAGCGGTAGCGGCGGCGAGATCCAGATGGACAATTCGGGATCGGGATCCGGATCGGGCACGGGCACGGGAGCAGCGGACGATCAGCCTGCGGCGCCGGTCAAAGATCCCAAGGTCGCGAAGAAGTGGGTCGCCGCTGCAACGACGCTCGTGCAGAAGGGCGACTACTTCACGCGCGCGAAGAAGGACACCGACGCGAAGGAGCAGTACGAGAACGCGGTCACCGCCTACGAGAAGGCAATCGACGCGGGCGACGACAACGGCGTGTACCTGCAGCTCGCGCTCGTCGAGGACAAGCTCGACGCCGAGGCGGCGGCGTACAACCACCTCAAGCTCGTCGTCGACCCGAAGTCGAACGTGAAACCCGACGTCGTCAAGAAGGCGCAGGCCAAGCTCGACGAGCTGAGCGCGAAGATCGGGTTGGTCACGCTCACCGTCACGCCGGCCGGGACCGCCGTGATGATGGGCGGCAAGCAGATCGCCGAGGCGCCGCTGACCGCGCCGCTCGTGCTCGATCCGGGTACCTACACGCTGTCGTTCACCGCCGTCGGCTTTCAGCCGAAGGACGCCGAGATCAAGGTCGAGGCGGGCTCCGAGGCCGAGCGCAAGATCGCGCTCGATCCGGTCAAGCTGCCGACCAGGGCGGCCGAGCCCGACGAGACCGTCGAGAAACCCGCGGTGGCCGCCGCGCCGAACCGGCTGCGGATGCTGATCGGCGCCGGCGCGACCGGTGCGCTCGTCGTGACCGCGACGATCACCGGCATCGACGCGATCCTCAAGCACCACACGTTCACGAACCCCAGCACGAGCACGTCGAATCGCCTCGACGCGCAGAGCAACGGGCGCACGCTCGAGCACGTCACCGACATATGCCTCGGCGGCGCGCTCGTCGCGGCGGGCTTCACGGCGTACTGGTATCTGTATCGCTACATGCCGGCCGTGACGGCGCAGGAGCAGCAAAACCACGCCAAGCTCGACGTGGTTCCGTGGGTCCAATCCGGTGCTGGCGGCATCGTGGCCGCCGGGTCATTCTAGAGGTCTCATGGCAGCGCCAGGTTATCCGCAGCAACAGCAGATGAACCCCATGCCGCAGATGGGCGCACCGCGTCCGATGCGGCGCGGCACGTCGAAGGTGGTCCCGGTCGTGGTGTCCGCCGGCCTCGCGGTCGGCGTGTTCTGCGGCCTCCTGTTCGGGCTCGGCACGGGCGACTCGGCGTCGGCCGATCCGGCGTCCGGTTCGAGCAGCACCGATACCGCGAAGGACGACAAGGCCGCGCCGGCGCCGACCCCGGCGGTCGCCGCGAAGCCGGCGCTCGATCCGAGCAAGCCGATGAGCGAGCAGATGCCGCAGAAGCCGGCGACCGGCCCGGCGGTGGCGGCGGCCGGTGGCGGCGCGGCGGTCCCGGCCGTGAAGCCGGCGACGCTGAAGCTGACGGTGAAGATCGAGCCCGACTCGATCGCATCGAGCGCGAAGATCACGGTCGACGGCAAGGAGATCACGGGAGGCAGCATCGAGCTGCCCGCCGACAAGAAGTCGGTGAAGGTCGCGGTGACGGCGCCGGGCTATCACTCGCAGGACAAGACCGTCGACATGGCCGGCGGCGACACCACGCTCGACATGACGCTCGTCAAGCGCGCGTCGGCGCCGCCGCCCGCGGACCGCAGCACCGGCTCGACGCCACCTCCGTCGCATTCGCCGGTGAAGAAGAAGCCGCCGGGCGGCCTGATCGACATCTAGCGGTCAGCCCTTGACCGCGCCGGCGGTGAGCCCGCCGACGAGGTAGCGCTGCAGCACGTAGAACGCGACCATCACCGGCAGCGACGTCACGATCGCGCCGGCCGCGAACATGCCCCAGTCCGCGGTGTGCTCGGTGACGGTCGACTGGATCAGCACCGGCAGCGTGAACCGCGACTCGTCGGTCATGAACGTCGACGCCATGATGAACTCGTTCCACGCCGTCATGAACGAGAACAGGGCCGTCACCGCGATGCCGGGGCGCGCGAGCGGCAGGATGATGCGCCGGAAGATCAGCCACGGCGGCGCGCCGTCGATGCGCGCGGCCTCCTCGAGCTCGCGCGGCAGCGTGTCGAAGTAACCCTTGAGCGTCCACACGCAGAACGGGATCGCGGTGGTCGAGTACACCAGCACGAGGCCGGTGATCGAGTTCAGCAGGCCGAGCCGATCGAGCACGACGTAGAGCGGCATGAGCAGCAGCGTCGCCGGGAACATCTGGACGACGAGGAACGTGGTCAGCCCGGCCTTGCGGCCCGGAAAGCGAAACCGCGACAGCGCGTATGCGGCCGTGCACGACAGCGCCACGCCGACCACGGTGGTCGCGAGCGCGACGACGATCGAGTTCAGCGTGTGGCGCAGGAACGCCAGACCGCCGTCGCCGCCGCGCGCGTCGAACAGATCGCCGAAGTGATCGAGCGTGACGTGCTGAGGGATCGGCGACGCCGACAGATCGAACGTGCGGCCCGGCTCGAACGCCTTCTTGCACACCAGCAGCACCGGATACAGCACGACCGCGACGACCACGACGAGCGCGACGTGCGCGGCGAGCCGGAGCGCGCGCGAGGGCTTGGCGGTCATGTGTCGTCGTCCCTGCGGCGCACGAGGCGCGCGCCGAACACGTTCCACAGCAAGAGGATGAGAAAGATCAGCGTCGCCTCGGCGGCGGCCATGCCGTAGCGATCGTTGCGCTCGAACGCCCAGCGATACGCGTCGGTGACGAGGATGTTCGTCGAGTCGCCCGGCTTGCCCGCCGACACGAGGTAGATGACGTTGAACATGTTGAACGTCCAGATCGAGCCGAGCGCGACCGCCGGGCCGAGCGCGGGGCGCAGGTGCGGCAGCGTGATGTGGCGGAAGCGCTGCCACGCGCTCGCGCCGTCGACGGACGCGGCCTCGTAGAGCTCGCGTGGGATGGTCTCGAGCGCGCCGAGCGCGACGACCATCATGAACGGAAAGCCGAGCCACGTGTTCGTGACGACATTCGCGGTGAACGACGTCGACCACGACGAGAACCACGACACGTCGGAGATGCCGAACCAGTGCAGGAGCGAGTTGATCGCGCCGTACTGGCCTTGAAACATGCCGTGCCACATCAGCGCGGTGATGTAGTTCGGGATCGCCCACGGCAGGATCAGCAGCATGCGGAACACGCGGCGGCCGCGCAGCCACTTGCGCGACAGGACGAGCGCGAGCGCGACGCCGATCGTGACGTGCAGCGCGATGTTCGCGACCGTCCACACGACGGTCACGCCGAGGATGAACCAGAAGTTCAGCGGATCATCGAGAGGGCGGCCGCCGCCCGAGAGGATCTCGGTGAAGTTGCGCAGGCCGACGAACGTCCACTGGCCTTGATGATGATCGTAGAAGCCGATCGCGATGCCGATCACGAACGGCACCGCGACGAGGACGAGCATCGCGACCGCGGCGGGCGCGAGGAAGCCGAGGGCGGTGCGATGCACGCGCATGCCGCGCGCGAGCCGATCGGTGAGCGCGGCGCGCTGCGCGGCGGCGATCGCGGCGGCGATGCCGAGGATCGCGCCGGCCGCGACCGGGGAGCCCCACAGCAGCGGCGGCACTGCGAGTGCGGCGATGCCGGCGAACGCGCCGAGCCAGCGCGCGCGAGGCCCGACCATCCCGCCGGCGGCGGCGAGCGCGGCGCCGAGGCCGAGCACGCCGATCATCACGAGCCACGGAAACGGGGCAGGGCGAGCGGGGTCGGTGATCGCGACGGCGACGCGGTCGCGACCGCCGGCGGTCGCGCCCAGTGCGCGGCCGCTGCCATCGGGCAGCAGCTCGGCGAACGCGCCGTCGTGTGCGAACCGGTTCGCCGCGTCGTAGAACAGCTTGTCGTCGCTGCCGGTGGCGAGCACGCGCCACGCGCCGGCGTCGAGCACGCGGCGGTGGTGCAGGAAGCGATAGTGCGGCGACGGTGTCGCGGGACCGACGAGCACCGCGCGTGCACCGGCGACCGCGGCGTGGCCATCGGCGAGCGCTGTGGCCGCTCGATCGGCGAGCGCGAGCTGGTGGTCGGCGAGCTCGCGGTTGCGAACGCCGACGAATGCGACCGTCGCGATCAGCAGCGCGCACGCGGCGCCGGCGACGAAGTCGCGCAGCTGGCGGCGCACGACCGGCAGCGTCATCGCCGCTCCGCGTAGCCGCGCACCTGGTCTTGGAGGCTCTCGAGGCGCGCGCGCGCGTCGGCGTGGCCGGAGATCACGTCGTCGATCGCGGTGCGGTACGGCGTCCACACGACGCGCATCGCCGGCTCGTTCGACATCGGCACGCTCTGCTCGGCCTGCGTGCGAAACGCGTGCAGCACGGGGTCGGCGGCGACCGCGGGATCGTCGTACGCGTGCGGGTTCGCGACCACCTGGCGCGCCTTCGCGCGCACGATCGCGGCGGCGTCGCCGGTGAGCGCGTCCATCACGGCAAACGCGGCGTCCTTGTCGCGCGCGCGCGACGACATCAGGATCGCCTCGGCGCCGAGGAACGGCATCGCGGGGCGGCCGGTCGCGGCGACGATCGGCAACGGCGCGACCTTCCACGGTACGTTCGGCGCGATGTCGGGGATGAACCACGGGCCCTGGATCGCGGTCGCGACCTTGCCGTCGTTGAACATGCTCGCGATGCTCGAGTTCTCGGCGTTGCGCGGCGCGAGATCGCGCTCGATCAGCGAGCGCGCGAAGTCCAGCGCGCGCGCGGCCTCGGGCGACGCGAGCGCGACCTTGCCGTCGTCGTCGAGCACGCGCCCGCCGAAGCCGTGCAGCCACGGCGCGAACGCGTAGAGGTCCGGGTTCGCGAACGCGACCGCGTAGGGATTCTTGCGGAGCGTGAAGTCGTCGGTGGTGCGCGGCGGCTGCGCGACGAGATCGGTGCGATAGAACAGCGCGAGCGACTTGAGCGCGAGCGGCATACCCCAGAGCGAGCCGCGGTACGCCATGAGGCCGAGGGTCTGCGCGCCGAACCGATCGGCGCGCGCGTCGTCGACCCAGAACTCGATCGGCTCGATCACGCCGGAGTCGGCCCAATCGCCGACGCGATCCTGCGCGTAGATGAACAGGTCGGGGCCGTTGCCGCGCGGCACGGCCGACGAGATCTTGTCGGCGAAGGCATCGTGCGGCACCGCGACCAGCACGAGCGGCGTATCGGGGTGCGCGGCATTCCAGGTCGCGGCGGTCTCCTCGAGCGCGGCGCGCTCGGCGCCGTTGTACGAGTGCCAGAGCACGACCTCGTGCGCCCTCGGGGCGGAGCACGCGAAGAGTAGAAGAAGAATTACCGCCAAGGCGCCGCAGACGCCGAGACGACCGCCTAGCAGTGACCAAGGTAGGACCCACGCCTCTGCTGGCGTCTTCCTTGGCGTCGGCGGCGCCTTGGCGGTAGTTCCGATCGTCATAGCCGCAGCTCGCTCGTGCCGTCGAACAGGTGGATCGACTGCGGGTCGAGCCACACCTGCACCGTGTCGCCCGGGCGCGGCGACGCGCCGGCGTCGGCGCGCACCGTGAGCGGACCGGCCGCAGATTCGACATGCAGCACGACCTCGGCGCCGAGCATCTCGCGCATCGCGACCTCACCCGCGAGCGCGATCGCGTCGCCGCGTCGAGCCAGCGACAGCCGCTCGGGCCGGATGCCGACGACGATGCCGTCGCTCGCGGCCGCGGCGGGCCGCAGCGCCGGCGCCTGCGGCAGCGGGATCTCGAACCCGGGCCCGCGCGCGACGCGATCGCCGAGCTTCGCGGCCAGGAAGTTCATCGTCGGCGTGCCGAAGAAGCCGGCGACGAAGCGATTCGCCGGCCGCTCGTAGATCTCGACCGGCGTGCCGATCTGCTGCACGACGCCGTCCTTCAGCACGACGATGCGGTCGGCCAGCGTCATCGCTTCGATCTGATCGTGCGTCACGTACATCGCGGTCGCCTTCGACTCGCGATGGATGCGCGCGATCTCGCGCCGCATGTCGCCGCGCAGCTTGGCGTCGAGGTTCGACAGCGGCTCGTCGAACAGGAACACCTTGGGCTGGCGCACGACCGCGCGTCCGATCGCCACGCGCTGGCGCTGGCCGCCCGACAGCGCCTTGGGCCGGCGTGCGAGAAATTCTGTGAGGCCCAGGTTGGCCGCCGCCGCTTCGACCCGGCGGGTGATCTCCGCATCGGGGAGCTTCCCGATGCGCAGGCCGAACGCCATGTTCTCGAACACCGTCATGTGCGGGTAGAGCGCGTAGCTCTGGAACACCATCGCGATGTCGCGCTCGGCCGGCGGCAGCTCGGTGACGTCGCGGCCGGCGATGCGGATCGTCCCGGAGGTCGGCTCCTCGAGCCCGGCGACCATGCGCAACGTCGTCGACTTGCCGCACCCGCTCGGCCCGACGAGCACGACCATCGCCCCCGCCGGGATCTCGAGGTCGAGCCCCGGGATGACCGGCCGGCTTTGCCCGTCGTAGATCTTCGTAATAGCTCGCAGCTCGACGTCGCTCACGCGCGCCTGCGAGAGCAAGCCGCGCGCCAGCGTAAGTAGGCTCGCAGCCTCGCGCCTCGCCGCAGCGTCGACGTTGGCAACCGGCGGGTGGTTGCGAAACGAGACAGGCCTTGGGCCTCGGGCTTTGGACTTTGGCCCGAGCTTTCCCGAATCTGGCCAAAGCCCAAAGCCCAAAGCCCAAAGCCCAATGCCCATTTGACCGCTCACTCCGCCTGCGATACGCGTAGAAGATCCAGATGGCGCGCCGTCCGTTCCGTCCGTTCCCTGGCAAACGCCGGGCGCGGCGCGTGCGCCAGATGCAAGGCAGCGCGCTGCCGGAGGGGCTGCACTCCGTGAGCTCGCCGGTCGACGCGTCGGGGCTGCGCGTGCTCGGCTCCGGCGACACCGCGTATCAGGCGATCCTCGATCGCGTGCGCGGCGCCGCGAAGTCGGTCGAGATCCGCGCGTTCTTGTGGCGCGACGACGAGGCCGGCAACGCGATGGCCGAGGCCGTGCTCGCCGCCGCCGATCGCGGCGCGCGCGTCACGATCCACAAGGATCGCATCGCGGCGGTTTACGAATACACCGGCGGCAACAAGCAGAGCTTCTTCCACAAGCGCGTCGATCCGATCCGCGGCCTGCAGGCGTGGTTCCTCGGCCAGGTGTATCGCGCGCCCGGCTCGTTCAAGCAGAAGCCGAACGCACTCGCCGAGCGCATCCTCGCGCACCAGAACATTCGCGTCGAGCACGAGCGCAAGCGCTTCGATCACAGCAAGCTCTACATCATCGACGATCGGTTCCTCGCGCTCGGTTCGATGGGCATCGGCGACAACCATCGCCACGACTGGATCGACGTCATGATCGAGGCCGAAGGCGAGGACCACGTGCGCCGGCTGCGCGAGCGGATGACCGGCCACGACGAGTTCGATCCGTCGCGCGGCCTCGACTTCCTCGTGCACAGCCGCGAGACGCATCGCAAGCGCAGCTGCCCGATGATCAGCCACCGGCTCGCGCTGATCGACGCCGCGACCGAGGCGCTCGTGATCGAGATGGCGTACCTCGGCGACCGGCGGTTCACCGCCGCGCTCGCGCGTGCGGTGCAACGCGGCGTGCACGTCACGCTCGTCACCGCCGACCAGGCCGACGTGCTCGGCGCGACCAACCGCGCCACGTGCGACATGTTGCGCCGGCTCACCGGCGCACCCGAGAACCTCACGATCGTGCTGTTGCCGCGCATGGTGCACAGCAAGGTCGTCGTGATCGATCACCGCTGGTGCGACGTCGGCTCGGCGAACTTCACGGCGCTCTCGCACGGCGTGTACGACGAGATCAACCTGTACGCCGACTCGCCGCCGTTCGCGGCCGCGCTCGAAGCCGAGATCGAGCTGCACTGCCAGGACGGCGGCCGCGTCGTCGATCAGAAGCTGACGTGGCGGCGCGCGTATTCGGGGCTCGAGCGCGCCATCGTCGCGTACCAGGCCAGGCGCGGCGGATAACATGCCGGCTGTCGTCGAGCCGAAACAAGAGCGCCGCCAGCAGATCATCGATGCAGCGAAGCGCGTGTTCGCCGATGCCGGCTATCACGGCGCGTCGATCAACTCGATCATCGAGCGCGCGCAGATCGCGCGCGGTACGTTCTACCTGTACTTCGAGAGCAAGGCGGCGGTGTTCGACTCGATCCTCGATCACGCGATGACGGATCTGCGCGCGCGCATCCACCGCATCGACGTCGTGAGCAAGGACGTGCCGGCGCCGCAGGTCCAGCTGCGCGCGCAGGTCGTCGCGACGCTCGAGTACATCGTGCGCGACCGCGCGCTCGCGATGCTGCTGCTCTCGGCCGGCCACACGCCCGACGTCGAAGCCGCCGAGCGGCTCGATCAATTCTTCGCCGAGGTCCGCGACCTGCTACGCCGCGCGTTCGAGTCGGGCATGGAGATCGGCCTCGTGCGCAAGGTCGAAGCCCCGCTCGCCGCCGCCGCGATGCTCGGCATGATCCGCGGCGTCGTCGAGCAGCTCGTCACGCAGCCGAACCCGCCCGCGACCGAGCACGTCGTCGACGAGATGCTCGTCCTCGCGCTGCGCGGCGTACTCGCCTGATCGCGGATGCTCTACGCGGTCACGATCGTCGCGAGCGCGTTCCTGGTGTTCGCGATCCAGCCGCTCGTCACCAAGCAGATCTTGCCGTGGTTCGGCGGCTCGGCGGCGGTGTGGACCGCGTGTCTCGTGTTCTTCCAGCTCGTGCTGCTCGCCGGCTACGCCTACGCGCACGCGATCACGCGCTGGCTGTCGCGGCGCGCCCAGCTCGCGGTTCACGCCGCGCTGCTCGTCGCGAGCTGCGCGCTGCTGCCGGTCGTGCCATCGCCGTCGTGGGCGGAGGCGGCGCCCGCCGATCCGTCGCTGCGCATCCTCGCGCTGCTGGCGGCGACCATCGGTCTGCCTTACTTCGCGTTGTCGGCCACGTCGCCGCTGCTCCAGGCGTGGCTCGCCGGCCGCGGCGCCGAGCGGCCGCACCGCCTCTACGCGCTCTCGAACGCGGCCTCGCTCGCCGCGCTCGTCGGCTATCCGTTCGTCATCGAGCCGAACCTCGGGCTGCACGCGCAGGCCTGGATCTGGAGCGCCTGCTACGTCGGGTTCGCGCTCGCCTGCCTGGCGTGTGCGGTCGCGAACCGCCGTGGCACCGATGCCCCGCTCGCCGGGTCGCCGCGCGAGCCGCTGCGTGCGCGCACCGTCGCGCACTGGATCGCGCTGTCCGCGTGCAGCTCGGCGCTGCTCGCCGCGATCACGAACCACCTCGGCGCGTACGTCGCCGCGATCCCGCTGCTGTGGGTCGCGCCGCTCGCGATCTACCTCGCGACCTTCGCGCTCGCGTTCGCACGCGACTTCTCGCGCGGCCTCGTGCTCGTCACCGTCGCGCTCGGGCTCGTCGTGCTGACGTGGCTGGCGTGCGGCGCCTCCGTCACGCTCGCGCGCGGGCTGGTCGGCTTTGGCGCCGGGCTCGCGGCGTGCTGTCTGTTCTGCCACTGCGAGCTCGCGCGCCGCCGCCCGGCCGCCACGCAGCTCACCGGGTTCTATCTCGCGATCGCGTTCGGCGGCGTGCTCGGCTCCGCGCTCGTCGCGCTCGTCGCGCCGCGCGTGTTCGATGCCGAGTACGAGCTCGCGCTCGCGATCTGCGCGTGCAGCGTGCTGGCGGTCGCCGGTGCGCGTCGCGTCGCGCGCGGGGCGTTTGCCGGCCTCGCGGTTGTCATCGCGATCGCGTTCGTGGTCGCGCTGCGCGCCGAGGCCGATCGCTACTTCGATCAGCGCCGCGACTTCTACGGCTTGCTCGCGATCCGCGGCCCGATCCCGCACACGCAAGATCACCGCCGCACGCTCGTGCACGGCACGATCGATCACGGAACGCAGCTCGCGTGGCCGGGCGAGCAATGCATCCCGACCGCGTATTACGGCACGAGCTCGGGCATCGGCCGCGCGATCCGCGCGAAGCAGGCACGCGGCCCGGTGCGCATCGGCTCCGTCGGCCTCGGCGCCGGCGTGCTGGCCGCGTACGGCCGGCCCGGCGATCGGATCGCGATCTACGAGCTCGATCCGCTGGTCTACGAGCTCGCCACCACGTGGTTCTCGTTTCTGACCGACTGCCCGGGCGCGAAGTCGGTCACGATCGGCGATGGCAGGCTCTCGCTCGAGGCCGAACCGCCGCACGGCTTCGACGTGCTTTCGATCGACGCGTTCTCCGGCGACGCGATCCCCGTGCACCTGCTCACGCGCGAAGCGTTCGCGCTGTACTTCCGCGCGCTGGCGCCGGGCGGCGTGCTCGCGCTGCACATCAGCAATCGCTACGTCGACCTCGAGCCGATCGCGGCGCGCGGCGCCGAGGTCGCCGGCTGGCCCGCGATCGTCGTTCACGATCGCGGCTCGGCCGCATACGAGCGCGCGTCGACGTGGGTCCTGATCTCGGCCGACCCCAGCCTGCTGTCCGCACCCGCGTTTCGGGGCGCGGACACGCATCTCGCGCGCGATCGCGGCATGACGGCCTGGACCGATGACCGCTCGAGTCTGTTCGACGTGCTGCGGCTGTGACGCGTCAGTGCGTCGTGCAGTAGTTCAAGCCCTCGACGATCGCCTGGCGTTTCCAGTCGGCCATCGGCTCGCCGCCGGCGTTGTAGAAGTAGAGGCCGAGCCAGCCGTCGCGCGTCGCCGTGCACAGGCGCGCGACCATCCGCTTGACGTCGAGCGCGCTCGCGTTCGTCGCCGGGCTGAGGTTGCCCATCGGCGCGTAGCTGCCGCGCGCGTTGTCGTACCAGGTCCACAGGTGCGGGGTCGTCTCGCTCTGCGGACCGTACAGCTCGGCGAAGTGCACGCTCGCGCCGATGCCCTCGCTGTTCCAGCCGACGCCGTTCCACACCGTGTACGTGCGCATCGGCGCGCCGCCCGAGTCGGCCTTGCAGCGCGCGACCGCGACGTCGTCGTGCGCGTTCAGCGGCTTGATCTCGTTGTAGCTCGCGAACGACGTGCCGCCGTCGCGCTCGGAGACGTCGCCCGGTAGGCTGCCGTCGTAGGCGCACGCGAACCCGCTCGTGCGGCGCTGCGAGCCCCAGCAGCCGTTCGGGCACACGCCGTTCACGCACTCCGAGATCGACGCGACGAAGCTGAAGTTCGCGACGTGCAGGTAGCGATGGCGCGAGCACGCGACGTCGGCGTGCTCGCCCGGCATCGCCTCGACCGTGCCGGTGTCGACCGCCGGGGACTCGGGCATCGTGTCGCCGGCCATCGCGAGCAGCTCGGGATCGTTGTCGAGATCCGGATCCTCGACCGCGACGTCGGCAACGCACGCGGACAGCAGGACCAGCGGCAGCACCATCTTCATCATGCCGGCGGCATTTGCAGCGCCGGGGCCAATCCGCGGGCACGCGATTCCGCTCGGTTGCCGCCGCGCGCGACACCCGCTGCCCTCGCGCGTGTGCACCCAGGCCAGAGTCGCAGGTGACAGGACTCGACTGGCTACTGCGGTGGCCTGCGCGACTCACATCGCTAGCGCGACTACGGACACTGGTCGGCCGTCGGGCAGCCGGTGCCGTCCGGGAACGGGCAGCACGCCCAGACGCACTTGTTGGCGGCCTGGACGGCGACGGTCGCCGTGCTGGTCCCGTTGCTGACCGTGCCCGGATCGCCGGTGCCGGTATCGCCGGCCGTATCGTGCCACGGCGTCGGGCCGAGCTCGAAGCCGGTCCCCGCGGTCGCGGCGAGGGTGATGGACCCCGGCGCGGTGATCGGCGCGGTCATCGTCGCGTTGGTCGAGGCGGTACCGCCGTTGACGCTGATCGAGCACCACGACAGGTAGTTCTTGACCGTCAGCGTCGCCGACGCGGCGGCGTCGGGCTTCGGGGAGCTGTCGCTGCTGCAGGCGGCCAACGAGACGAGGATCGAAAGTAGAATCGAGGTCTTCACGATGGATCGAGGATACCGGGCGCCCGTTGTCGCACGCCCATAAAGAGATCATTTCTTGCCTGTATTTAAGACTGGACTGACGCGTCAGTCCAAGACTAGACTGACGCGTCAGTCCAGCGAGGATCTATGGCCAACGACGCTCCAGAGAAAGTAGTCATCGGTATCGATGTCGGCTCCACGACCGTGAAAATGACGGTCGTCGACCCGGCGACCAAAGAGATTCTCTGGTCGAAGTACCTGCGCCACGAGACGCGCCAGCCCGAGATGACGCGCGACATGCTGCGCGAGATCCACGCGGCGTTTCCGGCGCTCAAGAGCGACCAGATCCGCACGTTCATCACCGGCTCGGGCGGCTCGCCGATCGCGCCGCACCTCGGCGCGAAGTTCGTGCAAGAGGTCAACGCCGTCACGATGGCGGTCGAGAAGCTGCACCCCGACGTCGGCAGCGTGATCGAGCTTGGCGGCCAGGACGCCAAGATCATCATGTTCAAGCAGAACCAGGAGACCGGCGACAAGACCGCGCAGACGTCGATGAACGACAAGTGCGCGTCGGGCACCGGCGCGACGATCGACAAGTGCGTGCTCAAGGTCGGCATGCCGCGCGAGGAAGTGCCGGGCCTGCAGTTCGATTCGAGCAAGCTCCACCACGTCGCCGCGAAGTGCGGCGTGTTCGCCGAGACGGACATCGTCAACCTCGTGAAGAGCGGCATCCCGCGCAACGAGATCATGAACTCGCTGGCCGACGCGATCGTCAGCCAGAACCTCGCCGTGCTGACGCGCGGCAACACGCTCAAGTCCAAGGTCCTGTTGCTCGGCGGTCCGAACACGTACCTGCCGTTCCTGCAGCAGTGCTGGCGGCTGCGCATCCCCGAGGCGTGGGCCGAGCGCGGCTACGAATACGACAAGACCGTGCCGATCGAAGAGCTGATCTTCGTGCCGAAGAACAGCGACCTCTACGCCGCGTACGGCGCGGTGCTGTTCGGGCTGTACGAGCCCGAGACGGTCGGCGCGTATCGCGGCCTCGATCCACTCGAGGAGTTCATCAGCCACGGCCGCAAGTCCAAGCTCGGCGAGAGCGCCGGTCCCGGCCTCGTCGAGGTCGAGGAGCAGGCGGTCGCGTTCTCCGAGAAGTACAAGACGCCGGCCTACGACGACGCGAAGCTCGAGGCGGGCAAGACCTATCGCGGCGTGATCGGCCTCGACGGCGGCTCGACGTCGAGCAAGTGCGTGTTCATCGACGAGCAGGAGAACATCCTCAAGAAGGTCTACACGCTGTCGAAGGGCAACCCGATCCAGGACATGAAGGACATGTTCGCGGACATGAAGCAGTGGGCGACCGAT
Organism: Kofleriaceae bacterium; assembly: GCA_036490935.1. GTDB lineage: Bacteria > Myxococcota_A > Polyangia > Haliangiales > Haliangiaceae > JABFXX01. Next base: position 6,970 of record DASXCY010000073.1, on the reverse strand, counting down.
CAGGGCGCCGAGCTCGACGTCACCGGCTTCGGCGTCACCGGCTATGCCGGCGACGTGCTCGAGCGCTCGCTCGGCGCCGACGCCAACATCGTCGAGACCGTCGCGCACATGATGAGCGCGAAGCGCTGGTTCCCGTCGGTCGACGTGATCTGCGACATCGGCGGGCAGGACATCAAGGTGATGTTCATGCAGAACGGCGACGTCAAGAACTTCCGGCTCAGCAACAGCTGCAGCGCCGGCAACGGCATGCTGCTGCAGGCGATGGCCGACCAGTTCGGCGTGCCCGTGAAGCAATACGCCGAGGTCGCGTTCGGGGCGCGGCTCGCGCCGAAGTTCAGCTACGGCTGCGCCGTGTTCCTCGACTCCGATCGCGTGAACTTCCAGAAGGAGGGCTACGCGAAGGAGGAGCTGCTCGCCGGCCTCGCGCTCGTGCTGCCGAAGAACATCTGGCAGTACGTCGTGCAGATCCCGCGCATGGCCGAGCTCGGCCGCGTGTTCGTGCTGCAGGGCGGCACGCAAAAGAACCTCGCGGCGCTCAAGGCCCAGGTCGACTACATCGAGAAGCGCGTGCCCAACGCCGAGGTGTTCCTGCACCCGCACTGCGGCGAGGCCGGCGCGATCGGCGCCGCGTTCGAGGCGCTGCGCGTGACGCGCCGCCGCGGCACGACCGGGTTCGTCGGGTTGGATCAGGCGATCGAGATCGACTACACGTCGACCAACGACGAGAAGACGCGCTGCAACTTCTGCCCGAACAACTGCTCGCGCACGTTCATCGACACCAAGACCCTCGACGGCAAGACCGCGCGCTACATCAGCGGGTTCTCGTGCGAGAAGGGCACGGTCGAGAACATGGACGCGCTCAAGCTCCTCAACAAGGAGCGCGGCAAGCGCATGAAGCAATATCCGAACCTCGTCGATTACGAGGCCAAGCTCGCGTTCAAGAGCTTCTTCGAGCACCTGCCGATGCCCGAGCACGGCACGCCCGTCGATGACGTGGTCGTCAAGCGGACGCTGATGGGTGCCGTCCGGCACAAGCCGGTCAAGCGCGCGTTCGAGCGCGCGAGCGCGGCGGTGTGGGAGAAGCGCCGCGACGTGCGCATCGGCATCCCGCGCGTCCTGAACCTGTACTCGACCGGCCCGTTCTGGCGGACGTACTTCGAGACGATCGGTCTCGACTCGCGCAACGTGGTGTTCTCCGACGAGACCTCCGAGGAGATGTGGCAGGCCGGCTGCAAGTACGGCTCGGTCGACCCGTGCTACCCGAGCAAGGTCTGCCAGGCGCACATCCACAACCTGCTGTTCAAGCACCACGAGAAGAAGCCGCTCCACTACATCTTCTTCCCGTCGATCACCCACGTCCCGACGTTCATCGTGAACCAGATGGACACCGCGAGCTGCCCGGTCGTGTCGGGCACGCCGAAGGTGATCCGCGCCGCGTTCACGAAGGAGACCGACTTCTTCGCCGAGCGCAACATCAGCTATCTCGATACGGCGGTGACGCTCAACGAGAAGCTGATGTGCAAGAAGCAGATGTTCGACGAGTTCGGGCCGCTGCTCGGCCTGACCGCGGACGAGAGCGACTTCGCGATCGACGAGGGGTTCAAGGCGGTCCAGGCGTTCGAAGACGAGATGGAGAAGAAGGGCCGCGAGATCCTCGACCAGGTCACGCGCGAGAATCGCGTCGCGCTGGTCATGCTCGGCCGGCCGTATCACAACGATCCGGGCCTCAACCACTCGGTGCTCGAGGAGTTCCAGGCGCTCGGCTATCCGATCCTGTCGATGCGCTCGCTGCCGCGCGACAAGCCGACGATGGACAAGCTGTTCGCCGAGGACATCGCGAAGGGCGTCATCGAGAACGGTCTCGACGTCACCGACGTGTGGCCGGAGAACTACTCGACGAACTCGGTGCAGAAGGTGTGGGCGGCGAAGTACGCGTCGCGCCATCCGAACATCGCGTGTCTCGATCTGTCGAGCTTCAAGTGCGGCCACGACGCGCCGACCTACGGCTTGATCGATTCGATCATCGCGTCGGCCGGCAAGGCGTACTCGGCGCTGCACGACATCGACGCGAACAAGCCGAGCGGCTCGATCAAGATCCGCGTCAAGACCTACGCGTACACGCTGATGATCCTCAAGGAGAGACTCGAGGATCAGGCGGCGAAGAAGACCGAGCTCGACCGCTCGGTGGTCGGCAAGAAGCTCGAGCTGATGACGAGCCTGCAGCACCGGCTCGCGCAGCTCGGGCGCACCGACGACAAGCTCGATCAGGAAGTCACGGTCCTCGCGGCGCAGGTCGCCGCGTGGGCCGCCGAAGCAGCAGCGAACCGGCCCAAGGCGAAGAAGCCGGCGGGTCTGAACGTGATCAACGACGGAACCGGACCCGGCGGCGGCAACGCGCGCGCGACGGCCCAGAAGGCAGACTAGGAGAACCCCATGAGCACGACGAACGACAAGAATGGCGCCGATCTCGATCCGACCTCGCTCGATGCGATCGAGGCCCAGCTCAAACAGTTCGAGCTCGACGAGCGCAAGCGCCTCGGTCTGCCGATCGAGAACGCACAGCACTGGTTCGACGCGGTGCCGCGCACGTTCACGCGCGACCAGCGCGAGCACACGACCATCCTCGTGTCGGGCCTGACGATGGCGCACGACCTGTTCATCCAGGCCGCGCTCCGCGGCATCGGCTACAAGGTCATGGCGATGGACGTGCCGGATAACGACGCGCTCCAGTACGGGCGCGAGTACGGCAACCGCGGCCAGTGCAACCCGACGTACTTCACGGTCGGCAACCTCGTGAAGTACCTCGACGGCCTGCGCGACCGCGGCATGTCGAAGGACGACATCGTCAAGAACCACGTGTTCATCACCGCTGGCGCGTGCGGCCCGTGCCGGTTCGGCACGTACGTCACCGAGTATCGCAAGGCGCTGCGCGACTCCGGCTTCGACGGCTTCCGCGTGCTGCTGTTCCAGCAGACCGGCGGCCTCAAGCAGGCGACCGGCGAGGGCGTCGGGCTCGAGATGAACCCGACGTTCTTCTGGGGCGTCATCCGCGCGATCCTGATCGGCGACTGCCTGAACGCGCTCGGCTACCGGATCCGGCCCTACGAGGTCGAAGCCGGCGCCGCCGACCGCGCGCTCGAGACCAGCAAGCGCATCATCTCGCAGGCGTTCGAGCAGAACACGTCGTTGCCGCTGGCGCTGTACAAGGTGCGGCGCGCGCTCGGCGCGGTCAAGGTCGACCGCACGCGGCCCAAGCCGCGCGTCGGCATCATCGGCGAGTTCTGGGCGATGACGACCGAAGGCGACGGCAACTACGGCCTGCAGCGCTTCCTCGAGGCCGAGGGCGCCGAGCCGGACATCCAGCTCGTGATCGCGTGGCTGCTCTACATGGTATGGCAGGGCCGCTACGACACCGCCCAGCGCGCGAACCTGCGCGGCGTCGACAAGGCCAAGGACGAGGACGGCGGCAGCAAGTTCAGCTTGAAGGGCGTCGACGTGCGCAAGCGCATCGCGACGCTATGGGCGGGCGAGAAGGTGCTGCGCGGGCTGTTCCAGACCGTCGCCAAGGCGATGGGGCTCAACGACTACCATCTGCCCGACATGGAGCAGATCGCCGAGGTCTCACACGCGTTCTACGACAACAATCTCCGCGGCGGCGAAGGCCACATGGAGATCGGCAAGCTGATCCAGAACGTCGCGTACTCGAAGGTCAACATGACCCTCTCGGTCAAGCCGTTCGGGTGCATGCCGAGCTCGTCGGTCTCCGACGGCATCCAGTCGTTCATCACCGAGCTCTATCCGCAGGGCATCTTCCTGCCGATCGAGACCAACGGCGACGGCGCGGTCAACGTGTACAGCCGCGTCCAGATGCAGCTGTTCAAGGCCAAGCAGCTCGCGCAGCGCGAGGTCGACACCGCGCTCGCCGACGTCGGCATGACGATCGAGGAAGTTCGCGCCTACTTGCACAAGCACCCGGCGATGATGCATCCGTTCCACCGCTCGCCGCACAAGGCGGGATGCACCGCGGCGGACCTGGTGTACGAGGTCGGCGCGCGGCGCCGGCGGTTCTCGTTCCTCAAGGAACGCGTCGTCGCGATGGTGACCGGCAAGGTCGAGAAGGCGCACGAGGAAGCGCACGTCAAGCTGCTCGCGGTGGCGCGCAACGCGGCCGCGAAGACGCGCAAGAAGACCAGCGTCGTCCAGGTCGCGCCCGAGATCGATCCGGATGACCAGGCGGCGCCGCCGATTCCGGCCGGCCGCAAGAGTCTGCGCGTCGTCAACTGACGGCGATGCTCGACAAGCTGAGAGCGCGCGCGTTCGGGATGATCGAGCGCGCGCCCGGCCGCGTCGGCGCGTCGCTGCGCAAGGCGAACGAGGCGCTGGGGCGGCCGCTTGCCGATGCCGGCGAGCTCGAGGACCGGCGCGCGTTCGCGACCGGCAAGGGCGGCGTCGCGGTCACCGCGGCTCCGGCCCCGGCGCAGCGCGAGCAGGCGCCGGTCATCGTCTACTTCATGGACAAGCAGAAGCGCGACGTCGGCAAGCTCACCGACATCCTCGACGCGAACGGCGTCACGTACACGGTCACGAACATCCAGGAGGACCCGGCGGCGCAGTACGCGGTGAAGCGCGATGCGCACGGCGTCCGGCTGCCGGTGGTGTTCGTCGCCGGCGACTGTGTAGGTGGACGTCAGGAGCTGGTCAACGCGGCGGCGAGCGGCGAGCTGACGAAGAAAGTCTTCGGCTAGGACATGCGTGTCAAACGGCCCGGGGATCGTGTCCACGGGTTGGCACCTGGCGGCGCTAAGTGCCCGGCCGCCCGAACGTGACGGCTGGAACGCGTCGTGCTACGAGTCCGGTCATGCGTAGACTCGGACTCGTTCTCGTCGGTGTGGCGGCGGCCGCGACCGGCGCCGCGCTGGTAGGTGCGCTCGCTACTCGCGTGCTGATGTATCTGGCGTGAGGTGGTCGATTTCGTGTTAGTCACGGCGGCATGACCGCCAAGCAGGCCGCGAAACAAGCGAGCGAGAAGCTGTTTGCCGCGCTGAACCGCGCCGACGAGCTCGGCGGCGAGCTCCGCGATTACCTCCAGGACAAGGTCGCGACGGACGCGCGCTACGTCACGGCGCGCAAGCGGATCGCGAAGCTGCTCGGGCGCGAGTACACGTCGAAGACCGAGGCCGTTGCCCGCGCGCGCCACGTCGAGGCCAAGAAGGCCGCCGTCGCGGCCCCGACGCCCGCGAAGCCGGCGGCCGATGCCAGCGCGCTCGGCAACCCGAACATCAAGGCGCAGATCTACGGCAAGAAGAGCGATCCGTGGACCGGCCGCGCGATCACGGTGCTCGAGCGCAACAAGGTCGACTTCGACAACGTCGATCTCGAGGAGCCGGAGCACGAGCCGAAGCTCCTGCGGCTCGCCAACGAGACCAAGCAGCACACGGTGCCGTACGTGTTCTTGCGCGGTCAGTTCATCGGCGGGTTCAACGCGCTCGCCGAGATCGAGCGCCTGGGCCAGCTCGAATACGCGCTGATGTCCGCCGACGAGCGGGCGGCGGTGCCGGCGCACGCGCGCTTCGAGATCGTGCCGCGCCCGAACACCGACGAGCTCGTGCCGGCCGACCAGGTCCGCGCGGACTAGCCGCGGCCCCTGACGACTCGTCACAGCTTGACCGGCGGGCCGGCTCTGGGTTCTTCGGGACCTCCCGCGCGTCAATAGATGTGGTGAATCAGGAGAGCCGCGGCCCAGCCCGGCCTTGGAACCCGTTCTCGTTCCCGGGAACCGGGAATGGTGATCTATCGGATCGGTTCTCTAGCCGCCGCGCGAGAACACGAACGGGTAGTTCACGCTCGCGCCGCCTTTCGCGGGGAACGTGAGGCCGCGGATGACGCCGCGGATGCAGCCGTGCACGGCCGTGTCGCCCAGCGTGCTCGACGCGACGTTCGCGTTGACCACGCGGCCGCTCGCGTCGATCGAGAAGCGCACGGTGACGGTCCCGGCGAGCCCGCTCTCGCGGTCGAGCGCGCGCTGGTAGCACGCATCGATCGCGCCGGCGCTCGCCTTCACGACGCGGTCGACGTCTTCCTTGCTGAGCGTCGGGCCGTTGCACCACGACGGCGGCGACGCGCGATCGCACTCGCTCGGCGGCTTGAATTCGATCGGCGGTGCGCCGGTGCAGTGGCCCAGACACGTCGTGCCCGGTCGCAGCGAGCCGGTGTTGAGCGGCCCCGCGGGGCCGCCGTGATACGTGAGTTGGCCGGGCGGACCGCCGCCGCCGCGCGTCTGGGGGCCGAGGCCGCCGCCGCTCGCCGGGGTTTCGTCGCGTGGGGTGCCGTCGCCGACCGCGCCGATCCGGTGCGTGTCGTGCGTGCTACCGATCAGGCCGTTCAGAACCTGGAACGGCTCGGTGCCGGGTGGCGCCTTCGTGCCAGGTGATGGCTTGATCGACGTAGGTCCCGGTTTCGGGTGAGGCACGGGCCGCGGCGGCAACAGCGCCGGATCGACGAACGGTCTCGGGAACACCGCCGGCGTCGTCGGCCCGGCGGCACCGGTGCCGTGCGCGGGCGCGGTCGGTGGCGCGAAGCGATGCTCGAGCCGCGTCGCGATGTAATCGGCGGTGAGCTGGCGCGCCCCCGGCCACACGAACGGCGTCTCGTGCTCGTACAGCGCGAACGTGCCGAACAGCAGCGCCGCGTGCAGCAGCGCCGAGAACGCGAGCGACGCGCGCGACTCGAAGTCGGTGCCGAGCAGCCAGCGCACGAGCCCGGCGAGCGACGGCAGGCGCGGCGCGAGCGGTTCGGCGTCGATCGGCCCGAGCTGGAAGAACAGCTTGTAGCGGCCGGCGCCGTCGAGCTCGACGAGCCCCCAGTCGGCGCCGGCGAGCGCGGTCGCGTAGAACCCGGGCGTCTCGCTGCCGCGTACGAGCGCCGCGACGTCGTGCTCGACGCCACCGACGCTGATCGTGCCGCGCATGTT
>DASXCY010000072.1:0-19045 GCA_036490935.1 Kofleriaceae bacterium | reverse complement strand
CCAGCAGCGCCGGCGTGTGGATCGCGCCGCACGCCGACACGACGAGCTTCGCGCGCACGACCACGTTGTGGCCGGCCGCGCTGCGCCCGATCACGCCGTTCGCGCGCTTGCCGTGGAACGTGACCCGATCGACCCGCACGTCGGCGTACACGCGCGCGCCGAAGTGCAGCGCGCGCGGCAGGTAGCTGACGAGCGCGCTCTGCTTCGCGCCGGTCGGGCAGCCGAACGCGCACCGGTTCGAGCCGACGCAATGGACCTGATTGCGCAGGTTGCCGACCGTCTTCCAGCCCTTCGCGTCGGCGCCCTTCTTGAGTAGCCAGTTGTCGTTGCCGATCGCGGCGTCGTCCATCGGCGCGACGTGGATACGCTTCTCGACGCGCGCGAAGTATGGATCGAGCGACTCCGGCGAGGTCTCGAGCCCGGCCTCGCGGCGCCAGCGCGCGAGGATGTCGTCGGGCGTGCGCCACGACATCCCGCCGTTGATCACGGTCGAGCCGCCGACCGCGCGGCCCTCCTGAAACAGGATCGGCGGGTTGCCGAGCGCCATCGTCGCGCCGCCGCCGCGATACAGCTGGCGCACCATCGCGGTGGTGTTCGCCGTGAAGTCGCGCGTCGTGTAGTAGCTGCCCTCTTCGAGGACGATGACGTCGAAGCCCGCCTCGGCGAGCTCGGCCGCCATCGGGGCGCCGCCCGCGCCCGAGCCGACGATCACGACGTCGCAATCGAGCACGGTGTCGCCGTGAATGTCGGCGCGCGTGAACACGTTGCTCGGCCGCGTGCCTTCGTGCAGTGCGACGGCGACCATGGCTACGCCACCTGCCGGGGGGAAGGGGTGGCAGGCGGCCGCGAAGCGGACCCGGTGAAGTCCGGCCGTAGCGGATCGGGCGCGAGGATCTGGCGGTCCTGCTTCGCGATGTCGTCGGCGAACACGCGCAGCCGCTTCGCGCGCACCTCCTCGATCCACGGCCCGACGCGATAGCCGACCGCCTCCATCATCGCGGGCTGCTCGTAGCAGGCCAGGCTCACCAGCTGGTTCATCGCGCGGGCGAGCTCGGCGTGCAGCCGCGTCGGTCCGTGCTCCCACGACTGGAAATAGCGCTCGGCGCGCGCGCCGGTCAGCGCGTGCGCGCGCCGGAAGTAGCGCGGCAGCGCGCCGAGATCGTACGCGACGAGTCCGGCGGCGAACCCGCGGCGCACGAGCGGCGCCGTCGCGGCGATGGTCAGCTCGACGTGATCGACGATCGCGTCGGCAAGCGGCTGTGCTTGGGCCGGGCAGATCACGGGCACGAGCGAGCGCAGCACGGCCCTCACGCCAGCGCTCCCGCGAGCTTCGAGTCGTGGCGCTCGAGGTAATCGGACATCAGGCGGTGCGCGGCGTCGGACTCACCGGCCTCGACGAGCTCGAACAGCTTGCCGTGCGTCGCGACGTAGTCGTCGGGCGGGCGGACCGCGAACTGCAACACCTGGGCGGCGTCGAGCCATAGCTTCGCGATGCGGTTGAGCAGCCACAATCCGGGCGTGAAATGCGCGGCCTCGGCCATCGAGCGCATCACCTCGAAGTCTTCGGCCGCGTACTGCGGCGTGTCGCGCAGCGACCACGCGCGCGCCATCGCGGCGCGGGCCGGCGCCGTGCCGCCCTTGGGAATGCGCGTCGCGACCAGGCGGATGACCTCGAGCACGACCGCGCGCCGGATCGCGAGCAGATCGACGAGGATGCGCGTGATCGCCGGCTGCTGGGCGTCCGGCTTGCCGTACTTGATGTACGCGCCGATCACCTCGATCGACCAGTCGCGGTACGGGCGCACGACCACGCCGGAGCCGCGCCGCGGCTCGACGAGGTTCCACTCCCCGAGCCGGCGCAGCGCCTCGCGCAGCGTCGGCCGCGACGCGCCGAGTTGCCGGCTCAGCTCGCGCTCGGCGGGCAGTCGCGCGCCGGCCGGAAACTTCCCGCCGACGATCGCAGCGAGCAGCTTCTCGAACACCTGATCGATCGCGGTCGGAGAATTCGGGTCGGGTTGGGCGAGCGCCATTGGACTGACCAATTGGTAAGACCACCTTGAACGGATGTCAACAACGAAGATCGGGACCTCGGACCTCGGACTTCGGGCTTCGGTCCGAAGTCGGAAGGCGGGAAGTCCGAAGCCCCTCTTACGGGCAGGTTGCCTTGACGTCCGCGGATCTAGGTCGCTAGGTTCCGAATATGACGAAGGCCAAAGCAGGGGGAGAGCAACCGGTGGAGATTCCGGACACGCTCCCCATTCTCCCGCTGCGCAACTCGGTGTTGTTTCCGGGTGCGATCATTCCCATCGACGTGGGCCGCCGCAAGTCGGTGCGGCTCGTCGAGGACGCGATCGCGAAGGAGCGGCCGGTCATCGGGATCCTGACCCAGAAGGATGCGCGCACCGAGGATCCGGGCTCCGGCGACCTCTACATGGTCGGCTGCGCCGCGCGGATCTTGAAGGTCATCAAGCTCGCGAAGGACAACTTCTCCGTCATCTTGCAGGGCGTCTCGCGTTTCGAGGTGTCGACGTTCGACGGCGCCGAGCCGTTCCTGTCGGCGAAGGTGCGCAGCGTGCCGGATCCGGCGAGCTCCGACGTCGAGCTCGACGCGCTCGTGATGAACCTCAAGGACATCGCGAAGCGCGTCGTGAAGCTCATGCCCGAGCTGCCGAAGGAAGCGGGCGCGCTCGTCGACAGCGTGACCGAGGCCGGTCACCTCGCGGATCTGATCACCTCGCACCTCGAGCTCGAGGTCGGCGAGAAGCAGGACGTGCTCGAGACGTTCGACCTGAAGACCCGTACGCGCAAGGTGCTGCAGTTCCTGTCGCGCCAGCTCGAGGTGTTGAAGGTGCGCGAGCGCATCAACACGCAGGTGCAGGAGGAGATGGGCCGCAACCAGCGCGAGTACGTGCTGCGCCAGCAGCTCAAGGCGATCAAGGAAGAGCTCGGCGAGCTCGACGACGGCGGCGGCGATCTCGACGAGTTCGGCGAGAAGATCGCGAAGGCGAAGATGCCCGAGGAGGCCGAGAAGGTCGCCAAGAAGCAGCTCGATCGGTTGAAGGGCATGCAGCCGAGCTCGGCCGAGTACACGGTCACGCGCACGTACCTCGAGTGGCTCGTCGAGCTGCCGTGGTCGATCTCGACCGACGATCACATCGACCTGCCGGAGGTGCGCAAGTGCCTCGACGAGGACCACTACGATCTCGACAAGGTGAAGAAGCGCATCGTCGAGTACATGGCGGTGCGCAAGCTGAAGAACGACAAGAAGGGGCCGATCCTGTGCCTCGCGGGGCCTCCGGGCGTCGGCAAGACGTCGCTCGGTCGGTCGATCGCGCGCGCGATCGGCAGGAAGTTCGGGCGGATCTCGCTCGGCGGCGTGCGCGACGAGGCCGAGATCCGCGGCCACCGCCGCACCTACGTCGGCTCGCTGCCCGGTCGCATCATCCAGGGCATCAAGAAGGCCGGAACGAACAACCCGGTGTTCGTGCTCGACGAGGTCGACAAGCTGGGCCACGACTTTCGGGGCGACCCGGCGAGCGCGCTGCTCGAGGTGCTCGATCCCGAGCAGAACAACTCGTTCAGCGATCACTACCTCGAGGTCACGTTCGACCTCAGCAAGGTCCTGTTCATCGCGACCGCGAACCAGCTCGACCCGATCCCGTGGGCGCTGCGCGATCGCCTCGAGATCATCGAGCTGCCCGGCTACACGCGGCAGGAAAAGAAGATGATCGCGCGCAAGTTCCTCGTGCCCAAGCAGCTCGACGACCACGGGCTGACCGCCGAGCGCTGCGACATCACCGACGAGGCGGTGTTCGACATCATCGACAGCTACACGCGCGAGGCCGGGGTGCGCAACCTCGAGCGCGAGATCGGCAGCGTGTGCCGCGCGGTGGCCGTCAAGGTCGCCGAGGGCCAGGCCAAGGATCACGAGAGCATCACCGGCGCGGTCGTCGAGGAAGTGCTCGGGCCCCGGAAGTTCGTCAGCGAGGTCGCGGAGCGGGTCGGCGAGCCCGGCGTCGCGACCGGCCTGGCGTGGACGGCGGTCGGCGGCGACATCCTGTTCATCGAAGCGACCAAGATGCCCGGCAAGGGCAAGCTGACGTTGACCGGCCAGCTCGGCGACGTGATGAAGGAGTCGGTGACCGCGGCGCTGTCGTTCGTGCGCGGCCGCGCGGCGCAGCTCGGGCTCGATCCGGGCAACTTCCTCGAGAACGTCGACCTGCACGTGCACGTGCCGGCCGGCTCGGTGCCCAAGGACGGCCCGAGCGCGGGCGTCACGATGTACACCGCGCTGGTCTCGCTGCTGACCGGCGTGTCGGTGCGGCCGGACGTCGCGATGACCGGCGAGATCACACTGCGCGGCAACGTGCTGCAGATCGGCGGCGTGAAGGAGAAGCTGCTCGCCGCGCACCGCGCGGGCATCAAGCGCGTGATCATTCCCGATCGCAACGTGAAGGACCTCGTCGACGTCCCCGAAGAAGTGAAGAGCGAGATGGAGATCCTGAGCGTGCGCCGCATGGATGAAGTGCTCGCGCTCGCGCTCAAGGATCCGCCGCCGTCGATCATCGATCTGGCGAAGGCGGCGCAGTCCGAGGCTCAAGCGCAGGCCTAGTCGGTGAGCGCGTACCGCGACGCGGCGCGCGCGTGCCCGTCGTGCCAGAACGCGCTGCGCACGTTCGGTCGCCGGCTCGTCTGCGACGACTGCCACGGCCTGTGGATCTCGCGGCGCGAGCTCGAGCAGGAGCTCGCCGATGTCGGCGCCGCCGAGGTCGCGATCGCGGATCGCGACGGCACCGGCGCGCCGTGTCCGCGCTGCGGTCGGCCGACCCGGCCGTACGCGCTCACCGCGCTGGGGCTCACGTTCGACGGGCTCGCCCACTGCGCGAGCGATGGCGTGTGGCTGACCGCGCGCCTGGCCGAGGAGATGATCGAGCAGCTCGCGCGGCGCGCCGGACGCCGAGCGCGGTGGGCGCGCGTCGGAAGCTCGTTCGTGCGTCGCGCCCAGCCCGGGTTGGCGATCTCGCGCTGGTGGGACAAGCCCAAGCCGCGCGTGACCGTGCCGTTTCGCGGCGCCTTCGCCGGCCGTGCGCTCGCGTGCCCCGATTGCGAGCGGCCGCTGCGCGAGGCGGGCGAGTTGTGGCGCTGCGACGGCTGCTCCGGCGCGTTCGTCGAGAACGCCGCGATCGAGGACATGGTCGGCCAGATCCGCCGCGAGCCGTGGCAGCTGCCCGAAGCGACGGGAGCGCGCGGGACGCGCAGGTGTCCGGTCTGTGCGGAGGCGCTCGTCCTGACCAACTTCGCAGGTGTCGCGATCGAGCGCTGCCCGCCACATGGCGTGTGGTTCGAGACCGGCCGGCTGCAAAAACTACTCGAACGTGCGGGTCGGCCGGCCAAGCCTTGACGGGCGGTTGGGCCATCATTAGGTTGGCCAGCAAACACATGGGCAAGATCATTGGCATCGACCTGGGCACCACGAATTCCGTGGTCGCGATCATGGAGGGTAAGGAGCCCAAGGTCATCGCGAACGAAGAAGGTGCACGGCTGACTCCGTCGGTCGTCGCATTCGACGAGAAGGGCGAAGTCCTCGTCGGGCAGATCGCTCGCCGTCAGGCCATCACCAACCCCGAGAACACCGTGTTCTCGGCGAAGCGGTTCATGGGTCGCAAGTACCAGGACCCGGTCACGCAAGAGGAAGCCAAGCGCGTGCCGTTCAAGATGGCGGCAGCCAGCAACGGCGACGCCGCCTTCGAGATCCGCGGCAAGCGCTACTCGCCTCCGGAGATCGGCGCGCGCGTGCTGCAGAAGCTCAAGCGCGCCGCCGAGGAATACCTGGGCGAGACGGTGACCGAAGCGGTCATCACGGTGCCCGCGTACTTCAACGACTCGCAGCGCCAGGCGACGAAGGATGCCGGCCGCATCGCCGGCCTCGACGTCAAGCGCATCATCAACGAGCCGACCGCGGCCGCGCTCGCGTACGGCCTCGACAAGACGAAGGAGCAGCTGATCGCCGTGTTCGACATGGGCGGCGGCACCTTCGACATCTCGGTCCTCGAGGTCGGCGACAAGGTCGTCGAGGTCGTGTCGACCAACGGCGACACGCACCTCGGTGGCGACGACATCGACAACATGCTGATGGACTGGCTGGTCGCCGAGTTCAAGAAAGACACCGGCATCGACGTCAGCAAGGACAAGATGGTGCTCCAGCGCCTCAAGGAGGCGGCGGAGAAGGCCAAGATCGAGCTGTCGAACGTGCAGGAGACCGAGATCAACCTCCCGTACCTGACGGCGGACGCGACCGGGCCGAAGCACCTGCTGAAGAAGCTCGCGCGCAGCAAGTTCGAGCAGATGATCGAGCCGATCGTCGCGCGCACGATCGAGCCGTGCAAGAAGGCGCTCGCCGACGCCGGCAAGAAGCCCGCCGACATCCACCAGGTCGTGCTCGTCGGCGGCTCGTCGTACATCCCGTACGTCCAGCAGAAGGTGAAGGACTTCTTCGGCAAGGAGCCGAACCGGAGCGTGAACGCGCTCGAGATCGTCGCGCTCGGCGCGGCGGTGCAGGGCGGCGTGCTCAGCGGTGATGTGAAAGACATCCTGCTGCTCGACGTCACGCCGCTGTCGCTCGCGATCGAGACGCTCGGCGGTGTGGCGACGGTGCTCATCCCGCGCAACACGACCATCCCGACCCGCAAGGGCGAGACGTTCTCGACCGCGGCCGACAACCAGACGTCGGTCGAGGTGCACGTCGTCCAGGGCGAGCGCCCGATGGCGAAGGACAACAAGACGCTCGGCAAGTTCCAGCTGACCGGCATCCCGCCGGCTCCGCGCGGCGTGCCGCAGATCGAGGTCACGTTCGACATCGATGCGAACGGCATCCTGAACGTCACGGCGAAGGACAAGGCGACCAGCGCCGAGCGCGCGATCCGCATCGAGGCGTCGAGCGGCTTGAACGAGGCAGACATCAAGCGCGCCGTCGAGGACGCGCAGAAGCACGAAGCCGAGGACAAGGCGCGCAAGGACTCGATCGAGGCACGCAACCAGCTCGACACGCTGCTCTACGGCACGAAGAAGCTGGTCAGCGAGAATGCGGCCAAGATCGGCGATACCGACAAGCTGATGATCGAAGAGGCGATGAAGGAGGCCGAGGGCGTCCTCGAGCACAACCGCGATGACGGCAACGCCGACGAGCTGCGCGGCGCGTTCGAGAAGCTGCAGGCGGCGGCGCACAAGCTGGCCGAGGCCATGTACAAGCAGGCAGGCGGACCGCAGGGCGGCGAGGGCGGCGGCGAGCAGCCGGGCGGTGAGGGCGGCGAGGCTCCGAAGGAGTCGGACGTGATCGACGCCGAGTTCGAGGACAAGAAATAGGCCTCGGGCCTCGCGCTGGCGGACGACGACCGGCGTGCGATAATCAAGATCGTGCGCGGGTTGTGTTTTGCGCTCGCCTTGGTCGGGTGCGCCGAGCTGGGTGTCGTCTCCGACGGCACCAGCATCTCCGTGGGCAAGCCGAACCGCGGCTATCTCGTCGACGGCGCGCGGCTGCCGGATCGGGGCGAGGGCTACACGACGCGCGAGCTGTGGATCGCGCGTAACAATCGGTACGGCACCGACGAGCTCGTCGACCTCGTCACCGGCGTCGCGCGGCGGATGTCCGCCCGCATCAAGGGCGTGAAGATCGTCATCGCGGATCTCTCCGCCCGCGGCGGCGGCGGCTCGTTCGAGTTCCATCGCTCGCACCAGAGCGGGCGCGACGCCGACTTCCTGTATTACTGGCGCGATGCCGACGGCAAGCCGATGGAGCCCGACGCGATGCGCGTGTTCGACGCGCACGGCCACGCGAAGGACGGCAGCGGCATCACCATGGACGTGCCGCGCACGTGGTTGCTCGTCAAGGAGCTGCTCGACGCCCCCGAGGCGCCGGTGCAGTACATCTTCATCTACGAGCCGCTCGCGAAGCTGCTGCTCGACCACGGCAAGGCGATCGGCGAGCCCGAGGCGTTGCTCGCGAAGGCGCGCCGCGTGCTGCGTCAGCCCGGCGATAGCGCCCGCCACGACGATCACATGCACGTGCGCATCTACTGCTCGCCCGAAGATCGCGAGTACGGCTGCATCGATATCGGCCCGCTGGACTTCGACGTCGATCCGACCGCCGGCGAGACCGCCGGTGACGCCGCGCTGCCGCCGGCGCGCGCCGATCGCCTCGATCTACGCGTGCGCTAGGCGCAGGAACCGACCGGATCGAGCTTCGGCGCCGGCGCGGGCGTGAACGTGCCTTGCGTCGCCGCGGGCGCGACCGCCGCGTCGGGCAGCAGGCCACCGTCGGCGGGCACGCCGGCGTCGGCGGGCACCGAGGTCGGCGCGGATGACGGCGGCTCCGGCTGCTCGAGCGGTTTGAGGGTGCGCAGCGCCTGCTCGAACGCGCGCACGTACGCGGTGCGTGCGTCGGCGGAGGCGGTCGCGAGCAGGAGCGTCACGACGCGGTCCTCGGTGAGCGCGACCGCCTGGCGAAAGAAGTGGTGGCCGTCGTCGTACTCGAACCACACCGTCGGGATGCCGTTGGCCTCGTTCTCGCGCGGTCCGGCCTGGGTGACGCCGACGACCAGCCCGAACGGTTTGCCGGCGAGCTGCTTGCGCAGCGCGCACGCGAGCTTCGTCGGTAGCGGCTCGTGGCTCGTACGGCACTCGATGTCCCAGCTGCAGTAGACCTTGCGCGTGAACGGCTCCGCGGTCAGCACGATGTGCGCGTCGGGTCCGTCGTGCATCATCGAGAGCAGCTGGCCCGGATACGTCGGCTGGTCGGTCGCGCGCCAGCCGCGCGGCACGACGAGCTGAACTCGATCGGTCTTCGACGTGTAGACCTGATTCTCGAGATCCGCGCGCGCGATCACCGACGAGGCGAGCGCGAGGGCGGCGATCGCGAGGCGGCGCATCTTCCACGCGCACGTTAGTCCGCCGCCGGCTGACCTGAACAGGGATGCAGTTAAAAAGTTGATTCTCTCCCTCATGCTATTGTTGACGGATTCTATTCAGACGAATATCGTCACAATACCTCGTCGGAAACTGGATCCTCCAGCGCACGGCGTGGTGAGAGGGCGACCGCATTGCGGTCGTGATGCGGTCGACGTCGAGCACGTCGCCGAGAGGGATTGCTTTGTTTCACCGTTCTCGAGGAGCCGAGCTTGCCGCGTGGTCGACCGACAACGTCTTGCCGTTTCGGGCGCACGGCAAACCGGTCCACGTGCACGTCGCGGCACGCCACGACGACGACGCGCCGGGCAGCAGCGGCGGCGCCTCGCGCACGTCGCTGCTCGGCGAAGAAGATCTGCGCGCGATCGAGACCGACGCACCGACCGGCCTGACCGCGGTGCAGATCGTCGACGCATTCACCCGCCGCGGCATCAAGTTCTCCGAGGCGAGCTTTCGCAAGTACGTGCAGCAGGGCCTGCTGCCGCGCAGCCGCCGCGTCGGGCGCAAGGGCAAGCACAAGGGCTCGCTCGGCGTGTACCCGGCCAAGACCGTCCGCCGGATCAACGACGTCAAGCGGCTGATGGCCGAGGGCTACACGATCGAGCAGATCCAGGGGCAGTTCCTGCTCTACACCGATCTGATCGAGGGCGCGGGCGAGCACCTCGCGACCCTGTGGTCGCGGCTCGACGGCGACCTCGCGCGGTTTCCCGCGCAGGACCGCACCAAGCTGAACAAGGAGCTGACCGAGCTGCGCCGCGATGGCGAGCGGCTCGTCGATCGGCTCGGCGATCTCGCGCGCCGCGTCGGCGCGCAGCGCACCGACACCCTTCGTCTCGCCGGCGCCGCGGGGGGCGCCGAGGACCTGCTTTAGCGACGGTGACCCGCGCCGTCGACTCGAGGACAACCATGCCTGCCGATGATCGTGATGACGAAGCCGAAGCCGAAGCCGAGCCGATTCCGGAAGCCGACGAGGCGGAGCCGGTGACGGCGACCGAGGACGGCGAGCTGCCGTCGGTCAGCCGCAAGATCCGGCGCCGCCGCCGCCGCACGCGGCCGCGCAGCAAGACGATCGCGATGAAGCGGCTGACGCGCGAGGAGCTGCGGGTCGGCGCGCTGATGTACCCGCCGGTCGACATCCCGCGGCCGACGACGCGCGCCGAGTGCCGCGAGGAAATGCGGCCGTGCCCGTGGGTGGCGTGCAAGCACCACCTCTATCTCGACATCAATCCCGAGACCGGCTCGATCAAGATCAACTTCCCGGATCTCGAACCGTGGGAGCTGTCGCACACGTGCGCGCTCGACGTCGCCGAGCGCGGCGGCATCACGCTCGAAGAGGTCGGCGAGATCATGAACCTGACGCGGGAGCGGATCCGCCAGGTCGAGGTGCGCGGCCTCTTGAAGCTGAAGATGGGATCGCCGTCGCCCGACGAGCTCGGCGCGGAGTTGCTCGCGCAGGCGGCCGCGGCGAAGGCGGAGGAGAACTGAGTCGGGCTTTGGGCTTTGGGCCTCGGGCCTTGGCCAGAGGCTGACTCTGCTTTCTGGCCAAAGCCCAAAGTCCAATGCCCGATGCCCGTGCTACATCGCCGGCATGATCCGGCGAGCGCTCGTCTCCGTTTCCGATAAACGCGGCGTGATCGAGCTCGGGCGGGCGTTGGCCGAGCTCGGCGTCGAGATCCTGTCGACGGGCGGCACGGCGAGCGCGCTCGGCGCGGCGGGTGTCCCGGTCGTGCAGGTGTCCCAGCACACCGGCGCGCCCGAGATCCTCGACGGGCGCGTCAAGACGCTGCACCCGAAGATCCACGGCGGACTGCTCGGCCGTGACAGCGAGGCGCATCGCGCCGAGATGGCGCAGCACGGGATCGCGCCGATCGATCTCGTGGTCGTGAACCTGTATCCGTTCGAGGCGACGATCGAGAAGCGCGTCTCGCTCGACGAGGCGATCGAGAACATCGACATCGGCGGGCCGTCGATGCTGCGCTCGGCCGCCAAGAACCACGAGCGCGTCGCGGTCGTCGTCGATCCCGACGACTACGAGCCGATCGTCGCCGAGCTGCGCGCGGCCAAGGCGATCGCGCCGGCGCGGCGGCTCCAGCTCGCGCGCAAGGCGTTCGCGCACACGTCCGCGTACGACGCCGCGATCGCGGCGTACCTGACGTCGATCGACGACGCCGCGGCCGACCACCGCGACCGCGAGCCGGCGCGCCGCGACCTGCCCGACGTGCTCGGCGTGCAATGGCGCCGGCTCTACGAGCTGCGCTACGGCGAGAACCCGCACCAGCGCGCCGCGTTCTACGCCGACTCGCGCTCGCCGCTGCCGAGCGCGGTACACGCGCGGCCGACCGTCGCGGCCGCCGAGGTGCTCGGCGGCAAGCAGCTCTCGTACAACAACATCCTCGATCTCGATGCCGCGCTCGGGCTGTGCCTCGAGTTTGCCGAGCCGGCCGCGATCGTCGTCAAGCACAACAACCCGTGCGGCGTCGCGATCGGCGCCGACGTGGCGGCCGCATATCGGCGCGCGCGCGAGGCCGACGCGACCAGCGCGTTCGGCGGCATCGTCGCGGTCAACCGCGAGGTCGACGAGGTGCTCGCGAAGCTGCTCGTCGAGACGTTCCTCGAGTGCGTGATCGCGCCGGGCTACTCGGCCGCCGCCCGCGACGCCCTCGCGAGCAAGAAGAATCTACGGCTGGTCGCGACGCACGGCGCGTGGACGGCCCCGACGGGCGAGCTCGCCTGGTCGATCCGCACGATCGCGGGCGGCGCGCTCGTCCAGACCGTCGATCACGGCATGGTCGACCTGGCGCAGGCCAAGCTCGCGAGCAAGCGCGCACCGAGCGACGCCGAACGCGCCGATCTCGCGTTCGCGTGGCGCGTCGCGAAGCACGTCAAGTCCAACGCGATCGTGTTCGCGAAGGACGGCGCGACGCTCGCGATCGGCGCCGGCCAGATGAGCCGCGTCGACTCGGTGCGCATCTGCGAGCGCAAAGCCGGCGACAAGCTCGCGGGCTCGGCGGTCGCCAGCGACGCGTTCTTCCCGTTCCGCGACGGTGTCGACGTGCTCGCCGCGGCCGGCGCGAGCGCCGTCGTCCAGCCCGGCGGCTCGGTACGCGACGAGGAGGTCATCGCCGCCGCCGACGAGCACCGGCTCGCGATGTTGTTCACCGGCATGCGCCATTTCAGGCATTGAGATGACGTTCCATGCGCCCGTCCCGATCCTGCGCATCTTCGACGAAGCGAAGATGCGCGAATTCTATGTCGATTGGCTGGGGTTCACGATCGACTGGGAGCATCGCTTCGAACCGAACATGCCGCTGTATGCACAGATCTCGCGCGGCGACTGCGCGCTGCACCTGAGCGAGCACCACGGCGACGGGACGCCCGGCGTGTTCGTGCGGATTCCCGTCGACGAGCTCGAGGACTATCACGCCGAGCTCCAATCGCGGCCGTACAAGTACTTCCGGCCCGGGCTCGTCGATCAGGAGTGGGGCACGCGCGAGATGTGCGTGTACGACGGGTTCGGCAACCGCCTCATCTTCTACCGCCAGCTGCCGAAGCCATGACGGTCCAGCTCGTCGCCTCGCTCGCGCTCGTCGTGCCGCTGCTGCTGCTGGCGATCCTGCGCCACACCCGCGCGTTCTGGGTCGCCGGCTTCGTGCCGGCGGTGGTCGGGTTCGGGCTGCTCGTGACCGCGTCGATGGTCGGCATCATCGCCGGCGTGCCGCTCGTCGTCTACGAGTTCGTGCTGTTGGCCGTCGGCGCGCACCTGTTCAAGCGCCACGTGACGTCGCTGCCGCCGATCCCGCCGGCGCGCGTGGAGACGCGCGCGGGCAAGCCGTGAAGATCCTCGTCGTCGGAGGCGGCGGGCGCGAGCACGCGCTCGCGTTCCGGCTCGCCGCAGGTGGGCACGAGCTCGTCGCCGCCCCCGGCAATCCCGGCATCGCGGCATGCGCGCGCTGCGTGCCGGTCGGCGTCGGCGCGGCCGATGCGCTCGTCGAGCTCGCGGCCGCCGAGGCGGTGCAGCTCGTCGTGGTCGGGCCGGAGGGGCCGCTCGTCGCCGGGCTCGCCGACCGGCTGCGCGCGCGCGGCATCGCGACGTTCGGACCGGGCGCCGACGGCGCGCGGCTCGAAGGCAGCAAGGTGTTCAGCAAGCAGTTCTTCGCGCGCCACGCGATCCCGACGGCGCCGTTTCACGTCGCCAGCACCGCGGCCGAGGCCGATGCGGCGATCTCCAAGCTCGGTGGTGCCTGTGTGGTCAAGGCGGACGGGCTCGCGGCCGGCAAGGGCGTCGTCGTCGCCGGCGATGCCGCCGAGGCGCGCACCGCGGCGCGCGAGATGCTCGAGACGCGCCGGTTCGGCGCGGCCGGCGCGACCGTCGTGATCGAGCGCCGCATCATCGGGCGCGAGGTGTCGGTGCTCGCGCTCACCGACGGCAAGCGGCTCGAGGTGCTGCCCGCGGTCGAGGATCACAAGACGATCTTCGACGGCGATCGCGGGCCGAACACCGGCGGCATGGGCACGGTGTCGCCGGCGTGGACGACGCCCGAGCTGCTCGCGCGCGTCACGCGCGAGATCCTCGAGCCAACCGTGCGCGGCCTCGCCGCCGACGGCATCGACTACCGCGGCGTGCTGTACGCGGGCGTGATGGTCGACGGCAACGGCGCGCCGTGGCTGCTCGAGTACAACTGCCGGTTCGGCGATCCCGAGACGCAGCCGATCATGGCGCGCGCGATCGGTGACCTCGGCGCGGTGCTTGCCGGCGCGGCGCGCGGCGAGCTGCCGCTCGGCAAGCTGGCGTGGGATCCGCGGGTCGCGGTGTGCGTCGTGGTCGCGGCCGCCGGCTATCCGGGCGAGCCGCGCACCGGCGATCCGATCGACGGCCTCGAACGCATCCATCCCGACGTCACGATCTTTCACGCCGGCACCGCGCGCGACGCCGCGGGCCGCCTCGTCACCGCCGGCGGCCGCGTGCTCGGCGTCACCGCCCTCGGCGTCAGCGTCGAGCAGGCGCGCGAGCGCGCGTACGCGGCCGTCGACACGATCGACCTGTCCGGCAAGCAGGCGCGCCGCGACATCGGCGCGCGGCTGCGATCGGAATAGCGGCCAAGGCGGCGCAGACGCCGAGGACGACGCCAGCAGAGGCTCGGTTCTACTCGATCTCTGCCGGCGTTCCCCCTGGCGCCATGGCGGCTTGGCGGTAATTCTCCTCTTCATGCCGCAGATTGCTGGGTTCCGTGGTGCGCTGTGGGATCCGTCCAAGGTCGAGCTCGCGAAGGTGGCCGCCGCACCGATCACGGGGGTCGCCGCGCACCTCGCCAGCGGCGCGCTCGTGCGCGACAAGACGCGTGCGGTCTACCTCTATCACCAGACGTTCGAGCACGAGCGCCGGCCGGTCACGCGCAAGACCGTGCTCGCCGCGGTCAAGCTGACGCCGTGGGACGAGCGCACGATCCGCCCGCACGAGGCGACCGACCCGGCCGCGCGCGAGCTCGCGGCCAAGGGCATCGCGGCCGAGCACGCGCACACCGAGGCCGTGTTCGCCGGCTATCGCGATGCCGCGCGCGAGGTCGATCGTACGTTTCGCAAGACCGAGGACGAGAAGCCCACGGTCGACGTGATTACGGCCGACGGCACGCGCCACCGCGTGTGGCGCGTCACCAGCGCCGAGATCTTCGGCAAGCTGCGGCCGCTATTCGCGCCCAAGAAGCTCCACGTGCTCGACGGCCACGCCCGCTACGAAGGCATGCTCGCGTACCAGGAGTCGCTCGCCGACAAGGAGCCGCCGATGTACTCGTCGGCGAACTACGGCCTGGCGTGCATGGTCAATCTCGAAGATCCGGCGCTGGTCGTCGCGCCGCGCCATCACCTCGTGCGCGGCGCGGGCAAGCGCGAGGCCGTGCTCGACGCGGCCAAGCAGCACTTTCTCGTCGAGAAGCTCGCCGGCGCCGCCAAGGACATCGGCCAGCAGCACAAGGCGCTCGCCGATACCGTCGCGCACCAGCCGGCCTTCGTCGCGCTGTTCGCGGGCGATCCGGACGCGTGGAAGCTGACGCTGTCGCCCGACGTGTCGCCGACCGCCGCCGGCGTGCAGATCCATCGCGCGCTACAGAAGTACGATCCGGTCGTGATCCAGGCGCTGTTCCTCGCACGCGTCGCGCCCGGCATCCCGCACGAGACCGTGACCGACGCGGCCGCCGTGATCCGCGCGGTCCAAGCCGGCGTCGAGCTCGGCGTGATCGCGCGGCCGCTCACCATCGACCAGATCGTGCACGTCGACGAGCTCGGCCAGCTGCTGCCGTTCGGCTCGACCGCGGTCTACTCACCGCTCGCGAACCTGGTCGCGTATCTCGTCGATCCCGACGAGGATCTCCTCTAGCGAAACCGGCGCAGCTCGATCGGCTGGTCGGCATAGCCGGTGTCGGCGAGCGGCTCTTGCCTGGGCGAGTCGAACAGGATGTGGACCACGAGGTCCTGGTCGTCGAGCACGCCGAGCGTGCCGCGATCCTCGACGAGCGCGCCGACGTGGCGCGGGAACAGGATCACGTCGCCGGCGCGCGTGAACGGGACCGGGTCGCCGTGCGCGTCGCGATAGATGCCGCCTTCGCCGCGCGAGCCGGAGGCGAGCAGCTTCGTGACCGCGGGCAGGCCGCCGGTCCAGGTGTACGCGACGTGCTTGCCGGCGCGGCGCGCACCGTACACGACGAAGTCGGCGCAGTCCGCGCCTTCGAGGCGCTCGCTCTGGTGCGTCGCGTCGGTGAGGCCGGCCGAGGCCCAGATGTACGGCTGGCCGAACATCTCGGTGAGAAATCCCAGATACGTGTCGTCGCGCCGGATCGAGACGCGTTGCACGTCGTCGGTGAGGCCGCCCGAGCCGCGCCCGCGCCGCGCTTCGGTGCCCGCGCTCGCGATCACGCGCTCCCCCTGCGTGACGACCAGCTGGTAGCGCATCGTGCCGACGCCGTGACCGTGGTCGGGCGTCAGCGTCGGCCTCACGTCGGCGCGCAGCGAGGGGCCGTCGGCGTCCGCGATCGGCGTCGCGCGGTAGTCGATCGCCTGGAAGTGAAAATTTCCGCCGTGCTCGTCGGTGTTGGACAGGCTCGCGACCGCCGGCTCGATGCGGTTCCACGCGAGGGTCAGGCGCGGCGCGCGCGCGAGCGGCTCGATGGCGATCGAGCGGCCGTGCAGCTGCACGCGCGGCGCGTCGCTGAAGTACTCGCGATGGCCGTCGCGCTCGACTTCGATAAGCGCATACAGCGTGACGCGCTGATCCGCGCGCGCGTACGCCGGCTGCTCCGATGCGGTGCCGTCGTCGACGGCGGCGACCACGCGCACCGCCGCGACGCGGCCCCCGGCGCGCGGGTCGCCGATGACGTGCGCCGCGGCGGGAGCGTGCGACGACGCTACGCGCGGCAGCGCCGCTGTGACATCACCGCTCGACGGTGGGGCGCTTGCGGCCGTGCCACATGCTGCCAGCGCGAAGACGAGCGTCCGCACCTGTAATCGAACGCACGTGCGAAGGAAACGATTCAAGAAACTTCACGATGGGAGGCGAATAGAGCCTTTCACTCACCGGTTCTCCATGGCAACGTGACTTCGTCGTCACCGAGTTGTAAGCCCGACGGGCGACAATCGTCGAGGATGAACATGTGGACCTTTGCTGATCGCGTGGTCAAAGCAGTTTCCGATGTAACGGTCGGAACCGTGATCGTGCTCGTGCACGTCGCGCTCGCCGATCGGACGCGCAGAGCGCTCGAGCCGGGCAAGCTCCAGCCGCGGCGCCTGCCGTCATAGCCATCGGTGTCAGACGTGCGTGTTACGCGATCGAAATGATCGCGTTATCCGCCAGCGTGCGCCGTGCCGGAGCTGCCGATGCTGCGGCACTCGCCGACCTCGTCAACCGCGCGTATGCGATCGAGGCGTTCTTCGTCGACGGCGATCGCACGAACGCCGACGAGATCGCGCGCATGATGCAGACCGGGGTGTTCGTCGTCCTCGACCAGGCCGGCACGCCGGGCGCGCTGGCCGCCGCGGTCTACGTCGAGCAGCGCGGGTACTTTGGAATGCTGTCGGTGCGGCCCGAGCTGCAAGGCGCCGGGCTCGGCCGCCGGCTCGTCGGCATCGCCGAAGGGCTGGCCGAGGCCGCCGGCGCGAGCGCCATGCACCTGCGCATCATCAACCTGCGCGACGAGCTCGGCCGCTGGTACCGCTCCCTCGGCTACCGCGAGATCGGCACGTCGCCCTACGCGCACCGCACGACCAAGCGGCCCTGCCACTTCGTCGACATGGCCAAGCCGCTGCGCCCGCTCGCCGCCGCCGCGTGATCCGCTGTCAACGGCTGGCAGCACGCTGTTAGCGCGCGGTTCGCTAGCGTCCGCGCCCGATGAAGAGGGTCCTGGCGCTGGCGTGCACGTTCGCGTGTGGTGGTCATGGTGGTGGTGCCGGCGAGCCCGATGCACCGGCGATGCGCCCGACGCCCGACGCGCCGCGCCCCGACGCGCCCGCACCCGACGCGGCGTCGTACCGATTCCTCTGCCAGGCTCCGCCGCCGCTCGACGCGCCGCAGCCGCTGGGCCCGCCGCCGCCCGCGGCCGGCTGCCCGGCGCTCGTCGCCGGCACCAACACGATCACGAGCAGCGGCGTCACGCGCACGTTCCAGCTCGTGCTGCCGACCACGCCGCGTCCCGGCGAGGCCTACCCGGTGATGTTCATGTGGTACTGGCTCGGCGGAAGCTCCGACGGCTTCATCACGGACGGCGAGGTCCAGGCCGCGGTCGACGACGAGCGGTACATCGCGATCGTGCCGAACGACATCGGCGCGTACGTGCTCGGCGACACGTCGTTCGACGTGCGCTGGCCGTTCGACGTCACGCAGTCGCCCGATCGGATGAACCAGGAGTTCACGTTCTTCGACGACATGCTGGCGTGCGTCGAGCAGCAGTACGACATCAACCAGAGCTGCGTATCGACGGTCGGCGTCAGCGCGGGCGCGCTGTTCAACGACCAGCTCGCTCAGGCGCGCAGCCAGACGCTGTCGGCGTTCATCTCGCTGTCGGGCGGCGTCGACGACACGATCATCAAGCCGTGGGCGGGCGCGAGCCGCGCGTTGCCGGGCATCGTGCTGTGGGGCGGCGACGGCCCGCCGGTCACGCAAACCAAGGACATCCTCGGCTGCTTCGGCATCGGCATGGACTTCTCGGTCGCGTCGCACGACCTCGAGCAGAGCCTGGTCGCCGGCGGCAACTTCTTCATCGAGTGCGAGCACAACTGCGGCCACGTCGAGCCGCCGGTCGATTCGCCGCCGGGGCAGTCGAAGTTCGCCGGCATCTGGCAGTTCGCGTTCGATCACCCGTTCTGGCTCGCGCCCGGCGCTTCGCCGTATCTGACGACTGGGTTGCCCGACACGCTGCCCGGCTGGTGCGGCATCGGCGCCGGCGGTGCGACGCCGCGCACGGGCGACTGCCCGCCGGCCGAGAATCCCTGCGCGTATTGAGTAGAGTAGGGCGGCCATGCACTTCCGCCCGAACCTCCGCGACATCTTCTTCCACCTGTTCGAGGTGCTCGACGTCCAGCACGGCGTGCTCGGCAAACCGCCGTTCACCGCGATGGACGAGGAGTCGGCGCGTGCCGCGCTCGAAGGCTTGCTCGAGATGCTCGAGGCGAGCTGGGCGCCGTCGTTCGTGCCCGGCGACCGCGAAGGCGTCGCGTTCGACGGCAAGGGCAACGTCACGCTGCCGGCGTCGTTTCATCGCGCGCTCGACGCCTACTACGACGGTGGCTGGTCCAAGCTCGAGCATCCCGAGTCGCTCGGCGGGTTCGGCGCGCCGCCGAGCGTGCGGTGGGCGGCGTTCGAATTGCTCGCCGGCGCGAACCCGAGCGTGTGCTTCTACACGCTCGGCACGTTCATCACGACGATCATCGATCGCCTCGGCACGCCCGCGCAGCGCGCGCGCTACGTGCGCGCGATGACCGAGCAGCACTGGGGCGCGACGATGGTGCTGACCGAGCCGGCGGCGGGCAGCGATGTCGGCGCCGGCACGACCCGGGCTCGCCACGTCGGCGGCGACGAGTACCACCTCGAGGGCGTGAAGCG
>DASXCY010000071.1:0-13579 GCA_036490935.1 Kofleriaceae bacterium | reverse complement strand
CACACGATGCTCATCAATCGCACGCGGCATGGGAATATGATTTTGCCGGGCCACACGCTGTTCACGATGGAATGCGCGCCGGCGGCTTATGCGGCGTTCGCGGCGAACGAAGCGGAGAAAGCGGCGGAGATCAACATTTTGGAGATTCGCGCGTTTGGAAGTTTTGGACGCATTTATCTCGGCGGCGATGAGAAGGATATCGATGTTGCCGCGAAGGCTGCGGAACAGGCGATCAATAGTATTACGGGTCGCGAGATGAAGGGCAGCGGGGGCGGTTAGAATTTGGCACGGACGATTTCGAACGATCACACATAATAAGGAGAACCGGACATGGCAGATGCATTAGGTTTATTGGAAGCACGTTCCTTCGCCGCGATGGTGGAAGGCGCGGACGCGATGGTCAAGGCCGCGAAGGTCGAGCTCGTCGGCTACGAGAAGACCGGCGGCGGTTACGTCACCGCGGTCGTGCGTGGCGACGTCGCGGCCGTCAAGGCGGCGACCGAAGCCGGCCAGCGCGCCGCGGAACGCGTCGGCGAGGTGATCTCGGTGCACGTGATCCCGCGCCCGCACGCCAACGTCGACGCGGTGTTGCCGCTCGGCCGCGCGGGCAACGGCCCCGCGAAGTAGGCGCGATGGTTCTCGGCAAGGTCATCGGCACGCTCGTCGCGAGCCGCAAGGAACCCACGCTCGAGGGCTTGAAGCTGCTCGTGGTGCAGGCCTGCGACCTCGATGGGAACGCAAAGGGCGCGATCGTGATCGCCGTCGATGCGGTCGGCGCCGGAGTCGGCGAGGTCGTGCTGTACGCGTCGGGAAGCTCGGCGCGGCAGACCCAGGTGACGCAGAACCGGCCGGTCGACGCGACGATCATGGCGATCGTCGATCAGATCGCGCTCGAGGGCGAGCAGCGTTACGTGAAGTAATGATCGACGAGCGAAAAATCGAGGAGATCGTCGCGCGCGTCCTCGAGCGGCTCGGCGGGGCGCAGCCGGCCGCTCCTGCTGCGCTGACCACGTCGCACCTCACGCAGCCGGCGCCGCGCAAGGCCGACATCCCACGCGGCACCAACGGCGTGTACGCCGATTTCGAGCAGGCGGCGAAGGCGGCGCGCCGCGCGTTCGAGCAGAACGAGAAGACGCCGGTCGCGACGCGCGCGAAGATGGTCGAGGGCATGCGCCGCGCGGTGCTGTCGAACAACGACGCGCTGTCTCGCTATGCCGTCGACGAGACCGGGCTCGGCAGGTACGAGGACAAGCTCGCGAAGAACAAGCTCGTGGCGGTCAAGACGCCGGGCTGCGAGATCCTGCGGCCGATCGCGTACACCGGCGACGACGGGCTGATGCTGACGGAGCGCGCGCCGTACGGCGTGATGCTCGCGATCACGCCGACGACGAACCCGACCGAGACGATCCTGTGCAACGCGATCGGCATGGTCGCGGCCGGCAATTCGGTCATCTTCAACGTGCACCCGTCGGCGGCGCAGACGTGCAACTGGTGCGTGCACATCCTGAACGAGGCGATCCAGGCGGCGGGAGGGCCGCGCGACGTGCTCGTCAGCGTCGAGAAGCCGACGGTCGAGAGCGCGAACGCGCTGATGAAGCACCCGCTCGTGCGGATCGTCGTCGTGACCGGCGGGCCGATGGTGGTGAAGGCGGCGATGAACTCGGGCAAGAAGTCGATCACGGCCGGCCCGGGCAATCCGCCGGCGGTCGTCGACGAGACGGCCAACTTTGCCAAGGCGGCCGACGCGATCGTGCGCGGCGCGTCGCTCGACAACAACATCGTGTGCATCGCCGAGAAGGAAGTGATCGCGGTCGACTCGACGGCAAACCGCCTGATCGACGAGCTCAAGCGCCAGCCCGTGCTGTGGCTCGACGCGCGCCAGGTCAAGGAGCTCGAGAAGGTCGTGCTCGAAGGCGACCACGTCAACAAGAACTGGGTCGGCAAGGATGCGGCGGTGATCGCGGCGCAGATCGGCGTGCGCGGTCACGGCCATGACCTGCGCCTGCTGATGATGGAAGTCGACGAGCAGCACCCGTTCGTGCAGCACGAGCTGCTGATGCCGGTGCTGCCGCTGGTTCGCGTGCGGGACGTGGCCGAAGGCATCGCGGCGGGGCTGCGCTGCGAGCACGGCTTTCACCACACCGCGACGATGCACTCGACGAACATCGACAACATGGCGGCGATGGCGCGCGTGTGCAATTGCTCGATCTTCGTCAAGAACGACGCGAGCTACGCGGGCCTTGGCCTCGGCGGCGAGGGCTACACGAGCTTCACGATCGCGAGCCCGACGGGCGAGGGGCTGACCACGGCGATCCACTTCACGCGCGAGCGGCGCTGCACGCTGAAGGAAGCGTTCCGCTTCGTGTGAGCGCGATGACCCGCGGCCCCGCGCTCGGCGTGCTCGAGATCTCGACGATCGCGCGTGGCGTGGTCGCCGCCGATGCGGGCTTGAAACGTGCGCCGGCGGTGCTGCTGCACTCGCGCGCGGTGAGCGGCGGCAAGCACCTGGTGGTCTTCGAAGGCGGCGTCGCCGAGGTCGAGGAGGCGCTCGCGGCCGGGCGGCTGATCGCCGGCGACGTGCTGATCGATCGCGTCGAGCTCCCCGCCGCCGACGACCAGGTGTGGCCGATGCTCGGCGCGTCGCTGGTCGCGCCGATCGACTGGTCGGCGGATGGAAGCGCGGAAGCCGTCGCGATCATCGAGACCAGGACGGTGTGCGCGGCGATCGCGGCGGCCGATGCCGCGTGCAAGGTCGCCGAGGTCGTGGTGCGCGATGTGCGGTTCGCGATCGATCTCGCGGGCAAGGCCTACTTCACGCTGACCGGTACGCTCGACGCGATCGAAGCCGCCGCCGCCGCCGCGCGCGCGGCCGCCGACGATCGCCTCGTCGGCCTCGAAGTTATCGCCCAACCCGCGCCCGACCTGCGCGGCCGCCTGTTCCGCTGAACGTGGTGGAATCCGACAGTCGCGCAGGCACGCAGCTTGCTGCACGTGCACGGATGCGCTGGATCTCGCTCGTGGTGGTCGCAGGGTGCTCGAGCCACGCCGCGCAAGCTCCCGACGCGCCTCGGTCCGGCGACGCAGCCGCGATCGACGCGCGTGGTGCCGACGCGAGCGGCTGCCCGGCGGTGACGACGTTCGATCCAGCCGGTCGCACGCTCGCGGTTGGCAGCGACGCGCCGGCGGACGGCATCTTCGATCCGTCCTACGTCTATCCGAGCGGCGCGGGTGCCGGCGCGATGGCGGATTCGGCCGTGCCGGATCAGATGACGATCCGCACGCACGTCGCGGTGTCGAGCGACGGCGGTGCGACGTGGACCCTCGCCGCCGAGGCGAACACGCCGGAGGCCGCGACGCTCGCGTCGTCGGACGCGACCGAGTGCCCCGGCGGTACGTGCACGGGCAACCTGATCAGCGAGGTCGCGTCGCTCGTGTTCGATCCGACCGACCCCGACACGAGCGCGCAGTGGAAGCTGTTCGCGCATCGCTACCTGGTCGGCGCCGGCGTCGCGACTCACTACGACCTCGGCACGATCACGCTGCAGACCGCGCCCGGCGCGGCCGGGCCGTGGACCGCACCCGCGAAGTGGATCGGCTGGAGCTCGTCATCGCCGTATTCGTCGACGGGCGTGCAGATCGACGCGGGCTCGCTCGCCGGTACCGCCGATTGCCTCGCGCTCACCGAGCCGGCGGCGATCGTGCTGCCCGGCGTGATCGACCTCGCGGTCGGCTGCGTGTACCTCGCCGCCGGGACGCCGGCGATCCGCATCGAGCTGTTGCGCTCGACCGATCACGCCGCGACGTTCACGTCGGTCGGCACGTTGCTGCGGCCCGCCGACGCGGCCTGTCTCGTGCCGGGAGGATCGATCAACGCCGCCGATCTGTTCGTGTCGAACGGCACCGAGTACGTCGCCGCGACGCCTTCGGACCCGGCCGGCTATCACGGCTGCCTCGTGTTCCCGATCGTCGATCCCTCGACGGGCACCGTGGGCGCGCCGGTCCGCGCGATCGCGCCGTCGTCGGGCCAATTCTCCGGCGCGTGCACCTTCGCCGACGGCGCCGGCGGCTACGCGATCGATCTCGGCTTCTTGCAGTCCAGCGTGCCATTCCGCATCGCGGTGCCCGGCATCGCGACGCCTTAACGCGAGGCGACGGGTTGGGGCGCGGCGTCGATCTGGGCGGTGGTCAGCGGCTCGTTCCAGGTGACCGCGGTGCCGCTGGCGTCGAACGTGCGATCGACGACGTCGGCGAGCGGTTCGCGCGTCGCCCACACCGTGACGCGGCGATCGTCGGCGTACGTCGGGCGATCGGCGCCCGCCTCGCCGTAGACCGCGAACACGATCTGGTCCGCCGGCACGCCCATCGCGATCAGCCGGCTGCGCACCGACTCGGCGCGCCGGACCGCGAGCCCGACGTTGTAGGCCTGGGTCCCGATCGGATCGCAATGCGCGTCGAGCACGATGCGCATCTCGGGGTGGTCCGCGGCGACCGATGCGGTGCGCGACAGCTCGTCGGATGCGTGTACCGGCAACCTCGCCGAATCGAACTGGAAGTGGAGCTCGCCGAGCGTGTCGGCCGCCGCGGCTCGCGGCGCCATCGACACGAGCGCGGCTGCGAATAGCGCGTACGGTTTCATGATCGACCTCTGCACGGTGTTGGTGCATCCGTCGTGCCGCCTGTCGTCGCGATTCGGCGACTCGAGATCGCGCAGCGCGTCGGCGCGTTGGCCACGTGCTGCGTCAGCTTTTCGTCGTCGGAGATCAGCGCGCGTGCGGGCGCTTCACCGTCGCCGGTCGCGCGTGCGAGCTTCTTGCGCAGGTCGTCCGGATCTCGGACTCTTTCGATCGCGCGCGGCTCGTGCCGCACCTCCTCGGCGCGCGCGGCCAGCTCGTCGAAGCGAGCGCGCGCCTGCTCGCGAGCCTCCACGAGCACACCGAGCTGTTCGCGTAGTTCGCGCGCGGCGGTCGCCGCCGGTTACTTACTTCTCGATCGTGACCTTGTTGATGATGACGGCCTGGTTCGGCTTGTCATCGGTCGTCGGCGTGTGCGTTACCGCCTTCACGACGTCGAGGTCCTTGCACTGGCCGAACACGGTGTGGTGACCGACGAGGTCGGGGCGCGCGCCCTCCATGATGAAGAACTGGCTGCCGTTCGTGCCGTGGCCGTCCTGCTGGCCGGCGTTCGCCATCGCGAGCGTGCCCGGCTTGATGTCGAGCGAGCGATCGATCTCGTCGTCGAACGCATAGCCGGGGCCGCCGCCGCCGCTCGCGGTCGGATCTCCGCATTGCATCATGAAGCCGGGGATCACGCGGTGGCACTCGGTGCCGTCGAAGAACGGCTTGCCGTGCACGATCTGACCGGTCTTCGGATCGAGCCAGGACTTCTTGCCGGTCGCGAGCCCGACGAAGTTCGCGACGGTTGCCGGCGCCTTGTCGCCCCACAGCTCGCAGTGGATCGTCCCGAGCGTGGTCTCGATCGTCGCGTGCAGCGTGGTCGCGCCGCCGAGATCCTTCGTGTACTCGGTGAGGTCGCCCGGCTCGGGCGCCTTCAGGTCCTGCGGCGGCGCCGGCAGCGGCGCGGGCGGCTTGTCGCGGCCGACCGGCTCGGGCTGGAGATCGTTGCCCAGCGGTTTGGCGGCGGTCGCGTTGCCGCCGCCACCTTGGTCCTCGTTCGCGCGCTTGTGCGAGCAGCCGGTCACGACGAGTGCGAGCGCGGCGATCCATGGTGCGAAGTGCTGCATCGCGCGAACCATGGCGCAAACGCCGCCCTGCTTCAATGCCAGAAGCCGAGCGACAGGCCGGCATTCGAATAGCTCGACGCGGCGTCGGCGGTGAGCGTGATCGCGCCGCGCCGCAGGCCCCAGGCATGAAATTCGAGCACGCGGACCTCGAGGCCGAACGTGGCGTGCAACCGGCCGTCGACGCCTTCGAATCGCCCGGGCTCCCAGTACGTCCCGCCGCGCACGCGCAGCCGGCCGGGCAGCCACTCGTACTGCACGCCGCCGCGCGGCGACCACGACACGTGCTTGCCCGAGCGCTCGAGCAGCTTCTCGCCGAACGCCTGGATGCCGTAGCCGTCGGGCGCCGCGCCGGTCGCGACGAGATCGGCGACCACGGTCACCGCGTGCTCGTCGCGAAATCGCGCCGGCACGATCTGGTTCCACGGCGTGTCGGCCCAGCGATACGCCGCGCCGGCCGCGAGCCGCCATGGCACGAACACCTCCTCGGGCAGGATGAAGCCGGCGTCGGTGCACGACTCGGGATCGCAGCTCGACACGGTCACGTTGTTGCCGTGCTCCGACGTCGCGACCGACGCGCCGAGCCGCAGGTCCTGCATGCTCGGCAGCCACTGCGCGCCCGCCTCGAGGCCGGCACCGCTGATCGTGAACAGCGTCTGGTTCGGCGCCGGCGCGGTGTCGATCAAGTCGAACTGGCCGACCGACACGTCGGCGCCGATCGCGAGGTCGAGCTCGGGGATCCAGCGCGCGACCGCGAACCGCAGGTGCAGCTCCTCGGGCCGGAGGTTGCCGGGCAGGTCCTCGTACTGCGCGGTGCCGGTGATCGCGGCGGCCCAGTCGTGGACCCGGCCCGACACCCCCAGCGTGAGCACGCGCGCGGCGACGGTGATCCCGCCGAGCTGCGCGTTGTCGTAGTCGTTGGACAGCGAGCCGTCGAGGTAATCGAGGTGATAGTCCCAGCTCCACCAGTCGTGATCCGTGGTTTGCCGGACCGCGGGCGCCGACGGGTTGATCAGCGTGCCCGACGAGCCGATCGCGTTGGCGACGCCGGCACCGCCCATCGCGACGATCTCCGTCGAGCCGAGCGCGAAGCCTTCGTAGAGGTCGAGCTCGTACGACCGGTTCGCGATCGGCTGGGTCGGCGGGCTGGCCACCGCAGTGCGCGCGACCAGGAGGAGGGCGGCGGCCGCGAGCCTCACGCCACCATCATATATGCCCGCGCTACAATAGGGCGTTGCACGACCCCACCGCGGATACCGTGGTCGCGAACGCCGCGTCCGACGACACCGAGCCGGCCTCGGCGGCCAATGCACGCGTGCGGCCGGCGCGCCCGCGCGGCGAGGGCGCCGATTACGAGACGCTGCACGTGGTCGACCCCGAGCACTACGTGCTCGTCCGCGAGATCGCGCGTGGTGGTATGGGGCGCATCCATGTCGCGCGCGATCGCCGGCTCGGCCGCGAGGTCGCGGTCAAGGAGGTGCTCGGCGACGCCGCCACGGCCCGGCGGCGGTTCGAACGCGAGGCGCGCATCACCGCGCGCCTGCAGCACCCGTCGATCGTGAGCGTGCACGAGGCCGGCACGTGGCCGTCGGGCGAGCCGTTCTATGCCATGAAGCTGGTGCCTGGGCGGTCGCTCGAGGAGGCGATCGGCGACGCCAGGACGTGGAGCGAGCGCATCGCCCTCGTCCCGGCGGTGATCGCGATCGCCGACGCGATGGCGTACGCGCACGGCCACCGCGTGATCCATCGCGACCTGAAGCCGCGCAACGTGCTCGTCGGCGAGTACGGCGAGACCGTCGTGATCGACTGGGGACTCGCGAAGGATCTCGCCGCCGATCCGGCGACGTCGTCGTTCGAGCTCGTGGCGTCGCTGCCGGGTGTCTCGAGCGAAACGAGCTCCGGTCCCGGCGAGACCACGATCGGCGACGTGATCGGCACGCCCGCATACATGCCGCCCGAGCAAGCCGACGGCTCGACGGTCGACGAGCGCGCCGACGTCTACGCGATCGGCGCGATCCTCTATCACGTGCTCGCCGCACGCCCGCCGTTCGCGGGCTCGACGAAGACCGAGCTGCTCGCCGCCGTCCGCCGCGGCATCCGCGAGCCGCTCGCCGAGGCGGCGCCCGAGGTGCCGAGCGAGCTGGCCGCGATCGTCGAGCGCGCGATGGCGAGGGATGCCGCCGCACGCTACGGCACCGCGCGCGAGCTCGCCGAGGACTTGCGGCGGTTCCAGACCGGCCAGCTCGTCGGCGCCCACACGTACTCGCCGCGCCAGCTGCTCCGGCGGTGGCTGCGCCGGCATCGCACCGCGCTGATCGCCGGTGCGGCCGCGCTGGTCGCAGCGGCGGCGATCGGCGTCGTCGCGGTCACCCGCATCGTCGAGGCCAACCACCGCGTCGAGGAGCAGCGCGCGGTCGCGGTGACGAACCAGCAGAAGTCGGAGGAGCTGATGCACTTCATGCTCACCGACCTCGCGAAGCAGCTCAAGCGCGCCGGCCGGCTCGACCTGATCGATTCGATCGCGCGCCGCGCTTCGACGTACTACGACCAGCGCGGCGCCGAATCCGACGACGACCTGCGCCTCGGCGCGGCGGCGCGCGCGGATCTCGGTCAGGTGTTCGGAAAGCGCGGCGATCTGGTCGCGGCGAGCGTCGAGCTCGAGAAGGCGCGGGCGATCTTCGCGACGCTCGCGGCGCGCACCGGCGATCCGGTGACCGAGGTCGCGGCCGCGAACGCGAGCGTCGATCTGGCCGGCATGGAGCTCGCGCGCGGCGACCTCCCGCTCGCCACCATGCGCGCGCAGGATGCACTCGCGATGGCAGAGCGTGCGTACGCGACGGACCGAACGAAACCGGGCGTCGCGCATGCCGTGCTGTCTGCTCACGGCGAGCTCGGCGACATCCTCGAGACGCGCGGCGATCTCGACGGGGCGATCGCCGAGTACCAGCGCACGCTCGAGCTCGCGGCAGAAGAGGCCAAGGCCGGCGAGGGCCACGCCGCGCAGGACGCGATCGACGCCCACGGCGACCTCGCGCGCATGGCTCGTCACGCGAAACACGACCTGCCGGCCGCGCTGCGCGAGAGCCGCGAGGTGCTGCGGATCGCGTCCGAGCAAGCCGTGCTTCATGCCGAGAATCCGAGCTGGCGCGCCGATGTCGCGTCGGCGCACGGCGACATCGGCCACATCTTGATCGACCAGAAAGACTACGCCGGCGCCGAGGCGGAGCTCGTCGCGGCCACCGCGATCTCCGACCGGCTCGTCGTGGAGGATCCGTCCAACACCGACTGGGCGAGCTCGCGCTCGAACCTGTACGAGAAGGTCGGCATGATCCGCTTCGCGCGCAAGGACTACCCCGGTGCAGCCGCCGCGTACCGCACTTCCCACGACATCGACGCCGCGCTCGCGGCGCGCCACCCGGAGAGCGGAGACCTCCAGCGCGACGAGTCGCTGATGGCGAACAAGCTCGGCGACGTGCAGCTCGCGATGAATGACATCGACGGCGCGGTCGCGACCTATCGCGCCGCGCTCGCGACACGCGAGAAGCTCGTCGCGCGCGATCCGAGCAACGCGATCTGGCGGCGCGATCTGTTCTACAGCCACGTCAAGGTTGCCGGCGCGTTCGAGTCGGATCCGAAGCGCCAGCGGCTCGCGCTCGACGAGCTGCACGCCGCGCTCGCGATCGCCGAGGACAATGCCGCACGCAACCCGAGCAACGTGAACTCGGCCGCCGACGTGATCGGGACGCACGAGGAGATCGGCAATTTGCTCGTCGACTCCCACGACCTCGCGGGCGCGCGCACCGAGTACGCGGCCGCGCTGACGCTCTCGCACCAGCTCGCGGCGCGCCCCGGCGGCAGCGAGGGCAAGGACTACGAGGTCGCGTTGACCGGCAAGCTCGCGAAGCTGGGCGGGGCGCCGCGATGACCGACACCGCGCCCGATAGCGCGACCGCGCTGCCTTCGCTGTCGGCGGTGCCGTTCAAGCGCCGGTTCGTGATGCCGGCGATCGTGCTCGGCCTCCTCGAGCTGGTCGGCATCGGCTACCCGCTGTGGGTCGCGTTCGATCTCGGCGACCTCGGGCAAGGCACGCTGCTGCGCACCGCGCTGCCGGTGGGGATCGGCGCGGTCGTCGTGTGGTGGGTCGCGATCCTCGCGTGGATGATGCCGCTGTGGACCGCGGTCGGCTTGCGCCGGCGCGGCGACAAGGTCGGCAAGGAGCTCGCGGCGCGCGCGTACCGCATCACGCTCAAGGCGCCGGTGCGCGCACTGCTGCTGCGCACGACGGTGTGGACCGCCGCGGCGGCGCTCACCGGCTTGTTCCTGCATGTCTATGACGACTGGCCGACCGAGCGCATCGCCGCGCTGACCGCGTTGACCGCGTTGCACGCGTACGTCGTGTCGTGCGTGCGCGCGGTGTGGTGGGCGCGAATCCTCGGCGAAGTACGCGAGCGGCTGTTCTCGACCGGCTCTCCGCTGCGCCGTTTCGACGACAGCCACTTCCGCCGCTTCATGCTGGTGTCGATGATCGTCGCGGGCGGCGTGCTCGGCGCGCAGGCGGCGTTCGCGTACTACTTCGTGCGCATCACCCACGAGCAGTACTTGCAACTGGAGACGTACTTCCCGTTCGCGACGCTCGTCGGGATCGTCGCGTGGTCGCTGTTCGCGCGCGTCATGACCCACGATCTGCGCGGCTACCTCGCCGCCTCGCGCGGCGACAAATCCGACGCGCCGCCGGCCGCGGTCATCTACAAGCGCGCGCAGGCGCTGCCGTATCGGCTCGCGCTGCTCACGATCGTCGTGTGGCTCGTGATCGCGATCGTCGG
The DNA here is from genome assembly GCA_036490935.1 of Kofleriaceae bacterium. GTDB lineage: Bacteria > Myxococcota_A > Polyangia > Haliangiales > Haliangiaceae > JABFXX01. Next base: position 3,019 of record DASXCY010000071.1, on the reverse strand, counting down.
CGGCCTCGTCGCGCGGCTCGCGCTCGGCTTCGATCTCGACGACACGATCGTCCTCTCGGTCGCGACGCTCGTGCTCGCGGTCGCGGGCTCGATCTACGAGCAGCTGTGGCATCGCGACGTGCTGCGCCCGCTGCTCGCGCACCTGACGCAGCGCTACCGCGTGCCGGTGCGCACGATGCCGCCGTCGCTATCGCTGCGCAGCAAGCTGATGCTGAGCTTCGGCGGCGTCGTGCTGCTCGCGTGCGGCATGGCGCTGCTGTGGGGGTTCGTGCAGTACAAGAACCTGGCGACCGCGTCGGTCGTCGACAAGGCGAACATCAACCTGACGTGGCTGCAGTCGGAGGTGCAGACCGAGCTCGGCTCGGCGACGGGCGCGCCGACCGAGGCGGCGGCGAGCGCGTCGCTGCGGCGCATCCTGCGCAACGCGCCCGACGCTGCGGCGATCGTCTATTACATCGACGAATCCGGGCAGCTGCTCGCGCTCGGCGGCGGCCCGATGGGCGCGCCGCATCCCCCGTGGTACGTGCGCGCGCTGATCGAGCAGTCGAGCGGCGCGCTCATCAACCTGCACGCGGCCGAGCTCACCGGCAAGGCGGGACGGCTTGCGGTGATGTGGAAGGACACGCGCTACGATCTCGGCGCGGTCGCGGTGTTCTATCCGAGCTACCGCGGCCGCGGCCAGTCGATGGTCCGGCCGCTCAAGGAGCTGCTCGTGTTCTTCCTCGTGCTGTTCGGCGCGTGCGCGGGCATCGTCGCGTTCACCGTCGCGCAGTTCACCGCGCCGATCCGCAAGCTCGAGGAGCGCGCCGACGCGATGGCGCGCGGCGAGCTCGCCGATCCGGTCGCGGCGGGCGGCGAGGGTGACGAGATCGGGCGGCTCACGCTCGCGCTCGAGGAGATGCGGCGAAAGCTGCGCGACAAGCTGCGTTCGACCGAGGAGGTCAACATGGACCTCGAGCGCGCGGTGCAGATGCGCACCGCGGATCTCGCGCGCAAGAACCGCGAGCTCGCCGAGACGCTGGATCAGTTGAAGCGCGCGCAGCAGCAGCTCGTGCGCAGCGAGAAGCTCGCGTCGATCGGCCAGCTCGTCGCCGGCATCGCGCACGAGATCAATAACCCGGTGAACGCGATCGTGAACACGGTCGGCCCGCTCGAGGACGCGGTGGGGACGATCGGCAAGGATCCGGAGGCCGAGAAGGACGTGCACGAGATGCTGCGCGTCGTGCAACGCGGCGCGCAGCGCACGAAGGCGATTGTTTCGGCGCTGCACAACTACTCGCGGACCGACGACGAGAGCGTCGTGGACTTCGACGTCGATCGCTCGATCGACGACTCGCTCGAGCTGCTGCGCCACTTGCTGAAGCAGCACGTGACCGTCGAGAAGAAGTACGGCGATGTCGGGCGCGTGCGCGGCCACGCCGGGCAGATCAACCAGGTGTTCATGAACTTGCTGACGAACGCGGCGCAAGCGCTCGCCGGACGCGAAGGCGCGCTCGTCACGATCGAGACGCGCGGCGACGCGGCCGGTGTCGAGGTGAAGATCGCGGACAACGGTCCCGGCATCCCGCCCGAGGTGTTGCCGCGCATCTGGGATCCGTTCTTCACGACCAAGGACGTCGGCGAGGGCACCGGCTTGGGGCTATCGATCGTGCACGAGCTCGTCGAGCGCCACGGTGGCTCGATCGACTGCGCGACCAAGATCGGCGAAGGCACGACCTTCACGGTGCGACTGCCGCGGCAGACGCACGTCGCCGAGCCGGCGCGGACTCGCACCGCCGGCTGACCCGCCCGCGACGGGCGGGATCCGCAGCCGGATCCGCTTCCGCTTCCGGTTCCGGTTCCGGTTCCGCTTCCGCTTCCGCTTCCGGTTCCGCTTCCGGTTCCGCTTCCGGTTCCGCTGCCGCTTCCGCTTCCGCTTCCGGTGCCGCTTCCGCTGCCGCTGCCGGTGCCGCTGCCGGTGCCGCTTCCGCTGCCGCTGCCGGTGCCGCTTCCGCTGCCGCCGCCGTCGCCGCAGCCGCTTCCGCTGCCGCCGCCGTCGCCGTCGCCGTCGCCGCTGCCGTCGCCGCTGCCGCTGCCGCTGCCGTCGCCGCTGCCGCCGTCGCTGCCGTCCCGGTCGCCGCTGCCGCTGCCGTCGCCGCTGCGGCTTGCCGGTGCCGCTCCTGGCGCCTCCGTCGTCGGCGCCGCCGCCGAACCGTTCGCATCACGTGCGATCGAATGGTCACCCCCGACCCGGCCTCGTGGCCGGGCGCTCGCCCCGCGCCGCTCTCGCGCACGGCTCGTGCCGAGCGCGTGCGCGCTGAGCCCCTGACGACCACCGCCGGGGGCGATGACCATTAGCAGAACGCGTGCGGGCGAGACGCGCTCGGCACGAGACCGTGCGCTCCGCGGCGCTGGGGGCGAGAGCGCCCGGCCACGGAGGCTGGGCCCGAAAGGATGACCATGTTCGATTCGCTCGAAGTGATGCTGAAGGTTCTGGTGCAGCTGCAGCCCGTCGAGGCGCGAGTGCGCCAGAGGAGCTTGGACCTCGCCAAGCAGATCGCGCGCGCCGCCGACAGCGTCGTGCTGAACCTCGGCGAGGGCCGCTTGCGCTGCGACGGCGACAAGCGGCGGCACTACGAGTTCGCGGCAGGTAGCGCGAGCGAGCTCACCGCGGCGTTGCGGGTGGCGCTCATCCGCGGCTACGTCGAGCCGCAGCTCGTCGACGCCGTCGAGCCGCTGCTCGATCGCGTGCGCGCGATGCTCTACAAGCTCACGCGGCCGACGCGGCCGCCACGGGCGTGAGCCCGGGCCGGGCCCGCCGGCCTCAGGCCGGCTCGGGCGGCGGCACGTGCGTGAGCGACCAGGTGATGGCGCGGACGTGGTCGAGCGGATCGTCGATGGCGGCGAAGTCGGCGCGCGTGATGTAGCCGCGTGCGACCGCGATGCGCAGCGCGGCGGTGAGCTCGCCGGCGCTGCCGGCGGCGCGGCGGTAGAAGTCGGCGCGATCGAGGCCGGCGCGGTGCCGGCCTTCGGCCAAGTT
>DASXCY010000070.1:0-44836 GCA_036490935.1 Kofleriaceae bacterium | reverse complement strand
CGACGTTGTCCTCGACCACGACGTAGTACGTCTGGCCGACCGACTGCTTGCGCTCGTAGGAGAACACGTACGCGCGGCCGTTCTTGTCGCTGGTGTACAGGTGGCCGCGCTCGTTGACCGGCTGCCGCGCGAGCGGTAGCTGCGGGATCATGTTCGCGAGGAACCAATCGCGGAACGCACCGCCCTCCTTCGCGTCGCGTCCCCGCGACACGTAACCGTCGGGCACCAGCTTCATCTTGGAATCGAGGACGAACACGCTGCGAAAGAACGCGCCCTGGATCGCCTCGGCGAGCTTGGAGTTGTCGTCGACCCTCGCCGCGTCGAAGATCGCCTGGTCGTCCTTGGTGACCAGGGACTCGATGTTGACGACCTTCTCTTCGGCGAGGTCGTGGATCAGGTTGAGCTCGCGGTCCCGCGAAACCGCCCCGCTGGTATAGCTATATCCGTAATAAGCCAACGCCACGGCCGCAGCCAAGACCGCGAAGATCAAGGCGTTCACGAGCAAGAGGCGGCGCACGGCGTGGAATCCTGCCATTTCCCAATTCACTTGGCAGTACGGAAGCTTGTCGGAGGGTGTGGATTATGTTAGACGGCAAACTATCGATTCGCACTAATCCGGACAATCGGATTAGCTGACAAATCAGACGGTTATCGTACGTGGTCCAGCCAAGGACGCCTGAGATGGACTCCATCTTCGAAGAAGACGCCGACGAAGTAGGCGGTGAGATCGAGGCCTATTGCCCGTCGCCCCGCTGCAAGGCGGACACGACGCACACGATCATCAGCATGTACGAGGACGAGGTCCGGCGGGTCCAGTGCGTCGTCTGCGGCGAGGTGCACGCCTACCGAAAGCCGCGCGGGGACGGAGTGGAGGGTGACGGCGACGGCGAGGGCAAGAAGGGCGGCCACAAGCGGATGACGTGGGACGAGGCGATGTCGCGCGCGAGCGACAACGACCTCGCGAACTGCCGGCCGTACTCGATCCGCGACACGTACGAAGAGGGCGACGTCGTGCATCACCCGGTGTTCGACGTCGGATTCGTGACCGAGCAGCTGCCGGACAACAAGGTCGACGTGATCTTCCGCGACGGCGGCTCGCGCATCCTGGTCCACAACCGCGGCGATCTCGCGGCCCGCATGCCGGACATCAGCGAGATTCCGGTGCCGCGCGAGCAGAAGAAGAAGAAGCGCGCGAAGAAGGCCGAGTCGGCGCACCCGGTGCCGTCGCGCACCAAGGTCGAGGTCGAGGCCGCCGTCGTGCGCGCCCGCCAGGCCGCGCAGACGCGCATGGAAGAGGCGACGCGCACCGCCGACGAGCGCAGCAAGAAGCTCAAGGCCGACGCCCGGGTGAAAAAGGGCTCGCGAACCGAGGGAAAGCCGGCCAAGGCCGCCGCGAAGGTCGCTGCGAAGCCGGCCGCCAAGCCGCCCAAGCCCGTCAAGGCGCCCACGCCGGTCAAGGCGAAGGCTGCCAAGCCCGCGAAGCCGGCCAAGCCAGCCAAGGCGAAGGCCAAGCCCGCGAAGGCGGCGAAGCCGGCCAAGGCCAAGGCCAAGCCGGCCGCGAAGAAGCCGGCCAAGAAGCCGGCCGCGAAGAAGCCGGCCGCGAAGAAGAAGCGCTAGCGCCGGCGGTAGCCAGGGGCGACAACGCCGGTGGCCGTCAACCGGCGTCGACGGGGTCGGCCCGACGACGACGGATCGCGCGGTTCTGCATGGCCGTGCTTACCAGACGCGTCGCGCTTGCTCACCGCGGGTTTCGGAATGTATTCCGCTGGTTGCGATCGCGCGCTGGCACTCGCGCTGCAAGAGGTCCGTGGCAACTCGAACAAGGAGACGCCAGTGAAGGACCTCGAAACGCTCTCGCTCGATCAGCTCGCGGCCGTGTCCGGCGGCCACGCGACCTGCGACCTGTCCGGCCTGCCGCAGTCGGCGCGCAACATCATCATGTCGGAGTCGGGCAATAACCCGACCGCGAAGAACCCGACCTCGACGGCGTTCGGCGAGGGCCAGCTGCTGGCCGCCAACCGTCGCTCCCTCATGGGCGCCGACGCCAACTCGACGAGCTGCAGCGCGCAGCTCGGCGCGTTCTCGAAATACACGCTCGGCCGCTACGGCAGCTACGACAACGCCTGGTCGTTCCACAAGGCACACGGCTGGTACTAAGGAGAAATGCCATGACCTCGAAAGCCACGTTCCCGTCGCTCTCGCCCGACGAGCTGTCGCAAGTCGGCGGCGGCACCACGCTTCACCACGACCTGTGGCAGCTCAACAACGCGCTCACGACCACCGTGCAGCAGCAGCAGTCGTCCGGCAGCACGAGCAGCGACACGATGATGATGTGCATGGCGATGATGGCCGCGCGCCGCTAGCCACCGGTCGCACGCGCCTGCGCCTGGCGGATCGGCAGTAGGACGGTGAACTCGGTGAACACCTCGGGCTCGGAGTCGACGGTGATGAGCCCGCCGTGCAGCTCGATCAGGCCGCGCGCGATGTACAGGCCAAGCCCGGCGGAGTCCGGGCCGGCCGACGTGTGGTGCTTGACCGGCTTGGGGTGCAGGAACGGGTCGAAGATGCGCTGGCGGTCTTCTTCGGAGATGCCGATGCCGTTGTCACGCACGCGCAGCCGCGCCCAGCCGCCCGGGTAGCGCTCGCGCGGCGCCTCGTCGACGTCGACCGCGATCTCGCCCGACTCCGGCGTGTAGCGGATCGCGTTCGACACGAGGTTGACGGCGATCTGGTGCAGCTTGTCCCGGTCGCCGTCGAGCGGATCCACCTTCGCGATGTTCGTGAGCACCTTCTGGTTGCGCGCGCGCGCCAGCGGCAGCAGCTCGGTCACGACATCGCGCACGACATCGCCGAGATCGACGGGCTCGCGGCGCAGCGTGATGCGGCCGAACTCGATGCGCGAGACGTCGAGCATGTCGTCGACGAGGCGCTTCAGGCGGTGCGCGTTGCGGCGCACCGAGCTGAGCGGGCGCTCGAGCAGCGGCGGCAGATCGCCGAACCGGCCCTCCGAAAATAGATCGAGGTAGCCGACGATGCTGGTCAGCGGCGTGCGCAGCTCGTGCGCCGCGATCGAGATGAACTCGGCCTTGCTGCGGCCCTGCTTCTCGAGCTCGTCGTTCTTCGCGCGCAGCTGCGCCTCGCTCTCGGCGAGCGCACGCGTGCGCTGGCGGACGATCTGGTCGAGGTTCGCGCGCAGGGCGCGGAACTCGGCGCGCGCGAGCTCGACCTCGCGCGTGCGCTCCTCGATGACCTGCCCGAGCCGCACGGTCGCATCGATCGCCGCGGCGAGCTCGGCTTCGAGCTCCGCGATCCTCTCCTCCAGCTTCACCACACCCACTATACCAGTCGAGACCCGGCCGAAAAGTTGCCCGATTCCGGCGCGTGCCGCTTCGATAAGGGCATGGAGAAGACGTGTAGCGCGTGCGGGCAGGTGTTCAGACCCGCTTTCGTGTTCCAGATCGCCGTGACCGCGGATGGCCAGCGCAGCCATTACTGCTCGCTGGAGTGCCGCAAGGTCGGGCTAGGCGAAGAAGGCTTTCGCGCCAAGCGCGCACGCCGCATCGCGATCCTCAACCAGAAGGGCGGCACCGGCAAGACGACCACCGCGGTCAGCCTCGCCGCCGGGCTCGCCGAGCAGGAGCAGGAGACGCTGCTGATCGACACCGACGCGCAGGGCAACGTCGGCGTATCGCTCGGCGTCGCCGGCGAGCGCTCGCTCTACCACGTGCTCGTCGAGAGCGCCGAGCCGAGCGACGTCGCGGTGCCGGTGCGCAAGCAGCTCGACGTGATCACCTCCGACGCGACGCTCGCGGCGGCCGAGATCTGGCTCGCGCGCCAGAACGTCGACGCGCGCTCGCGCATCCTCAGCAAGCGGCTCAACTCGATGGCGGTGTCGCGCCGCTACGACTACGTGATCATCGACTGCGGCCCATCGCTGAATCTGTTGAATCAGAACGCGCTGTCGTACGCGGATGAAGTCATCATCCCGGTCACGTGCGATTACCTCGCGCTGGTCGGCGTCAAGCAGGTGCTGCGCACGATCAAGGATGTCGAGCGCCACCTCGGCCACGCGGTGCGCGTGTCGGCGGTGCTGCCGACGTTCTACGACGGTCGCACGCGGCTCGCGCGCGAGGTGCTCGAGACGCTGCAGGGCCACTTCAAGCACAAGTGTCTCGAGCCGATCCGCCACAACACGCGGCTCGCCGAAGCGCCGAGCCACAAGAAGACGATCTTCGAATACGCGCCGATCTCGCACGGCGCCGCCGATTACAACCGCGTCGTCGACTGGGTGCTGGCGACGAGCGCGACGGTCACCACCGAAGCGGTGACCACGGCCCAGCCCACTGCAGAGGTAGCATGAAAGAAGACAAGCTCATGGCGCACGACCCGTTGAGCGACGCGGACGCGATCCTCAGCGAGGAATATTACGGCCGCCGCCCGCGGACCGAGTGTCCCGATGACGACGCCGGGCCGGCGCGCGCGAAGCCGGCGCGCCCGACGCATTACAAGGTCATCTGCATCTCGATGTACACGCGCGACCTCGAGGAGCTCGACGCGAAGGTCGCCGAGCTGAAGCGGCGCGGCTGGACGAAGGCGAACAAGTCGCAACTGATCCGGCTCGCGCTCAGTCAGATCGATCTCGACAAGCTTCCGACGCCGCGCCAGTAGCGCTGCGGGCTAGAAGCCCTTCGCGATGCCGAACGTGAACATGTTGAAGATGTCGGAGCGCGTCGTGTCGGTGCCGGTGTGGCCGCGCTTGTTGAGCGTGGCATCGGTGTAAGGCTTACCGAAATCGAGGCTGGCGATGTCGAGGTTGTACGCGCCCTGGAGATCCATGTCCTTCTTCCAGTGGTACGTGATGACGCCGCCGAAGTACGCGGCCTTCTCGCTCGGCGACGTGCCGTCCTGATAGCCCTTGGTCTGCGTGATGCTCGCGCCGGCCAGCACGGTGTCGAGCGTGATCGCGAGCCCGAGCTTGTCGGTGAGCTGCGGCACGCCGATGCCGACGCCGAGCGTCGGCGCGCCGATCGTCTCCTGCGGCAGCATCGCCGGGTTCTGCGACACGCTGCCGTAGCCGTCGACCGAGAACGCCTGATAGCGATAGCCGAGGCGGCCGAACAGCATCATGCCGCTCTTCCTGTGCAGGTCGTAGCCGGCGATGAAGCGCAGGTTATACGTCGCCAGCGAGATGCCGGTGCTCGTGTCGCTCGATGCGCCCATCGTCGAGCCCGCCGGGATGTTGATCCCGCCGAGCAGCGACTTCGAGTAGTCGAGCGTGCCCTCGATGCCGAGCGCGTAGTTGTTCTTGTACGGCCACAGGATGTCGCCGCCGAGCGCGAGCGTCGCGGTCGGTACGCCGATCGAGTAGTCGTCGGGATCGAACGTCGCGCCGCGCACGATCGTGCTGCCGGCGCTCTTCATCGCCTGACCGATGAACTGCACGCCGAGCCGAGCGTGCGTGTCGATCTGGCGCTTGTGCAGGCTGCCGCCGCCGCCACCGCCGTCATCGAGATCGAGCGTGGACGTCCGCACCCAGCCGGCCTCGCCGTCGTCATTCTCGACGAACGTCCACTTGCCTTTGTGCTCCCCGGGATACAGGACCATGCTCGGCTTCGCGGTGAAGTCCTCGCCGCTGTCCTCGTTGTCATCGTTGTACGCGACCGTCTTCGCGCTGACGTGCGCGGTCGGCCGCTTGTCGGAGTCATCGGGCTCGCCGGACTTGCTGTCGTCGACATCGGCACTGTCGTCGCCGCTCGAGTCGTCGTCGCCGTCGTCGTCCTTGTGCTTCGCGGCCTTCGGCTTGGCCTTCGGCTTGGCCTTGCTGCCGCTGTCGTCGTCGCTGTCGTCGCTGTCGTCGCTATCGTCGTCCTTGTGCTTCGCGGCGGCGGGCTTGGCCTTCGGCCTGGCCTTCGGCTTGGCCTTGCTGCCGCTGTCGTCGTCGTCGCTGTCGTCGTCCTTGCCCTTGTCGCCTTTGTCGCCTTTGTCGCCCTTGTCGCCCTTGTCTTTGTCGCTCGAGTCGTCGTCGCCGCTGCCGCTGTCGCCGGTCGCGTCGGCGCCGACGCGGTCGTCGGGGCCCGAGTCGCCGCCGAAGCCGCGCTTCGTGCCGCGGCCGTCGACGAACGGCCGCCGCCGCGTGTTGCGCGCGATCTCGTCGTCGTCCGGCATGTCGACCTTGCTGCGCGGCACGTAGCCGGTGCGCCCCTGTACGCGCACCTTCAGCCACCGGCCCTCCTTCGACAGGAGGGTCATGTTCTGGCCGCTCTTGAGCTTGAGCAGCACCTTCTCGTGCTCGCCGGGCTTGCTGTAGACCTTCGTCGGCTGGTTGGTCTTGACCTTCTCGGCCGCCGCGCTGCGCGCGAAGCCGAGCCAGCAACCAAGGACCACGAAGAGGAGCAGAATCCGCGTCCTCATGACCCGATCTATTCTACTAGCGAGATGCCGCCGGGCAACAGCTCGAAATCATGCGAGTTGAATCGGCCCGCTTCGCGAGGGGATAAGTGGCGGCGATCCGCGTAAAAAGAACGCGATAAGCTGAGGCGCGCGCATGCCACCCAACTCCGATAGACCTAGCTCGAAGCTCTCGCACGCGGCCGGTTTCTTCGAGCTCCAGCTCGACGGCCAGAAGACGACCGCATACCTCAAGTCCATCGACGGCGGGTTTCCGCGCGCGCAGGTGGTCGAGGAGGCGATCGGTCCCGACACCACGCGGGTCAAGCACATCTCGACCGTCGAGATCGAGCCGTTCTCGGTCGAGTTCGGCATCTCGGGCGCCGATTGCGTGCTCAAGTGGATCCAGCAGTCGTGGCGGCGCGAGTACGTGCGTCATAACGGCCAGGTCACCCACGCCAACTTCGATCTCCAGCAGACGTTCGAGCATCAGTTCAGCGACGCGCTGATCCTCGAAACGACGTTTCCGGTACTCGACGGCTCGTCGAAAGACGCCGCGTATCTGAAGATCAAGTTCCTGCCCGAGCACGTGATCGCGAAGAAGTGCTCGGGTCCGACGATCGGCGGCCAGCAGGGCACGAAGCAGAAGATGTGGATGTGCTCGGGCTTCCGGCTGACGATCGATGGCATCGACGGCCTCGAGTACACGAACAAGATCGAGTCGTTCACGGTCAAGCAGGGCGTGAAGAAGCTGTACACGGGCGCGAACCGCATGCCGGAGCTCGAGCCGACCAAGGTCGACTTCCCGAACCTCGTCGGGACGATCTCGCTCGCGTACGCGGACAAGTTGCTCGGCTGGTTCCAGAAGTACGTGGTCGACGGCGCTCAGGATGCGGGCGCGCAGCGCCACGGCATGATCGAGTTCCTGTCGCCGGATCGCGCGAGCACGCTGTTCCGCATCCAGCTCTACAACGTCGGCATCCACCACCTCGAGATCTTGCAGAGCACGGCCAACGCCGAGCAGATCAAGCGCGTGAAGTTCGAGCTCTACGTCGGCGAGATGGCGCTCGACGGCCAGGGCACGCTCGGCATGGAATAGCTCAGCTCCACGCGACGACGAGGTCGTAGAGCACGTGCGCGTAGACCGCGTGCGCGAGCGAGCGGAACCAGAAGATCGCGCCGAACGCGACGCCGGCGACGACGCGGCACGCGAATACGTGGGCGGTGAACGGCTCGCCGCCCGGGCCGACGTGGTGGGCGGCGGCGAATGCGAATGCCGACACCGCGATCGCGATCGCGACCGCGCCGCGGCGCGCGCGCAACAGGCCGACGAGGCCGGCGACCAGCGCGAGCCGGAACACGAGCTCCTCGTGCACGCCGGCGCCGAAGGCACCGACGACGTCGCCGCCCGCGCCCAGGCCGAGTGCGTGATGTACGACGAGCGAGATCACCGAACCGAGCGCGAGCGCGTAGATCGCGGCTTCGAGCACGACCGGCGCGACGATCTCGATGCGCAGCGTGTCTCGCACGCCCGAGCGCCGGATCCACACCAGAAACGCGAGCGCGACCAGCGCGTGCACGACCAGATAGCCGGCACGGCCGCCGGTCGCCGCGAACAGCGCGCGGGTGACGACGTCGGCGCCGTTCACGCGGCCGGCGAACAGGACGCCGATCTCGTACGCGAGCAGCAGCGGAAACACGAGCGCGAGCGAGGCCGCGACGTCGCCATGGCCGTACGGTCCGGGCGGTGCGCGGTTCGGCTCACGCATTCGCGCGCGCCTTGGGCTTGGCTCGAACCGGCGCCGCCGCGGGCGGCAGCTTCGATTTCTTCTTCGCCGCGGGCGTCGCGGCGGGCGGGCGCACGGTGGCGGTGATCGCGAGATCGTCGCGCAGATACGCGCGCGCCGCGGCGGCGACGTCGGCTGCGGTGACGGCGGCGATCGCGTCGTCGTAGCGAGCCCAGCTCGCCCAGCCCAGGCCGTACGCCTCGTGATAGGCCATCGCGTTCGCGATCGCGGAGCGGCGCTGCATCGCGATCTGGTGGCTGCCGACGAGGTAGCTCTTCGCGCGCTCGAGCTCGTCGGCGGTGATGCCGCCGTCGCGCACGCGCGCGAGCTCGCCGCGCACCGCAGCGAGTGCGGCTTCGAGCTTGTCGGGCGCGCACGCGAGGTAGACCGCGACGAAGCCGGGTGCGACGCCCTCGACCGAGTGCGCCGACACGCGATAGACCAGACCCTGCTTGTCGCGCAGCTCGCCGAACAGCCGGCCGCCCTGGCCGCCGAGCACGGTGACGAGGACCTCGAGCGCGAAGCGATCGGACGCGTCGACCGTGGCGCCGGGGAAGCCGAGGACGAGGTGGGCCTGGGCGCGATCGAGGTAGCGGTAGACTTCGCGGGATTCGGGGGAGCGGGCGGAGAAGACGGGACTTCGGACTTCGGACTTCGGACTTCGGACTGATGGAGAACGGGAAAAGCGCGTGGTGGCGCGGGCGATCGCGTCGTCGATATCGATGTCGCCGACGATCGCGAGCGTGAGGCCGGAGATCGGGTACTGGGCGCGGTAGAACGCGGAGAGGTCGGCGGAGTCGAGGGACGAGATCGAGGCCGGCGTGCCGAGGACGTCGCGGTGATAGGGGTGGTCGCCGTAGAGCGCGTCGTTGAACAGGCGGAACACGACTTGGGTCGGGTTGTCGCGCTGCGCGGTTTGATCGGCGAGCAGGAGTTTTTTCTCGCGCGCGATCTCGTCGCGCGACAGCGCGGGATCGAGCACGCAATCGGCGAACAGATCGAAGCCGGTCTGCCAGCTGCGCGACAGCCACTCGGCGGCGAGGCCGAAGCTGTTGCGGCCGGCGACACCGCCGAGCGAGCCGCCGAGCCGGTCGATGCGATCGGCGACCGCGGCCGCGTCGAGCTTGCCGCAGCCGCGCGTGATCGTGCGCGCGAGCAACGTCGACGCGCCGGCGCGGGCGTCGTCCTCGGCGAGCTGGCCGCCGCGCCACACCGCGCGCATCGCGACGATCGGCACCGACGGATCGCGGCGCACGAGCAGCACCATGCCGTTGCCGAGCACGACGCGCTTGTCGACGACAGCCGGCGCGGGCGCGGCATGGGTCGCGGCGCTGCGCACGCGCCTCTCGACCTGGCGTGCGAACGCGGCGCGCTGCTTGCCGGCGCGCGCCGGCAGGATCGCCGAGACCGTCGCGTTGTCGGCGCGCAGGTAGCGGCGCACCGCGGCGGCGACGTCATGGCGGCGCACCGCGCGAATCCGATCGAGGTAGACGTGCGCGAACTGCGGATCACCCGCGACGCTCGCGTTCCAGCCGATCGCGCGCGCGCGGCCCTGCGCGGTCTCGAGCTGGCGGACGAGGCCGGCCTCGGCGGCGACGCGCGCCTTGATCAGCTCGTCGTCGGGCAGCTCGTCGACGAGCGCGAGCGCCTCGGCCACCAGCGCGCCGACCGCGCGCTCGGCAGTGCGCACCGGCGCGGTCGCGGACAGCACGAACAGGCCCGGATCGCGCAACGCGTGGACGTGGGCCGACGCGCCGGTCACGAGCTCGTCGCGGTCGCGCAGCCGGCGCACGAACCGCGCCGATTCGGTCTCGCCGAGCAGGATCGCGGCGACATCGAGCGCCGCGAGGTCGGGATGGCGCGCGGCGGGCACGTGGAACCCGACCGCGACGTACGCCTCGCTGACGTCGCGCGCCGCGGCCACCGCGCGCGGCGAGGCTTGCATCGGCTCGTCCACCGCACGCCGCGCGGGCCGGCCCGACGGCATCGCGCGAAACCGCTTCTCGATGCCGCGCACGATGCGCGCAGGATCGACATCGCCCGCGACGACGAGCGTGACGTTATCGGCGACGTAGTAGCTGCGGAAGAACTCGACCAGCTCGCGTTCACCGAGCCGCTGCACGCTGTCGGCGGTGCCGATGACAGGCCGCCGGTACGGATGCGCGACGTACGCGGCCGCGAACAGGCTCTGCGCGACCGAGCGCGCCGGATCGTCGCCGCCCTGGCGGATCTCCTCGAGGATCACGCGCCGCTCGCGCTCGAGCTCGTGCGGCTCGACGCGCGGCGCGGTGAGCGCGTCGCCGAGCGCGTCGATCGCGACGTCGGCGTGATCGCGCGCGAGCACCGCGTGATACACGGTGTGATCGAACGCGGTCCACGCGTTGATCTCGCCGCCCGCGCGCTCGATCGCGCGCGACAGCTCGCCGACGCCGAACGCGCTCGAGCCCTTGAACAGCATGTGCTCGAGGACGTGCGCGACGCCCGCGACCGCCGGCGCCTCGTCGGCCGAGCCGGTGCCGACCCACGCCTGCAGCGCGACGACCGGCGAGGGATGGCCGGCCGCGACGTGCACGGTAAGCCCGTTGTCCAGGCGATGGGTCTCGACGTCGTGCACGGCGGCCGCCGCGGCGAGTGCCGCGAACGCGAGATGATAGGCACGAGCCACCGCCGCGGGCACGTTTTGGAACATATGCGAAAGGTTGGTTATCCTGGGCCCATGACGCGCGCGATCTTGCTGCTGGCCGCCACAGGCGGCGGCTCGAGCCCGGCCAACGTCGCCGGCACGTACACGGTGGCCGCGACCAGCAACACCAGCCGCGGCTGCACCGGCATCCCGGGCTGCACCTCGACGCAGGCCTTCAGCGGCTCGCGGCCGCCGCCAGGCTGACCATGCTCGCGTTTCGCGACGACACACCTCGGATCGAGACCGCACGGCTGGTGCTGCGCGAGCTGCGCATCGAAGACGCAGCCGAGGTCGCGCGTCGCGCCGGCGAGCGCCAGGTCGCGCGCTACTTGATCGCGGTGCCGACGCCGTATCCCGTGCCGCTCGCGGCGCGCTGGATCGCCGCACGCATCGCGTGGTGGCAGCAAGGCCGCGGCGTCACGCTCGCGATCGCGCGGCGCGGCGAGCCGGATCGCCTGATCGGCAGCGCGAGCTTGCGCCGCTACGTGCGCGATCGCCGCGCCGAGCTCGGCTACTGGCTCGGCGCCGAGGAGTGGGGCAAGGGCTACGCGACCGAGGCAGGCGCGGCGATGCTCGAGCTCGGGTTTCGCGAGCTGCGGCTCGAGCGGATCTACGCGCACGTGCTCGCCGGCAATGCCGCCTCGTGCCGCGTGCTCGACAAGCTCGGCATGATCGCGGAGGGCATCCGCCGCAATCACGTGCGCAAGGGACGCCGCCTGCACGACGTGCACCTCTACGGACTACTGCGCACCGAATGGCGTGCGCGTTAGAACCGATCCGAAATCGGTTCTCCATTCCTGTTCGCCCCATTCGCCGCCTCCGACGCATAGGAAATAGCGAACGCGACCCTGAATTTCAGGATCCGTTCTTAGTCGCGTTTCTGTCGCGAGCGCACCGCCATCAGACTCCCGATCGCGATTCCACACGCGAGTCCGATCACGATTCCGATCGTGAATCCGTTGGAGCCGAGCGCCGCGGGCTGCGGGCTATGGGCTGCGGGTTGCGGGCTCGGATCGGAGAGCAGCCAGCCGAGCACGAGCGCGGTGACGCAGATGGCGCTGACCACGGCCGCCGAGATCCACAGCCAGCGCGGCAGCGGGGTGCGAGTGCGCTTCCCGGCCTCGGCGATGGCACGCGCGGCGGCCTCCCGGTCGGCGACCATGACTCGATGTACCACGGCGGCGATCGGGGGCGCTTGCCCCAAGATCTGGGGGTCTACCCCCCGGTCGCGGGCGCCCGACATGCACCTGTAGCATCGTGATTTCAACGATCAAGCCGCGCCGATGCCGGCATGTCCGTTGCTTTACAATGCACTCCATGATGAAGGCGCTCGTCCTTGCCCTGTCCTTGCCTCTGGTCGCTTGCATGGTCGGAGACACCGGAAACGTGTCTCCCGGGGGAGGCGGTGGAGGGGGCGGCGGCGGCGGAAGCGGAAGCGGCAGCGGCAGCGGTAGCGGCGGAGCCGGCGAGATCTCGACCGACACCACGTGGTCGGGAACCATGACGATCAGCGCCAACGTGACCGTCGATCCCGCGGTGACCCTCACGATCGCGGCGGGCGCCACGATCGATATCGCGACCGGCGTCGAGATCACGGTCAATGGCACGCTGCTGTCGAATGGCACCGCGGCCTCGCCGGTCATCATCGAGCCGGCAGACGGCGCGGCGCACTTCGGCGCGGGCGAGACCGGCGTGATCGTCGGCGACGGCACGAACGTCGCGACGCTGACCTACACGTTCACCAAGCAGGTCGGCGCCGGCATCCTCGTCAACGGCGGCTCGACCGCGACGATCACCGACAGCCACTTCGCGCAGTCCGAAGGCGACTTCCTCGTCACCTCGACCGGCGCGACGCCGGCCGTCGTGGTCGCGAAATACATCCAGATCGGCCTCGACACAGGTGACACCACGCACTGCGACACGCACTTCGGCGGCGGCACGCTGACGATGGTGCACTCGGTCATCACCGGATCGTCGTACGGCTCGATGTTCTACGGCGGCACCGGCGCGAAGTTCAAGAGCAACAACTGGCTCACGAACACGACCGAGGTCGACGCGACGCCGGGCGCCGTGAGCGGCGACTTCACGGGCAGCTACTTCCAGAACACGCCGCCCGCGGCGATGTCGGGCATCACGCTCGACACCCCGGTCAACACCACGACGCCCAACCCGGCCTGCCCCGCCGACACGTCGCTCGACATGACGTGTGCGGGCGTCCACGGCAACGCGATCTAGCGGGCAACTGGTTGTGCGCAGAGCGGCGGCGGGCCTGTGATAGGGTCCGCCGCCATGACGTTTCGGACGGCGGCGATCGCGATTGGACTGGGGCTGGGTGCGTGCGGGACGAGCTATCCGCCGCCGAAAGCCGACCCGCCGGCGCCGCCCGACGCGAACGATCCGGCGTTCACGCAAAAGGGCATGAAGGGCTGGTACCTCGTCGGCGACGGCGCGATCGCGGGCGACGATACGCTGACGATGATCGTCACCGCGCCGCACGGCGCGAATTACGTGGACGCGTACATCACGGGCCAGCCGCCGGTCCGCATGGACGCGCAAGCCGACGGGTTCGGGATGCAAGTCGCACTCGCCAATATCCCGCCCGGCGACTACCAGATCGTGTTGTCTGCGAACGGCAGCGATACCGCGTTCGCAGCAGTGCCGTTTCATCGCAGCTACGCGTTCTACGTGTTGGTGTCCACCGATTACGACTTTTCGGATCCGGGCATGAACTCGCAGGCGTTCATGGATTCGCTGCATCAAGATCATCCCGGACTTCGCATCACCCACTTCTGGGCGCCGTACACGTACACCGACCCGGTCGTCACCGATCAGCGGCGCGCCGATCTGGACACGTGGATCCACATGCAGCGCGACACGTATCGGGACGAGATCGGCCTGCACATCCATCCGTATTGCAACTTCGTCGTCGACGCGGGCCTCACGTGCGTGACCGATCAATCGGACGTCTACCCGGCCGGCGACGCGACCGGTTACACGATCATGCTCGGCGCCTACGGGCACGACGGCACGAGCATCCTGCTGCAGCACGCGAAGGATCTGTTCGGGCAGCACGGCATCGCCCCGCCGAAGACGTTCCGCGCGGGCGGCTGGACCGCGACGACCGACACCCTGGCCGCGCTGCAGGACAATGGCTACATCTCGGATTCCTCGGCGTTGAACTGGCAATACATTCAATCGGCATGGGCCGGCCATTTGATCGCCAGCTGGACGATGCAACAGTGGGCACCGATCGACGACACCAGCCAGCCGTATTATCCGAGTCAGATGACGATCTCGGAGCCACAGCCCGATCCCGCGTACTCGTTGCTCGAGGTGCCCCTCAACGGCGTGATGATCGACTACGTCACGCTCGCCGACATGAAGATGTTCTTCGACGAAAATTTTGCGGGGACCGCGCTGATGGCGCCGCGTACGCTGATGATGGGGTTTCACCCGTCGACGTCGCTCACGATCGGCGACATCGCGGGCGTGAAGGGCTTCCTGACCTACGCCGATCAGGCGCTCGCGGCGAATGGCCTCGGACCGGTCGTCTACATCACTCTGTCTGATGTGACTCCTGCATTCGCGGCTAGATGAGTTGTAAATCGATCCTCGGTGTGGTGGAATGCCCCGCACATAACCGATCAGCACTGAGGTAGATCCAAATGAGCGATTTCCAGAACGAGATGAACCGGGTCGTCGCCGGGTTCGTCACCCAGATCACCGAGCTGGCGCGCCGCGCCGCGATCGACACGCTCGAGAGCGCGCTCGGCAAGCATGTCGGCGGCGGCGGCGGCGGTGGTGGCAGCGCGCTGCGTAACGGCCGCGCTCGCGGGCGCGGCGCGAAGCGCTCGTCCGGGGAGCTCGACAAGCTCGGCGATCGCTTCCACGACTTCGTCTCGAAGCACCCGGGCTTGCGCATCGAGCAGATCAACAAGCAGCTCAACACGTCGACGAAGGATCTCGCGCTGCCGATCCGCAAGATGATCTCCGACGGCTCGCTCAAGACCAAGGGCAAGAAGCGCTCGACCGCGTACTTCGCCGGCGACAAGAAGAAGAAGAGCTGATCGCACCGCGATGAGCCGCGACACGATTCCGCACCGAGTGTTGCGCAACGGCGCCGAGCGGCCCTCGATGATCGCGTATCGGGCGAAGGTCGGCGGCCGCTGGCAGGCGACGACGTGGAAGACCTACGTCGAGCAGATCCGCACCGCCGCGCGCGCGATGATCGCGCTCGGCCTTCCGCGCGGCGGCAAGGTCACGATCCTCGGGTTCAACCGACCCGAGTGGGTGATCTTCGATCACGCCGCGATGCTGGCCGGCGGCTGCCCGGCGGGCATTTACACCACGTGCTCGGCCGACGAGGTGCAGTACATCGTGCATCACTCGGAATCGCATCTCGTGCTGGTCGAGAATGCCGATCAGCTCGCGAAGGTGAAGGCCCAGCGCGCCGAGCTACCGCACCTGCGGTGGATCGTGATGATGCGCGGCGCGACTGCAACCGGCGGAGACGTGCTGACCTGGGAGGATTTTCTCGCCAAGGCCGACGCGGTGGCAGAGCCCGAGCTCGACCGCCGCAGCGACGCGATCGAGCAAGCGGACCTCGCGACGCTCATCTACACGTCCGGCACGACCGGCCCGCCGAAGGGCGTGATGCTGTCGCATCGCAACCTCGCCTGGACCGCGCGCACGCTGCTCGACATCGGCGGCCGTCCACCCGACGACGTCGTGCTGTCGTACCTGCCGCTGTCGCACATCGCCGAGCAGATGTGCACGATGCACATGCCGGCGACCGCGACCGGAACGGTGTACTTCGCCGAGTCGATCGAGAAGGTTCCCGAGAACCTCAAGGAGGCGCGACCGACCGCGTTCTTCGGTGTGCCGCGCATCTGGGAGAAGTTCCACGCGGTGATGGCCGCGAAGCTGGCGGAGGCGACCGGCGTGAAGGCGAAGCTGCTGGCCTGGGCGCGCGCGACCTGCACGAAGGTCAACGCCCACCGCGACCGCGGCGAGCCGGTTCCGCGCGTGCTCGACGTCCAGTACCGGCTCGCGAACCGGCTCGTCATCTCGAAGATCAAGCAGGCGATCGGCTTCGATCGCGTTCGCGACGTGTTTTCCGGCGCCGCGCCGATCGCGGTCGACGTGCTCGAGTTCTTCTCGAGCATCGATCTGCCGCTGCGCGAGGTGTACGGCATGTCGGAGAACTGCGGCGGCACGTCGTGCAACCTGCAGGGCCGCACGCGCCTGGGCACGGTCGGACCCTCGCTGCCCGGCCTCGAGGTCAAGCTCGCCGACGACGGCGAGATCTGGATGCGCGGCCCGAACGTGTTCCTCGGCTACTACAAGGAGCCGGAGGCGACCGCCGACGCGCTGCACGACGGCTGGCTCGCGACCGGCGACCTCGGCGCGTTCGATCGCGACGGCTACCTCTCGATCACCGGCCGCAAGAAGGAAATCATCATCACCGCGGGCGGCAAGAACATCGCGCCCAAGAACATCGAGGCACTGCTCAAGCAGTCGCCGCTCGTCGGTGAGGCGGTGGTGATCGGCGACCGGCGCAAGTACCTCACCGCGCTCGTCACGCTCGAGCCAAATGCCGCGCAGGCCAGCGAACCCGGTCAGGTGCGCGACACGATCCAGGCCAAGATCGACGAGGTCAACCAGCAGCTCGCGCGCGTCGAGCAGATCAAGCGGTTCACGGTGCTGCCGCGCCCGTTCGGGATCGACACCGGCGAGCTCACGCCGACGATGAAGATCAAGCGCAAGGTCGTCGCACAGAAGTACGCGAGCGAGATCGAAGCGATGTACGCGGACCCAGAGTAGTGGCCGCGGTCTGGCCGAGGTCGCGCTACGTCGTCGGCGGTGCGCCGGGCGAGATCGCGCTGGTCGCGCTGTCGCCGGTGAAGCTGTCCGATCCGCTGCCGGTGTCGCGCCGCCGTCACGGCATGCCCGACCGCGGCGACGGCGCCGCCGCGATCCAGCTGGTCGCACGCGATCGCGCCGACGAGCCGGCGTGGTTCACCGAGCAGGTGATCGCGCCGTTCGCGGATCTGATCGCGTCGGATCTCGGCGCGAACGTCGCGGCCGGCGCCCTCGCCGCCGAGCACGCGTACGTGATCGAGGGCCAGCTGGCCGATCCCGACGACCTCGGCCACGTGCAGGCCGCGTGGGCACTCGCGAAGTGCGTGTGCGAGGAGGGCGCGACCGTCTTGATCGACATCTACGCGGCGCGTGCACATCTCGGTGCCGACGTCGCGGCGCTGCTGCCGGACCGCGCGTTCGACGTGATGCGCGAGGTCACGCTGTTCTTCGACGAGACCGGCGATGACAAGCTCGCGGCGTGGTCGCTCGGCCTCCGCAAGTTCGGCCGTCCCGACCTCGTCGTGCTCGATCTCGCGCCCGACGGCGCGACCGAGGCCGCGCTGCTGCTGCGCGACGTCGCGGCCACACTCGCCGACGGAGAGCGGATCGAGCCCGGCGACTCCGTGCAAGGCCCCGACGGCCGCGCGCGCATCGCCGCTGCCTTCGATCCGGCGAGCGCGCCGATCATCGCCGTCGACGGCCCGGCGATCGTGCTGCGCCAGGTCCTAGTATGATGTCCGGCATGGGCGAAGCGCTGGTTCCGGCGAACAAGGGGTTTCACGGGCGGGTGCTGTTCGTCGACCTGACGACGCGCGCGCATCGCGTCGAGACGATCGAGCCCCAGGTATTTCGCGACTACCTCGGCGGCTACGGCCTCGGCGCGTGGCTGATGTGGAAGCACTTCGCCGCCGGCACCGATCCGCTCGCGCCCGAGGCGTGCTTCGCGCTGTGCTCGGGGCTGCTCACCGGGCTGCGCACGCCGTTCTCCGGACGCATCCAGATCGTCGGCAAGTCACCGCTGACCGGCACGTGGGCCGATTCCAACTCGGGCGGTAGCGTGTGCAGCCACCTGCGCGCCGCCGGCTTCGACGCGCTCGTCGTCGTCGGCAAGGCCAGCGAGCCCACGCTGCTCGTCGTGCGCGACGGCGAGGTCTCGTTCGAGCCTGCCGGCGAGCTGTGGGGCCAAGAAGTCCCCGAGACGTTCGACGCGCTCAAGCAGCGCTTCGGCGGCAAGCGCGACGTCGGCATCAGCGCGATCGGCCCGGCCGGCGAGAAGCAGCAGCGCATCGCGTCGGTGATGAACGACCGCTATCATGCGTTCGGCCGCCAGGGCTTCGGCGCGATCTACGGCAGCAAGAACTTGAAAGCGATCGTCGTCGCCGGCTCGGGCGACGTGCCGATCGCGCGCGAAGACGAGTTCCGCGCGATCTGCAAGCGCATCACCGACGAGTACAAGCGCGATCTCGGGTGGCGCATGCGGTTCATGGCCTGGGTGGCCAAGCCCAAGGGCTGGCTGGGCTGGATGTACCGGCTGATGACGAGGCTCGGCATGAAGCTGCAATCGCCGACCGCGGCGATGCGGCGGCTGTGGTCGCAGCGCGGCACGACCGCGGCGGTCGCGCTGTCGATCGAGAACGGCGACGCGCCGATCAAGAACTGGATGGGCGTCGGCTCGCGCGACTTCCCGCTCGCGAAGAAGGCGATGAAGATCGACGGCGCCGTCGTCGACAAGTACATCACGAAGAAGCTGTCGTGCGGCGACTGTCCGATGCCGTGCAAGGGCATCGTGCGCGTCAAGTCGCGTGGGCTCACCGACGTCCGCCGCCCGGACTACGAGACGATCGTCGGCTTCGGCGCGAACCTCCTCAACGACGACATCGAGCTCGTCACCGCGTGTCACGACGCGTGCAACCGGCTCGGCATCGATGCGGTGAGCTCCTCGATGACGCTCGGCTGGGTGTGCGAGGCGGTCGAGCGCGGCATCCTCGGTGCGGCCGATCTCGACGGCATCGACATGCGCTGGGGCAACGGCGAGGCCGCGCTCGCGCTCACGATCAAGATGGGCAAGGGCGAAGGCTGCGGCGCGTGGCTCGGCCACGGCGTGCAGCGCGCCGCGGAGCACGTCGGCAAAGCCAGCGCCGAGTTCGCCGTGCACGTCCACGGCGGCGAGCCCGCGTATCACGACAGCCGGTTCACGTCGCTGCTCGGCGTGACGTACATCGCCGATCCGACGCCGGGCCGCCACACCGCGGGCTCGGCGTCGTGGAACGAGACGTTCGGCGTCGGGTTCTCGCTGCCGAAGGCCGCCGACAAGAAGGACTGGAACGTCAAGTGGAAGGGCACCGAGGGCAAGGGCCGCGCGCAGGCGTTGCACTCGAACGCGCACCAGACGCTCAACGGCCTCGGGCTGTGCATGTTCACGATGCTGACCGGCTCGCTGCCGTGGGCCGAGCTCGTCAACGCGGCGACCGGCTGGGATTACAGCGACGCCGATCTGTTGAAGTGCGGCGAGCGCATCCAGAACCTGCGCGCCGCGTTCAACTGGCGTGAGGGTCTGGCACCGAAGGACTTCGCGCCGCATCCGCGCATGCTCGGCGAAGGCGACGGCCTCCTGCCCGCCGGCCCGCTCAAGGGCGTACGCGTGCCGCTGCCGGTGCTGCGCGACGACTACTACGCGTCGATGCAGTGGAACAAGACGAGCGGCCGCGTGTCGAAGGCGCGCGCCGAGGAGCTCGGCATCGCGAGCCTGCTCGGCGACTACGTGGCGGACTGATGGGCATCTTCGACCGGATGCGCGGCGAAACGGTCCGGATCCACATCCTGATCCGCGGCCGCATCGGCGACGACTGGAAAGACGTCGACGAGCACCTGCGCTTGCCGGCCGGCACGACGCTCGGCCGGCTCGTCGAAGCGACCGACGCCGCGGGCATCCCGCTGCGCGACGCGCTCGACCACTCGCCGCACCTGGTCGACACGATGATGCTCAACGGCGAGCGCTGCCCGTTCATCGAGAACGCCGAGCGCGTGCTCGCCGACGGCGACGAGATCTACCTGCTCGCGCCGCTCGCGGGCGGCTGAGCTGTCACTGCGTCACGTAGAACACCGCACCGAGGCCCGACACGTACACGCGCGAGCAGTCCTCGGTCATGAACGGATCGGTGCCACTCGTCTCCGGCACGTTGGACAACAGCGCCGGAGTGGAGAACGCGTCGCCGAGCGTCGCTCGATCCTGGTAGTAGGCGCCGGCCGGTACGACCGCTTGCATGAAGAACACGTTGCGCAAGCCGTCGGGCGTCATCGACATGCCATTGACGATCGAAAACGTGGCCGGATCGAAGACCTTCGCGAGCTGCTGGTGCCACGGCTGACCCGGGTCGGGGTTGGCGTCGTCGACCATCTCGTACAGCGTGGACGGCGTGGGATAGAGGTTGTACTGGATGACGAGCACGTGCGCGCCGGGCTCGCGCGACGGGGTACTGATCAGCGGATAGCTCACGATCCCGCCAAACGGCAGCGCCAGGACGAGGTGCACGTCGTGCCACGCGTTGTCGGGCATCAGCTGGAACTGCTCGATGTAATACATCTCCGCGGTCAGATCGAAGAGCGAGGCGATCGCGTGGTCGCCCTCCGGCGCGATGCGCATGAACTCGACCTCCTGCGTTGCCACGTCGAGCACGATCACCGCCTTCGCCAGCGGTCCGCCTGCCGGGCCGTAGTAGACCGAGGAAGCCTCGGGGCACTGCGCCATGGCGCGATCGACGGTGGCGACCGTATAGCTGGCGCACGCCTGCGGAAGCTGCTCGCGCAGCGACGCGGTGAACGTCGGCGTCGTCCCGATCGGCGGGCACGAGTACGGCGCGTCGCTCGGCGCGTCGAAGTACTGCGCGTCGAGTGCGTGCGTCGAGCGCAGCCCGAACACTTGATCGCACGCGGCAAGCGCGCACACCAGCGCGAGCCAGTTCACAACAGCAGCCCGACGATCAACGTGCCGAACACGCGGATCAGCGTCGCCAGATCCGCGTCGGTGAACTGCAGCGTCGCTCCCATGAAGTAATCGCGGCCGTAGCGCACGCTGTTGAACTCGATCGGCACGTCGGTGTTGCCGTTCTCGATCGGTAGGTAGCCGGGCGAGTTCAGCGCGTCGTCGACGCCGGCGAGGATGTAGATGCCGCGGAACACGCGCAGCGCGGCCGCGACCTTGAGGCGCGGCACCTGCGTGAACGAGCCGAACACGTCGGTCGACAGCCGTAGCTCGTTGTCGCCGAGGATGTAGTCGGCGCCGAAGCCCGGCGTCGATTCCTTCACGCCGCCGCGCAGCTGCAGCCGCCCGAACGTCTTGCCGAACTGCGCGGTGAACCGCAGCTTGTCCGAGATCGTCGTCGTCTTCGTGAACGACGAGCTGTCGAGGACGTCCGAGATCTCGTCGCGCGGCAGGTCGCCGAGCGGGCCGCGCTCGACCTCGATCAGGTAGAACTTGTCGTCGCGCGAACGCAGCTCCGCGGTCGCGTACGCGCGCGGGCTCTTCGTGTACCAGTAGTATTCGAAGCGCGCGCCGAGCCACGAGTGGAACTTGTTGAGGCCGTGCGCGCCCTCGGCGAGCGACTCGGTCGTGTCCTCGATCGAATCGGCGAGCTCGGGGTTGTTGACGAGCCGGCCGAGCTTGCCCTTCCAGTCGGCGCCGCTGCCCTCGTTGATCGCGACCATGATGTCGGTCGCCTGTTGTACGGGCTTGTCGATGCGATCCATGCCGGTGCGCGCGGCCTGCAGCCCGTCCTGCATGCTCTTCTTGAACTCGCGCATCTGCGTGCGCGCGTTCAGGACGCCGCGGTTGAAGCTGTCGAGCCGGCTCGCCACCTTCGGGCGCGCGTCGTGGATCGCGTCGGCCGCGCGCTGCGTGCGCGCCTCGAAGCCCTCGAACGCGGTGTCGGCCGCCGCGATCGGCTTGTCGATGTGCCCCTCGGCGAGCCAGCGATCGACCTCCTCGATGCGGTCCCGCAGCGGCCCACTCGCCCACGTGCGTCCGTTGATCGCGAAGTCGTGCACGGTATCGAGGCCGCGATCGATCTTCGGGATCGTGCGCGCGATCGTGCGCAGCACGGTGTCGGTCGACGAGCCTTCCTGGACGTGGATGATCTGGCCGCCGCACTGCAACTTGCGGCCGCTCGGCGCGCCGGCTTCCTCGACGGTCGGGATGATCTCGAGGTAGCTATCGCCGAACGCCGACTCGGCACGCTTGGTGATCCAAGCTTCTTGCGGCAGGTCGAGCCCGTCCTGCAGCGCCATGTCGACGCGCGCGAAGTCGCCGCCGCTCACCGTGAGCTTCGTGATCTCGCCGATCTGCACGCCCGAGATCCTCACCGGCGAGCCGACCGCGAGCCGCGACGCGTCGCGGAACAAGGCCCACGCGGTGCACTTGCCGCCGACCGAGGTCGCCGGCATCTTCGAGCGCAACAGCAACGCCGCGCCGCCGACGACGATGACGATGACCGCCACCGCAACCGCACGCGACAGGAACCTCACGGCGGAATCCTACCCTGGTTCTACTTGTTGCCGCGGCGGATGTAGAAGTGGATCCCGAGCTTGGGGTGCGAGAGCCGGATCGCGAGCGCGTTGCCGGCCGCCGGCGGTGCCACCTGTGCGCTGAATCGCATCTTCTTGTCGAGCGGGATCTCGAGCACGTCGATCTTTGCCGTCCAGCCAGGTAGCGTGGCGCCGCGCACGTCGATCTGGTCGCCCCACGGCTGGCCGTTGATCGGCGACTGGATGTAGACCTGCGCCGCGGTCTGATCGAAGCCGATCTTGAGCGATGTCACCTTCGACTTGCCGCCGTCGTGCTCGATCCAGAACGTGTACTCGCCCTCCTTGAGCTCCTTGCTCGAGACGTCGTACGTGCCGGTCGTGCTCTCGAACGTCTGCTCGGTGCCGCCGCTCGCGAGGTGCAGCGTGCCGCGGCCGGTCGAGCCGACGTCCTTGATGCGCAGATCGGGGATCGAGCTCTGGTAGTCGAGCTTGTAGTTCAGCCCGTTCGCGTCGATCGGGAACCGCGCCGGCGCCTTCGGAAGGATGCGCGTGCCGGAGTCGTGCAGCTCGAGGATGTGGCCGAGCGCGACCGTGCGCCCGGCGCCGGCGCTGGTCTCGCAGCGCAGCCGCCACGCCCAGCCGCCGAGCGTCACCATCATGTTCGCGGACTCCTTGCCGGCCGACACGCGCGGGGTCGCGAACCGCGCATCCTTGTCCATCTCGATCACGCCGCCTTCGGGGCACTTGCCGGCGAACGAGAACTGCACGGCGGTCGCGCCCTTCGGATCGTGGATCGTGAACGACGCCAGCTCGCCGACCGGTACGCGGAAGTCGAAGTACGTCGGGATGACGACGCCGGGGTGGATCGAGCCGTCCTTGGGCATCGCCGCGGTCTCGCCGCGCGCCATCGCCAGCTTGATGCCGGTCGCGCCGGTCAGCGAGCCGGTGCCCTGCTCGATCGCGACCTTCGCCTCGCCGCGCGGGCTGACGTCGATGCGCGCCTTCGCGGGCCCGGTCGCCGGCGCCGCGAGATCGACCTCGCCGCCCGGGACGCCCACCTTGCCCGTCGTCGAGGCCGGCACGCTCGCCGTGCCGACGCCGAGCTGCAGGCCGAACAGGAGATCGTCGCCGACCTTCATGTGCGCGCCGCCCGACAGCTGCAGCGTCGTGCCGTTCGCGATGAGGCGCAACGTCGTGCGCCCGTCGAGCCGCACCTGCGTGCCCTTCGCGAGCGTCTTCTGATCGGGTGCGAGCTTCTGCCACTTCTTCTCGCCCGGCGGCAGGATCTCGGCGCCCTTGCCGACGAGCTCGTCGATCTGCGCGTCGTCGCTGGTCGGCGCCGCGGCGGCATCGGGCGGCGCCGCGTCGACGCCGGCGTCGTGCACGGTCTCGACGACGACCGGGCCGACACCGAATCCCGTGATGAGCTGGCCGATCTGCAGCGCCTCCGAGCTCGTGCCGTCGCTGATCTGCGCGGTGCCGACGACCAGCTGGATGCTGTCCTTGCCGCCGCCGGTCGCCGCGATGCGGATCGTGCCGCCGTCGCCGACCGTGACGTCGCCGATGCCGAACGCATACTTGCCGGCGCCCGACAGCGCGATCTCGCCGAGGTCGACCTGGAGCTTGGCCTTCGAGTTGTCGCCGCCGAACCGCAGCACGGTGTGCGGCTGCATCTCGATGCGCGCGGCGTGCGCGAGCTCGAGCTCGGCGGTGCCATCGGCGGTGCGCGCGGCATCGCCGATGAAGAACTTCGTGCCGACCGCCGCGGCCGCCCAGCTGTCCTTGCCGTCCGTGCTGGCTCCCGCGCGCTCGACGGGACCGACGGCCTTCGTCAGCTCCGCGATCGACGCCTTCTTGCTCGGGCAAGCCGCCAGCGCGGCTAGCGTGCACAGAAGGACGAACGACCTGCGCATGTCACTTGTGAAGGACGATTTCCTTCAGCGCGACGCTGTTCGGATCGATCGTCACGTCGAGCTCTTGCGTCGCGAAGCCCGGCGCCTTGATCGAGACCTTGTACGTACCCGGCGGCAGATCGATGGCAAACGTGCCGTCCGGCGCGCTCTCGGCTTTGCGATCGCCGGGCTGGATCGTGACGGTGGCCCTCGCGATCGGCGTGCCGGTCGCGCTGCGCACGACGCCCTTGATCTGGCCGGGCGGCAGCGCGGGCTGCAGCGTGATCGGGCCCGGCAGCGGGTTCGCGCCGGCCTTCGGCTTGTCGACCGTCGACGTGCCCGGCTTGCGATCGGCGAGGTCGACCGACACGTCGAGGCTGGTCTCGTCGATCTTCTCGTCCGTCGTCGGCCCGGCCTTGCTCGGCGTGGTGACGCGGCGGCCGACCTTGACGTCCTTGACGTCGAACGTGCCGTCGCTCCTGGTCGTGTCGGACACGATGTCCGCGTACGTATGGCCCTTCACGGTCACCTTCGCGCCGACGAGCGGCTTGCCCGCTTCGTCGACCACGCTGCCGGTGACCTCGCCGAACAGCGGCTTCTCGTCGGGCTTGCAGCCCTCCGCGGTCTCCCAGCACGGCTTCGGGCCCTCGAGGATCCGCGTCTTCGGCCCGCCGAACCGCGCGTTGAGCGACAGGCCGCCGGTGATGATCGGCTCGTACGGGATGATCGGGATCGATCCGGCGGCGGCCTGCGCGGCCTCGATTCCCGGCGACTTGACGAGATCGACGTACGCGGTGAGCCCCCACTGGTCGTTGAGGTGAATGCCCGCGGTGATCGTGCCGCGCAGCATCAGCGTGCCTTCCGCGAGATCGGCCATGCCGGTCGGCGGGCTGCCGAGGAAGTCCTGCAGCGAGCCTTCGAGGCCGACCCACCCCTTGTTGCCCGCCGGCATCAGATACTGCGCGCCCGCGAGGAGCTCGTTGTAGTACGAGACGCCGAGCGAGATCCGATCCTGCAGCGACAGCGTCGCGATGTCGTCGACGCTGCTCGCGCTGTTGTCGATGCGAAAGCCGGCGTCGAGCGACAGCTTGCCGGGGCCAGCCGCCAGTGTCGCGAGCGCGACGAGATCGACCGACGTCGCCCCGAGCTCGACCGACGGCGCCTTGTTGCCGGGCACCCATACGCCGACCTGCGCGCCGAAGCTGTTCGCGCCGACCTGCTTGGCGAAGCGCAGGTACACGTGCGGGTTGCCGACGTAGCCGTCGTCGCAGTCGGCGCCGCAACCGCTGTTGCCGCCCGACGGAAAGCCGAAGTGCTTGTCGTAATAACCGTCGAGCGAGATGCCCGCGCTGAGCATCGGCAGGATGCCGAACGCGCCCGACACGTCGCCGATCGCGCGGCCGAACCGATGGTCGGAGCCGAGCAGGCCCTTGCGATAGCCGAAGCCCGAGAGCAACTCGACCTCGGCGGCGCCTTGCGGGAGCGTCTCGGCGCTCGCGACGTGCAAGCCGCCCGGCAGCGCACCGTAGGCGATCGCCTGGGGTTCTGCGGCCGGCTCCGCATCCGGCTGCGCGCTCGCCGAAACTCCGACGTCGGCCGGCTGGGCCACGGCGAGGCCGGGCGACATCGATATGCACAGAATAGCTGCGAGTCCCCACCGGCGACGCATTGCAAAAAGTGTAAGCGCTGCGACGGGGTGATTTCCAGTATTGGCGTCAGTATCTGAGCCAGCGCACGAGCTCGCGCAAACCGGGGCGCTTTCCATACATCAGGATGCCGACGCGATAGATCTTCGCCGCCGCGCGCGTGACCAGCACGATCGACGCGAGCAGGATCGCGAGCGACAGCGCGACGTCGCCGGTGCTCGCGCCGCCGAGCAAGAACCGCAGCGGCATCAGCATCGGAGACCAGAACGGTACGAGCGTGAGCACGGCCGAGGTGCTGCCGCGCGGATCGCCGGTGACGGCGGTCATCGAGACCATCCCGATCACCAGGAACATCGTGATCGGCATCTGCGCTTGCTGGGAGTCCTGCTCGTTCGCGACGGTCGCGCCGATCGCCGCGTACATCGTCGAATAGAACAGGTAGCCGAGCACGAAGAACGCGACGATCACGAGCACGTCGGAGATCGACAGCGAAGGCAGCATGCTGCCGGTGCCGGATGCGCCGAGGGCATCGAGGATCGCGCCGCGGTTGGCGAGCGCGATGCCGCCGATCACGAACCACAGCGACACCTGCGCGAGCCCGGCGCCGCCGACGCCCAGGATCTTGCCGGCCATCATCGAGCGCGGCTTGGTGGACGCGACCATCAGCTCGACGACGCGGTTCGACTTCTCGGTGACCACGCTGCGCATCACGTTGATGCCGTACAGCGTGATGACCATGTAGAGGATGAACGCGATGATGTAGCCGAGGATGAACGTGCCGGTGCCGGACTCGCCGGTGGTCTCGCCGTTGGTGTGCAGCTTCTCGATGTGCGGCGGCGCGAGCTTCGCGAGATCGATGCCGCGCGCGGCGTAGACCGCGAACGTGATCTCCTGCTGCAGCGTGACCGCGACGACCTGGTTCGTCGCGTTATCGCCGCTGTACACGATCGTGCCGGTCTCGAGACCGTCCTTCGGAACGCGCACGAACCCGTTGAGCGCTTCCTTGCGGATCTGCGCGCGCAGCTCGTCGTCGGTCGTGGTCGGCGGCACGACCGTGACGTGCCAGTGCTCGTCGCCGTTCGTGAACCGATCGGCGAGCAGCGGCGCGACCTTGCCGGTCTCGTCGACGATCGCGATCTTCGCGCCCTTCCCGCCGGTGCCGGCGAGCAGCGCGGGGATCACGATCAGGCCGACCATCAGCAGCGGGCCGAGCACCGTCATCACGACGAACCACTTGCTGCGCACGCGCTCGAGCAGCTCGCGCTTCGCGATCACCCACGTTTCACGCATCGCGGCGCTCCGCGACGACGGACTCGCCGACGCGCGCGACGAAGATCTGGTGCAACGTCGGCACGACGACCTCGAAGCGGCGCAGCCCGACGTCGGCGCCGACGAGCGCGGCGAGCAGCTGCTGCGGCGCGACGCCGGCCGCGAGCGCGATCTCGCAGTCCGCGTACTCGCCGTGACGGGGCGTGCGCTGCTCGGCGACGAGCGCGCGGTCGGCGAGCGGGGCCTGCGCGCGCTGCTTCGACGCGTCGTCCACGAATGCGAGCGCGACGAGGCCTTCCGCGGCGCTCGCGCGCTTGATGTCTCGCAGCGCGCCGTCGAGCACCTTCTTGCCGCGCGCGATGATGCACACCGCGTCGCACACCTTCTCGGCCTGCTCCATCTGATGCGTCGAGAACAGCACGGTGCGGCCGGCCGCGCGGATGCTCTCGACGGTCGACGCGAGCACGTCCGCGTTGATCGGATCGAGCCCGCTCCACGGCTCGTCGAGGATCACGAGCTCGGGCTCGTGGATGAGCGCCGTCGCGAACTGCACCTTCTGCTGCATGCCCTTGGACAGGTCCTGCACCTTGTTCGCGGCCCAGTCCGCGAGGCCGAGCTTGTCGAGCCAGGCGCCGGCGCGCCGCTTGGCCTCGGCCGCCGACAAGCCGCGCAGCTCGCCCATGAACGCGATCATCTCGATCACGCGCATCTTCGGATACAGGCCGCGCTCCTCGGGCAAATAGCCGATCTGCTTCGCGGCCTTGCCCGGCGCGAGCCCGCCGAGGATCTCGATCGTGCCGGCATCGGGCGCGATGATGTCGTTGATCATGCGCAGCGTCGTCGACTTGCCGGCGCCGTTCGGCCCGAGGATGCCGTACACGACCCCGCGCGGGACCTCGAACGAGATGCCGTCGACCGCGACGTGGTTGCCGAACCGCTTGACGATGCCGTCGACGCGGAGCGCGGCGCCGCTCACGCCGCGTCCCCGAGCACCGCGCGCTCGAGCACGGCCATGCGGATCGCGACGCCCCAGCTCACTTGCTGCAGGATCACCGCGCGCGGGCCATCGGCGACCTGCGGCGACACCTCGACGCCGCGATTGATCGGGCCCGGATGCATCACGATCGCATCGGGCTTCGCGTAGGCGAGCGTGCGCTCCGAGAGCCCGAACGTGCGCGACAGCTCGCGCGTGTTCGGAAATCGCGGCGCCTCGCCGTCGAAGCGCTCGTGCTGGACGCGCAACATCATCACCACGTCCGTGCCGTCGAGGCCGTCCTCGAGCCGCGTGCACACGCGCACGCGTTCGCGCGTGACATCGCCGCCGATCAGCTCGATGCCGCGCGGCATCAGCGTCCACGGCGCGACGAGCCGCACGCGCGCGCCTAGCTTCGCGAGGCACAGCACGTTGCTGCGCGCGACGCGCGAGTGCTGGATGTCGCCGACGATCGCGACCTCGAGGCCCTCCACGCGGCCGCGGTGGCGGCGGATCGTCGCGGCGTCGAGCAGCGCCTGCGTCGGATGCTCGTGCTGGCCGTCGCCGGCGTTGATCACCCCGCACTTCGCGGTGCGCGCGAGCATCGCCGCCGCGCCGCCGAACGAGTGGCGCACGACGATCGCGTCGGGATGCATCGCCATGAGGTTGCGGCCGGTGTCGAGCAGCGTCTCGCCCTTGGTCGTCGACGACGACGAGGCGGCGATGTTGATCGCCTCGGCCGAGAGCCGCTTGGCGGCGAGCTCGAACGACGTGCGCGTGCGCGTCGAGCTCTCGTAGAAGAGATTGATGACGGTGCGCCCGCGCAGGCTCGTCAATTTCTTGATCGGCGTTCCGCCTCCGGGGTCATCTCCTGGGGCGAGCGACCAGTAACGATCTCCGTGATCGAGGATGGCGACGATCTCGGCCGCGTCGAGGTCGGCGATGCTGACCAAGTGCCGCGTAGTCACGGCACTCGTATAGCACGGGTGATATTGTGAGGCGGTGCCCGGGGATCGCCGGCTCGGACAGGTCATCGGAGATCGGTTTCGCATCGACGAGCTGATCGGTCGCGGAGCGATGGCCGACGTCTACCGTGCGCTCGATTTCCAGACGCAGGCGTTCGTCGCGCTCAAGATCATGCGCCACACGCACCTGCTCGAGCCGGTGTCGAAGGCGCGGTTCGCGCGCGAAGCCGAGCTCCAGGCGCGGCTGCGCCACCGCAACATCGCCGCGCTGCTCGCGACCGGCGTGACCGAGCGCGAGGAGCCGTACCTCGCGGTCGAGCTGCTGCGCGGCAGCTCGCTGCGCGGCGTGGTCAAGGACGAGGGCCGCATCCATTCCGTACGCGCGGCGAGCTACGCGTGGCAGGCCCTGTCGGGGCTGTCGGCGGTGCATGCCGCGGGCGTGCTGCATCGCGATCTCAAGCCGGCGAACATCATGCTCGAGCCGTCGGCGGGGCCGGTCGAGCGCGTCGTGCTGATCGACTTCGGGTTCGCGACGTTCGAGGGCGGCGCGAAGCTGACGCAGCAGGGCACGGTCGTCGGCAGCCTGACGTACATCGCGCCCGAGCGGCTGCGCGGCGAGCCGACCGACGGGCGCGCGGACCTGTATGCGATCGGCATCATCCTGTTCGAGCTGCTCGTCGGCGAGCCGCCGTTCCTCGCCGAGGACGACCTCGAGCTGATCGACCTGCAGCTGCACGCGGCGCCGCATCACCTGCGCGAGCTCGATCCCGAATTGCCCCAGCAGCTCGACGATGTGATCTCGCGCGCACTCGAGAAGGACCCCGCGAACCGATTCGCGGACGCGGCGGCGATGGCTCGCGAGCTCGAGCGCGCGGCGCAGCTGCTTCGCTAGTATGATCCGATGATGCGGGGACTAGCTTGGTTTGGCTGCGTGGCGTTACTCGCGTGCGGCAGTAGCAGCTCGAAGACGCCCGACGGCGGCGGCTCGGGCGGCAGCGGCTCGCATTGCAACACCGGTGATGCGTGCGACGTCATCACCGACTCCGGCTGCGGCGACGACCAGCGCTGCGACGTCGCGCAGATCAGCGCGACGTGCTTCGAACCGATGTGCGTCGAGGCCGGTACGATGCAGCTCGGCGATCCGTGCAGCAACACCAACAGCGAAGGCTCGGTCACGTGGGACAACTGCTTCGTCGGCTCGATCTGCTACATGAGCGCGTGCCGTGCGCCGTGCGATCCGGGCGGCGGCGGCGCGGGCTGCGGCTCGGCGGCGCATTGCGTTGCCGACGGTGATGTCGGCATGCTGACGATCGGGGTATGCCTGCCGAACTGACAGCCACGCTGGCGATCGCGCTCGCGCTCGCGGCGTGCCAGACGCGCAGCGTGTTACCGGCGCCGTACGACGCCTCCGCGACCCCGGCGCGGCGCGATCCATGGGTGGTGGACGTGCCGCCGCCGAGCGACGATCCGCCCGGGTTGAACGAGCGGCACCGGTTCGCGGAGGCCGCGTGCCCGCGCGTGGTCAAGCCGTACTTCTTTCGCGTCGAGAAGGCCGGCCGCGTGTCGTACTTGCTCGGCACGCGTCACGTCAGCGTGCCGCTCGCGAAGCTGCCCGCCGCGGTGAGCGAGCACGCGCGCGGCGCGAAGCTCGCCGTGTTCGAGGTCGCGCCGGGCGAGCCGAGCACGACGCGCGCACCGCCGATCGACCTCGACCAGGCGGTCGGGCCGGCGCTGTGGAAGCACTACAACGAGCTGGTCGGCTCGACGATGGCAGGCGCGCTGCGCCACGGCCGGCCGGCGATGGCGTACTTGACCGCGCTGATCGAATACGAGGACCCGAGCGCGCTGCTCGACGGCGAGCTCGAGCGTGCGGTCGCGGACGCCCACGTCAAGGCGCGCGGCCTCGAGAGCGCGCAGTTCCAGTCCGACACGATCGATAGCTTGCTCGACGTGCGTGCGCTGCGCGCGATGATCCAGACCACGAAGGATCGCGACGAGCTCGAGCAAGAATCCGCCGAGGATCTCGCGAAGTACTGCGCGGGCGACGACGATCACGCCGGCCTGACCGACAAGGAGCGCGCGAAGGCGCTGAGCGCCGGCTACACCGCGCGCGAGCTCGACGATCAAGACAAGGTCGTCGTGTTCGATCGCAACGCGAAATGGATCCCCGAGCTCGTCCCGATCCTCGACGCCGGCAACGCCTTCATCGCCGTCGGCGCCGACCACCTGAAAGGCCCGCACGGCGTGGTCGCGCTGCTGCACGCGCGGGGCTACACGATCACGCGCGTCACCGAGTGAACACGCCTGTGGCCGCTGACGGTGATGTGGACAAGCGCGCGGGGCTCGGCGAGACCGTGAACCTCGACGCGGCGCTTGCCCACGTGCCCTTGGATCTCGGCGACATGTCGTCGATGATCTAGTTACATGCGCCGGTGCCGCAGTCGCAGGGCGCGGCGGCGCTGCCGAGCATGCATTGCGGCACGATCGTGTCGTCGAGCAGGAATGACTGCGCGAGGCGCAGCGCGGCGGGTTCCTGGTTGATGCCGGAGTGGGTGCCGTTGTCGACGGCGGGCGGCACGTTCGTGATCGGAGGCAGTGGTGTCGGGTGGGCGTCGAACACGTTGACGCCGTTCGCGAGCGGGCCGGGTTGCGGCGGCAGCATCCACGGCGATTTCACCGACGGCGCGAGCACCGAGATGCCCATCGTGCGCGCGACGACCTCGGTCGAGATGTTCGTCACGAGGCAGTCGCCGATCGAGTACCACATCAGGATCGATTTCGGCGGCACGCCGGGCCGCGTGTCGGCGAGCACGTGCGCCGCGGTCGTGATCGGATCGTACGGCTCCATCGCCATGCCGAGCATCGCGAGGTTGAGCTGGTAGTACGCGAGATCGGGATATGCGCCTTGCGCGGCGCCGATCAGATCCGCCCACGCGTTCGAGCGCTCGAACAGCAGCGACCAGTCGCCGCCCGGCACGGCGAGCACGCCGCGCACGAGGTTCGGATCGTAGGCCATGATCGTGTTGCCCATGATCCCGCCGAGCGAGCCGCCGACGTAAAACGTGTGCGCCGGATCGATCACCGACTGGCCGTTCACCATGAACTCCGGCGACGATGTCATCGGCCCGCGCGTGATGTTCTCGAGCGCGACGAAGTCGATCACCGACTGCCCGAGCTTCTCGCTGATGTCCGGCGCGAGGTTCATGTCGTTGACCGCGAGCGGCGCGAGCGGAACCTGGCGCGACGTCAGGCCGATGAAGTCGCCGGCGAGGATGACCACGCACAGCTGCTCGGACAGCATCTGCACGAAGCTGTTCGACAGGTAATCCTTCGCCGAGCCAAACAGACCGTGGCCGAAGATGATCGTCGGGCGCGGCAGCGTTTGCGTCGTCACGCACTGCGGGATGAGTGCCGCGAAGTTCGCGTCGCGCATGCCCATGAGCTGCGGGTTTCCCGACGCGTCGCGGTTGATGATCGAGTCGTTGTTCTCGCCGTCGGTCAGAAAGTTCGGCGACTTGAACGTGCCGACGTAGCTCGCATAGATGTTCGGGATCGCCGGCTGCGCGGTCGCGCTGAACGTGAGGTTCGCGCCGGTATCGCCGATCGCAGGCACCGCGGCCGCCATCATCGTCGTCAAGTCGTTGGTCAGGAACGCGTCCGAGGCGGTCGTGTAGTCCCACGCGACCACGAGCTCGGACTTGTCGACGCCGGCGGTCGCGAGCGCGGTGAACACGTCTTGCTCGCGCTTCGCGAGGTCGGCGAAGCGCGGGTGGTCGAAGCCCTTGCCATCGCGCGCCGCGGCGAACGCGGCCGGCACGGGCAGCGCCGCGCCGCTCGGATCGACGACCGTATTGCGGATCGCCACCGCGTAGTGCGCGCCGGTGTGCAAGCGCGCGAGCGGGCGGATGATCAGGTCGGCCTTCGCCGGATCGCTCACGTTCTGATCGACCTCGGCGAAGAACGGCGCGCGCTCGCCGGTGTCCATGTCGAGCAAGATGATCGGCGAGCCGGCGGCGAGCGATTGATCGGGATCGGAGAACGGCGGCAGGTTCGTCGCCGACACGCCGTTCGGGAACGCCGCGAGCAAAAAGCCCGTCGGCGAGAAGCCGTCCCAGCGGTTCACCTTGCTCGGATCGACGAGGATGCCGTCGACGTTCACCGGCATTGCGTTGTCGGGGATCGCGAGGCGATAGCCGGTCGCCGAGGTCGCGTCGGCGACCTCGTAGGTCGCGGACGGCCAGGGCAACAGGCAGCCCTCTCCGCCGAGTGGGTTGCACTGCGACGGGATGCTGCTCGACGACGAATCGCCGCACGCGGCGACGAGCGAGGCACATAGCGCGAGCCGGTAGAACTGCACGGCGCGACCGTATCACCACAGCGTTCCGCCGAGGGTGGCCATCATCACGCCGGGCGCGGCGTATGCTCGATGGCGCGAAGTATTCGAGGACCAGGTGCGCGGTTGGCTAGACAAGGTGCTGTACCGGCGTCCCTTCGAGGGGGCGAGCGCGCGGCGATATGCCACGGCCGAGCGGCCCGCATTCGCCGGCCTCGACGACCGGCTGCTCGACTGCCTGGCGCCGGCGCTCGTCGATGCGCGCCGGCTGCTCGACCTCGGCTGCGGCCCGCGCACGTTCGCGGCGCGTGCGGCGGAGCGGTTCCCACACGTCGCGGTGATCGCGATCGATCCGAGCCGCGACTTCGCGCGCCGCGACGGCGGGCTGTGCGTCGTGCGCGCGGCCGGCGAGAGCCTGCCGATCGCAGACGGATCGATCGATGCCGCGATGTGCCTGTCGTCGATCCGGCACGTGCGCGACCGCGGCGCCACGCTGGCCGAGCTGCGCCGCGTCGTGCGCGGGACCGCGCTGATCGTCGAGCTCGATCCGCGCGCCGATGCGCGTCGCGTCGCGGTGCATGCCGGCCGGCTCGGTTCGCGGCTGCTGCGCCACGCGTTCGGGCCGCTCGTCGTGCGCACCGCGCCCGAAGCCGACGAGATCGCCGAGCTCGCCCGCGCGGCCGGCTGGACGCTGCGCGAGCGCCGCGACGATCCCGACCAGCCGGTGTACATCTTGGAGCTGGCGTGATGCGGCGATGGGCACAGCGGACGGCGGACCTGCACGACGAGCTCGTCGCGCTCGCCGATTTTCACGGCGGCGATCCGCGCTGGTGGCTCGTCGCGGGCGGCGCGGCGCTCGCGTGGGAACCGCGCGCCGGCTACATCACCTCGGATGCCGAGCCGGCGTCCGACACGTTCCTCGGCTGGCGCGAGCCACCACCCGCCGATCCGGCAGGAGATGCGGTCGCGCGCGTGATCGCGGCGCGTGACGCGATCCGTGCGCTGGATGGCGCCCTGCCCGACCAGCCGCTCGCGGTCACGATCCGGCGCACCGGCGACGGCGCCATCGCCGTCCCGAGCGCGCTCGACGTCGCCGCGTTCGCGATCGGCGACCGCACGTGGTGCGCTTCGCTCGTGGATCCGCGCGCGCTCGGCGCGGATCTCGCGCGCGTGCTCGCCGGCCACGCACCGCAGCTGCTGCGCGCGCTCGGCGCCGGCCCGACGCCGTTCGTCGTGGTCACGCTCGGCGACGAACCGGCCGTCACCGCGCGCCATGGCCATCGCCGCGCGTGGCACGACAACGGCGCATCGGCGGGACCGTGGCTCGGGCTCTCGCGCGCGGATGGGATGGCGATCGTCTCGACGTGCCACATGGTGGTCGATGGCTACGGGCACGCGCTGCTGGCGGCGAAGATCAGGACTTCGGACTTCGGACTTCGGACTTCGGACTCCGGATCTGTGCCCGAAGTCCGAAGTCCGAAGTCCGAAGTCCCTCTCTCACTCGCGTGGTGCTCGCTCGACTCTCCGCTGCGCGCGCTTCCTCTCGCCTACGCCACCGGCATCCTGCTCCATCGCCTCGCCGAGCACCCCACGTCCCGCCGCTCGCCGACGTTTCAGATCCCGGTCGCGCCGGGCGCGCCCGATGATCCCGCGCGGCGCGCGCGCCGCGTCGTGCCCGCGCTCGCGAGCGTGCACTTCGACGACGGCGCGCCCGAGCCGTTCGCGCGGTTCGCCGAACGAGCGCGCGCCGCGATCGCGCGCGAGGCGGCGGGCTCGGGGCTGGTGACGCGGCTGATGGCCGCGGTGCGCGCCGCACCGACGCCGATCGCGTGGAAGCGGCGTGCGATCGGGGCGACTCGGCCGCGCTGGCTCGCGCCGGTCGCCGACGTGCTCGGCGGCCGCGCATGCGTGTCGCGCATCCGCATCGACGAGCCGTTGCCCGCGACGTGCGCCGTGTCGTCGCCGGCCGCGCCGGATGGGCTCGTCGTCACGGTTGTCGACGACGGCGAGCGTGCCGCACTCACGGTGTGCGGCGCCGACGCGACGCCCGCGCTGCTCGACGAGCTGGTCGCGCTCGTCCCGGCTGGGTGAGCTGCTACGGCCGCTTGCGTGCGGCGAGCATCTCGATCAGATCCATCTTCGTCAGGATGCCGAGCACGCGGCGCTCCTCGTCGACCACGACCGCGACCTCGCCGCGCTCGAAGATGCGCGGCAGCTCGCCCGAGCCCGCGTGCATCGACACCGTCGAGACCTTGCGCTCCATCACCTCGGCGACGAGCGTGTCCTTGTCGGCGCGCCCCATCATCAATTGATGCAGCAGGTCGCTCTCGGTCAGGATGCCGGCGAGCTTGCCGTGATCGAGCACCGGCATCTGCGAGATGCCGTGCTGCCGGAAGCAATCGGTCGCGCGCTGCACGCGCTCGTTGAGATCGAGCGAGATGACGTCGCGCCGGCCGATCGTGCGCATCACGTCGCCGACCGTGCCGACCTCCCAGTCGGCTTTGAAGAAGCCCTGCTGGCGCATCCAGCGATCGTCGACGAACTTGGTGAGATAGTTCCGGATCGAGTCGGGCAGGATCACGACGACGCGCTTGCCCGGCCCGAGATCGCGGCACACCTGCATCGCCGCCCACACCGCCGAGCCCGACGAGCCGCCCGCGAGCAGGCCCTCCTGCCGGATCAGCTGACGCGCGACCAGAAACGAGTCGCGATCGTTCGACTTGATCCAGCGATCGACGAGCCGGCGGTCCAAGACGTCCGGAATGAAGTCGTAGCCGATGCCCTCGACCTTGTACGTCTTGATCTCGCCCGGTCCGGCGAGGATCGAGCCTTCCGGATCGACGCCGACGATCTGGCAGCCCGGCACCTCGCGCTTGATCACCTTCGCGACGCCGGTGATCGTGCCTCCGGTGCCCGCGGTCATCACGACCGCGTCGAGCTTGCCGCCGCATTGATCGATGATCTCGCGACCCGTGCCCTGCTCGTGCGCGTTCGGGTTCGACGGGTTCGAGTACTGATCCAGGATATGCGAGTTCGGGATGATCTCGCGCAGCCGGCGCGCGACGCCGATGTGGCTCTCGGGCGCGTCCCACGCGGCCTCGGTCGGCGTGCGAATGATCTCGGCGCCGAGCGCCTCGAGCACGACCTGCTTCTCCTGCGACATCTTCTCCGGCATCGTGATGATGACGCGGTAGCCGCGCACGGCCGCCGCCATCGCGAGCCCGATGCCGGTGTTGCCGCTCGTCGGTTCGATCAGCGTGTCGCCCGGCTTGATGCGGCCCGACTCCTCGGCGTCGCGCAGCATCTTGACGCCGATGCGATCTTTCACCGAGCCGCCCGGGTTCATGAACTCGCACTTGCCCAGAAGCTCGCACGGCAGATCGCGGCCGATGCGCGCGAGCCGGACCATCGGTGTGCCGCCGGTCGCGTCGAGGATCGAATCGAGGATTTCGGGCCGACTCATGTGCGGCGCAGTCTAGCACCACGCCGCTGCGCAACCTTCGTACAGCCGAATCCGCTTGCGCGCTCGACGGGCCGCTCCGTATCGTTCGCGCGATGAAGTACGTCGTGCTCGCGCTCGCGTCGCTCGTCGTCGCGTGCGGACCGTCGAGCCACGGCGGCGGCACGACCGACGGATCCGGATCCGGCGGCGGCGATGGCAGCGGCTCGGATCAGACCGGCTGCGAAGGCATCCCGAACTGCTACTCGGTCTACGCGCACTCCGACACCACGCTCTACGTCGTCGATCTGATGGGCAAGACGCTGAAGTCCGTCGGCCCGTTCCACGCGCCGATGAACGATCCGATGACCGATCTCGCGGTCGCGCCCGACAACACGATCTACACGATCTCCGAAACCGCGCTCTACACGGCGAACGCGACCGACGGCCACGTCACGCAGATCGGCTCGCTCTCGGCGTGCGGCACCAAAGGCGTCGCGCTCACCACGCTGCCGAACGGTCAGATCTGGGAGGGCGACTTCTCGGGCGCGCTTTGCCAGATCGATACCTCGACGTCGCCGCCGACCGTGAAGCCGCCGGTGCACATGGGCAACAACATGGCGCTGTCGGGTGACCTCGTCGCGATCGGCGACGGCACCGTGTACGGGACGGCCTACAACCTCAGCGACGGCGCCGGTCAGGGCACGCAGACATCGAACGTGCTCGTCACGATCGACATGACGACCGGCGCGGTCACGCAGCTCGGCGCGACCGGCTATCCCAAGCTGTTCGGCGTGTCGATCGCGGAGAGCTCTGTGATCGGTTTCACGCACGATCAGACGGGCCGCGTGGTCAAGATCGATCCGGCGAGCGGCAACGCAACCGTGTTCGCGACGTTCGACGATCCGACGACGCAGATGCCCATCTCTTTCGCCGGCGCAGGCGTCAGTCCTCAGGTTACGATCATCCAGTAGATGCTTCGCCTGGTCGTCGTGCTGCCGCTGCTCGCCGCCTGTCGCGGCGATTCGTCGGTCACGCCGCCGCACGACGACGCGGGGCCGGCCGATGCCCAGATCGATCCCGACGCGAGCGCCACGCTCCCCGCGCTGTTTCACTTCGCGGTCGTCGGCGACACGCGGCCTGCGAACGAAGACGACGTGGCCGGCTATCCGACCACGATCATCACGCAGATCTGGAAAGACGTGCAGGCGGTCTCGCCGCGCCCCGACTTCGCGGTCTCGACCGGCGACTACGTGTTCGCCAACTCGGCGATGGCGGGCTCCGCATCGACCGTCGATCCGCAGCTCGATCACTACCTGACCGCGCGCTCGGCGTACACGAACGCGGTGTTTCCGGCGATGGGCAATCACGAGTGCACCGGCGCGACCGCATCGAACTGCGGCATGGGCGCCGTCGACGGCATCACGTTCAACATGGCCGAGTACGAGCGCCGCATGCTCGCGCCGCTCGGCATCACCACGCCGTGGTTTTCGATCCCGTTCGCGGCCAACGACGCGAGCTGGACCGCGAAGCTCGTGTTCGTCGCGGCGAACGCGTGGAACCCGACGCAAGCGGCGTGGCTCGACCAGACGCTCGCGCAGCCGACGACCTACACGTTCGTGATCCGTCACGAGAGCGCGCAGGTGACCGATCCGGTCGGCGTGACGCCGTCGGAGACGACGATCGCGAAGTATCCGCTGACGCTGAAGATCGTCGGCCACACGCACACGTACACGCGCGACACGGCGGACCACGAGGTGATCTGCGGCAACGGCGGCGCACCGCCGACCTCGGGCCACTCGTACGGCTACGCGATCGTCGAGCGCCTCGCGAGCGGCGACATCCAGGTCAGCGAGCACGACTACGAATCGAACGCCGTCACCGATCAATGGCGCATTCACGCCGACGGCACCGACGCGCCGTGACGCGCATCGTGGTGCT
This sequence comes from Kofleriaceae bacterium, assembly GCA_036490935.1. Taxonomy (GTDB): domain Bacteria; phylum Myxococcota_A; class Polyangia; order Haliangiales; family Haliangiaceae; genus JABFXX01. Next base: position 6,139 of record DASXCY010000070.1, on the reverse strand, counting down.
GGCCGTGCTCGCCGCGGGCTGTCTGTCGCGCCCGGCTGCGATCACCGATGCGCCCGGAATGGGCGGCGGCGGTGGCGACGCGAACCTGGGCTCCGAGTCGTGTACCTCCGGGATGATCGTGATCGATGACTTCGACTCCGGCTCCGCCGGCGCGTGCGGGATCGGCTCCGTGGTCGGACAGGGCGTGACGATCGACTCGAACCAGCTCGCGATCGATCCGACCGGCACCGGCCCTGGCCCGTTCACCTCCGGCTGCAGGTGGGCGGGCGAACCGTTCGGCGGCACCGGCGTGGAGCTGCAAAGCGTGTTCGTGCTGACCGAAGCGAACGACGAGACCGTGCTCGCCGTGACGCTCGGCGAGTTCACGCTGAAGATGTTCGTCGTTGCCGATCCCGTGAACGGCTCGTATCTCGACCTCGGCGACGACAACACCCCCGTCATCGCGTCAGCCAAGTACAACGTCAACACGACGGGATGGTGGCGTCTGCGGCCGGCCGGCGCGCACACCGTGCTCGGCGAGTACGCGGCCGATCCCGCGCAGACCTGGGTCCAGCTCGGGGTCGAAACCGGCGTGCCGTCCACGGCATCTCCGGCGACCGTCGAAGTCCTCGCGACGCAGGGCACCATCGATATGGAAACGGCGACCCTCGACAATGTCGAGACGTGCGCGCCGTAGCGAGTGCGATCGACCTCACGGGGAATCCGTCGATCCCCGCCTGGGACAAGGCGGTGGTAGTCGCCCGGCGACGTGTCTTGCGGGCGAGCCGGTAGGCGGGCTCGCGCAGGCCGTTCGGGTAGCTGTCGGCGCTACGGGCGACGGCACGAGGCCGGTACCGTTCACGAACCTCGTCGTCTGCCCGCCGACCAATAGGCGCGCGCGCGGAATCGATGGTAATCACCTGACGATGTCCTCCGTCGACGCGCTGCGCGAGCTGCTCGAGCGTCGTATCGTCGTGCTCGACGGTGCGATGGGCACGCTGTGCCAGGAGCGCGGCCTCAAGGGCTGTTACGACGAGCTCGCGCGCACGCATCCCGATGACATCGAAGCGATCCATCTCGAGTTCCTGCGCGCCGGCGCCGACATCATCGAGACCGACACGTTCACGGCGACCTCGGTCTCGCTCGCCGATTTCGGGCTGCAGGATCACGTGCGCGAGATCAACCTCGCCGCCGCGGGCTGCGCGCGCCGCGCCGCCGACCGCGCCGAGCGCGAGGACGGCCGCCCGCGCTGGGTCGCCGGCTCGGTCGGCCCGACGACGAAGGCCGCGTCGCTGTCGCCCGACGTCAACGACCCGGGCGCGCGCTCGATCACGTTTCGCGAGCTGGCCGCATCCTACAGCGAGCAAGCGCGCGCGCTGATCGACGGCGGCGTGGATCTGATCATCACCGAGACCCACATCGACACGCTCAACTGCAAGGCGGCGCTGCACGCGTTCGCCGAGCTGTTCGCGACGGGCGTGCGCCGCGTGCCGGTCATCGCGTCGGTGACGATCCCGGATAAATCGGGGCGCACGCTGTCGGGCCAGACCGTCGAGGCATTCTACAACTCGATCGACCACGCCGAGCTGCTCGCGGTCAGCATCAACTGCGCGCTCGGCGCCGACGACATGCGGCCGCACGTCGCCGAGCTCGCGCGGATCGCGGGCCGGCCGGTCGCGTGTTATCCGAACGCGGGCCTGCCGAACGAGTTCGGCCAGTACGACGACACGCCGGAGCACATGGCGAAGGTGCTCGGCGCGTTCGCGCGCGAGGGCATGCTGAACCTCGTCGGCGGCTGCTGCGGCACGAGGCCCGAGCACATCACGGCCATCGCGGCGGCCGCGCGCGAGGCGCGGCCGCGGCGCGTGCCGACGCCCGCGAAGGTGACGCGGCTCGCCGGCCTCGAGCCGCTGACGATCACGCCCGAGGCGAACTTCATCGTGATCGGCGAGCGCACGAACCTCACCGGTTCGGCGCAGTTCCGGCGGCTGATCAAAGACGAGAAGTACGACGAGGCCGTCGCGGTCGCGCGCCAGCAGGTCGAGGGCGGCGCGAACATCCTCGACGTGTGCATGGACGAGGGGATGATCGACGGCGTCGCCGCGATGCGAAAGTTCGTGAACCTCATCGCGGCCGAGCCCGACATCGCGCGCATCCCGGTGATGGTCGATTCGTCGAAGTTCGCGGTGATCGAAGCCGGGCTCGAGTGCTTGCAGGGCAAGGGTGTCGTCAACTCGATCTCGCTCAAGGAAGGCGAGGCCGAGTTCGTACGCCAGGCCAAGATCGTGCGCGGGTTCGGCGCCGCCGTCGTCGTGATGGCGTTCGACGAGACTGGCCAGGCGACGACGGTCGAGCATCGCGTCGCGATCGCGAAGCGCGCGCACAAGATCCTCGTCGAGCAAGTCGGGTTCCCGGCCGAGGACATCATCTTCGATCCGAACATCCTGACGATCGGCACCGGCATCGAGGAGCACGACGCGTACGCGGTCCACTTCATCGAGGCGGTGCGGCGCATCAAGGCCGAGCTGCCCGGGGTGAAGGTGTCGGGCGGCGTGTCGAACCTGTCGTTCTCGTTCCGCACCTCGCCACGCGTGCGCGAGGCGATGCACGCGGTGTTCCTCTATCACGCGATCAAGGCCGGCCTCGACATGGCGATCGTCAATGCCGGCCAGCTCGCGGTGTACGAGCAGCTCGAGCCGGCGCTGCGCGAGGCCGTCGAGGATCTCGTGCTGAACCGGCGGCCCAAGCTGGAGGGGCCCGGACCCGCCCCCGGCCCCGAGGTGACCGCTACGGAGCGAATGCTCGCGATCGCCGCGACGTTCGACGGCAGCGCCGCGCAGAAGCAGGAGGCCGAGCTGGCGTGGCGCGATCAGCCGCTGCCCGCGCGGCTCGCGCACGCGCTCGTCAACGGCATCACCGACTTCATCGACGCCGACGTCGCCGAGGCGCTGGCCGTGTATCCGCGGCCGCTCGCGATCATCGAAGGCCCGCTGATGGACGGCATGAACGTCGTCGGCGAGCTGTTCGGCGCCGGCAAGATGTTCCTGCCGCAGGTCGTGAAGTCGGCGCGCGTGATGAAGAAGGCGGTCGCGATCCTCGAGCCACTGATGGCCGCGGAGAAGGCCGCGACCGGCGCGCGCGCCGCGAAGGGCAAGCTGGTGATCGCGACGGTCAAAGGCGACGTCCACGACATCGGCAAGAACATCGTCGGCGTCGTGCTGCGCTGCAACGGCTACGAGGTCACCGACCTGGGCGTGATGGTGCCCGCGCACCAGATCCTCGACACCGCGACCGAGCTCGGCGCGGACTGGGTCGGGCTGTCGGGCCTCATCACGCCGTCGCTCGACGAGATGATCCACGTCGCGGGCGAGATGACGAGGCGCGGGATGACCGTGCCGCTGCTCATCGGTGGCGCGACGACGAGCGGCAAGCACACGGCGGTGAAGATCGCGCCGGCGTACGCGGGCTCGACCGTCCACGTGCCCGACGCGTCGCTCGCGGTCGGCGTACTCGGCAAGCTCGCGGGCGGCGACCGCGCGAAGTACCTCGCCGAGATCGCCGCGAAGCAGGCGTCGCAGCGCGAGGCATTCGCGGCGGCGCAGAAGCGGCCGCTGCTGTCGCTCGACGACGCGCGCGCACGCAAGCCGAAGCTCGACTTCAGCCGGCTCGCGCAGCCGCCGTTCTACGGCACGAACAACCTCGCGCTCGATCTCGCCGAGCTGGCCAAGTGGATCGACTGGACGCCGTTCTTCCACACGTGGGAGCTGAACGGGCGCTATCCGGCGATCCTCGACGATCCGAAGAAGGGCGACGCCGCGCGCAAGCTGTTCGCGGATGCGCGCGAGCTGCTCGATCGCATCGTGCGCGAGCAACTGCTCCGCGCGCGCGCGACCTACGGTTACTTCCACGCGCACGCCGATGGCGAGGTGATCGTCGTCGAGAATGGCCGCGCCCGGTTCCCGATGCCGCGCCAGCGCGAGGACAAGGAAGTCTGCTTCTCGCTCGCGGATTACATCGCTCCGCGCGCCGAGGCGCGCGGTGGCATCGCGCCCGACGGCGACACGCTCGGCGCGTTCATCGTCACGGCCGGCCTCGGCACCGACGAGCTCGCCGGCGCATTCGAGCGCGCCAACGACGACTACTCCGCGATCATGGCCAAGGCGCTCGCCGATCGCCTCGCCGAGGCCGCCGCCGAATGGCTGCACGCGCGCGTGCGGCGCGAGTGGTACGCGCCGGCCGAGGAGCTCGCGCGCGATCAGATCCTCGCCGAGCAGTACCGCGGCATCCGCCCCGCGTTCGGCTACCCGGCCTGCCCGGATCACGCGCCGAAGCGCACGCTGTTCGAGCTGCTCGATCACGCCGACCACCACGGCGTGGCGCTCACCGAGAGCTTCGCGATGACGCCGACCGCCTCGGTCTCCGGCCTGTACTTCGCGCATCCCGAGGCGCGTTACTTCTCGGCTGGCCGCCAGTCATGACCGCGAAGCAGCGCTGCGCCTGGGCCGCGAAGCAGAACATGCACGCGTACCACGATACCGAGTGGGGCGTGCCGGTCCACGACGACCGCAAGCACTTCGAGTTCCTGATCCTCGAGGGCGCGCAGGCCGGGCTGTCGTGGTCGACGATCCTCGACAAGCGCGACGGCTATCGCCGCGCGTTCGCCGACTTCGACGCCGACAAGGTCGCGCGGTTCACACCGGCGCGCGTCGCCAAGCTCCTGCAAGACCCCGGCATCGTCCGCAATCGCCTCAAGGTCGAGTGCGCGGTGTCGAACGCGCGCGCGTTCTTGCAGCTGCGCGAGGAGCGCGGCTCGTTCGACGAGTTCCTCTGGGAGTTCGTCGACGGCAAGCCGATCGTCAATCGCTGGGAGCACAGCAAGCAGATCCCACCGCGCTCGCGCGAGTCGGACGCGGTCGCGGCCGAGCTGAAGCGCCGCGGCTTCAAATTCGCCGGCTCGACGATCATGTACGCGCACATGCAGGCGTGCGGACTCGTCAACGATCACCTGACCGATTGTTTTCGCTGGCGTGCGTGCCAGAAGCGCTAAGCTGTTTGTATGGACGTCAAGATTCGCTACTGCAACGCTTGAGGTTACGAACCCAGGGCCGCCCGGGTGGCGGCCGAGCTGAAGAAGGCACTGGGCGTGGAGGCCAAGCTCGAGGTCGGCGGCTCGGGCGAATTCACGGTGTGGGTCGACGGCAAGAAGGTCGCCGAGAAGAAGTGGATGCGGTTTCCGGATCCCGGCGACGTGGTCGCGGCCGTGCGGACCGCGCAAGCTCCCGTATAGGATGCGCGCATGACCAAGCGCAAGCTACGCGACCTCGAGGTCGCCGCGATCGGCCTCGGCTGCATGGGGATGTCGGAGTTCTACGGCAAGGGCGACGAGCGCGAGTCGATCGCCACGATCCACCGCGCGCTCGAGCTCGGCGTCACGCTGCTCGACACCGCGGATATGTACGGCCCGCACACGAACGAGCAACTCGTCGGCCGCGCGATCCGCGATCGCCGCGATCGCGTCGTGCTCGCGACCAAGTTCGGCGTCGTGCGCGGCGGCGCGCCGACCGAGCGCTCGATCAACGGCCGCCCGGAGTACGTGCGCAGCGCGTGCGACGCGAGCCTCCAGCGGCTCGGCGTCGACGTGATCGATCTGTACTACCAGCATCGCGTCGATCCCAACACGCCGATCGAGGACACCGTCGGCGCGATGGCCGACCTCGTGCGCGCCGGCAAGGTGCGTTACCTCGGGCTGTCGGAAGCCGGGCCCGACACGCTGCGCCGCGCGTGCAAGATCCACCCGATCACCGCGCTGCAGACCGAGTACTCGCTGTGGACGCGCGATCCCGAGGACGGCGCGCTCGCCACGTGCCGCGAGCTCGGCATCGGCTTCGTCGCGTACAGCCCGCTCGGCCGCGGTTTTCTGACCGGTCAGATCAAGTCGCTCGACGACCTCGCGCCCGACGATTTCCGCCGCCACTCGCCCCGCTTCCAGGGCGACAACTTCGGCAAGAACCTCGCGCTCGTCGCGCACATCGAGAGGGTCGCGCGCGACAAGGGCGTGACCGCGAGCCAGCTCGCTCTCGCGTGGGTGCTCGCGCGCGGCAACGACATCGTGCCGATTCCGGGAACGAAGCGCGTCAAGTACGTCGAGGAGAACGTGCGC
>DASXCY010000069.1:0-13814 GCA_036490935.1 Kofleriaceae bacterium | reverse complement strand
GCGACCGCGGTCAGATCCTCGACGCCGACCCACGCGCGACCCGCGAGCAGCGCGCTCGCGCGGCCGGCCAGCAGCAGTGCCTGCATCGCGCGCGGGCTCGCGCCGAACCGCACGAGCTTCTTCACGCGCGCCGGCGACTCCGCGGCCTCGGGGTGGGTGGCCATCGTGAGCTTGGCGGCGATGTCCGCGACGTGCGGTGCGACGACGATCTGGCGCACCAGGCGCTGGATCGCGATCAGCTGCTCGCGCGTCATCACGCGCTGCGCGGCGGCGGTGGCCGTGCCGGTCGTCGACAGGCCGATCGAGCGCAGCACCTCGATCGACGGGAACCCGACGACGACCTTGACCAGGAAGCGATCGAGCTGCGCTTCGGGCAGCGGATACGTGCCCTCGGTCTCGATCGGGTTTTGCGTCGCGATCACGCAGAACGGCTCGGTGAGCTGGTAGCGCACGCCGGCGACCGTGATCGCGTGCTCCTGCATCGCCTCGAGCAGCGCGGACTGCGTCTTGGGCGTCGCGCGGTTGATCTCGTCGGCGAGCACGAGGTTCGCGAACAGCGGGCCCTTGCGGAACTCGAGCGTCGAGCGCCCGGTGTCGTCGCGCATCAGCACCTGCGTGCCCGTGATGTCGGCGGGCATGAGGTCGGGCGTGAACTGGATGCGCGACGCTTCGATCGCGAGCGCGTCGGCGAGCGTGCGCACGAGCAGCGTCTTGCCGAGGCCGGGCTGGCCTTCGATGAGCACGTTGCCGCCGCCGAGCAGGCCGATCAGCACTTCGCGGCACAGCTGCGGCTGGCCGAGCACCACCTTGCCCAGCTCGTCGAGCACCGTCGTGAGCTGCGCGGTGGCCTTCGCGAGCGATTGCTCGTCGATGGCCTGGGGAGCTTGGAAGGGCAGGGCGAACGCGGAATCTTGGGTCATGGTTGGTCTTCCGATCTCGTGTTGCGGAGCGCTTCGAAGTAGCGCTGGATGAAGTCACGACGGGTCAGCGGAATTTCATCGCGGTGGATCGCCGCTTCGGCGATGGCCTCGTACTTGTCGCGCACGGGGCCGAACTCCTCCGACACGTGATCACCTGCGGCGTGCTCGGCGATCGCGCGGATCACGCCTTCGGGCGAGAGCGCGGCCGGCGGCGGGGTCTCGACTTCTTCGGCCTCGACGGTCTCGGGCTCGGACGCGCCCGACGGCGTGGTGCCGCCATGCGCGCCCGACGAGCCCGCCGCGCCGCCCGGCGGCTGCGCACCCGCGAGCACGTTCAAGCCCGTCGAGCTGCCGCCGCTGCCCATGCCCGATCCCGGCCCCATGCCCATGCCCATGCCCTTGCCCGCGCCAATGCCGGATCCCATGCCCATGCCCATCCCCATGCCCATCCCCTTGCCCATGCCCTTGCCCGATCCCATTCCGGTCCCGGGCCGCGTGGCCATGCCGCTCCTGGGCATCCCGCGCGCGGCTTCCCGCGCGGCCTCGGCGCGCGCATCGGCCATCTCGGTGCCGTTGAGCTCGCTGCGCTCGGCGGCGCGCATCTCGGACAGCATGCGGCGCGCGGCCGCCATGCGAGCGCCGCTCGACGAACCGGGCCGGCCCGACTTCGCGAGTGCGGACATCGCGGCCTTCATCGCCTCGGCGTCGCCCGACTTCATCTTCTCGGCCGCGGCCGCGAGCTCGGCGAGCCGCTTGCCCTCGGGGCTCGAGTCGAACCCCTTCTCGCCCCAGGGATCGTGTCCGCCGGCCTTCGCCGCGGCCTTCGACAGCGCGTCGGCGAGCGCCTGCGCCTCGGCCGGCGACGACGCCGCCCGGCGCATCGCCTCGCGCGTCAGCGCGGCGAGGGCCTGCGAGTCACCCGACTTCGCGGCTTGCGCGAGCTGCTCGGCGAGCTTCTCGCGCGACAGCTTCGCGAGCTCCGACGGCTTTGGCTCGTCCATGTGCGGCGCGACCTCGTCGAGCAGCCGCTGCGCTTCCGACATCTCGGCGAGCGCGGCCTTGCCCGTGCGTGCGGTCGCGGCGCGCTCGAGCGCGTGCTTCGCGGCCTGCAGCTTCGCGCGCGCCTCGGGAGACAGCGCCGGATCCTGAGCCAGCTGGTCGATCGCTTTCTCGAGCTCGGAGGCCTGCGCGCGCTGATGATCGCCGAGCGCGGGCCCGGTGGGCTCGTCCTCGCGATGCTTCGCGCCGGTGAGGAGAAAGAGCGAGCACGCCGCGATCACCGTCAGCCCGGCGAACGGGCTCGCGCGGAGCCGCAGCGGCGGCACCGCGAGCGGCGCGATCGTCGGGACGATCTCCTGCGCGCGCGCGAGCACGAGCGGATCGATGTTGTCGGGGTCCCACGAGCTGCGCGGGTTCGTCTCCAGCGCCAGCGCGGTCTGCAGCAGATCGACCGTGTGATGCTGGGCATCGAGCGAGCGCGCGAGCGACGCGGGCGCGTGGCGCACCGAACGCTGCCGGCGAATCGCCGCGACGAGGGCCGCACCGGCGAGCACGCCGCCGATCGCGGCCGACGTCGGCATGCCCGCGCGTTCGTACGCGTAGGCTGTCACGGCTGCCGCGGCGGCCAGCCACGGCAGCGTGCGCACGCACGTCTCGAGCGCCCGCTTGCGATTCGATTGCTTGCTCCAACGTGCGAGCGCCGCGTTGACCGTCGTCATCGATCCTCCCGCATGGAGACGTCGTGCCTGGGTGTCGGTTGCAGGTAACGCACGAGAACGCCGTTCGGTGTAACGAAGGGCGACTCGGGCCTATTTCCGACACCGCGCGGGCACGAAGCGTTTCCCGGATCTGCCAACCTGGCGAAACGCGCGGGTGCGACATCGCACGAGATGGCGCCGTATCAGAACGTACGCAGCGCGACCGGGTACTCGACCTGGCTCTCGATCGCGGTCGCCGGGAAGCTCCAGCGGCCGACCGCCTCGATCATGCACTGGCGGGCGCCCTCGGGCGCGTCGCCGCCGAGCGAGACGTCCACGACGCCGCCCGCCGGGGCGATCGACATCCGCAGGACCGCGGTGCAGTCCATGCGCTGCTTGGCGGGCAGCTTGTTCCAGCAGTGGCTGAGGTCGCCGAGGCGGTCGGTGACGACCTTCGCGACCTGCGCGTCCGACAGCGCGTGCGGCTTGACCGGCGCGGCGACGTCCTCGGCGGGCTGCGGCGGCGCGATGTGGTGGCGCGGTCCGAGCTCGAACGACTGGCCGAGATCGAGCTTCGCGATGGGATCAGGTCCGGGTTTGGGAGCACCCGCAAACGCCGGTGCGGCGACGAGCACGGCGAGGAGGCTGAGCGTCTTCATGCCCGCGGCCAAGAGCAGCCGCCGTGCCAGCGCGAATTCGGCTCGCCGCGCGGACATCGCCCCGCGATGGGGTCAGCCGTCCCTCGGGTCGACCGTTCCAAGGAGTGGCTCCGGGAGCTTCCACCGAGTAAGCTCGGGCCACAAAAACCCGGTGGCGGTGGAGTCCGCCGTAACCGTCGCGCTCCTGGCGGCCAATGACTCCTGGGCTTTACCGCAAGGACCGTCATGGAGCGCGTGCAGAACATCTTGGTCGTCGGGATCGGCGGATTCCTCGGCAGCGTGCTGCGTTACCTGGTCGGGCTGTGGACCCAAGCTCGGGGCTGGACGGCGTTTCCGTGGGCGACGCTGATCGTCAACGTCATGGGCTGCTTCCTCATCACCCTGATCTTGACGATCGCCGCGGCGATCACGATGAAGACCAACCTGCGGCTGTTCCTGACCACCGGGATCATGGGCGGGCTGACGACGTACTCGACGTTCGACTACGAGACGACGAAGTTGTTCCAGGACGGGAGCCCGCTGTCGGCGGTCGCGAATCTCGGCGCGACGGTGGTGGCGTGCTTCGTCGCCGGGCTGCTCGGGATCGCGCTCGCGCGACTCCTGGTGGCGGAGTGAAAGGAGACCGATGCGTGTCCTCGACGGAGAGCAGATCTTGGTCCGAATCTTCATCGGCGAGTCCGACCGATGGCATCACACGGCGCTTCACCACGCCCTGCTCGAACGCCTGCGCAAGGCGGGCTTCGCCGGGGCAACGGTCACGCACGGCATCGCCGGGTTCGGCGCCCGAAGCGTCATCCACACCGCTCACCTGCTCGACCTGTCGACCGACCTGCCCGTGGTCATCGAGGTCGTCGACGACCAGGACCATGTCGACAAGCTCGTCGAGATCCTCGACGAGATGCTCGAGGGGGGTATGGTCACGATGGAGAAGGTGCGCGTCCTTCGCTATGCCCCGAAGGGAAGTGTAACCTGACCTCGCCGTCGCTTGACCCGCGGCGCACGCGTCCACGATACTTTCGGGCTCGGGCGTGAAGATTCGTTACGCGGCCAAGACGGATGTGGGGATGAAAAGAACCCACAACGAGGACTACTTCTCGCTCATCGAAGACGAGCAAGTATTCCTCGTGTGCGATGGCATGGGCGGTCACGCGTCGGGCGAGGTCGCGTCGAAGATGGCGGCGGAGACGGTGGGCGAGTTCTTCCAGCGCACGCGCGCGGACGAGGACGCGACCTGGCCGTACAAGCTCGACCGCTCGCTCAGCTACATCGAGAACCGGCTGTGCGTCTCGATCAAGCTGGCCAACCTGCGCATCTCGGAGGCGAGCAACCGCGACCTCCGCTACAAGGGCATGGGCACGACGGTGGTGTCGTCCCTGGTCTCGGGCGACAAGATCTACGTCGCGCACGTCGGCGACTCGCGCGTGTACCGCGTGCGCGAGGGCAAGATCACGCAGCTGACGCGCGATCATTCGCTGCTCGAGGATTACAAGGAAGCCAAGCCCGATATGACCGCCGAGGAGGAGCGCGCGTTCCCGCACAAGAACGTGATCACGCGCGCGCTCGGCATGCGCGACTCGGTCGAGGTCGCGATCAAGACCCACCCGATCGCGAGCGGCGACGTCTACGTGCTGTGCACCGATGGCCTGTCGGGCATGGTCCCCGACGAGGGCATCGCCGAGATCGTTTCGCAATCGAAGAGCCTCGAGCGCGCCGTCGCCGAGCTCGTCGATGCCGCGAACCGCAACGGCGGGACGGACAACGTCACGACGCTGCTGCTGCAGTGCCTCGCAGGCTAGGCTAGCGACGTCGCGCGAAGCTGGCGGCGGCCTGGCGCAGCAGCGTGCCGAGGTGGGCCTGTTCGCCGACGACGACGGCGCGGCCGCGGAACCTGGGCTCGAGCGCGGACTGATCGGCGAGGGCGGGCAGGAGGCCCGGAGTGCCGATCACGACGCCGCCGGCCTGAGCGAGCGCGCCCGAAGGTGCGTCGAGCGAGGCGCCGGGCGGATAGAACAGGTAGATGTCCCAGGCGATCCAGCCCGACTCGCGGCCGAGTGCCTTGCCGAGCTGGGCGCCGAGTAGCTGGCCGCCGTCCCAGAACTGCGGGATGCCGGTGAAGTGCGCCGCTTGGTCGTCGGCGGCCGGACGCTCGTCGCCGTCGAGCATCGGGATCCACACGACGATCGTGCGCAGGTGCTTGCCGGCCGCGCCGGCGACGAACGACTCGCGGACCGCCCGGGCCCCGCGCAGGCACTCGCGTCACGTCGGCGACAGGAGCGCGATGAAGCGCGCCTCGCCGGCGTGTGCGGCGAGCTCGCGCGAAAGCGGTTCGAGCGAGCTCGTGAGGTCGACGAGCCGCGGCGCGGGCGCGGGCGCGGGCGCCGGCTGCGCGTGCGCCGAGCCGGCGGCGAGCACGAGCGCGAGCGCGACGACACGATCCACAGCTCACAGGCTAGCACGTGGTCGTGCTCCCACTCGTTCGTGTGATCGCGTACGTCGAGCACGCGTACGAGCCCCGAGCACGAGCACGAGTACGACCGGACGGTGCGTGATAGCGTCGATTGCATGGACGTCGCCCAGCGCAGCTATGTCCGCGGTCGCGGCTGGTCGGAGCCGCTGCCCGTCGAGCTCGACTCCGCCCGCACGCTCGTGCTCGCGTTCGGCGCCAGCGATTACCTCGACGATCAGGCGCCGCTCGCCGAGCTCGCCGCCGCGTTCCCGCGCGCGCATCGCGTCGGCTGCTCGACGTCGGGCGAGATCGCCGGCACACGCGTGCAAGACGGCACGCTGTCGGTCGCGGTCGCGCGGTTCGCGTCGACCGCGCTCGCGACGCACGTCGCGCCGGTCGACGGCACGCACTCCTACGACGCCGGACGCGCGCTCGCCACCGGCCTCGTGCGCGACGGACTGCGCGCGGTGCTCGTCCTCTCCGACGGGCTCGCGGTCAACGGCACCGAGCTCGTCGCCGGCATCAACGCGGTGCTCCCGGAGTCGGTCGTCGTGACCGGCGGGCTCGCGGGCGACGGCGATCGGTTCCGCCGCACGTGGGTGTTCGACGGCCGCCAGGCGAAGTCGGGCTGCGTCGTCGCGGTCGGCCTGTACGGCGATCGGCTCGTCGTCGGCCACGGCTCGAAGGGCGGCTGGGACAAGTTCGGGCCGGAGCGCGAGGTCACCCGGTCGCACGGCAACGTGCTGCACACGCTCGACGGCAAGCCGGCGCTGACGCTCTACAAGGAGTACCTCGGCGATCGCGCCGCCGGGCTGCCGGCGACCGCGCTGCTGTTTCCACTCGCGATCCGCACCGCGAACGACGACAAGGTGCTCGTGCGCACCGTGCTCGCGGTCGACGAGGCCGCCGGCTCGATGACGTTCGCCGGCGACATCCCGCAGGGCTGCCGCGCCCAGCTGATGCGCGCGAACTTCGATCGGCTGATCACCGGCGCCGGCGACGCCGCGCTGATGACCAAGCACACCGCGGGCGACGCCACGACCAAGCTGTCGATCGCGATCAGCTGCGTCGGCCGCCGGCTCGTGCTCGCCGAGCGCACCGAGGAGGAGCTCGAGGCCACCGCCGAGGTGCTGCCGCCGAGCTCGGTGCAGGTCGGGTTCTACTCGTACGGCGAGATCTCGCCGTACGCGACCGGCCGCTGCGATCTCCACAACCAGACCATGACGCTCACGGTGATCGGGGAGGCGGAGACACGGTGACCGGGAAGAACAGCGGCGCATCGTCGTAGCGGCCCTTGCCGAACGCGCCGATCCATTCCTGCGTCGCGGGATCGCGCAGGAACGCGGCGAGGTCGCGCGCGGCGGCCGGCGCGCCGGGCGCGGTCGCGACGAGGTATGGACGGCGCAGGCGTGGATCGCCGTGCACCATCAGCTCGATGCCGTCGTTGCGCAGCTTGCCGTCGACGAACGGGATGCGGCCGACCAGCGTGTAGGCGTGCGCGGACGCGGCGCGCTCGAGGACCTCGTGCTGGTTCTCGCCGTCGAACAGGATCAGCTCGCCGGGCGCGAACGCGATGTGCCCTGCCTCGACGAGATCGTGCAGCACGCCGTCGGCGCCCATGCTCGCGTGCACGATGATCGGCGCCTTCGCCTGCGCGAGCTTGCCGAGCGCGGTGACGATGTCGGGCTCGCCACGCACATGCGCCGGATCGTCCGCCGGGCCGACGAGCACGAGGTCGTTGCGCGCCCACGGCTCGGGATCGACCGCGAGCCCGTCGGCGACGAGGTTCACGAACGCATCGCACGCGTGAAACGTGACGAGATCGACGCCGCCCCTGCGATACGCGGCGACCACCTCCGGCTTCGGCCCGCTCGCGACGAGCTCGACGTGGTTGCCGGTCATCCGCTCGTAACGCGCGACGAGCTCGGGCCAGAACCCGGTCTCGAGCATGCCGCCGATCACGGCGACCTTGATCGTCTGCGGCGGCGGGCGAGCCGGCGCGTCGCCGCCGTGACACGCGGCGGCCGCGGCGACCGCGAGCAGCGCGCGCTTCACTGCCACTGGCCCTGCACCACGAGCGTGAGGGTACGCCCGGGCGTGTGATAGCCGTCGCGCGTCTCGGGGCGTGCGTTCAGGGCGTCGTCGAGCCGCAGCACGGCGAGGTAGTCCTTGCCGAGCCGTGCGTTCGCGATCGCGCTGACCAGCGTGTAGCCGGGCAGGTCGACGGTCTGATCGACGAACGCGCCGGAGTAGCTGACGCGCGCGAGCACCGCGACCTTCGGCGCCGGATGCACCTGGACCCAGCCGTCGGCGCGGTTGCGCGGCAGGCGATCGAGCGGGTCGAAGATCTCCGGCGTCGTCGCGGTCGACAGCTCGATCACGCGAATGTAGTCGTAGTCGGCGCCGATCTCGACGAGCGGATGCACGCGCACGCGGCCGAGCAGATCGACGCCCTCGTAGTCGAGCGTGCCGAGGTTGATGAGCTGGCCGTCGAGCGCCGGATCGGGCGACGACCGGATCGTGCCGGTCGAGTGCTTGATGAACGGCGCGGCCTCGATGCGCAGGCGGTCGGTGAGGTTCTCGATCGCGCGCACCTCGGCCTCGTCGATCATCTCGGGTCCGAGCGCCGGGTTGCCGGTCATCGGATCGAAGCGCTCGCGCAGGCTCGGCACGCGGCCCTTGCGCGCGAGCGTGCCGGTCAGCTCGAGCGACCCGAAGCGCGGCCGCCAGCGCGCGGTCAGCTTGCCCTCGGGCCACGGATCGGCGCCGCCGAACACGACCGGCAGCGCGAGCCCGGCCGACGCGTCGAGCCGCACCGTGCCGCGCTCGAACTGCACGTCGCCGGCGAGCTCGGCGAGCGTGAGGCCCGCGCGCACGTCGTTGCTGGTCGTCGCGACATCGATCGTCTCGCGATCGACGGTCGCCGACGCGGCCCAGCGCCAGTCCTTGCCGAGCGGCATCGTCGCGAGCGCCTCGGCGCCGTAGCGCGTGCCGTGCAGGTTCTCGAGCGCGACCTGCTGCGACAGCGCGGCGTCGTCGTAGTAGCGCGACAGCCGGCTCACGTGGAAGTACCAGGCCTCCTCCTGGAGCTGCAGCTTGCCGAGCTTCTCGTCGGCCTTGAGCGAGCTGCGCGCCGTCGTCTCGTGATCGATCAGCAGGATCTGGAACGGGGACAGCGTCATGTCGTCCTCGGGCGGCGACACGTAGTGCCGATCGTCGAGGAAGCCGTCCCACGCGATGCGGGTGGTGTCGTCGCGGTACTCGAGGCGGGCCGCGCCGGTCCCCGAGTGCATGTTCTGGTTCACGCTGCCCGGCGTGGTCGGCGGCAGTGGCAAGTCGCGCGCGCCGCCTTGACCCGACGCCGAGACGCGCAGCCCGAGGTGCTGCGTCAGCGGCGTGCGCGCGGTGCCGGTCATGCCGAACGTCGGCAGCGTATCGGCCGTGACGCGCGCGATCACCAGCTGCGAACCGTACGCGTCGCGCGTGTGCACCTCGATCACGCCGCCCGGGCCGCCCGGGCCGTCGATCGGCGACTGCGGCGTCGTCGCGATGCGGATCTGCACGATGTCGGTGATCGGGATCGACGTCACGTCGTACGTGCCGTAGTACGGATCGGTCACGAGCACGCCGTCGATGAACACGCTGACCGCGCCCTTGCGCGCCCCGCGCACGTCGACGTCGAAGCCGCCGCGGCCCGCGTCGCGCACGGTGACATCGGGCAGCAGCGCGAGCGCGGTGCCGAGGTCGGTCGCGCCCAGCGCGGCGAGCTGCTCGCCGGTCAACCGCACCTCGGTGTCGCGATCGAACGGCTTGTCGGGCCGCTCGTCGTAGATCTCGATCGTCTCGCTGTTCGCGAGCCGGATCAGCTCCTCGTCGTCGGGCGTGGTCTGCGGCTGCGCCGGCTGCGCGATCGCGCGCGTCGAGCCGAGCACGAGCACCGCGAGCGCGGCGCGCTTGATCACCGCGAGCACGTATTGGCCTGCGCCGGTTTGCAGTTGCCCATCGTGTTGCAGAGGCCGTGCGCGCCGGTCGGGTCGATCGGGCACGTCGTGTCATCGCCGGGCGTGCACGATTGCGTGCACACCTCGATGCCATCGCCGCGGTAGTCATGGCACTGCATCGACATGCACTGCGAGTTGTCGGTGCACGGATCGTAGATCGCGCCGGTGCACTCGTTGCCGCTGTCGATCGTCTCGGCGCTGCCCGCATCGAGCGTGTACGTCGTGTGGTAGTAGCTGCACGCGGCGGCGACGACGAGCACGAGGGACGCGAGGAGTCTCATGGCGGATCAATGCGGCGCGAGCGCGACGCCATGATAGCCGGTGTCGACTCCAGCGAGCACCGTCGCGATCGGAAGCGGCGTGGTCGTGCCATCGTCGACGTAGGTGTCGACCTCGTTGAGCGAGTTGCCGGCCGAGACCACGACCACGACCACGTTCGCACCGTCCTGGTACGCCGCGAGCGCGTGCGCGCCTGCGACGAGGCCGCCGAACGTCGTGATCAGGCTCCAGCTCGAGCCGTCGAACGTCCACTTCTGCACGCCGCCGCCGAGCACCGAGGTGCGGTCGTCGGCGACGTACAGCGTGCTGCCCACGAACGCGTAGCTCTGCGGGTTCGCCGCGCCGGTCGTCGGCATCCCGGGCAGCGGCGTCGCGGGCTGGCCGCTCGTCGCCGGCAGGCCGGTGCCGATCGTGAACACGTTCTGGAAGCCGGCGTTTCCGGAGCCCGAGTCGCCGTACAGCTGGCCGCCCGCGATCTCGACGCAGCGGTTCTGGTTCGGTGCGGTCTCGACCTGGGTGCCGCCGTCGGTCGTGCCGAACGTCGTGGACCAGGTGCCCCCGGTGTTCGCGGCGCCGGCGCCCGCGGCCCAGATCGCGTTGCCGTCCGTCGTCGCGGCGCTGCGGATGCCATTCGTGTCGAACGCGGTCGTGAAGCGCGTCGACGTCTCCGCGGTCAGCGTCGAGTCGACGCGCGCGACGAGCCGATTCACCGTCGCGGACGCCGTGCCCTGCACGTTCGCCGTCCCGGCCGCGGTGTCGTAGCAGGCGAACACGACGTAGCGCTCGTCGACCGATCGCGACATGTAGCCCTCCTGGACGAGGCCCATCGGCGCGGCGCCGGCCTGCGTGCAGGTCAGCGCGAGCGGGTTGCCGGTCTCGGGCACGAGCGCGAGGTCGCTCGTGTAGCGCTCCTCGAGCTGGAGCGCCGCCGAGCTCGCCGACAGCGCGGTCACGCCGTCGCCGGCGAGGACGAGCGAGACCGCCGGTACGCACGCGACCGCGCGGCACCGGTTGCCCGAGTCGCCGCTGTCGGCGCACACCGTGCCGTCGGCCAGCGCCGGGTTCGACGGCACGCCGCCCGTGCACACGTCACTCGTGCAGCTGTTGCCATCGACCGGCACGTCGGTGTCGTCCTCGGCCGGCATCGTGGCGCCGCTGCCGTCGCATTGGGTCTGCATGCAGTCGCCGGGGATCTGCGTCGGCGTCGGCGTGCCGGAGTCGAGATCGTGCACGCCGCACGTGTTGTCGGCGCACGTGGCCGCGCTGCACTCGGAGCCGGTGGCCGGGCAGTCGTCGGCGAGGTTGCACTCGCCGCACACGCCCGTGTCGTTGCACACGTGACCCGTGCCGCAGGCGGTGCCTGACAGCTTCGGATCGTGCGTCGGCACGCCGGCCGAGCAGCCGCCGGTCGTGCACGCCGCGTCCGCCGGGTTGTCGTTGTCGTTCTCGACCGACATCGTGTTGCCGCTGCCGTCGCACTCGACGTCCTGGCAATCGCCGGTGGTTTGCGTGGTGGTCTTCGTGCCGGTCGCCGTGTTCTCGACGCCGCACGTCTCGTTCACGCACGTCTTGGTCTGGCACGCGGTGTTGCTGCCCGGGCACTGCAGCGGCTCGAGGCAGCCGACGCACTGGCCGACGTCGTCGCACTCGAGACCGGTGCCGCACGCCGTGCCGGCCTCGGCGGGCGGCGTCGACGGCACGCCATCGGTGCAGCGCGCGGTCGTGCACGCGCCGACCGCGGTCGGCAGGTCGGTATCGTCGACCTGCGCGGTCGCGTTGCCGTGGCCATCGCACACGAGGGCCTTGCAGTCGCCCGCCGTCTGCGTCACCGCCATCTGACCTGCCGGGACCAGGTTCGATTCGGCGCAGATGCCGTCGCTGCACGTGACGTCGGCGCAGGCGCCGTCACCGCAGTCGGCGTCGGTCTCGCACGCGCCCTTGAGGTTATCTCCGCATGCTCCCGCGAACAGCAGGACGACCAGCCAGCAATGCCGCATGACTCAATCGTAGAGTCATCACGGCGTTGCAAACATTGCAGCCACGTTACACAGCGACGGGCTTACGGCGGCGACGGATACTGGCGATCGACGAACGAGAGCCCGTCCGCGTTCAGGTGGCCGAACGTGGAGTGGTTGTAGAGCGTGTAGTCGTAGAAGTCGCGGATCACCTGCGCGGGGTCGCCGCTTGGAACGACAGGGACCGTCAGCGTGTCGAATGACATCGCGCCCGCCGATGGCGGCGTGTAGTCGGCGGCGGGCAGGCACGACCGCCACGGCACCTGCTGGCCCTGCGCATCGACGAACGGCTGGAACGCGAAGCCCTTGAAGTCCTCGAGCGTCATGTTCGCGACCGTCGTCATGCCTGCGTACTTCGATGCGAACGAGTCGAAGTGGGCGGGCGAGTCGTGCACGAAGCTCTCCCAGAACGCGTGGTCGAGGTGCAGCGTGACCTGCGCGATCGTCGACTGGTTCGCCGACGTCTGGATGCCGCGCGGGTGCTCCTCGTTCGGGAACGGCGTGCCCATGAGCGCCGGGTTCTGCGCGTTGCGGTACACGGTCGGCGCGGTGAGGCCGAGCTTGAAGTGGATCGTGGTCGGCAGCACGCTGAAGTCGTAGGCCGGCGTCACGGTCGTCTGCGTGCAGCCGTCGTTCGTCAGGCTGCCGCCGTTGTTGCCCTGCCACGTCGCGGTGCCGACGAGCATCGTCGTGTAGCCCATCGTGACCATGTACTGGTAGTCCGCGAGATCGCCGGCGTCGAGGTTGACGTTCTCTGCCGACGCGGTTGCGGGCACGACCTCGAAGCCGAACGCGTAGGTCGTCGTGGTGTCGAACGCGTCGTTGCTCTGCTTGTTGAGGCCGGTGAGCGCGGCGATCGGCTGCGCGTCCATGTCCGCGCCATCCGCATCGGGCAGCGGGCCGCCCTTGTGCAGGTCCATCGCGAACGGACCGTCGACCTCGGCGACGACCGAGCTGCCGGTGCCGCACAGGATGGAGTTGCCGTTGCCGTCATCGCACTGCGACTGATCGGTCGGCGACTTGTCGGGATCGCGCGACAGCGTGACGTGATCGACCGTCGACAGCACGCGGTCGTACGTGACGGCCCAGCCGTCGACGAACACGACGTCATCCGGCGACAGCGGCGGGAACGCGTAGCCGTTCTTCGCGAACGCCTCGCCCGACATCGTGATGAAGATGCCGTTACTGCCGGGATCGCAGGGCACGTCGAAGTCCGCGAGCATGCCCATGCCGCTGTTGGTGTTGCAGACTTTTGGCTGCGGCTGACCATTATCGCCGCTGCAAGCGCCGGCGGCGACGAGGACGAGACACGGTACGAGACGGTTCATGGTGGCTCCCTGTTAGTGAAAGGACAGCTGGAAGGTGGCGGTGGCCGCGCGCAGGCCGGTGAACAGCGCCTGGCTCGCGGTGTTGGTGTCGTCGTCGGGGAATGCGCCGCCTGCGGGCAGCTGCGTGAAGTCGACGTTCGCGAACCACGTGGACGTGCTGACCTGCACGGCGAGCGTCCCGCCGTCGTGCGGCGCGAGGTCGATCGCGATCGGCGACACGATGCGCTGCTTGCAGATCGGGTGCTGGCTCGGCTGCGCCGGGTTGCTCGGCGGGATCCCGCGATTCGATTCCTGGATCGTGACGGTCGCGGTGAACGGGATGGTCTGCGTCGCGTTCGTGGCGGTGCCGGCGAGCTCGACGATCGCCGTCGCATCCGTATCCGCGTTGACGTCGCCGCTCGTGAGCCAGACCTCGCCGGTGCGCGCCTCGTCGTCGGTGCCGGTCGCCGGTTGCGGGAACGCTTGCGGC
>DASXCY010000068.1:0-20180 GCA_036490935.1 Kofleriaceae bacterium | reverse complement strand
TCGTGCGGTTGTAGATCCGGTTGTACGCGGCGCGCTTGGGGTTCGTGATCCAGCCATAGCCGCGCGGCATCTTGATCCCGAGGCTGTGGCGGGCGTACCGGCGCCACGACGTGCGCGCCGCGAAGCGCTTCGTGAGCGATGCGGTGCGGATGCCGAGCTTCACGGGTGGCCAGGGTAACACGGGTCCGCGCGGGTAGGGCTTGACGTGGCTGCGGTGTAGCTACACGATAGCTACACGGTGCATCATGCGCCGGCGAAAGGACCGATATGCCGACCAAGACCAAAAAACTCACCTCCAGCGGACGCGCCCAGCGCCTACGCGCGCGCTGCGTTGCCAGCTTCGCCAGGGCGCTCGATCGCGCGGCGCTTTCCCTTCAGAATGATGACGGCAGCGCATCATTTCCGGGTGCGCCGCGCACGCTCGTGCAGCACACCGCCAGTATCCTGATCTACGGCGGCGGCGACTGCACCGAGTTCGATGCTTGGTCGGCCGAGTCCGCGCGCGCGGTCGCGATGGCGTATGCGCTTCACGCGCCGGCCGACTGGCTCCGCTCTCTCGCCGCCGACGCCGACAAGCAGTACGCATGGCTCGAATGGTGGGACGCGCCGGGAGGCGGTCGCTATCAGGGCGAACGCACCGACGACGAGATCGACAAGGCGCTCGTTACCAGCGCCGACAAGCTGCTCGACATGCGCCCGGCGCCGACGGGATTGGCGGTGGCGTCGTGAACCGCGCGGGCTACATCAAGCGGATCGTGCGTGCGCTCGATCGCGCGGAAGCAAACCTCCACCCTGAAGGGTGCGGGCCCGACGGCCGCGTCAACATGACAGCAAGCTTCATCCTCACATCCACTACTCCTGGTTACGCGAACGGCGAGAGGTTCGATGGATGGAACGAGCACGAGACGCGCGCGGTCTTGCTGGAGTACGCGCGCCGCGGCCCGCTAGATTTCGTCCGTCGCATGGCCGAGGTGGCGGATCGTGAAGTCGAGGACTGGGAACAGTGGGATGCCGTCGACTTCTACGAAGGCCGCGACTGGACGCCTCTTTTCCGGTCCGCTGCCGAAGCGCGGAGGTGGTCATGAGCCGGCGCAAGAGTCGTGCGGTGGAATTCCTCAACATGCACGAATGGACGCGCCTCGGCGCCGCGCTCGCGGACCTCAATCCCGAGAAGTACGACGAGATCATCAAGGCACTGAGAAAGATCGTCGACTACAGCCGCGTGCTCGCGCTCTATACAGCGAACGGGTCGATGCCGCGCCGTCTGATGAATGGCAGCGGCGAAAGGATTGAAGCATGAGCACCAATGTCACACCGATCACCGACGATGCCGCCGCCGTGGATCGCGACGTCACCATCCGCTTACGCCTGACGGCCGCCGAGGCCAAGGCGTGGCGCGTCACCGCCGAGAAATCGGGGCTCTCCCTGTCGGCGTGGATACGCATGCGCGTCGCCGGCGACACGGTCGTGAAGCTCGAAGCCCCGCCGCCGCCGAGCGTCAAGCCGCGGAAGGGACGGTAGGCGATTTGGGGCCGGTTTGTGTCCTACCGCTGTCCTAGCAACCGCCCCTGCCCTAGCCGACACCAAATTCTCCAATGATTTCCGTGTCCCCGACCTGACTCGAACAGGTGGCCCCGTGTTTAGGAAACACGTGCTCTATCCAACTGAGCTACGGGGACGGACGGCTCGTGTTGTAGCATGCTCGGCGATCATGCAGACGGTGGGCGGGCGGTACGTCCTCGATGGGCGCCTTGGCGAGGGTGGGATGGGTCACGTCTACCGGGCCAAGCACCTCCAGCTCGGCAAGGCGTTCGCGCTCAAGATGATCGCTCCCGCGTTCGCCGACGACGGCGCGGCGCGCGCGCGGTTCATCCAGGAGGCCAAGCTCGCGAGCGAGATCTCCCACCCGAACATCGTGTCGGTCGTGGACTACGGCGAGGACGCGGAGTTCGGCGCGTACATGGTGATGGAGCTCGTCGAGGGCGAGCCGCTGGTCGCCGAATCGAGCGCGCGGCCATCGCTGCGGCGCGCGCTCGACGTGCTGGCGCAGGTCGCGGACGCGCTCGATTGCATCCACAAGCGCGGCATCGTCCACGGCGACGTCAAGGCCGACAACATTCTGCTCGCGGCCGAGCCGGCGACCGCCGCCGCGACGCGCCGGCGCCGCATCGTGCGCGTGCTCGACTTCGGGCTCGCGCATCGCCACGGCGCGCAGCAGCAAGACGGCGTGAGCGGCACCCCGCACTATCTCGCGCCCGAGCGCTGCGCCGGCGGCCCGGCGAGCGTGGCGACCGACATCTACGCGCTCGGCGTGCTGTCGTATCTCCTGTTCACGAACACGCTGCCATTCGAGGGCACCGTGATGGACGTGCTGATGGCTCACATCCAGGACGACGCCGAGTCGCTCGCGAAGCGCCGCGGCGAGCCGGTCGACGACGCCATGGAAGCGATGGTCGCGCGCGCGATGGCGAAGGAGCCCGACGATCGCCACGCCAGCGCGGCCGCCTTCCGCTACGAGCTCAACACGGTGATGGACATGCTCGACATGGGGCGGCGCCGCGTCAAGAGCGGCCCGATCCGCGCCGACAACGTGCGCGAGGCGTCGCTCGCGCAGGCGTTCGAGCGCTCGCGCGTGCCGCAGGCGCTGCTCTCGGTCGACGGCGTGCTCGCGGCGGTCAACAAGGCGTTCGCGAAGCTGGTCGGGCGCGAGGATCTCGCCGCGCTCGAGGGCATCGCGCTCGCCGACACCGCGCTCGCCACGTTCGTGCCCGGGCTCGCCCGCGCGCTGCGCGCCGCGCACGCCGACGGCAAGCCGACCGAGCGGCGCGCCAGCGTCTATCGCGGCACCGAGAAGCCCGCGCTCGAGCTCGTGCTGTGGATCTCGCCGCTGCCGGTGCCCGGCCAGGAGCTGCACCTGCTCGTCCGCGTCGTCGAGACCGACGGCAAGCGCTAGGAGCCGGCCCGCGTAAGGGCCAGGCGGCCCCGGGCTTCGGGCCTCGGGAGATTCGGCGGATTGTTCCCGAAGCCCGATCACGGGCAGTCGAGCGTGCCGAGAAACGCGACCAGATCTGCGCGCTCGGCGTCGGTGAGCTCGGCGTCGAGCAGCAGCGCGGTCTTGTTGCGGTTCGCGATCCCGCCGGTCGCCATCAGCTTGACCGCGTCGTCGAGCTTGCCGACCGAGCCGTCGTGGAAGTACGGCGCGGTCCGGGTGATGTCGCGCAGGCTCGGCGGCTTGAACGCGGCCCAGTCGGTGGGCTGATTCGAGACCTTCATGCGTCCGGCATCGACCTGCGCATCGGCCACGCCGGCCGTGCCGATGCCGATGTTGAAGAACATCTCCTTGTCCACGCCCATCGCCGACGAGAAGAACGGCGGCGCGTGGCAGATCGAGCACCGGCCCTTGCCGGCGAACACGTCGAGCCCGCGCTGCTCCTGCTCGGTCATCGCGGTCTTGTCGCCGGCGGCGAGCTTGTCGTAGCGCGTGTCGTTGCAGATCAACGTGCGCTCGTAGTCGGCGAGCGCCTCGGCGAGCTGATCGGCCTTGACGTCGCCGTAGCCGGCCGCCTCGAACAGCTTGCGGTAGGCCGGCAGCTTCGCGAGCTCGGCGGCTTTGGTGTCGAGGTTGTCGCCGCCGCCTGCCTCCGCCTTGGCGGTCGCCTCGAGCGTGGGCGCGCGGCCGTCGCGATAGAACCCGTCCTTGAAGTAGGCGACGTTCCACAACGCCGGCGCGTTGTCGGTGTGGTTCGCGTGGCACGAGGCGCACGAGCGATCGCCGGTCGCCGCCAGCCGCTGCTCGAAGAACAGCGCGCGGCCGAGCTCGACCTTCGCCTCGCGCTTCGGATCGGGCGGCAGCTCGAGCGCCGGCAGCGGCGGCAGCGGCAGCTGCGAGGCGCGCGGCAGCGGCGGCAGCGGCGCCGGGGTCGCGGACCGCCTGGCGGGCTCGGGCTCGGATTGCTTGCAGCCGGCGAGCGTGGCCGCGATCCCCAACGCGATCGCGAGGCGCATCGTCACTTCGGTTTGTCGTTGATGTGCTGGATGCACTCGTTCAGGTCGTCGCAACCCGTCGCGTCCCGGTTGCACACCTCGAGCACGCGGACCTGAAACGACGACAGCGGCACCTCGAGCTTGTGGATCCAGTCGTCGGTGAGCTTCGCCTGCACGTCCGACCCGGTCTCGGAGTCGTATTGCTTCTGCGAGATCTTGCCGGCCTCGAGCTCGTGGTGTGCGTCGTCGACCGCGCACCTGGTCGCGCGCTTCGCGATCGCCTCGGCCGCGGCATCGCGGCGCTTCTCGATCGGCGTGCGCGTATCGGGCGGCGCCTGTGGCTGCGCCGGCGGAGGCGGTTGCGAGCCGCCGCACGCGCCGAGCGCGAACGCGAACGCGAGCACGAGCCGCCTCATCGCGCGAGCGCCTCGCCTTCCGTGCCTTCGGGATCGAGCGGCACGAGACAGTTCTTCTCGAGCTCGGCGACCGACGCCGCGGACTGGATGCACGGCACCGCGCGCGCAGGATCCTTCGCGCAATCGACGAGCACCATGTGCGTGTTGTCGGCGACCGCATCGGCGACGCGCTTGGGCTCCTTGGCCTCGGCCTCGGCGCGATACAGGTGCTCGAGCTGGGCGCGCGTGCCGTCGCAGCTCGCGGTCGGCTGCGGCCGCACCGGCGCCGGTCCGGGCTTCGACGGCGAGCCGCACGCGACGACCAGCACCACGAGCGCGCGTTTCATCGCCGCTAGCCTACCACCACGCGGAACCCTTCGAGCGGCCACGGCGGTTGCGTGACCCGCGGCCGATCGGTGAGATCGAGATGCAGCGGCGTGATGCTGTTGTGGCCGCTCGCCACGGCGACGCAATCGGTGCCCGCGACGTGCTCGTGTCCGCTCGGCCCGCCGCCGACCCAGTAATACGGCCGGCCGTGCGGATCGGCGCGCTCGACCACGTCGTCGGCATACAGGCGGCGGCCGAGCGATGTCCACTGATACGCGTCGCCGCCGGTGCCCGGCATGTTGACGTTCAGCACCGTGCCGGGCGGCGCCGGCTCGGAGAGCGCGGCCCGCACGACGGCCGCCGCGAAGTCGAGCGCGCGCTCGGCCTGCTTCGCGCGCGACGCGAGCGACAGCGCGATCCCCGACGCGCCGCGCAGCGCACCTTCGACCGCCGCCGCGACCGTGCCCGAGTAGAAGACGTCGCTGCCGAGGTTGTAGCCGTCGTTCACGCCCGACACGATGATCGCCGGCTTGCGGTCGGCGAGCTTCAACATGCCGACGTACACGCAATCGACGGGCGTCCCCGACAGCGCGAACCGGCGCGGCGCGACCTCCACGAGCCGCAGCGGCTTGTGCAGCGTGATCGCGTGCGATGCGGCGGAGCGCTGGCGCTCGGGCGCGACCACGAGGACGTCGGCGAATGCCTCGATGCGCGCGGCGAGCGCGAGCAAGTGCGGCGCGTGCACGCCGTCGTCGTTCGAGCACAAGACGAGCGGGCGCGCCATCGCGCGCGAGTCTACTCCGTCACTCCTGCAGGCACACGACGCCCATCGGCCGGTTGCAGAATCCGCGCGCGTTGCCACGATCCGCGACGCGCACGATCAGCGAGCGGTCTTCGAGCTCGACGACCTCGAGGCTCGGAGCGATCGCGGCGAGCTCCGGCCGCGCATGCGGCGACCAGATCTCGAATCGATCGTCGAGGACCGTGCCGGGAGCCAGCGACCTGCGGCGACACGATCCTGCAAAAAGGTGGACGGCTGGGGAGCCGTCCGTCCCGGTCGAGGCGACAGGATTTGAACCTGCGACCCCCAGACCCCCAGTCTGGTGCGCTACCAGGCTGCGCTACGCCTCGGGTGGGACCGACTTCGTACTCGATCCCTAGACGGGAGGCAATCCGTTCAAAATGTTCTTCAAGACCTGGCTGGGCTTGAACGTCAGCACGCGGCGCGCGGGGATGAGGATCGGCACGGCGCGCTGCGGATCGCGGCCCATCCGGTCCTTCTTGTCGCGAACGACGAAGTTACCGAATCCGGAGATCTTGATCTTCTCGCCGCGCTCGAGGGTCTCCTTGACCACGTTGAACACGGTCTCGACGATCTCGGCGGCTTCCTTCTTCGAGAACCCGCCTACTTTCTCGTAGACCGACTCGATGATGTCCGCCTTGGTCATTCGCGCCATAAGACATGAGTAACACAGGTCTTTGCGCGATACCAAACCTACCGTCGCTGCGCCGGCAGGTTCTCCACGAGCCGGCCGACGATGGTCTCGTGCGCCCGGTCGACCTCGACATCGGTCAGCGTGCGCTCGGGCGAGCGATAGGCGATCGACCACAGCATGCTCTTCATGCCCGCGCCGAGCTTGGCGTCGCGATAGTCCTCGACCAGGCGCACGCCGGTGACCAGCGGCTCGGCCGCACCCGAGATGACTTCCTCGATGCGAGCGGCCGGGATCGAGTCCGCGAGCAGCAGCGAGACGTCGCGCACCGAGCCGGGGAAGCGCGGGATCGGCCGCATCTGGGGCGGCTCGGCGAGCCTCAGCTTGTCGAGCTCGACCTCGAACGCGAACACCGGGCCGACCACGCCGAGCCGCGCGCGCACCGCCGGATGCAGCTCGCCGAACCAGCCGATGACCTCGCGATCGAGGACCAGCTCGCCGGCGATGCCGGGGTGGAGGTACGCCACCGACGCGGTCGCGCGGGTGTGGACCGCGACCGGCCCCGCGACCGCGCGGATCGCCTCGAGCGCGAGCGCCTTGGCATCGAACGCATCCCAGGGCGCGCCTTCGCCGAGCTGTGCCGCGCGGCGGCCGGCGAGCACGCCCGCCGCGACCACGGGCTCGTCGGCGAGCTCGTGCAGGGGCTGCTCGGCCGCGCCTTCGCCGCGGCGCAGGAACACCGCGCCGACCTCGAACAGCACGACATCGCCGCGGCCGTAGCTCTGGTTGCGCGCGACCGCGGCGATCAGGTTCGGCAGCAGCGACGTTCGCATCACCGCCTGCTGCTCGCTCATCGGGTTGCGGATCGCGATCGGCTGGCTGCGTCGATCGGTCGCGGCCAGGCCGAGCGCGCCGCATCGCTCGGCGGACTGGAACGCGTAGGTGATCGCTTCGCTCGCACCGGCCGCGGCGAGCGCGGCGCGCGCGAGATCCGCGCGATCGGGCGGCGGCTGCGGCGGCACCTCGTGCAGCTCGGGCAGCGTCGACGGTACCTGGTCGTAGCCGGTGACGCGCAGGATCTCCTCGACCGCGTCGACCTCGCGCGTGACATCGGCGCGCGCGCTCGGCGGCGTGACGTCGAGTGCCGAGCCGTCGGGCGCGACGGTGAAGCCGAGCCGCACGAGCGCGTCGGTGCAACCGGCGGCGTCGAGCGCGACGCCGGTGACGGCGCGAACGCGCGCGAGCCGCACGTGGATCGGCTTGGGCTCGCGCCGGCCGGGATACGCGTCGCGCGGCGCGCGCGTGACCCGACCGCCGCCGACCTGCACGAGCAAGTGAGCCGCGCGCCGCCACGCGAAGCCGGCGAGCTCGGGATCGACGCCGCGCTCGAACCGCTGCGACGCCTCCGAGTGCAGGCCGAGCCGGCGCGCCGTGCGGCGCACCGACATCGCGTGGAAGCTCGCGCTCTCGAGCATCACGCGCGTGGTCGCGGCGCTGACCTCGCTGTCGCGGCCGCCCATCACGCCGGCGAGCGCGACCGCGCGGCCGCCATCGCGGATGACGAGGTCGCTGGGCATCAGCGTGCGCGCGGCGTTGTCGAGCGTCGTGAACTGCTCGCCGTCATTCGCCGGCGTGACGCTGATCTCCAGCTCCAGCTTGTCGGCATCGAACGCGTGCAGCGGCTGACCGAGCTCGAACAGCACGTAGTTCGTGACGTCGACGAGGTTCGAGATCGGCCGCACGCCGACCGCGCGCAGCCGGCGGGCAATGCGCGCCGGCGACGGTTGCACGCGCAGGCCCTCGATCACGCCGCCGACGTAACGCGCGCACTGCTCGGCCGACGCGATCGCGATCGCGACCTCGGGCTCGCCGGTCGCGCCTTGCACGCCGGCGTCGGGCGGCACGAGCCGGCCGCCGAGCATCGCGACGAGCTCGCGCGCGACGCCGATGTGGCCGAGCAGATCGCCGCGATTCGCCGGCGCGTTGACGTCGAGCAGCCAGTCGTCGAGGCCGAGCGCGCGCTGCGCGGTCGCGCCGAGCGGCGTGCGATCGTCGGCGTCGAGCACGACGATGCCGGCGTGATCCTCCGACAGCCCGAGCTCGTCCTCCGCGCACAGCATGCCGGGCGACATCACGCCCTTGATCGCCTTCGCGGCGAGCGTGAGCCAGGTCCGCCCGCTCGAAGCGGGCGCACCTGCCATCGTGTCGGACTTGGCCGGCAGCGTCGCGCCGACCTGCGCCCACAGCACCTTGCGCCCCGGCTCGGGCACGTTGGGCGCGCCGCACACGACCTGCGTGGCCGCGCCGCCGCGCTCGGTGATGACGTCGACGAGCGTCAGCTTGTCGGCGTGCGGATGCGGATGCTTGCCGACGACCTCGGCGACGACCACGCCGCGAAATCCTGCGCCGAGATCGACGAGCTGCTCGATCTCGATGCCGCCGCGGGTGAGCGCGCGCGCGCCGTCCTCGACCGTCGGCGCGCGATCGAGATCGCACAGCTCGCACAGCCAGCTCCACAGGACCTTCATCAGAACTGCTCCAGGAACCGGATGTCGCCTTCGTAGTAGAACTTGATGTCGTTCACCCCGTGGCGAAGCATCGCCATGCGCTCGAGGCCCATGCCGAACGCGAACCCGGTGTAGCGCTCGGGGTCGATGCCGCAGTGCTCGAACACGACCGGATCGACGACGCCGCTGCCGCCGATCTCGACCCAGCCGGTGTGCTTGCACACGCGGCAGCCCGAGCCACCGCAGAAGCTGCATTGCATGTCGACCTCGGCCGACGGCTCGGTGAACTGGAAGTAGCTCGGCCGGAAGCGAAGGCCGAGATCGCGGGCGAAGAACCGCTTCACGAAGTGGAGCAGCACGCCCTTGAGATCGGCGAACGAGATGCCCTCGTCGACCGCGAGGCCTTCGAGCTGCGTGAACATCGGGCTGTGCGTCAGATCGTCGTCGCGCCGGTAGACGAGGCCGGGCGCGACGATCCGGATCGGCGGCTTCTGCGTCAGCATCGTGCGGACCTGGACCGGGCTCGTGTGCGAACGCAGCAGGATCTCCTCCGACAGGAAGAACGTGTCCTGCATGTCGCGCGCGGGGTGATCCTTCGGGATGCCGAGCGCCTCGAAGTTGTGCCAGTCGCTCTCGATCTGCGGGCCTTCCGCGACCACGAAGCCGAGCTCCGCGAAGATCTGCACCGCTTCCTGACGCACGAGCGTGAGCAGGTGGAGGTGACCGCCGCCGACCGGGCGCGCCGGCAGCGTGACGTCGACCGAGCGGGCGAGGTCGGCCTGCGCCGCGGCATCGGCGAGCTCGCCCAGGCGCGCCGCGACCTGACTCTCGATCGTCTGCTTGACCTTGTTGACCGCCGCACCGACGGCCGGCCGCTCGCCCGCGGGCAGCTTGCCGAGCTCTTTCATGAGCTCGGACACCTTGCCCTTCTTGCCGAGGAACTGCGCTTGCGCGGCGCGAATGGTTTGCTCGTCACCGAGCGGGCGGATCACCGCGAGGAACTCGTCGCCGAGCTGCTCGAGGTTCGCGATCAAAGCGGAGGATCCTGGGCTCATGACATGAAAAAACGGCGGCCCGAAGCGAAACCGCCCGGAGCCGCCGTCGTTGTTACCAGTAGATCGGTTGGCTACGCGGCGACGATCTGCTGAAACGCGACCGGATCGCTGATCGCGATCTCCGCGAGCATCTTGCGGTTGAGCTGGATGTTCGCGTGGCCGAGCTTGCCGATCAGCTTCGAGTAGCTGATGCCGAGCGTGCGCGAAGCCGCGTTGATGCGCTGGATCCACAGCGCGCGGAAGTCGCGCTTGCGCTGCTTGCGCGACCGGTACATGTGCATCCACGCGTGCTGCACCGCCTCGTTGGCGATCGCGTGGCACTTGCTCCGCTTGCCGCGGAAGCCCTTCGCCCACTTGAGCAGGCGATTGCGGCGGCGGCGGGCCTTGAATCCTCGTTTTGCGCGGGGCATGGCGTCGGTTCCTGGTGGGCTCTAGCCGTACGGCAGGAGCACGTCGATCTGATGGTGATGGGCAGGCGGCACGTAGGCCGCGTTGCGCAGCTGGCGCTTGCGCTTCTTGCTGCGATTCGTCAGCAGGTGCCGCTTGAACACCCGTGCGAACTTGAACTTACCCGACGCGGTCTTCTTGAACCGCTTCTTGGCGCCGGAGTGAGTCTTGACCTTGGGCATGACGCGAGGAGCGGCTTTATGGCCGATCTGGCGCGGAAAGACAAGAGGCTTTGGACATTAGGCTTTGGGCTGTGGCCAGAGGGCATCGCCAGCTTGCTGGCCAAAGCCCAAAGCCCAAGCCCCAAAGGCGCTATTCCTCGTCCTCGTCCTCGACGACGTCCGCGTTGATGTCTTCCTCGGACAGGTCCTCGTCCTCCTCGATCGGCGGAGGCGGCGGGGCCTTGCCCGGCTGCGAGGTGCGCTTGGCCGCCTCGGCCGCGGCCTGAGCGGCGGCCTGGGCCTTCTTGGCCTCCTGCGCCTTGCGCACGACGCCCGGCTTGGGCGCGATCGCCATGATCATGCGCCGGCCTTCCATGTTCGGCGTGGCCTCGACCGCCGCGATGTCGCTGCACATCTCGACGACCTGGTTGAGCATCGACATGCCGGTCTTGGGGTGCGTGATCTCGCGGCCGCGGAACACGACGGCGAGCCGCACCTTGTTGCCGGCTTCGAGGAACCGGCGCACGTGCTTCACCTTGAACGCGAGATCATGCTCTTCCGTCTTGGGCCGGAACTTGATCTCCTTGGTCTCGACCGTCGACGCGCGCTTGCGCGCCTGCTGCTTCTTCTTCGCTTCCTCGTACTTGTACTTGCCGTAATCCATGATCCGGCAAACCGGCGGGAACGCGCGCGGCGAGATCTCGACGAGATCGAGCCCCTTTTCCTCGGCGAGACGCAGCGCCTCGTGGGTCGGCATGACGCCGAGCTGATCCTCGTCGGAGATCACGCGGACTTCGGGGACGCGGATCCGGTTATTGATGCGAAGGCCCTGTTCCGGGCGGCGGCGATCGAAGCGACCACCAGGCGGTCGAACGTTCATGAGTACACGTTGCTCTGCTGCATGCGCGCTGATTTCCTTCGGGCCGAATACGGCCGTACGAGGGCTAGGTTCTACACCGTCCGACCGGCTTGGGAAAGCGGGTATGAGCGACGTACGGCCGAATGCAAGCCTGTATCGGCGGCGGTTAGTTAGTCGACGATGATCCCGGCGAGGTGCACCTTGCCGCCCTCGACGAGGCAGAACCACGAGCCGTCGGGCAGCGCGCGGTCGGAGCACTGCCCGGTCGCGGTGGTGCCGTCGAGCGCGCGCAGCGCGGGATCGTTGTCCGGATCGGGCCGCCCCAGCGCGCCGGTGCAGAAGCAGCGGCCGCCGGCACAGTCGCCGTCGCTGCGGCAAGCGCGATCGTTCTTCGCCGACGCAAACCGGCAGATCCGGAACGGCGCGACGTGCTCCGACGGCGCGCGCGACCGCCGCAGATCTGCGTAGGTATCCTGCGTCACGATCTCGCCGCCGCGGGCGCGACACTCGTCGTCGGTCACGAGCGGTGCACCGGCGGGGGCCGGGGCCGCGTGGCGCCCGCCACAGGCAACGATCGCGGCGATCACCCAGCGCAGCATGAAGTCGTCAACGTACGAGCGCCGTCGGCGGTCTGCCGGCGGGCGTGCAAGGTCGAGTCGACGCGCCGAGCGCCTGGGTCGGCAGCTCGGCGGCTTCTCGTAGGCACGAGAGGGATTGAACCTCCGACCCCTACCGTGTCAAGGTAGTGCTCTCCCACTGAGCTACGTGCCTGGGAGGTTGTTTAGGTAGATGATCGGACGGGTGTCGTCAAGCTGGCACGCCTGTCAGATGCGGAGCTTGCTGCGTCGGCCAGAACCGTCGTACGCTTGAGGCCTTAGACAACTTATCGGGCATGCCGTCGGTCCGATGAACGTAGGGAGTCCACTCTGACATCATTGTCAGGGCGGGGAGACGCGTTGATCCAGGTCGGTCAGGTTCTCGACAAGTACGAGCTCTTGGAGCGAGTCGGCCAGGGCGGGATGGCCGTCGTGTATCGCGGGCTCGATCGGTCGTTGAAGCGGACCGTCGCGATCAAGATCCTCCACAAGCACCTCTCGGATTACCAGGAGGCGCGCGATCGGTTCGAGCGCGAGGCGCAGGCGGTCGCGAAGCTGCGCCACGAGAACATCCTCGAGATCTTCGACTACGCCGCGAAGGAAGGCGAAGAGAGCTACATCGTCACCGAGTTCATCGACGGCCAGACGCTCAAGCAGTTCACGACCGAGCGGCCGATCGCGTACCCCGAGATCGGCGCGATGATCATCCTGCAAGTGTGCCGCGCGCTCGCCCACGCGCATGCCGGCGGCATCCTGCACCGCGACGTCAAGCCCGAGAACATCATGATCCGCTCCGACGGGATCGTGAAGCTGATGGATTTCGGCATCTCGCACATGGTCGATCTCGAGCGGCTCACCGTGACCGGGCAATTGCTCGGCTCGCCGGCGTACATGGCGCCCGAGCACGTCGAGGGCCGGCCGCTCGATTTCCGGACCGACGTGTTCGCCGCCGGCATCGTGCTGTACCAGCTGTGCGTCGGACGGCTGCCGTTCGAGGGCAAGAACCCGCACGAGGTGTTGAAGCGGATCGCCGAGTGCAAGTTCGTCGATCCGCGGCAAGCGAATCCGCGGATCGGCAACCGGCTCGGCAAGATCATCTTGCGCGCGATGGCAGCGGCCCCCGTCGATCGCTACCCCGCGATCGCGGAGATGGTGCTCGCGATCGAGGCGTACCTCGAGGAGTCGGGCATCTCGAAGGACAAGGTGCCGGCCGAGCTCGCCCGCTACTTCCAGGCGCCGGCGAGCTACGAGCAGGCGCTCAAGGATCGGCTCGTCGATCACCTCGCGCGGCGCGGCCAGGAGCTGCTCGACGAGGGCAACAAGGCCGGCGCGCTCGACGCGTTCGATCGCGTGCTGACGATCGACCCGCAGAACGTGAAGGTGCTCGACATCCTCGGCAGCCTGAATCGGCGCGCGAAGCTCAAGCACTTCGCGCTCGCGGTGTGCGGGTGCGTGGTGCTGGCTGCCGGCGCGTTCGGATTGCACGAGGCGATGAAGCCGCCGCCGCCCGAGCCGCCCGCGGTCGACGTCGCGGTCGGCTCCGAGCACGCGATCGGCCCGCGCGTCGACGTCGCGCACGACCAGGCGCCGCCGCCGCCGCTCCAGATCGACGCGGGCGTGGCCGATGCGGGGACGCAGGTCGCGGTGGTCACGCCGCACATCGATGCGGGCGTGGATGCCGTCGCGGTGGTGCCGACCAAGATCGTGTTTTCGCCGTTCGACAACTCGGAATACTCGATCGACGATGGTCCCTGGCTGCGCGTGCCGCCGGAAGGCGTGGTCGAGCTCCCGTTGAGCGCGGCGGCCAAGCTCAGCGCACGCAATCCGCGCGCGCAGACGACCACGCAGACGATCCAGCCGGGACCGGATCAGACCGTGGTGATGCCGTTCAACCCCGGTCACGTCATCCCGACGTGCAAGCTGCCGGTACAGGTGACGGTCAACAACAAGTTGATCGATCTCGGCAAACCGTTCACGGTGACGTTCGGCGTGCGGCTCGACTCGAGCGTGCCCGTCACGATCCAGTTCACTGGCACGGGCGTCGACGAGAGCCCGATCAACAAGACCGTCGAAGCCGGCAAGGACATCACGGTCGAATGCGTGCTGCGCTGATCGCCCTCGTGCTCGCGGTGGCGCCGCTCGCGGCGCACGCGGATGCATTCGCGCAGGGCACGACGCCGAGCACGAGCTCGCCGCAGGAGCAGCTCGCGCAGGCGCGCGATTACTTTCGCGCGAAGGATTACGAGCACGTCGTCGAGAAGCTGACGCCGCTGCTGATGCCGCACGAGCAGCTCGCCCTGCCCGGCGACCTCGTCGAGGCGTACCTCCTGCTCGGCGTGGCGTATGTCGAGACCGGCCGCGCCGGCGACGCGAAAGACGAGTTCAAGCAGGTGCTCCGGCTCGAGCCGGGCAAGACGCTCGACACGCTCGTGTTCTCGCAGAGCGCGGTGCGCGTGTTCGACGAGACCAAGTCCGAGGTCGAGGACGAGCAGCGCAAGCTCGACGCGCAGCGCGAGCTCGACAAGATCAAGCACGCCCAGGAGGACTACCTGAACAGCCTCCACGTCGTCGAGCGCCACCCGTACTACGTCAACTTCGTGCCGTTCGGCGCGGGGCAATTCCAGGACCACCGCACCGGCAAAGGCATCGCCTTCGCGGCAGGGGAAGCGATGACGTTCTCGGCGTCGGCCGGCATCTGGCTCTACCTCGCCGGCAAGTACGGCATCGAGTCCAAGGACGTCCCGGTCGGAGACGTGCCGACCGTGCAGCGCCTCGAGCAGATCGAGATCGGAACCGGCATCGCGTTCATCGCGCTGTACGGCTACGGCGTCGTCGACTCGCTCATCTATTACAAGCCGCGGGCCGAGATCCAGGGCGACAAGTCGCTGCTGCCGCCGAGCCTCCAGACCCCGACGAAGAAGCAATCGCTGCTCGACCGCGTGCACATTTTCCCGACTGCCAGCGCCCACGGCGCAGGCATCGGCATCGGATGGGTGAACTGAATGCCATCGCTACGCCTCACCGCGCCCGGCCATCCGGCGACGATCTACCACCTGCACAAGAAGATCACGTCGATCGGGTCGGGCCCCGACAACGACATCGTGCTGCCCGATCCGCTCGTGCCCGACGGGTTCGCCGTGCACTTCGACGGCCAGACCTACACCGTGTTCGCGCCGAAGAAGACCGAGTTCGTCGTCAACGGCAAGAAGCGCAGCAAGCACAAGCTGACGCACGACGAGCGGCTCGTGATCGGCAGCTGCGACCTCCGGTTCGCGATGGTCGACGACGTCGCGCCGCCGCCCGAAGAAGCCGCGAACACGGTCGCCGACCTCGACGCGTATCTGAAGCTGTTCGAGTTCTCCGACAAGCTCATGCACACGCGCGACCTCGGCGAGCTGCTCGACGCGCTGATGGACGCGGTCGTCGAGATCACGAACGCCGACAAGGGGTTTCTGATCCTCGCCGAAGGCGAGTCGCTCGACATCAAGGTCGCGCGCAACGTCAAGCGCGAGAACATCGCCGACGCGATCAGCCAGCTCTCCGACTCGATCATCGCGAAGGTCGTGCGCTCGCGCAGGCCCGTCATCATCTCGGACGCGATGCACGACGACGAGTTCGCGTCCGCGAAGAGCGTGATGCACCTCAAGGTGTCATCGGTCATCTGCGTGCCGCTCCTCGACCGCGGCCGCCTGCTCGGCCTCATCTATGTCGGCAACGACTCGATCCGCGACCTGTTCCAGGAGCAAACGCTGCGCGTGCTCACCGTGTTCGCGTCGCAGGCGGCGCTGATCGTCGCGAACGCGCTGCTCGTGAACGAGCTGCGCCTCGACAACAAGCGCCTGAACGAGCGGCTCGAGCTGCAGCGGTTCGGCGAGATCGTCGGCACGTCGCCGCCGATGCAGCAGGTGTTCCGCAAGGTCGAGAAGATCGCGCCCACCGACATCAGCGTGCTGGTCACCGGCGAGACCGGCACCGGCAAGGAATTGATCGCGCGCGAGATCCACAACCGCTCGCCGCGCGCCGGCAAGCCGTTCGTCACGATCAACTGCGGCGCGATTCCTGCGAACCTGCTCGAGAGCGAGCTGTTCGGCCACGTCAAGGGCGCGTTCACCGGCGCGGTCGCGAACAAGCAGGGCAAGTTCCAGGCGGCCGACGCCGGCACGCTGTTCCTCGACGAGATCGGCGAGATGCCGATCGAGCTGCAAGTCAAGCTCCTGCGCGCGCTGCAGGAGAAGATCGTGTTTCGCGTCGGCGACACGCGGCCCGAGGCGGTCGACATCCGCATCCTCGCCGCGACCAACCGCGAGCTCGAGAAGGAGATCGCGGCGGGCCGGTTCCGCGAGGATCTGTTCTACCGGCTCAACGTCGTCAACCTCGAGCTGCCGCCGCTGCGCGTGCGCGGCGAGGACGTGCTCGTGATCGCGCGCTATCTGCTGTCGCGCTACTCGCGCGAGTACGACGCGAAGGTCAAGGGCCTGTCGCCCAACGCGGCGGTCGCGATCCGCAAGCACAACTGGCCCGGCAACATCCGCGAGCTCGAGAACCGGATCAAGAAGGCGATCGTGCTGTGCGAGTCGACCGTGATCGGCGCCGACGACCTCGGGCTCACCGGCGACGTGCTGCCGCAGATCCTCACGCTCGCCGAGGCCAAGGACAAATTCCAGCGCGACTACATCAACGAGGTGCTCGCGCTCAACAACGGCAACCGCACCAAGACCGCGCGCGATCTCGGCGTCGATCCGCGCACGGTGTTCCGCCACCTCGAGAAGGAATCCGACGATGGCGCACCGCCGGATGTGACGGACGCACGAGGCGAGCCATGACGCGGATGTCGGATCCGCACCGCCTCGGATCGCGCGGTTTGCGAGCTAACCGCTCGACACTACAGGCGCGATCCTCTCTGGCGCGCACGCTGCATGATCGGTCGTCGATCGTGCGCCTGGTGTTCCTCTCGCTTGTCGGCGGCTGCGTCATTCCGCCGTCGCTGTCGTCGAACACGACCGATGCCGGGCTCGATTCGCCGCCGTCGATCCTGCATGCGTTCAGCGATCAGCAGGAGCTGACCGAGCCCGGGCCGGTGCTGTTCCAGCAGGGCGCGCAGGGCACGATCAACCTGTCGCTGCGCGACACCGACCTCGGCGACACGCTCTACGCGTTCGTGTTCGTCGACTACAACAACCCCGATCCGACGCCGCCGCGCGCGACCTGCCCACCTGCCCCGCCGTCGAAGTCGCCGGATCGTTCGACCGTATGCGACATCACCGGCCTGTGCGAGCAGGCCGACGTCGGCCTGACGAAAGGCATGACGATCGTCGTGTTCGACCGCGAGCCGACCGACAGCGGCACGCCGCTCTACCAGAACATCGCCGCCGACGGGCTCTCGACCGACCGGTTCTTCTACTTGAAGTGCCAAGCATCGTCATGAAGCTCGCCGCCGCCAGCGTGCTCGTCACCGCTTGCATCGCCTCCCCGGCGAAGCCCGGCGCGATGTGCGAGCAGACGAGCGACTGCGCGTCGGGCGAGGTCTGCCAGGAGGGCGTGTGCTGGGGCGATCCGCCGGCGGGTTCGTTCGCCGCGACGCTCGGCCCGCCGAGCAACCGCGGCGATCTCGTCGGCTCGGAGATCGCGCAGCTCGCGATCCCGCAGGACGGCTGGCTCGGCGCGATCTCGCTCGCGCAGCCGGTGCAGCTGTCGGGGCGCGTCGAGGCGTACTGCTCGCCGACCGCATCGCCGTGCGATACCAGCTCGCTCGGCGCGACGATCACGATCACGCGCGAATCGGAGTTCGCGGGCGGGCCGGGGTTCTCGACGGTGATCGCGTCGGCCGACGGCGTCGCGCGCAGCACGAACTCGTTCTCGGCCGCGGTGCCGGTCACCGGCGAGAACGATCCGCCGTTCGTCGTCACCGTCGTGCCCGATGGCCGCGATCCGGCGCCGCCGTCGACCGGGGTGTCGCCCGCGACGCTCGCGCCGCCGATGCGCACGACGATCGCGGCGATGGCCGACGTGTCGACGACGTTCGTGCTCGGCGGCGCCGACTCGACGACCATCGATGGCACGGTCAGCGACGGCCTGCACCCGCTGCCGAAGTACCGCATCGCGGCGCTCGGCCAGTGGGACCCGACGACGCCACTCGCCGAGGTGTCGACCGTCGTCTACACGACCGACGGCACGTATCACCTCGCGCTCGCGAGCGGCGTGACCGGCCCGTTCACGATCGTGGCAGCGCCCGACGATCCGACGGTCGTCGCGCCGACGCTGTTTCTCGACGACGTCGCCCCCGGCACGACGCAGGCGACGCTCACGCAGCCGACCAACCTCGGCGAGCAGCTCGTCGTGACCATCCCGATCACCGGCACCGCGAGCAACGGCGCGGTCGCCCCGGTCGTCGGCGCGACGGTGACCGTCACGGGCGAGTACCAGCCCGAATTCGGCGCGGCACGCGCGCGACTCACCGTGCAAGCCACGACCGACGACACCGGCAACGCGCTGCTCACGCTGCTCGGCGGCAGCGCGCTGCGCGGCTTGTATCGCGTGAGCGTCGTGCCGCCCGCCGGCTCGAACCTCGGCGTGCTGTACGACCAGCCGCTCGTGCTCGACGTCGATGCGACGAGCACCGACACCGTGCCGGCGGTACGGCTGGCGTCGCGCATCGCGCTGTCGGGCACGATCACCGACACCGCGGGCAACCCGCTCGGCAACGTGTCGATCACCGCGCGGCCGTCGCGACGCTTCTTGTGGAGCCTCGACAGCGCGGCGCAGCAGTTCCTCGCCGAGATCCCGGCCGCGACGACGGTCACACCGGATAGCGGCGCGTTCGTCGTGTGGGTCGATCCGTATTTCGCCCAGGTCTGGGGCCACTACGACCTCGCATTCGAGCCGTCGACCGACTCCAACGCGCCGGACTGGCTCCAGCCCGACATCGAGATCCCGCGCGTGCAGAACCAGGTCGTCGACCAGCTCGATCCGATCGCGATCCCCGACGCGGCGTATGTCCACGGCGAGCTGACCGACCCGGCCGGCAACCCGGTCGCCAACGGCGAGCTACGGATCTTCCAGCCGATCACGGACCTTTCGCTGTGCAGCCAGGTGCCGGACTCGCCGCCCAACTGCCCGATTCCGGCCCAGCTCGTCGCGCACGGCGCCTCCGACGATCTGGGCATCGTGCGCCTGTCCCTGCCGAAGAATTAGGGACTTCGGACTGTTCTCCTTGACCGACTGGGGTCGCGCGACTAGAGTTCGCGCGAACTAGGAAAGCCACGTGTTGACCGTTTCCACCAAGAGTAGAGCGTGCGAGGCCGATGTGCCGCGCGCGCTTTGCCTCGGAGATGTCACGCCGGGCACAAGCCAGCGACGTCGCTTGGTACGTGCGAATCCCGGCTCAGCGTCCCGACCAGAGCTCCGACTGGAAGATCTCGGAGAGCATTTCGACAAGGTCCGTAAAGATGACGAACGAAACGACGCCCACCGAGAACGGTGTGGCGGACGCCGCCGCGATGATGGCGGTGGTGACGAACGAGATCACTTCCGCTTCTGAACCCTCCACCCCCGCCGAGCCGAAGGCTCCAAGCTTCGATGACCTCGGCCTTCACCCCGACGTCAAGCTCGCGCTCGACGACATGGGCTATTACCAGCCCACGGCGGTGCAGACCGCGGTGTTCCGGCCGGTCAGCGAAGGCAAGGACTTGCTCGTCCAGTCCAAGACCGGCACGGGCAAGACCACGGCGTTCGGCCTGCCGATCGTCAACAACCTGGTCCCGACGCACCGTGCGCCGCAGGCGCTGATCCTCGCGCCGACCCGCGAGCTCGCGCTCCAGGTCTCGCGGGAGATCACGCAGCTCGGCAAGCACCGTGGCGTGCTGATCGAGCCGATCTACGGCGGTGCGCCGATCGGCAAGCAGATCAATGCGCTGCGCGACGGCGTGCACGTCATCGTCGGCACGCCCGGCCGCGTGCTCGATCATATCGGGCGCCGGACGCTCGATCTGCGCACGGTGTCGACGTTCGTGCTCGACGAGTGCGACGAGATGCTGTCGATGGGCTTCCTCGAGGACATCGAGAAGATCACGTCGTTCCTGCCGGAGAAGCATCAGACGCTGCTGTTCTCGGCCACGATGCCCGACGAGGTGCAGCGCTACGCGCGGCGCCACATGAAGGCGCAGGAGCAGATCTCGCTGTCGCGCGACTCGGTCTCGGTCGCCGAGATCCATCACGCGTACTACATCGTCAGCGGTATCGCGCGCAGCCGCGACCTGCTGAAGATCATCTTCGCCGAGAACCCGGATAGCGCGATCATCTTCTGCAACACGCGCGACGAGACGACGATGGTCGCGAAGTTCCTGCAGAAGCAGGGCCTCGACGCCGAGCCGCTGTCGAGCGACCTGTCGCAGAACGACCGCGAGCGCGTGATGGGCCG
>DASXCY010000067.1:0-4593 GCA_036490935.1 Kofleriaceae bacterium | reverse complement strand
GCGTATCGCCGGATCGCCGAGGAGCGCCGGCTCGCGCTCGTCGATCTCACCGACATGCCCGCGGAGCACTTCTGCGACGGCATCCACCTCACGCAAGCGGGCAACAAATGGGTCGCGGAGAAGTTCTGCGCGGCCATCGAGGCACGACGGTGATCTTCGCAGTTGTCGGCACGCGTCCCGAAGTCGTCAAGATGGCGCCCGTCGTCGCGGCGTTGCGGCGGCGCCAGCTACCGGTTCGCGTCGTCGTGACCGGCCAGCATTACACGCCGGAGATGATGGGCTCGTTCCTCGACGCATTCCGCATGGACGTCGACTACCGGCTCGCGCTCGGCAACCGCGACCTGCTCGGCAGCTTCGCCGAGATCCTCACCGGCCTCGGCAAGATGATCACCGAGCACAAGCCGGAGCTCGTGCTCGCGGTCGGCGATACCACGACCGTGCTCGCGGCGGCGCTCGCCGCGCGCAAGGCCGGCTCTGCGTTCGGCCATGTCGAGTCGGGCTTGCGTGCGTTCTCGCGCGAGCTGCCCGAGGAAGAGCACCGCATCTGCGCCGATGCGCTCGCGGATCTGCTGTTCGCCCCGACGCGCATCGCGGTCGAGAACCTCACGCGCGAGCAGGTCAACGGTCAGGTCCTCCTGACCGGCAATCCAGTGCTCGACGCGCTGCGCTCGCACGCGCCGCACGTGCCGCCCGATCACGAGCGCCGCGGCGTGCTCGTCACGCTGCACCGCCAGGAGACGGTCGACGACGTCGAGAAGCTCGCACAGGTGCTCGCGGCGCTCGAGCGCCTCGGCCACGATCACGAGGTCGTGTGGCCGGTGCATCCGCGTACGCTCGCGAAGGTCGCCGAGGCCGGCATGACGTTCCCGCCGACGATCGAGGTGCGCGAGCCGCTAGGTCACGGCGAGTTCCTCGCGAAGCTCGCGTCGGCGCGGCTCGTGGTGACCGATTCGGGTGGCGTGCAGGAAGAGGCCGCGATCCTCGGCACGCCGTGCGTGACGGTGCGCAACAACACCGAGCGCCCGGAGACGATCGCCGAGGGGCTCGGCTTGCTCGCGAACGTCGAAGCGTCGGCGATCCTCGCCGCGATCGGCGAGATCATGCGCGACTGGCGTAGCTTCGCGCGCCCGGCGCCCCACCTTTACGGCGATGGTCGTGCAGGCGAGAAGATCGCGGCGGCGTGCGTGGATTGGCTTGCCACCCGCGTGGCCGGCTCCGCGCCTGACCTGCGTCGCACGGCGACGTGAGGCGTTGAACATGCGCATCGCGATGGTCGTTCCGTATGACCTCGCCGAAGAAGGCGGCGTCAAGCGTCATGCGATGCAGCTCGCGACGTCGCTGCGCCGGCTCGGCGACGAGGTCGATGTCATCGGCCCGCTGTCGGAGCGCGGGCTCAACGGCCACGCGAGCCCGCACATCCATGGCTTCCGCGGCGTCGTCAACATCCCGGCGAACGGCTCCGACAATTACCTGGGCATCTTCGCGTGCCCGTGGAAGGTCGCGAAGCTGTTCCGCGAGCGCCGCTACGACGTGGTGCACATCCACGAACCGTTGCAGCCGTCGATCAACTACTACGCGCTGTGGAGCTGCGGCGACGCCGCGCGGATCGGCACGTTCCACGCGACCTCGGAGCAGGAGAGCGCCAAGCTCCTGCGCGCGAGAAAATTTTGGTCGGCGGTCGCGTACCCCTGGTACGACCGCGGCATCGCGGTCTCGCCGGCGGCGGCCGAGTACGCGAGCGTCACGTTCAAGAAGCCGCTCGCGATCATCCCGAACGGGATCCGCACCGAGCTGTACTCGCCGGGAGCCGCACCGACCGCCGGGCCGCTCAAGATCCTGTTCGTCGGTCACTGGCGCGACTCGCGTAAGGGATTGCCCTATCTGCTCGAGGCGTGCGGCAAGCTCCGCGCGCAGGGCGTCGACTGGACGCTCGACATCGTCGGCGACGGTGGGCAAACTCCTAGGTCGGAGCTCGAAGGCGTGACCTATCACGGTCCGATCTCGTCGGAACAGCAGCTCGCCCAGCTGTACGCCGCGTGCGACGTGTTCGCCGCACCGTCGATGGGCGGCGAATCGTTCGGCATCGTGCTGCTCGAGGCGATGGCCGCGGCGCGCGGGATCGTGTGCTCGGACATTCCCGGCTATCGCTACGCGATCGGCGCCGGCCCGGAGTGCGGCGCGAAGCTCGTGCCGCCGGGATCGGTCGACGGGTTGGTCGCCGCGTTCGCCGAGCTGGCGGCGAATCCCGCGGAGCGCGCGCGGATGGGCGCGGTCAACCGCGAGCGCGTGCGCAAGTTCGATTGGGATCGGCTGGTCGCGGGCGTGCGCGAGGAATACCTCGCCGCGCTGTCCGCGCGTGGCGTGTCCACCGCGCCGCATCGCGAAGCGCCCGCCGCGGCGGTATGAGCCACTCCTGGCTCGCTCGCCGGCTGACCGAGCTGGCGCTGCGCCGGCCGGTGCTGGTGCTGGTTTGGGGCTTCGTCGTGTGCGTGGCCGGCGTCGTGCTCGCGGCGAAGCTGTCGATCGCGACCGACCTCGCGGAGCTATTGCCGCCGAAGGCCCCGAGCGTGGTGGCGCTGCGCAAGCTCAGCCAGCGCGTCGGCGGCACCGGCAACGTCAACGTCGCGATCGAATCGATCGACGGCAAGCCCGATGCGTTGCGCGCGTACGTGCCGATGCTCGCGGCCGAGCTGCAGAAACAGCTCGGCGACCAGGTGCTCGCGATTCGCTACACGCGCAAGGACGTCGAGGCGTTCTACAAGAAGTTCGCCGCCTATTACGTGCCGTTCGAAGACTTGAAGAAGTGGCAGGGCGAGCTCGCGACCGCGATCGCGAAGCAAAACCCCGCGTACGTCGAGCTCGACGATCACGCGCCCGATCCGGTCAAGCAGCTCGCCGACGACATCCGCGCGAAGGAGAACGATCTGCACGCGCCCGGCGGCTACCCCGAGCAAAGCGATCCGGTCACCGGCATGCGCATGGCCGAAGGCGGGCGGCTGTCGGTCGTGTTCGTGCGACCGGCGGCGAACTCGCTCGATCTCGCCGGCAGCAAGGGCGTGCTGCAACGCATCCAGGACGTCGTCACCGCGACCCATCCCGAGCAGCACGGCGTGCGCGTCGCCGGTTACACCGGCTCGATCCCGCTCGCGATCAGCGAGGTCGACGCGATCCGCCACGACATCATCTCGACCGCGCTGCTCGTGCTCCTCGGCGTCGGCGGCATCGTCATCATCTACTTCCGCGGTGCGCGCGAGCTCGTGCTGATGTCGAGCGCGGTCACGGTCGGCGCGGCGGTCGCGCTCGGGTTCGCGGAGCTGTGGATCGGCCACCTCAACGCACAGACCGCGTTCCTCGGCGCGATCATCGTCGGCACTGGCATCAACTACGGGATCATCTTCCTCGATCGCTACCGGCAGGCGCGGCGGCGCGAGGTCCTGTTCGAGGTGGCGCTCGAGGCGGCGTGCGACGAGACGCTGCGCGCGACCGGCATCGCGGCGCTCTCGACCGCGGTGTCGTTCGGCGTGCTCGCGGCCGGTCAGGTCGAGAGCTTTCACCAGTTCGGGTGGATCGGCGGCATCGGCATCCTGTCGTGCTGGGTCGCGACGTTCACGCTCGTCCCGGCGTGCATCGTGCTCGCGGATCGCAAGCGTGCGCCGCGGCCGGCGGCAGGAAATCGCGCCGTCACGGCGGCGTTCACCGCGCTCGGCCGGCTCGCCGAACGCGCGCCGCGGGCGGTGGTCGGCGCCACGATCGCGCTCGCGGTCGCCGGCGCGACGCTCGCGGTGTGTACGCGCCATCAGGCGATCGAGACCGACATGCGCAAGCTCGGCACGAAGTCCGCGCAGTCGAGCGGCATCGAGCAGCTCGACAACAGGCTGCGCAAGATGGACGATCGCTCGTCGTCGCCGGCGGTGATCGCGACCGACACGCGCGCCGACACCGTCCCGGTGTGCGAGTACCTGAACGAGCGCTCGCGCACCGACTTGAAGGGCATCATCCGCCGCTGCTACTCGATGGACGACCTGTTCCCGCGCGATCTCGCGCAGCGCCGCCCACTGCTCGCGAAGCTGCATAGCGATCTCGACGCGGTCGACGAGGACGATCTCGACGCCCAGGAACACAAGGATCTGGCCGAGCTGCGCCGCGCGCTCGAGACGCCTCCGCCTGCCGACCGCGATCTGCCGGGCGAGCTCTCGGAGTTCTTCGTCGAGCGCGACGGCTCGGTCGGCAAGCTCGCGTACGTCGAGCCCAACAACGAGCATGTCGAGGACAACCTCTACAAGTTCACCGACGCGATGCGCTCGATCCAGCTGCCGTCGGGCAAGGTCATCGAATCGAGCGGCGATCTCGTCGTGTTCGCCGACGTGCTGCGCGCGATGCGCCGCGACGCGACCTACCTCACGCTCGCGGCAGCCGGCCTCGTCTTGATCGTGCTGGCCGCGGTGTCGCGGCGCT
Organism: Kofleriaceae bacterium; assembly: GCA_036490935.1. GTDB lineage: Bacteria > Myxococcota_A > Polyangia > Haliangiales > Haliangiaceae > JABFXX01. Next base: position 138 of record DASXCY010000067.1, on the reverse strand, counting down.
GGGGCACGTTCCTGCGGGTCGGCGGCGCGCTCCTCGCCGGCGTGGCAGTGATGTTCGGCGTCGCGACGCTGTTCGGCCAGAAGCTGAACTTCTTCAACTTCGTCGCGCTGCCGACGACGTTCGGCATCGGCATCGACT
>DASXCY010000066.1:0-5360 GCA_036490935.1 Kofleriaceae bacterium | reverse complement strand
GCGGTCCGGAAACACCGCGCCGCTCCGCCGCGACCGCCGGGCGCGCGAGACCGCGCGGTTGACGTGGCGTGCCGCCGAGATCTCGAACGCGCGCACGCCGCGCGACAGCTCGAGCCGGCCATCGGCCTCGGCGATCAGATGAAGGTGGTCGCGCTGGATGCTGAGGTGAACGATCCGAAAGTCGTCGCGGCAGGCGACGGCGACCGTCGCGCGGCGGATCGCGAGGTAGAGGTCGCGCGTGCGCAGTTGACGGAGGTCCGCGGCGACGCGCAGCGTGACGTGCACCGGCTGGCTCGCCCGCAGCCTCGGCCGCTGCGCGTGCGGCTGGCCGGCCTTGACGCCATTCGGTTTGCGCCCGGCGCCGGGCCGCTTGCCGCCGTGGGTGCGGAGCTCCATCACCTGCTGGACATGACGCTTGCGCGGCCGGGCCATGGCGAGACCCTACCATGCCCGAACTTGATTTCGCTGATATATAAGATAACAGCCAATGACAATCCTGGAGCGCGTCGCTACACGCGCCTCCGCCTCCCCGAACCAAAAAACTCTTCCTAGCGGCAGCGCCTGTGGACGCTGTGGATCGCGGCGCACCCGCGCGATGACGAAGCTGCGCCGCGATCCAAGACGATGTGGGCCAGCGCGCGACGCAGGAGCCGCGCGCTCTCGTCCACGTCGCGCGCGCTGGTCCACATCGTCGTCAGCGTCCACAGGCGTCGGGGGACCTCGATCGCGCGCGCCGAGCCAGCGCCTCGGACGCTGTGCTTCGCCGCCGCCGCCGCCACCACCACCGCCGGCCGCCTCGCGCGCGGGTCTGCAGGCTCGACTGACGATCGCAAGATGTGACGAATCGTGAGCGCGCTCGCCCGCGTGCTCGAGCGCGGCGTGCACGAGCTCGCGGACGTGCGCGTCGGCGAGCCGGTATTAGAGGTGCTTGCCGGCGCGCCGCCGCTCGACGATGCGCTCGGCATACCTGCTGCGACAGCGTCGACAGCTTCGTGCCCGCGCTCGCGGCGAGCTCGCTCACGCAGCACCCGGAGTGCGCGAGCGCGTGGAGCAAGCGCAGGCGCGCGACGTCGCCCGCGGCGCGAAACAACGCGGCCGCGCGCACGAACGCGTGCTCGGTGGGACCCGGCGGCGAGCCATGGCTCGATGGCTCGATGGCCCACGCTCGCGACAACTATAAGACAACAATCATGAATTAATTGGCTGCAGGTCCGACCAATTCTGATATCGTCTGCCCGCGTGTCGAACCGGGTCGTCGCTGCGTTTGCGTCTTCGATCGTTGCCGCGGGTTGCGCGGCAGATCCGAGCGTCGCGACGACCCGGCAAGCCGCGATGGCGTGCGAGACGGTGGGCGTTCACGGTATGGACGTCTCGTCGTACGACACCGTCACCGACTGGTCCGCGGCGAAAGCGGCCGGCATCGACTTCACGTTCATCCGCGTCAGCGACGGCACGCAGTATCCCGATCCGAGCTTCGCGAGCTACTGGACCGGCGCGAAGACCGGCGGCGTGATCCGCGGCGCGTATCAATATTTCCGTCCCGAAGAGGATCCGATCGCGCAGGCCGATCTGCTGCTCGCCGCGACCGGACCGTACCAGGCCGGCGATCTGCCGCCCGTGCTCGATCTCGAGGTCGCCGACGGCCTCACGACCGATCAGGTCGGCGCCGCGGCGCGTGCATGGGTCGAGCACGTCTCGGCGGCGATCGGCCGACCCGCGATCGTCTACGCCGGTCTGTACTCGTGGCCGACGCTCACCGACGGCGCGGACTTCACGACGTCGCCGCTGTGGATCGCGCAGTGGACGACCGCCGCGTGCCCCGACATCCCGACGCCGTGGACGCGCTGGCAGTTCTGGCAGGACTCGGCGACCGGCGCCTCGGCCGGCGTGTCGGGCAGCGGCGCGCTCGACCTCGACGTGTTCCAGGGCAGCTACGACGATCTCGTCGGGTTCGCGGCCGCGCCGCCCGCGCCGTGCGGCCAGGTCGACGCATCGACCGGCGAAGTGATCGACGACGGCACGCCGTGCTTCACCACCGGCGGGCCGCCGCAGTACCTACGCGACGTCACCACGGCAGGCGACGGCGGCTCCCTCGAGTGGACGCACGCGACGAATGCCGCGACCGAATCGAACTTCGCGCAGTGGAACCTCGACTTCGCCGCGGCAGGCCCGTACCTGGTCGAGGCGTACACCGATCACGCCTACGCGACGTCGCACCAAGCCGCGTATCTCGTTCACGCCGCGAGCGGCGACACGGTCGCGACGATCGATCAGGCCGCGGCCGACGGCTGGCAGACGGTCGGCACGTTCCAGTTCGGCGCGGGCGGCGATCAGTGGATCCATCTGTCCGACAACACCGGCGAGCCGAGCTCCGATAACGCGCAGCTCGTGTTCGACGCCGTCCGCCTCACGCCGCTCGATCCGCCGACGCCGACACCGCAACCGCAGCCCACGCCCGATCCCGAGCCGCATCACAGCGGCGGCGGCTGTGCGGCCGGAGGGTCGACCACGCTCGCGTTCGGGCTGGTGCTGTTACCGCTCGCGATCCGTCGCCGCCGCAAGCCGACGAGGCGCCGCTTCCACTCGAGCCGCGCGTTCGAAGAGGCGCGCCCGGACTGACTACGGCGCTCGGTGCTCGTCGCCCCGAGCACAGCCCCAGCGCGCGGCGATCGCGGCGGCGTCGGCGGCGGTCGGCGCGAGCGCGAGGTTGCCGGGGTTCATGACCGACCCGCGCTCGGTCGCGGGGACGTGCGCCAGGCCGAGCGCGTGGCCGAGCTCGTGCGCGATCACGACGTCGCGCTCGGCGTCGCTCGCGAGGTCGTCGCTCACGAAGATCGTATCGCCGTCGTAGTAGCCGTAGAACGCGGGCGACGACGGCTCGAACGCGATCGCGAGCACGCCCGGCGCGTCGCCGCCGGCCACGACCGGCGCGGTCACGCCGACCGCGGTCCACGACGCGATCGCTGCCGTCACGTTCGCGAGCTCGCCGGCGCTGACCGTCGAGACGTCGAGCGCGAGCGGCGAGCAGGCGTCGAACACGCGCGCGTTCGCGGTATCGCCACCGGCCGTGCTGGCACAGCCCGCACAAACGAACATCGCGAGGCACACCCGGTGCACCTCGCGACGGTAACCTCACGTGGCCCGAGGCCACAATCATCAAAATTCGTAGCCGAGAGCCGCGCTCGCTTCCCAGGTATGCAGATCCGCCTCGTTGCCGGTGCGCGGATCGATCAGCAGATCCGAGCTCGCCGCCGCACGGAACGTGCCGCGCACGTCCACGGTCAGACCGCTGACGTCGCGATACGACAGGCCGGCGCCCATCGGAAACTCGGCGACGTCATCGCTGCTCTTCATGCCCGAGTCCGCGGTCGCGAACGACATGTTGCGCACGGCGTAGTGAGTCCAGCCGGCGCCGCCGAAGATGAACGGCGTGAAGTCGTTATGGGGCAGGATGTTGAAACGCAGCGCGGCTTCCGCGGTGGAGCCGACCAACGTGCCGTTCGAAAAGCCGTTGATCGTGTTGATGTCCTGCGCGGTGCCGACGTAACCGAGCTCGAGGCCGAGCGGGATGTGCGTGCCGATCGCGACGCGCGCGTCCCACAGACCTTCGACGTTCGAAGACAGCGTGTCGCGCATCGCCTTGTCGGTGAAGCCGGCGACGCCGCCGCCGATGTTGACGCCGACGCCGATCTCGCTCGGCAGATACGGTTCGGTCCACGCATAGCTGTATGGGCCCGGCGATTCGTACGTCGAGTACGTCGTGTCGTAACCCGAGGTGTCGTAGTCCGCGTCGTCATCTGCGTACGCGTGCGCCGCGAACGCGAGCAGGCCCGCCGAGGCTACGAGAAAAACTGTCGCTTGCTTGAGCATGTCGGAGATCCTCCTGGGGAGTGCGACAGCACTCGGCGTGCCACGCGCTACGCGGCGCGTCTGCGCGGATCGGCGAGCCTCTGCGTCGCGACGCGGTCTGGGCGCGCGTGCTCGACCGCGCTTCGCTCAGAGCGTCTTCAGATATTCGATGACGGCGGCGCGATCCGAAGCCGAGAGTGCATCGCCGAACGTATGCCCGTGATTGCCGTAGCCGGGCAGCGTCGTGTCGTAGATCTTCACGCGCGCGAGCATCGTGGGCTCGGCGGCCTGGCCGTGATCGATCGCGGTGAAGTTCCAGCCGACGTTCGTGGTGTCGAAGTCGGTCGAGTCGTACGACGTGCGCACCCAGTACTTCGGCCGCTTGCTCGAATCGAGCACCGCTTCGAGCGTCGGCACCGAGCCGTTGTGGAAGAACGGCGCGGTCGCCCAGATGCCGTCGAGCGGCGGCGCGATGTAACCGTCCTGCGGATCGAGCTGCGACACCTGGCCCCAGAACGACGCCGCGAACCAGTCGACGAACGGCTCCGCGAACTCCGACGCGCCGCGCGCGAGCGCCGGATCGGTGCCGACGACCGACAGCGGCACGAGCGCGTTGGGATAGTTGTCGCCGATGCCGTGGCAGCGCGCGCACGTCTGCTCGAAGACGCCTTCGCCGCGCGCCGCGAGATCCTGATCGATCGCGAACGGCCACGGCGGCGGCGTCAGCTGCTCGATCCAGGCGCGCACGTCGACGAACGCGGCATCGATCGTCGTCGCCTCGGCGACCGAGTCGGTGCACAGCAGCGACGCCGCCATCATGATGCGCGCGTGATCGCCGCGGCCGGCGGTCGAGTAGAACATCGCGTGCTTCTTCGCCATGCGCCACCACGGCGGCACGTCGACCGGCACGGGCTGCGCCGTCGGCAGCGTGATGAGTGCCGTGTCCGACCACGCGAGCGTCGACGCGTCGCGGTGCGCCATCAGCACGGCGGTCAGGTTATCGGCGGGGTTCACGCCGATCGTGAGCATCTGGGTGTAGCCGGAGATCGTGTGGATGCGGTCGGAGAACCGCGCGTATTCGGCTTGCTCGGTCGGATCGGTGACGAGGTGAGCCGCCGCATCGACGAGCGTCGCTTGATCGGTCGTGAAATCGGCGTCGGCGGCGCCCAGGCCGACGATCAGCTGGCCGTTCGCGCGCCCGGCGTGGCACGTGAGGCAGTTGGCCGACACGACCGGCACACCTTCGGCCGAGAGCGCCGGGCTGAAGTCGTACGGCAAGCCGGCGGCGGCGCCGGTGCGGCCGGGGATCGTGTCGGCGGGATCGGCCGGGCCGTAGACCCGGTCGTAGACGTCGCGCGGCACGCCGCACGTGATGTAGCCGCCGTTGACGAGGTAGTCGTAGCCCTTCGCCGGATCGCCCGGCCGCTGTGGATCGGCCGTCACGTCGAGGTTGGGAGGCGCGGGTGTGCTGGCGCAGGCGGCGAGGATCAGCACGAGCGCGATACGCACGC
>DASXCY010000065.1:0-14450 GCA_036490935.1 Kofleriaceae bacterium | reverse complement strand
CCGGATCGGGCCAAAGCCCGAGGCCCAAAGCCCAAGGCCCGCTATCCCCCCTCCACCTGCGCGAGCGTCACCGGCTTCGCCGCCGCGGCGCTCCCCGCGAGCTTGCCGGCGGTGTCGGCGACCGCCTGCGCGGCGTCGCGCTGGCCGTCGAGCATGTGGGCGAGCGCGCGCCGGGTGCGCGCCGCGTGCTCGAACGCGTCGCGCGAGCTGCCCGCCTGCGCGGCGACCGCGCGTGCGTCGAACGCGGCGAGCGCGTCGGTGCGGAGCAATTCGAGCGCGCGCGCGAGCGCGGCCTGCGACTCCGCGTCGCCATCGGCCGCGGCGTACACCGAGAGCCCGCCGCTGCTGCCGAAGTAGACCGCGCCGAGCCGGCCGAACGCCTTGGGTGAATCCGCCGGCGCCGCGAGGTCCTCGATCGCGAGCACCGGCGTCGCGGTGCGCGGAAAGTCCGCCGGGTACAGCTCGAACACCAGCGCGCCGTCGGCCCGCACGTGCGCCGACGCGGTCAGCGCGCCGACCGCGAAGAACGGCGCGCCCTGGGTGGTGCGGATCGCGTCGACCAGCCGCGCGCGCGCCGCGGCGTCGGGCTCGCCCGCCGGATCCGGGCGCGGCGAGCGCTTGAGCGTCGTCATCAGCTCGCGCACCTGATCGATCGCGACCACGACGTTGAGCGCGCTCGCGCCGCTGTAGTGGGCGTGAAAGATGCCGACCAGCTCGGGCTCGCCCGTGGCGCACGACACCGCGAACACCGGCGAGCCGCTTCCGCCCGACGTCAGGAGCGCGTCGACCACGAAGTCGTCGTGGTTCCACTCGCCTTGATCGTCGTGGTCGTACGCCGAGATCACCTTGCCGACGTTGGTCGCGCGGAACTCGCCGAGCGGGAAGCCCTTGACCTCGACCGCGTCGCGCGCGGCCAGGCCGGCGCTCTTGCCGATGCGCCACGGCAAGATGCCGAGCTGCGCGTGCGCGCGCAGGATCGCGACGTCGAGCTGCGGATCGATCACGACGCGTGCGAGCGGGATGTCGTCGGCGGCGTAGTCATCGTGATCGTCGTCGACGATCGCGAGCGCATCGGCGATGCGCTTGCAGCCGAGCGGCACCCCGTCGACCGCGTGATCGGCATCGGTGACCGCCGGCCAGTCCGCGACGTGCTGGTTGGTGACGAGCAGCGTGTCGTTGCCGTCGCGGCGATAGCCGAACGCGGTGCCGTACGCGGTCGTGGTGACCGGTCGCTTGTGCAGCTCGCCGTCGCTCCCGTACGACACGCACTCGTAGGTCGCGCTGGTGCGCACGGCGAACGAGTACGTCGCGGCTTGCTGCTCGATCTCGCGCGCGTGCGGAGATCGCGCCGACATGTCTTCGGCATACATGCCGCCGCAATACGGCGTATCGGCCGCCGCGCCGCGCGACCAGGCCAGGGCCATCACCAGTGCGATGCCGAATCCGACTCGCATACTGGTGATGACGTGGCCGTGAACGCGGCGTTCACGCGCACGTCGTCGCGAGGCATGAGGTCAATCACGATCGCCATGGTTTGCCTGGTTGCCGCATGTGTGACCACCGGCACGTACAACAAGAAGGTCGCGGAGCTGACCAAGCTGCGCGACCAGGACGCCGCGGCCGCGAAGGAGCGGGAGCAGGCGCTCGGCGATCAGATCAAGGACCTCCAGAAGGCCTCGCTCGAGCTGCAGAGCAAGCTCGCGGACGTGCAGACCGCCCTCGACAAGGCCGGCCTCGACGAGACCGACCTCCAGAAAAAGCTCGACGACGGCACCCAGCTGGTCTCGACGATGAAGCAGCGGCTCGAGAAGCTGGGGCAAAATGTCGACGGCCTGGTCAAGGAGAAGGCGCAGCTCGCGGTCGCGATGGCCGACACCAACGCGCGGCTCGAGGAGCTGCGCAAGCAGAAGGCGGCGGCCGACGCGCGGGCCGCGCAGTACCGAGCGGTCGTGGCGCGGCTGCGCGCGATGATCGATTCCGGCCAGCTCAAGGTCGCGATCCGCGACGGCAAGATGATCATCGCGCTGCCGAACGACATCCTGTTCGAGTCGGGCCGCACCGACGTCAAGCTCGACGGCAAGGCGGCGCTCGCCAAGGTCGCGCTCGCGCTCGCACCGATCAACGATCGCTCGTTCCTGGTCGCCGGCCACACCGACAACGTGCCGATCCGCACCGACCTGTTCCCCTCGAACTGGGAGCTCTCGACGCGCCGCGCGGTCGAGGTCGTGCACTTCCTCGTCGCCCAGGGCATGAACCCCAAGCTGCTCGCCGCCGCCGGCTACGGCGAATTCGACCCGGTCGCGCCCAATGACACGACGGAGCATCGCGCGCAGAACCGCCGCATCGAGATCGTGCTGCAGCCCAATATTTCGGACCTGCCGCCGCTGGATGACGTCGTGGTCGCGAAATGACCTAGTGCTCGGCGAAGGCGTGCTCGGCGCGCTTGCCGGCCTCGTTCGTCTTGACGAGGGCGAGGCGCAGCATGACCGGGGCGACGAGCAGGTTGATGCCGACCACGCTGAGCAGCAGCATCGCCGCCGAGTCGCCGAACGTCGGGAACGTCTGGCGGATGACGGCGACCAGCACGAACGACAGCCCCGCTTGGGGCACGAGGCCGGTCCAGCCGTACTTCGCGATCGCGGGATCGGCATAGGTGCGCGCGCACGCGGTGCGGCAGCCGAAATAGAACATGGCGCCTCGCGCGAGCACGAGGAGCAGCACGGGTACGAGGGTGCTCCACATCGCCCCGAGGTCGAGCGACACGCCGCCGAGCGCGAAGAACACGAGGAACACCGGCAGCTCCGCGGCCTCGAACCCGCGCAGCAGCTTGCTGGCCTTCGCGCGCGAGAAGTTCTCGAGCCACACACCGGCCGCGAGCATCACGATCAGCGGATCGAGGTCGACGTGGCCGCCGATCTCGGCGACGACCACGCACACCAGCAGCGCGAACATCGCGGCGCCCTGATCGACGTAGCGCAGGAACGCGCCGATCACGACGCCGATCAGCACGCCGAACGCCATCGAGCCGAACAGCTCCCAGCCGATCGACAACAGCGTGCCGGTCGCCGACGCGCCGCCGCCCATCAGCGAGCTCGTGACCGCCGCGACCAGCGAGTAGACGACCACGACCACCAGATCCGCGACGACCACGGTCGCGAGCACGACGCGGCTGAGCGGGCCGTCGGCGCGCGTCTCCGACAGCAGCGCCATCACGACCGACGGCGATTGCGCCGCGAGCGCGACGCCGAGCAAGCCGCATACGACGACGCTCTGCCCGAACGTCAGGTTGTCGAACACCGGCAGAAACGGCCGCATCACGAACAGCAGCGCGGCGAGCGCGAACATCGTGGTGACCACCCCGAACACGGTCATCGCGCGCAGCGTGCCCATCAACGGCGCGACGCGCTTGAGGTTCAGCTCGCCGCCCGCGGTGAGCCCGAGGATGCACGTCGCGACGTGATTCACGATCGTGAGCGAGCCGGTCATGCCCTTGCCGACGAGCGCGAGCACCGACGCGCCCGATACCACGCCCACGACCAGGTAGCCGGTCAGCTTCGGCATGCCGAACCGGTTCAGCGTGCGCCCGGCGAGGTACGCGGCGAGCAGCAAGAACCCGAATGCGAGCTCGGCGCCGCCGGCCCCGCTGCCCGACGTGAAGCTGCGCACCGCGTGGGTCATTCCAGCCAGCGCGAGCAGGAGTATGACCTCCACCATCGAGCCACGATTCTATAACCTCGACGTCACGCCCGCGTCACCGGGGCGCACGATCATCAGTCTCGCCCGACTGTCGGCATCCTACCTACTGGGTCGCCCGCCCGCGATGCTCGCCGGCGCGGCGGGCACCAGGCGTCGATGTCACAGCGCCGTCCTAACTTGACGCCGATGCGCAGCTCCATCGTCGACCTCGGGTCGAGCACGTTCCACGCGCTCGTCGCGGACGTCGACGAGCTCGGCATCCGCAACGCGATCCTGGATCGCAAGGTCAGCGTGCGCATCGCCGACGACGCGCTCGCACTCGGCCGCATTCCCGAGCCCGCCGCCGAGAGCGCGCTCGACGCGATCGGCAAGCTGCTCGCGCGCACCGCGTCACGCGTGCCGGGGCTTCCGCGCGTCGTCGCGACCGGCGTGTTCTGCGATGCCGCCAACGGCCGCGAGCTGCTCGCGCGTGCGGCCGAACGCCACGCGATCGCGATCGAGCTGCTCGAGCCCGCCGACGAGGTGCGCCTCGTGTGGCGCGCGGTGTCGGCCGAGCTTGCCGGCTCGCACGGCCGGCTCGCGGTGATCGAGGTCGGCGGCTGGTCGCTCGGCGCGGGCGCGGGCAGCCACGCCGCCGAGCTCGCGACCGCGCTGCCGCTCGGCGTGCTGCGCCTGCGCGGGCTCGCTCCCGACGCCATCCGCGAACGCATCGCAGGCAATGCCGCCGGCGCGCTCGGCGAGCTCGTCGCGCGCCGGCCTGACACCGTCGCGCTGTCGGCCGGCTCGGCGCGCGCGCTGCTCGGCCTGGCCCGCAAGCTGCGCCTGACCGGCGATGTCCAGCGCCATCTCGCGCGCCGCACGTTTGGCGAGCTCGCCCGCGTGCTCGCGCCGATGTCGCACAGGGCGCTCGCGGAGCTCGGCGTGTCGCCCACGCGCGCCGAGACGATCGCGTGCAGCGCGGCCGCGATCGATGCCGTGCTCGAGCTGTGCGGGAGTACCGTCGTGTACGTCGCGCGCTCCGGCATGCGCGAGGGCGCCCTCATCGAGCATGCGCGCGCGGCCTCGTGTAACTTCGCTGCGTGAGCGACGTCGCGACCCGGCTCGGCACGCATTTCGAGGTCCGCGCGATCCAGGTCGGCGAGCGCGTCGACGTCAAGGGGATCGAGCCGCGGCTCACGCCGCACCAGCCGGTCATCATCGAGGTCGCGACGCACGGTTACGCCGTGTTGATCCGCGCCGGCGCGATCGTGCTGTTCGGCGTCGATCAGCTGCAGCAGGAGCGCGTGATCGCCGACCTCGGGCCGCGCATCATCGACAAGAGCGTCAAGACGGAGAGCGAGCGCGCGCTCGTGCGGATCGGCGAGGCCGACGGCGTCGAGCCCGACGCGATCATCATCCGCGAGCTGACGCTCGATCGACTACAGGTCATCGCCGAGATCCTCGGCAAGAGCGTGATCCTCGGCCGCTACGAGCTCGAGATCGCCGAGGCGTTCCAGGCGATCGAGCCGCTCGCGCGCCAGATGAAGAGCACGCCGACGCGCGTGCCGTGGCGCCAGCGCGACCTCGTGCGCAACATCGGCCATGCAATGGATGCCGAGCAGGCGCTGGTCGGCCGCGCCGAGGTCCTCGAGAAGCCGGATCTGCTGTGGGACAACCCCGAGCTCGATCGCATGTACGCGCGGCTCGAGGACGAGTACGAGCTGCGCGAGCGCCACCTCGCGCTCGACACCAAGCTGACCGTGGTCGCGCGCGCCGCGCAGACGATGCTCGACCTCCACCAGGCCAAGCGCGCGCTCAACGTGGAGTACTACATCGTGGCCTTGATCGTGTTCGAGATCGGCCTGGCAGTCATCCAATTGCTAAAGTAAGACGATTACTTACGAGGATGGATCGAATAGCCGACCTCGCACGTTCAAGGTATCAATTCATCAAGTGATGAAGTAAGGGAGCCAAGACGATGAACGAGCATGCCATCCACGACGAGCACGACCACGTCCACGGCGCGAGCTGCGGTCACGTCGCGATCCAGCACGGCGACCACGTCGACTATCTTCACGACGGTCATCTTCACGCCCCACATCGCGGTCATGTCGACGAGTGCACGATCGCGGTCGACGCGACGAATCCGGCGCGCTGCACGCCGAGCCACGCATGCACCGACCACGCGTCGGATCACGTCCACGGCGCCGGCTGCGGCCATCAGGCGGTCCCGCACGGCGACCACGTCGACTTCCTGGTCGGCGACCACCTGCACCACACGCACGGCACGCACTGCGACGACCACGGCCCCCTGTCGCGCGCGTGAGGCGAGCCGCGCTCGCACTCGTCGCGATCGCGTGGCCCGCGCATGCGGGGCCCTGCCGGCAGTTTCAGGATCTCGGCTTTCTTCCCGACGTGCTCACGCCCGACGGCGCCACGCTCGATGCGCGCGGCGGCGTCGTGATCGCCGCGGAGTCGGTGCGGCTCCAGCGCGCGATCGACACCGACGCGAGCCTCCAGGATTGGCGGTTCGGCGCGGGCGGCAAGCACGAGCTCGGCAAGCGCGCGGTGATCGCGCCCGGGCTCGTCGTCGTCGCGCCGACCGTGCTCGCCGCGGATCTCGAGCTCGAGAACGCGGACAGCTCGCCCGCGCTCGGCGTGCACTACCGCGCCGACGCGAAGGTCTCGCCGCTCGCGGCCCCGAAGCTGACGATGGTGACGTATCGCGACCACAACCTCGGCAGCATGACGAGCGAGCTGACGGTCGCGAAGCTCTCGGCCGCGCCGCCCTCCGGCGCGGTCGCGCTCGTCGCGTACGCGGGCGACACGCCGCGCTCGTGGGCGGCGATCTCCACCGCCGACGGCGACGAGCTCACGCTGTACGCCGTCGACCATTGCGTGCTGCAGATCCCCGGCACGATCGCGACGCGCGCCGGCGACCGCATCACGCTCGCCTGGCTCGACGACACCGGGCATCTGGGCGCACGCACGCGGGCAATCGAAGTGCGGCGCTAGAACCACGACCGATCAGAACACGTACGGGTACGTGAAGCTGCCGCCGTGTTGCGTGCGGGCGAACTGCGCCGTGCGCGCGGCGGCGGCGACGCAGGCGCCGAGCGCGGCGTTGGGGGTCTCGCGGACGTCGGCGGCCGTCACCGCGCCGGCCGCGTCGACCTCGACGTGCAGCTTGACCGTGCCCTTCGTGGCAGCGCGGTCGCCGCATTGCGAGATCAGCGGCTTCACCTCGGCCATCCCGGTCTGCACCATCGTGCGATCGAGGCCGTCGGGCGGACCGGCAGGCCGCGACGGCGGCGGCTCGGCGGGCTTGTATGGCGCGCAGCACTCGCGCTCGTAGTGGGAGAGCACGCACGAGACCTGGTCGCAGCCCTCGTCGGCCGTCGGGGTCGGCGCGGGGGCGTCGGGAACGGGCTCGGAGGCGTGAGCGGGCGCCACGGCGTGACCGTGACGAGGCGCGGGCGCGGGTACGAGCGCGGGAACGGGCACGGGTACGGGCTCCGCAACGGGAACGGGCGCGGCTGCCGGTGCAGCCGGCGGCGCTTCCTGATTCGACGCCACCGGCGCGGCTGCGGGCGCGAGCTCGCGAGGACCGGCCGTGACGCGGCCGTGCATCACGACCACGACGGCGGCGGCGACGCTCGCGCACATCGCGACGACCGCGAGCATCACGAGCCACGGGCTCGTGCGCCGGCCGCCGCGCCGCAGATCGCGCGCGGCGTCGTACGTGAACGTGGGCAGATCGCCGATCGTCGCGATCGAGCCGGTCGTCACCGCGGCCGGCGATGGTGCGGGCCGCGGCGGCGGCGGCGCGGCCGGCACGATCGGTGGCGACACCGTCGGGCGCTTCGCCGGGATCGGCGGCGGCTTCGTGCGATGCGTGTCGCGCGGTCGCGGCGCGCGCGCGAGCATCGCGGCGCACGTGGCTCCCGGTGCGGCGGCATCGAGCTGCGGGATCACCACGGCTTCGAGCACGGCCGCCACCAGCTTCGCGGAGCCGGGAAGCGACAGCACGATCGTGTCGCCGCACACCGCGGCGGCGGAGCGGTTGAACAGCGCCGGCACGCCGAGCAGGTCGAACGACAGCGCACGCACGAGCTCGCCGAAGCCGGGAAGCCGGCGCGTCGCCAGAGGAGCGAGCGCGTCGAGCGTCGCATCTGTCGCGGCGAGCTCGTCGCCTCCGGTGACCACGACCAGATCGATCGCCGCGTCGGCGATCCAGCGCGCGAGGCGCGAGTTGATCTCGTCCACGCTGTCGCCGCACACCTCGCGATCGACGATGCGATGCCCGGCCGCGACCAATGCCTCGATCGCCAGCTTGCCCGTCTCGTCGCCGGCGAGCGACAGCACCGCGCACCGAAACGGGTCGTGCTCCATCGTACACGTCCAGCATGGTCGCACCCGTCGCCGAATGCCAGGCACACATGGGTAGCAGTCGGGTTGCTAGACGGCGGTGCGCTCGCGCGGAGCCCGCTCGCGACGCGACCAGGCGATCGAGCAGCGAAATGCCTCGCCCGCGGCCGCGACCAGCTGCGCCTGGCCATGATCGTCGAAGCCGACCACCTCGATCGCCTCGCCGAGCTCGATCCAGCGCGAGCCGATGCTCGTATCGTACGCGGACAGATACGTGGTGGCGACGTGCATCCGCGGCAGGCGCGCCAGCACATGCTCGCGCAGCCGGTGGTGCATCGCGGTCGACCGCTCGACCACGTACATCCAGCCGAGTGCATCCGCGACGCTCGCGAACGGTGCGATCGCGAGCGCCGGCAACTCCGCGATCACGGTCGGTTGCAGGCCGAGCGTGATCAGGTCCTGCGCGATCAATCCGGCGCGCATGCGCCGCCGCAGGTCGATGCGGGCAGGCAACCCGCTCGTATACGCGAGCGCGGCCTCGACCGGCCCTTCGAAGCCGTAGACACGCGCCAGCTGTGACGCGTACTCGGTCTCGGTCAGATCGTGCGCGAGCACGCCGGTCCAGGCCGCGTCTGCATCGACGTGGTACGGCTTGGTTGCCCGGTCGAGCAACTGCAGGGTCCGCGAGATCACGCCGGATGTAGTTGCAAGCCGCGTGCACCCCTCCGGAGAACGCCGACGAGCGCTTGCCCGTCTCTGATGCGCGCGGCAACGCGCAGCGTGCGCGCCGGACACGTGCACGATCGACGCGCACGGCGTGACGGCGAGGCGCGGTCTTGCCGTTGCAACTGTGCCCGAGCACGCTTCTTAAACGGGGACCGACTCGTGCACGTAGCCCATCGCAATGCCGCACGCATCACGCCAGCCTGCCGCTCCGAGGCTCGGCGAGCGCATTCGCACGCAACGTGGCGCGATCCTCGACGACTGGACGGCCGCGGTGCGGGCGTTGCCGACGGCAGTCGCACCACGGCCAGCACTCGCCGAACGCGCGACGCCGCTGCTCGCGTGGATCGCCGACGCGGTCGACCGCGGCGAGCCCGCACCCGGCGAGCTCGAGCTGCTCGACGATCGCTTCGAGCTCGCCGAGGTGGTCGACGAGCTCGCCGAGCTGCGCGACGCGATCGAGCGCGCGTGCTGCAACTCGCCGAGCGATGCCGGCGAGCTGCGCGCGATGCACCGCGCGATCGATCGCGGCATCCAGCGCGCCGTCGATCGCTACGTCTCGGCGCGCTGTCACCCGCTCGAAGCGCTCGACGCGATCTCGGCCGCCGCGTTCGAGAGCGAGAACCTCGACGATCTGCTGCATCGCCTGCTCGGTGTGGTCGTCGCGACGACGGCCGCGATCGATAGCGCCGCGATCTGGTTGTACGAGCCGGAGCGGCGCGTCGAGGCCGGCGCGCGCGTGCCGCTCGATGTCGAGCTCGCGCGCGAGATCGCGGCGGCCGGCGTAGCGTGCGCGCGTCGCGACGCGTACGGACTACGCGCGCTGTACGGCATGCCGCTCGTGCACAAGGGCCGGCTGCTCGGCGTCGCGTGCATCGGTTCGCTGACGGCGCCGGAGCTGACGGCGCAGGACCAGCGCGTGTTCGCCGCGCTCGTCACGCGTGCGACCAGCGCGATCGCGCAACACGTGCTCCGCGAGGAGGCCGAGCGCGCGGCGGCCGCGAGCGCCGAGGCCGTGAGGCTGCGCGAGGACGTGCTGGCGATCGTCTCGCACGACCTGCGCAACCCGCTCGGCACCGTCGAGCTCGCCGCCGCGATGCTGAGCGGCTGCGTCGCGGGTGACGCGCGCGCGGAGAAGCACGTCGACACGATCCGGAGGTCGGTCGATCGCATGGAGCACATGATCCGCGACCTGCTCGACATGGCGGGAATCCAGGCGGGCCGGCTCGTGCTCGAGCGGCGCCTCGAAGATGCCCGCACGCTGCTCGACGAGGTCGTCGAGGTGCACTCGCCGCTCGCGGCGGAGCGCGGCATTCGCATCGAGCGCGTGGGCGCGCCGGCCGGGCTGCGCGTCGACTGCGATCGCGAGCGGATCGGCCAGGTGTTCGCGAACCTCGTCGGCAATGCGCTCAAGTTCTGCCGGCGCGGCGACACGATCGCGATCGCGATCGCGCGCACCGGCGATCGCGCGCGCATCGCATTCCGCGACACCGGCCCGGGCATCGCCGATCTCGACCTGCCCCACCTGTTCGAGCCGTACTACTCGGCGAGCCGCCACAACAAGCAGGGCACCGGCCTTGGCCTCTACATCTGCAAGGCCATCGTCGAGGCCCACGGCGGCACGATCGCGGTCGACAGCGCGCTCGGCCGTGGCACGACGTTCGTGATCACGCTGCCCGCGGCGTGAAGCGAAGACTTACCGCCAGGGCGCCTTCAGTACGGCGAGACCGGCTTCGCGTCTTTCGGCAGCGGCGCGGGAGCCGCCGGCGGATGCTCGCATGGCGGTGCGAGGCGATCGACCGAGTCCCACGCGTCATTGGGTGCGAGCATCCAGGTCGTCGCGCGGGCGCGCTGCGCGCCGGTCGGCGTCAGATCGAACGTCGCGTACTCGCCCGGTCCTTCGGCGAGCAGGCCCTTCGCACCGCCGCGATCGACGAGCGCCGCCGATAGCGCGAGCGCGTGGTCGCCGGTGTCGAGCTTGGTCGCGCGGCCATCGGCGCCGGCCACGAACACGCCGCTCCAGCGCTCGACTTGCCACGCGCACACGTTCGCCGGATCGGTGATCTGCACCCAGTTGACCGCCGCGCCCCACGCCACCGCGCGCGACTCGACGTCGATCTGGTCGACCGCCCACAGCGTCTCGCACGCAGGTAGCTTGCAGTCGTGCGGCGGCACGAGCGCGGCGATCGCCGGCGGGATCGGCGTCTCCTTCGCGGGAGGCTGCCAGTGCTTCTGCGCGTCGAGCTGGCCCATGCGCTCTGCCACCGGTTGCGGCGGCTCGAACACGCAGCCGGTCGGCGCTTGCGCCGCGGCGAGCACGACGCCGCCCGACTCCTGCGCGTCGGCCGGCGCTGCACAGCCGTCGAGCTCGACGCCATACGACACGTTCGCCGGCGGGCCGGGCAGCTTCGCCGCGTAGTAGCCGCCGATCTTCGCCGGGCACGGCGGTGCGGCCGCGGTCACGAGCCACAGCGGGCCCTGCGGCGGCGCCGGCACGCCCGACACGCTCGCGGCCGTCGCGTCGAGCGGCGACCACTCGGCGACCTGCGCGGTCGGCTCGACCGCCATCGCGTGGAGCGGCAGCACCCAGCCGACGTGACCGCCGCTGCCGGTGTTCACGTACGACGCGGTGAACACGCCGGCGGCCGCCGGGCACGGGCCGCCTTCGGGCAGCGGCGGCGTGGTCGCGGGTTTCGGCGGGCAACCGGCGAGCACGGCGAGGAGCGCGAGCCGCTTCATCCCAGCAACATTAGCTCAATTCGCCGCGACGCCGAGGTAACGCGTGACGAGCAGCGCGGCTTCGTCGATCAGACGCGGGTCGCGCAGCCGCTGCGGATAGAGCAGCGCCGCGCGGTGGATGATCGCTTCGATGGCAGAGACCAGCACGAACGCGGCAAGATCCGGATCGCGGATCGCGAGCTCGTCCTTGCGCGCGGTCAACAGGCCCGCGACCATGCGATGGCAGATCTCGTCGAGCTCGCGCAGCTTGGAGAGCTTGCCGACGCGCGGCACCTGCTCGGTCAGCACGCGATGCAGCTCCGGATCGACCGCGTGCGCGCGGATCGTGAGCTCGACCACGCAGCGCACCGCCTCGACCATCGGCAGCTGCGCGACGCGCGACAGCTCGGCGAGGACCGCGGCGTTCATGTCCTCGATGTGGCGTTCGAGCAGCGCCGCGACCAGCGACGTCTTGTTCGGGAAGTACTGGTACAAGGAGCCGATCGACACGCCGGCCGCGATCGCGACCCCGTTGGTGGTCAGATCGTCGTAGCCGTGGCGCACGAGAACCCGAGCGGTCGCGGCAAGGATTGCATCGACGGTCGCGCGACTGCGCTCCTGGCGCGGGCGTTTTCGGGGCGTGGTCCGAGCTTGGCGATGCATGAAGACCCTTTCGAGCGGCGCGCGGGAACGCGAGTAGACAATGTGAGCGAACGCTCGCATTTTAGTCTGCGATGACCGCCTTTGCCAGCGCGTTTCCTGTTCCCGTCTCCACGGTGCCGGCCGTTCCCGGCGTGCCTCTGCTCGGCAACTTGCTGCAATTCCGCAAGGACCGGCTCGCGCTCCAGGATCTGGCCGCTCGCACCGCGCCGATGGCGCGGCTCCAGCTCGCCCACCTGCCGATCTACGTCGTGACCGACGCCGAGATCGCGCGCGAGGTGCTGGTCGAGAAGGCCGAGCAATTCACGAAGTCGGCCGCGCTCGCGTTCCTGAAGCCGATGCTCGGCGACGGCCTGCTCACCGCCGAAGGCGAGACGCATCGCCGTCATCGCAAGCTGCTCGCGCCGGCATTCGCACCCAAGCGGCTCGCGGCGTACGGCGAGGTCATGGTCGCCGAGACCGAGGCACAGGTCGCACGCTGGCGCGCCGGCGATCGCATCGACATCGCCGGCGAGATGATGCAGATGACGCTCGCGATCGCGGGCCGCACGCTGTTCTCCGCCGACGTGCGCGGCGATGCCGATGCGGTCGCGCGCGGCCTCGAGCTCGGCATGCGCGCGCAGGTCGAGAGTCTCCTGGCGGTGATCCGGCTCGGCTACAACTGGCCGCTGCCGCGCCACCTGCGCATGCGCAAGGCGGTCGCGATCCTCGACGAGGTCGTGTACCGGCTGATCCGCGAAGGCCGCGCGCGCGGCACCGACCGCGGCGACGTGCTCTCGATCCTGCTGCTCGCCCGCGACGAGGACGACGTCGATCGGTCGGAGCCGCTCGGAACCGGCGCCCACCTTACGGCACCGGCAGGCGGCCTCAGCGACGCGCAGGTGCGCGACGAGGTGATGACGCTGCTGCTCGCGGGCCACGAGACCACCGCGAACGCGCTGACCTGGACCTGGTACGAGCTCGGCCGCAACCCGGCCGCGCTCGCGCGCCTGACCGCGGAGCTCGACGAGGTGCTCGGCGATCGCGCGCCGACCGCCGACGATCTGCCGCGCCTGCCGTGGAACCTCGCGGCGATCGAGGAGGCGATGCGCCTTCACCCGCCGGCGTACGCGATCGGCCGCGAGTCCACCGGCGCGCTCGAGCTCGGCGGCCATCGCCTGCCTGCAGGCGCGGTCGTGCTCCTCAACATCCGCGGCATTCACCGCCGCGCCGACTACTTCCGCGACCCCGAGGCGTTCTTGCCCGAGCGCATGCTCGAGGCCGCGAAGAAGGCCCGGCCCCGCCATCACTACCTGCCGTTCGGCGCCGGCCCGCGCGTGTGCATCGGCTCGCACTTCGCGCTGCTCGAGGCGCAGCTCGCACTCGCGACGATGGCGCATCGCGTCCGCCTGCGCCCGCTCGCGGCCGTCGTCCTGCCCGAGCCGCTCGTCACGCTGCGCCCGCGCGGCGGCATGCCCGCCGTCGTCGAGCTGAGATGAGGCCCAGCGCGACCGCCATGGCGCCGCAGACGCCATGGCAGACGCCAGCACGGACCGGGTTGCTAACCAGCTTCTCGGTCTGGCGGTCCGCTTCGCGTCTGCGGCGCCCTGGCGGTCAGTCTTCACGGCAGGAAACGGTCGTGCTGGCCGGGTGCGGGCAGGTCGCACGCGTCGACGCGGCCCCAGATGCGGTAGCGGATCGCGGCGATGAAGCGGTAGCCGAGGTCGAGGACGAACGCGGGCAGCCAGCGCACGCGGTAGGCCCAGCGCCATGGGGCGCGCAGGTGGCGGGCGGTGTACAGAAACGCCTTGCTGCGCAGGCGCGCGCGATCGCCGTCGATCAGCACGACGCTCTCCAGCGTCGTCGGGATCTCGGGGAAGCGCGCGCGCAGGGCGGCCGCGGTCGCCCCTTGCAGCGGGGCGAAACGGAGCTCGTGATCGCGCTCGTGGCGCAGGATGAACTGCACGCTGCGATGGCACAGGCCGCACGTGCCGTCATAGAGGACGAGCGGGGCAGCCATACCTGCATCTTGCCGCGTTGGCCCGGGCGCGCAAGACTGGCCGAGCGTGTCGCTGAAGTTCCTGCTGCTCGGCCTCGCGATCCCGGCGCTGATCCACTACTACGTGTGGGCGCGGCTGGTGAAGGCGTCGCGCCTGCCGCGGCGCTGGTCTCGCGCCGCGACGATCGCGGTGGTCGTGCTGTTCGTCGCGATCCCGATCGCGTCGACCAGCCGGCTGTGGTGGCCCGCGCTCGGCAAGGTGCTGGGCTGGATCGTGTTCCCGTGGCTCGCGTTCTGCGGGCTCGCCGCGGTGGCGCTGGTCGTGCTC
>DASXCY010000064.1:0-7179 GCA_036490935.1 Kofleriaceae bacterium | reverse complement strand
AGCAGCCCCGGATCGCCGGGACCGGCGCCGGCCAGAATCACGCGCCCGGCGGCCACTACTCGATATCGATCCCGTCTTCGGCGCCGACCTGCGCGAGCGCGGCGGCCAGCTTGGCATCACTCTGCGCGGGCGTGAGCGCGCCGAGCGCGAGGCGATCGGGCGCCGCGTCGAGGTCGGCGAGCGCCGACACGACGACGTCGCGGTGCTCGGAGAGCGCCTCGACGAGCCCGGCCGAGATGTCGGCGACGTGATCGATGACGAGCCGGTTCGTCGCCGGCGCGTGCGGCAGCGTGCCGGGGAGCGCGTGCAGCGCCTCGCGATCGTCGTACATGCCGCCGCGCATCGGGTATTCGCCGAGGTCGCCGACGGGCGAGGGCGCGAGGCCGGCGCCGCTCGTGCGCCCGATCGCCCAGACCAGCTCGTCGGAGCTGCCGCCGGCGCGCGCGAAGTAGGCGCGGACCAGCGGGCCGAGTGCGCGGCCGTCGCCGAGCTGGCCGAGCGACCACGCCGCGAGCCGCTGGGTCTCGCCGCGGTTGTCGTCGAGCGCGGCGAGCAACGCGGGCACGCCGGCGGCCGCGCGCCGTGCGCCGATCGCGTACGCGCAGGCCGCGCGCACCTCGTCGCTGTGGGTGATGTCGCGCAGCGCGGCGATCACCGCGGCCGACGCGCGCGGGTCGTCGATCTGCGCCAGGCCGAGGCAGGCGAGCTGCTGTACGGGCGCCTTGCGATCGGACAACGCCTTCACGAGTGCCGCGATCGCGCGGCGATCGGCCGAGCGGCCGAGCGTGAACGTCGCGGCCTCGCGCATGCCGAGCTCCGCGTGATCGACGAGCGGCAGCACGTCTTCGAGCACCCCGGCGTCGCCGAGCCGGCCCGCCGCGACGAGCGCCTCGATCCGCATCTCGCGGTTGCCGGTCGCGCCGAGCGTGCCGAGCTGCGGCAGCTGGTCTTTCGGCGGCTCCTGGCGCGCGAGGTGGACGAGCGGCGCGGCCGCGCTCTTGTTGCCGAGGTGGCCGAGCACCGACACCGCGGTTCGTTGCTGCGCCGGCTCCTTGTCGTCGCGCAGCGCCTCGAGCAACGGGCGCAGGCCGTGCGCGCCGATGCGATCGAGCTCGGCGCGTGCCGCGCGCTTGACCTCGTCGCTGCCGTGGCGCACGCGCTCGACCAGCCGCGGCACGTAGCGCACGTAGAGGTCGACGAGCACGCGCCGGTACACCGGCTTGTGGGCCATCATGAACGACAGCGGCGACACCACCTTCTCGAGCTCGCCGAGCGTGTCGGTCATCTCCTCGAGATCGATCGCGAGCTTGCCGGCCTTCGCGACGACCTCGTCGTCGCTCGCGGTGCGCAGCACGTTGCGATACAGCTCGGTCGCCTTCATCGGCGCGCCGTTCTGCACGTACAGCTGGGCGAGCGCGAACGCGGCCTTGCTGTTGCGCGGATCGAGCTGGACCGTCTTCTCGTACGCCGCGATCGCCTCGGGGAAGCGCTGCATCTCGATGTAGCGCTCGCCGAGCCGCTCGTACGCGCTCGGATCGCTCGGCGACTTCGCGAGCGCCTTCTGCGCGTATTCGATCGCCTGGCCGTCCTGCCGCGCCTCGGTCATGATCTCGCTGATCTGCTGGTAGACCTCGCGCTCGCGGCTCGGCACGCGCGCGGCGAGCGCGAGCAGCGTCTGCTTCGCCTCCTCGTACATGTGCTGGCGGCGCAGCTCCTTCGCGAGATCGAGCACCGCGTCCTGATCGTCGGGCACGACGTGGACGAGCTTCTTCAGCGTCGCGAGCGGCTCGCCCTGCTGCGGCCGCTTCGCGAAGTACTCGACGAGCAAGTAGCCGGCTTCCGGATCGGGTGGCGTCGCCGCGAACTTGATGCGCCAGTCCTTGGCCTTCTCGCCGTCGCGGCTGGCGTGGACGAGCACCGCGATGTAACGCCGGCGCGCTTCGCGGCGCGCGAGCCGGTCGGTGGGCTTGGTGCCGAGCAGCGCGAGCACCTGCTCCCAGTCGGACTGCGCGGCCGCGAGGTTCTTCGCGCCCTCGTACGCGATCGCGCGTCCCTTGTAGTAATCGGGGTTCTTGGGGTCGAGCTTGATCGCGTTGCCGTACGCGATGAGGGCCTCTTGCAGGTTCTGGTGCTCGGCCATCACCTCGCCGAGCTTGGCCCAGCCCGCCGGCTTGCCGCTCGCCGCGAGCCGGCGCCAGGTCGCCTGCGCGCGCGTCTTGTCGCCCTTCTCGTAGTACTGCTCGCCGAGCGTGACCAGGTGCATCGGATCGTCGGGCTCGAGCTTGGCGAGCCGCTCGTACTCGGCGATCGCGAGGTCCTGCTTGTCCCAGCGCGAGTACAGATCCGCGATCGCCGACAGCACGCTCGGATCGGCCGGAAATCTCGCTTCGAGCCGCGCGAGCGCGTCGAGCGCCTTCTTGTCGGCGCCGCGCCGCCAGTACCGCTCGGCGAGCTCGAGCTGGAACCGCGCCTCGCCGGGCGCGGCGCGCACCACCGCCTCGTACTGCGCGAGCGCCTCGTCGTCGCGGCCGGAGTTCTCGAGCAGCTGGATGAGCCGGCGCTGGGTCTCGAGCTCCCACGGCGCCGCCGCGACCGCCCGCTTGAGCGCGGCGATCGCCTTGTCCTGCGCGCCGGTCTCCTCGTAGAGCTTGCCGAGCGTGTCCCACTCGAAGTGGCCGCGCATGCCTTCGGGCCAGTCCTTCTCGTACTGCGCGAGCAGCTGCGCGAGCGCCTGCTTGCGCCGGTAGATGTCGATGATGCGGCCGGTCAGCTCGGTCTCGAGGTAGTAGCCCTTGGGCGCGAGCTTGATCGCGCGGCGATACTCGGCCACCGCTTCGTCGTCCTTGCCCATGCCTTCGAGCGCCTGGCCGCGGCGCGCGACGATCTCGACGCGCTTGGCCGGATCGCTGCCGAGCAGCTTCTCGGCAGCGGTGTAGCTCTCGAGCGCGACGTCGCGCTTGCCGGCGGCGAGCATCGCGTCGCCGCGCTCGATCCAGAGCTGCGCATTCTTGGGATCCAGATCGAGGAACTGCTGGAAGTACGTGTTCGCGCCGTCGTTGTCGCCGGTCGCGAGCGCGAGGTCGGCGAGCGCGCGCAGCGCCTTCTTCTTCATGTCGGTCGTGTGCGCGTGGGCGAGCGCCTTGTCGTAGGCGGCGCGCGCCTCGGCGTTCTTGCCGGCCGCGCGATCGAGCTCGCCGAGGTCCTTCCACGTCTCGGCGTCGTCGTCCTTGACCGCGACCGCGCGCGTCCATAGCTCGAGGGCGCGCGCGTCGTCGCCGACCGCGTGCTCGAGCCGGCCGAGCACGACCAGCGGCGCCCAGTCGGCCTTGGCCGCGACGAGCTTGGTGTACTCGCCGGTCAGCGCGTCGACCGTCGAGTAGCGCCGGTACAGCTCGAGCAACTTGGCGAGCGCCGACGGATCGTGTGGGTTGTGCGCGAGGATCGCCTTGTAACGGGCGATCACGGCCGGATCGAACGGGTTGCGCTGGGCCCCCCAGTCGCCGGGTTGGGCGAGTGCCGCCGCAGGGGCGACGCAGACGAGCGCGAGCGCGACGAGGAGGCGCCTCATGGCCTCCGCCGATCATAGCCTACGCGCGGATGCGTGCGAGCAGCGAGCCGAGATGGGCGCGGCGCATCTCGATGCAGAAGTCTCGTACGACCCGCGCCTGGCTCCTCGCCATCGCGAGGAAGCGCACGCCGAGGCCCGATGCGAGGCGATCGTCGTCGCGATAGCAGATCCGTCCGGACGCCCAGATCGATTCGCTGGTGCCCGGGAGCTCGAGCTCGAGCCCGACGACGAGGCCGGGCGGCGGCGCGAGCATCGACAGCGAGGACATGTGCAGCCCCGAGTCGGACAGGTTCGCCGCGAGCGCGCGAACGGGTCGATCGTGGATGTACGACGTGACCAGCGATTCGAAGGGGATACGGAAGCCAAGTCGGCGGTCGTGCACGGCTACCTCGGGTGGTCGGATGTAGGATAAAATCGTACTCGTCTCGATGGACGCGCCCAAATTTTCCGCGTTTCCGTGGGCGCGCCTGCCGCGGCGCAGCCGGCGCGAGGCCGCGATCGAGTCGGTGTTCGCGCGCTGGATCGCGGGGCGCGCCCGCGTGATCGGTGCCGGCGCGGCGGCGATCGATCCGCATGGCGCGGCGTGCGAGCTGAGGAGCGCCGGCGAGGTGATCGTCGTGCACGGCAGCGCGGCGCTCGTGCGGGCGTACGCGCAGCACGTGCTGGGCGGGCCGGCGGAGCTCGCGGCGCCGCGTCCGCTCGGCGTCGTCGAGCGCGCGCTGTGGGCGCAGGCGGTGAGCGAGCTCGGCCTCGGCGGCGACGTGCGTCCGCTGCTGCGCGCGCCCGAGCCCGCGGGCATCTCGATCGAGCTCGCGGTCGCGCTCGCCGGCGCGCGCGGGACCGCCGTCGCCGTCGTGCCGGACTCGCTCGCGCTGCGCGCGCCGCCGCAGCGCGAGCTTCCGGCGTGGGCCGCCCGGTTCGCGCTCGACGCGCCGATCGTGGTCGCGCGCTGCGCGCTCGCTCGCGACGACGTCGCGCGGCTCGCGGTGCGCGACCTGGTGACGGTCGAGCGTGGCCTCGCGCTGGAGATCTTCGCAGGCGACCTGGCGTTGCGGGCGGCACCGAACGCCGTGGTTGCCGAGGTCGCGAGCGAGTATGTTCGGCGCGCGATGGCCCTTCCCGACGATGCCTCGATCGAGCTCGCGGTGACGCTCGGCACCACGCGGCTGTCGCTGCGCCAGGTGCTCGGGCTCGGCGTGGGCGAGATCGTCGCGCTCGGCCGTCCGCTGGGCGGACCGTTCGAGGTGCGCGCGGAGGGCCGGATCATCGGCGAAGGCGAGCTCGTCGATGTGGACGGCGAGCTGGCCGTGCGCATCGTGAGCCTGCAGCAGAAAGCGGAGTGAGCAGTCGATGCCGGTTTACGAGTATCAGTGCAAGGCGTGCAAACGGGTGTTCGAGTACCAGCAGCGCATGGCGGATCCGGACAAGACCGTGTGTGAAGCGTGCGGAGGCGAGCTCGAGCGGTTGATCTCGGCGACCGCGTTTCAATTGAAGGGCAGCGGTTGGTACAAGGATCTGTATTCGTCGCCGAAGCCGGCGGCGGCGGAATCGAAGAAGCCGGAGGGCGGCAGCGGCGACGCGGCACCGGCCAGCGGCAGCGGCAGCGGGACCGGCAGCGGCAGCGGGACCGGCAGCGGCAGCGGGACCGGCAGCGGCAGCGGGACCGGCAGCGGGACCGGCAGCGGCAGCGGGACCGGCAGCGGCAGCGGGACCGGCAGCGGCAGCGGCAGCGGCAGCGGCAGCGGCAGCGCCGGCGACAGCGGATCGAAGTCCGCGAGCGCGACATGATCATCGACGGCAAGGCGATCGCGGCGAAGGTGAGAGCCGAGGTCGCCGCGGGTGCGACGGGATTGCGGGCGAGGGGCATCGCGCCCACGCTGGCGGTCGTGCTGATCGGCGACGATCCGGCGTCGGCGGTGTACGTAAGGAGCAAGACGAAGGCAGCGCGGGAAGCGAACGTCGACGTGCGCGACCACAAGCTCGCCGCGACCACGACGCAGGCCGAGCTCATGGCGCTGGTGAAGACGTTGAACGACGATCCGATCGTCGACGGCATCTTGGTCCAGATGCCGCTGCCGAAGGGGCTCGACGCCGACGCGGTGATCCGCGCGATCGATCCGGCGAAGGACGTCGACGGCCTGCACCCGCAGAGCCTCGGCAACCTCGCGGGCGGCAAGCCGACGTTCGTGTCGTGCACGCCGAAAGGCTGCATGCGCCTGCTGCGCGAGGTGAACGCGCAGGTCGAAGGTGCGCGCGCGGTGGTGATCGGCCGCAGCTTGCTCGTCGGCAAGCCGGTCGCGCTGCTGCTGCAGAACGCGAACGCGACGGTTACGACGTGTCATTCCAAGACGCGCGACCTCGCGGCCGAGGTGCGGCGCGCCGACATCGTCGTCGCCGCGATCGGCCGGCCCGAGCTCGTGCGCGGCGACTGGATCGCCGACGGCGCGATCGTGCTCGACGTTGGCATCAACCGCATGCCCGACGGCAAGCTCGTCGGCGATGTCGAGTACGCGGCCGCCGCGCAACGCGCGCGCGCGATCACGCCGGTTCCCGGCGGTGTGGGCCCGATGACGATCGCGTGCCTGCTCGAAAACACGATCGAGGCCGCGGCGCGTCGCCGAGCCGGCAACGGCTAGTCGGCTAGCCACTACCGCCGCCGCGTTTCGCCTACTTCGGTTGGCACGCGGCTTGGACCAAGCCGGGCATGGTCGCGCGCCGCTTCGGCTTCGCACTCGTGATCGCTGCCGCGGTGGCGGTCGTCGCGTACGCGTTCGCGATGACGCTCGCCAATCCCGCCGGCATCGCCGCGGGCGACGGCGGCGTCGAGTTCGTGTACGCGTGGCGCCTGGTGTCCGCGATCGCGGTGATCGCGGGCGCATGTGCGCTCGTGCTCGCGCTCGCGGTGACCGCTCGCCGCGCGCGCTAGCCGGCGCTCTGATGATTCGTCACAGCTTGCGATCGTCAGTCGAGCCTGCAGACCCGCGCGCGAGGCGGCCGGCGGTGGTGGTGGCGGCGGCGGCGAAGCACAGCGTCCGAGGCTCGGCGCGCGCGATCGAGGTCCCCCGACGCCTGTGGACGCTGGCGACGATGTGGACCAGCGCGCGCGGCGTGGACGAGAGCGCGCGGCTCCAGCGTCGCGCGCTGGCCCACATCGTCTTGGATCGCGGCGCAGCTTCGTCATCGAGCGCGTGCGCCGCGATCCACAGCGTCCACAGGCGCTGCCGCTAGGAAGAGGGTTTCGGTTCGGTGAGGCGGAGGCGCGCGTATCGATGCGCGGCCAGGACGGTAATTGGCTATCCTATATATCAGCGAAATCAAGTTCGCGCATGGTAGGATCTCGCCATGGCCCGGCCGCGCAAGCGTCATGTCCAGCAGGTGATGGAGCTCCGCACGCACGGCGGCAAGCGGCCCGGCGCCGGGCGCAAGCCCAATGGCGTCAAGGCCGGCCAGCCGCACGCGCAGCGGCCGAGGCTGCTGGCGAGCCAGCCGGTGCACGTCACGCTGCGCGTCGCCGCGGACCTCCGCCAGCTGCGCACCCGCGACCTCTACCTCGCGATCCGCCGCGCGACGGTCGCCGTCGCCGGCCGCGACGACTTTCGCATCGTTCACCT
>DASXCY010000063.1:0-52600 GCA_036490935.1 Kofleriaceae bacterium | reverse complement strand
GCCTCCGCCGTGATGTCCGACGGCGCGCAGAGCTACGTCTACGTCAAGGACAAGTCCGGCGCGCTCAAGCGGCGCAACATCACCGTCGGCTCGGTGAGCGCGAGCAAGGTCCCGGTGCTGTCCGGGCTCGAGGTCGGCGAGCAAGTCGTCGTCCAGGGCGGCATCCTCCTCGACAACCAGATCCAGCTCGACAACTGACATGCTCGAGAAGCTGATCAACAGCTCGCTACGGGCGCGCTTGTTCGTGTTCCTGATGGCGATCTTCATCGCCTGCGCCGGCTACTACGCGTTCTCGAACCTGACGATCGAGGCGTTCCCGGATCCGACCGACACCCAGGTCCAGATCATCGCGATCTACCCCGGCCAGCCGGCCGAGGAGATCGAGCGCCGGGTCTCGATCCCGCTCGAGCGCGCGCTCAACGGCGTGCCCGGGCTGTTCCGGTTGCGCTCGGTGTCGCTGTTCGGGCTGTCGCAGCTGACGCTGACGTTCGACGACGGCGTCGATCCGCTCGTCGCGCGCCAGCAGATCATGGAGCGGCTGCCCGACGCCGACCTGCCGCCCGGGGTCGAGCCCGACCTCGGCCCGCTGTACACGCCGATCGGCGAGGTCTATCGCTACACGCTCGAAGGCGCGGGCGCCGACCCGATGACGCTGCGCACGCTCCAGGACTGGGTCGTGCGCCCGGCGATCATGCGCGTGCCAGGCGTCGCCGACGTCGTCAGCTACGGCGGTCTGCTGCAGGAGGTGCACGTCGAGCCGAACCCGACCCGGATGGCATCGCTCGGCGTCGTACTCGACGATCTGTTCCAGGCGCTCTCGAAGGCGTCGCAGAACGCGTCCGGCGGCACGCTCGAGCGCGGCGCGCAGGTGTTCGTGATCCGTTCGGTCGGCACGTTCCGCTCGCTCGAGGACATCGGCAAGGTCCGGGTCGGCTTCCACGCCGGCGTACCCGTGAAGCTGTCGGATGTCGCCGTGGTCAGCGTCGGCTACGCGCCGCGCCAGGGCGTGGTCACGCGAAACGACGAGCAGGACACCGTCGAGGGCATCGTGCTCATGCGGCGCGGCGAGAACCCGTCGGTCGTGCTGGCGGCGCTGCGCGCCCAGCTCGACGAGATCCACGCCCACGCGCTGCCGAACGGCATCCCGGCGTGGACGCTGATCCCGCTCGACGCGGCCGGCGCCGAGATCAAGGACGGGTCCGGCGCGGTCGCGACGACGAAGGTCGGCATCCAGATCAGCGACGTCGCCGGCAAGACGCAGAGCTTCGACGTCGGCCGCTACGCCGGTGCGTGCACCCTGGAGCCCGCGGTCACCGAGGAGATGCCGGCGACCGTGAGCTGCGGCGCGACGCGGCTGATGGCGCTCGCCGACGGCACGACGTCGCACGTCGTCGAGCTGCCGACGAACCGGCAGGTCATCGCGATCCCGCGCGCGCGCGTGCGGGTGTCGCCGTTCTACGACCGCACCGACCTCGTCGACACCACGCTCGACACCGTGTTCCACAACCTCGCCGAGGGCGCGCTGCTCGTCAGTATCGTGCTGTTCCTGTTCCTCCTGTCGATCCGCGCGTCGGCCGTCGTCACGCTCGTGATCCCGCTGTCGCTCGCCGCGTCGTTCATCTACCTGCGCTCGCGCGGGATGTCGGCAAACCTGCTCTCGATGGGCGCGGTCGATTTCGGGATCATCGTCGACGGCGCGGTGATCCTCGTCGAGCACGTGTTCGAGCACGCCGCCGGGCCCGAGTACCAGCACCAGACGAACCTCCAGCGCGCGCAGACGATCCAGCACGCGGCGGCGCAGGTCGCGCGGCCGACGCTGTTCTCGCTGCTCATCATCGTCGCCGCGTACTTGCCGATCTTCGCGCTCCAGCGCGTCGAGGGGCGCATCTTCGCGCCGATGGCACACACCGTCGTGAGCGCACTGATCGGCGCGATGGTCGTGAGCTTCACGCTCGTGCCGGTGCTCTGCTTCTTCGCGCTGCGCCGGCACGGCAAGGTGCGCGAGTCACCGGTGCTGCGCTGGGCGCGTCGCGCGCACGATCCGGTGCTGCACTTCGCGATGCGCAACCCGCTCGCGGTCGCGATCGCGTGCGCCGGGCTCCTCGTGGCCGGCTGGCAGCTCGCGCCACGCCTCGGCAGCGAGTTCTTGCCCGAGCTCAACGAGGGCTCGATCTACTGCACGTTCACACTGCCGCCGACGAGCTCGCTGTCGGACGGCCGCAAGCTCGCGCCCAAGATCGTCGCGCTGCTGCGCGGCCAGGCCGTGCCCGGCATGACGCCCGCGGAAGCCGGTCACGTGCATCCGGTTCCCGAGGTCACCGAGGTGCTGTCGCAGCTCGGCCGGCCCGAGGACGGCACCGATGCGAAGCTGTTCAATAACCTCGAGGTGTTCATCAAGCTGAAGCCGATGCGCGAGTGGCGCGCGGACGTGCACACGCTCGACGACATCGTCGCGATCCAGGCCCAGAACCTGAAGGCCATCCCCGGTATCGAGTACAACTTCAGCCAGCCGATCCGCGACAACGTCAACGAGAACATCAGCGGCCAGCAGGGCCAGATCGCGATCAAGATCTACGGCGACGACTCGCGCGTGCTCCGCCAGCTCGCCGAGCAGGTCGACAGCGAGGTCGCGAAGGTGCCCGGCATCGTCGACGTCGGCATCGTCAAGGCGGCCGAGCAGCCCGTGATCGCGATCCATCCCGACCGCAAGGCGCTCGCCCGCTGGGATCAGGACCTCGGCAGCTTCCAGGACTACCTGGACACCGCGCTGTCGGGCCACGTCGCGTCGCAGATCCGGCTCGGCGAGAAGTCGTTCGACGTGACCGTGCGGTTCCCGCGCGCCGCGCGCGAAGATCTGTCGTCGATCCGCGAGCTCCGCGTGCCGATCAAGGACGGCTCGCTGATCCCGGTACAGGCGCTCGCGTCGGTGGCGATGGACACCGCGCCCGGCGCGATCACGCGTGACAACGGCAAGCGGTACATCGGCGTGCGCACGAACATCCGCAACCGCGACCTCGGCAGCGCGATCGCCGAGGCGCAGCAGCGCGTCGCGAAGTCCGTGACGTTCCCGCCCGGTTACGAGATCACGTGGGGCGGCGAGTTCGAGAACCAGCAGCGCGCGATGAAGCGACTGACGCTGGTCCTGCCGCTGTCGCTGATCCTGACGTTCTTCCTGTTGTTCGGCGCATTCGGCTCGATGTGGGACGCGACGATCATCATCATCAACCTGCCGATCGCGCTGCTCGGTGGCCTGGTCGGCCTCGGCGCCGCGACGATGACGCTCAGCGTGTCCGCCGCGGTCGGCTTCATCGCGCTGCTCGGCCAGGCGGTGCTGAACGGCGTGCTCGTGGTCTCGGCGATCCGCGCGCGCCGCGGTCGCGGCGACGACCTGTGGACCGCGACGATCGAAGGCACGCGCGAACGCGTGCGCGCGATCCTGATGACCGCGCTGCTCGCCTCGCTGGGGCTGTTGCCGGCCGCGATGTCGCACGCGATCGGCAGCGAGACCCAGCGTCCGATCGCGGTCGTGGTCGTCAGCGGCACGATCTCCGCCGCGCTGCTGACCTTGATCGTGCTCCCGGTCAGCTACTACTGGGCCGGCGCCGCGCGCCTGTGGCTGCAGCGCCGCCGCGGCCGCGGCGGCCGCGGCATCCAGCCGCCCGAGCTCCCCACGGTCACGGCCGAGCCGCGGGACTGATCGCGACGCCGCGCCGCCATGGGCGGATGCCTCCGCGGGGCAGAAGCGGCGCACGTCACGCAGGTTCTGCTTCTGATGTGCTGTTTCGGGCGTCGTGGCGGCGTGCGCGTGGAGCGCACCACATGCGGCGACACGGGCGAAGCACGCGGTAACGGTCGGCTGGCGGATCAGCGGACTCACTTCGCGACGCACGCCGCGACCTGGTCGCACGGCACCGAGACGCAGGCGAGCTTGACCGCGGCGCCGCGGTGCTCGGTGACGCAGGTGGCGACGCGATCGGCGCGCTCGTCGGCGGGCGCGTCGGAGCAGTCGACGATGTGGCGGCAGAGAGCTCGCGCGGATTCGACCGGATCGTCGCCCGGCGTCGTCACGTGCTCGAACTGCGGCGCGGTCTGCCGATCGAGCACGTGCGCGAGGCGATCGAGCTCGGCCTGTTGCCGCGACACCTCGCTCAGGTGGTGCCGCCACCACGCGACCGCGAACGCGGCCACCACGAGCGACGTCGCGATGATCATCCCACGCGTGCGCGACGCCTGATGGCGAGCCTCGTCCACAGGATCGCGCGGCGGCGGCGGTGACGCGGGCTCCATGTCCGGAGCTTAGCAGCCGGTCATGCAGCCGGGAGGCGCACCACCACACGCGTTCCGGCGTGCGGCAGCGACGTCAGCTCGACGGTGCCGCCCGCCGATTCGACGGTGCGCCTCACGATCGACAGCCCGAGACCGTGACCGGGGCGCGATGCACCGGGCGCGCGATACAGCGGCGCGAACGCGTGGGCCACCGCGTGCGCGTCCATGCCGATGCCGTTGTCACCGACCGCGATCGCGACCAGGCCGCGTGCGTGGTCGCGCTCCGTCTCGATGCGCACGGTCAAGCGGCGCTCGGTCGCGCGGTATTTCACCGCGTTCGACAGCAAGTTGCGCAACACCTGCCCGAGCACGCCGGGCGAGCACGCGACGCGCGCGTCGCCGACCGCGAGCGTGACGTCGGCGCCGGCCAGCTCGGGCGACAGCTCGTCGAGGATCTCGCGCGCGACCTCGGCGACGCGGCCCTGCCCCGTCAGCAGCTCGCCGTGCATCGACAGCGCGAGCAGCTCGTCGATGATGCCGCCCATGCGATCGGCGGCGCGCCGCACGCGCACCGCGATCTCGCGAACCTCCGGCGAGTCGTGGTCGGAGAGCAGATCCGTGAAGCCGCGCAGCGGGCTCAGCGGTCCGCGCAGATCGTGTGCGACCCGCTCGGCGAACGCCTCGAGCTCGCGGCGGCGCTCGGCGAGCGAACCGAGGTGGACCTGGAGCAGCGCACGCTGGCGGCGCAGCGCGCGCACGAGCACGAGGCCGATGCCAGCCGCGAGCAGCAGCGTGACGGCGCCGAGCACGACGTCGGCCGCGATCTCGCGCACGTGCGTGGCGCGGATCTCCTCGGCGTTGCGATACGCGGCGAGCCGATTGATGTCCTCGAGGTGATCGATCGACGCGCACAGGGTCGCGAGCTGCGCCGCGTTCGGCCCGCCGCGCCGGATGTCCGCGAGCTCGCTGCCGAGCCGCATGTACTCGTCGCGCTCGCCGGGCTCGGTCGCGAGCGGCTGGTACTGCCAGAGGTCGGAGTCGATCTGCGCGACGATCGCGGCGATCTGCGTCTGATCGGTCGCCGGCACGAGACGTGCGGCCTGATAGCGCAGGTCGCTGACGATGACGAGCGACTCGACCGAGTTGCTGACCATGAAGCTCGTGCGCTGATACGTCTGCAAGCCGCCGACCACGTCGAACACGATGTCGCCGAGCACCAGCACGACGACGATCGCCAGCGCGACGAGCGCCGGCCACGCCGAAGGCACCGCGCGAAGATCGTCGACGTCCTTCACCTCGGGTCCTCGCTTCGCTCGGCCCGCAGCGCAAGCCCACCCTCCACCTGCCCCACGCTCGCTTCGCTCGCTTGCCTCACTCGCGTTCGACTCCGTAGCGGAGCAGCTTGCGGTACAGCGTCTTGCGATCGATGCCGAGCGCCTGCGACGTCGCGAGCTTGTTGCCGCCGTTCGCCTCGAGCACGCGCAGGATGTGCATGCGCTCGATCTCGTCGAGGGTGAGCTGCGTCTCGGGCACGCCCGTGCCGTTC
Organism: Kofleriaceae bacterium; assembly: GCA_036490935.1. GTDB lineage: Bacteria > Myxococcota_A > Polyangia > Haliangiales > Haliangiaceae > JABFXX01. Next base: position 46,788 of record DASXCY010000063.1, on the reverse strand, counting down.
GGCCCCGGCTTGTACGCGCGGATGCGCTCCGGCAGGTCGTCGACCGCGAGCTCGCGGCCCGCACACATCGCGACCGCGCGCTCGATCGCATTGCGGAGCTCGCGCACGTTGCCCGGCCAGCTGTAGCGCGCGAGTCGCTCGCCGGCCTCCGGCGTCAGCCCGTGCAGGTCGCGGTCGAACATGCGCGCGAAGTGCTCGATGAAGTGCTGCGCGAGCACGAGCACGTCTCCGGCGCGCGCCTTGAGCGGCGGCAGCGCGACCTGCACGACGTTGAGCCGATAAAATAGATCTTCGCGAAACGCGCCGTCGGCGACCGCCGCTTCGAGATCGCGGTTCGTCGCGCATACCAGACGCACGTCGAACGTGACCTCGGCGTCGCCGCCGACCGGCCGCACGCGCCGCTCTTGCAGCACGCGCAGCAGCTTCGGCTGCACCGCGAGCGGCAGCTCCGCGATCTCGTCGAGAAACAGCGTGCCGCGATCGGCCTGCGCGAGCAGCCCGAGCCGGGCCTGCTTCGCGTCGGTGAACGCGCCGCGCGCGTGTCCGAACAGCTCGCTCTCGATCAGGTTCTCCGGAATCGACGCGCAATCGACGGCGACGAACGGGCCCTCGCGCCGCTTGCTCTGCTGGTGCAGCGCGCGCGCGACCATCTCCTTGCCCGTCCCCGACTGGCCGGTCACGAGCACGGTGGCGTCGGTCGCGCCGACCTGCTCGATCACGCCGTACACCTCGCGCATCGCCGCGCTCGCGCCGACGAGCGTCTCGAACCGCCGCGCGTCCTTGACGACGCGGCGCAGGCGCGACACCTCGGCGCGCAACCGCCTGCGCTCGACGGCACGCCGCACCGCGATCGCGAGCGCGGCGAGATCGAGCGGCTTGGTCAAGAAGTCGTACGCGCCGGCGCGCATCGCGGCGACCGCGGTGGGCAGGTTGCCCGACCCGGTCAGCACGATCACCGGCAGCTCGGGCTGGTTTGCGACGATGCGCTCGATCAGCTCGAAGCCATGCATCCCCGGCATCGCGAGATCGGTCACCACACAATCGAGCTCGAGATCACCCGCGCCGAGGCGCTCGGCCGCGGCCGGCGCGCTCGAGCAGGTCGTGACTTTCACGCCCTGTCGCGCGAGCCCGAGCTCGACCGTCTCGCACAGGTCGACGTCGTCGTCGACCACCAGCACCGACGGGCGCTCGTCCGAAGCCACGATGCCTATGTAACCGGAATCGACCGCGCGCCGATATGACGGAGTTTTAGGCCGCGCGGTTTGTCACGGCACTACTTCTTCTTGGGCTCGGTCCACGGCTTGAAGTCGAACCCGCCGGCGACCGTGATGAACGCCATGCAGCCGTCCTTGCTCGACGCCTCGCACTCGTTGTCGTGGGGCTGACCGCCCGGCTGACACCAGCCGCTGCCGGGGCCCTGCGCCGGGCCCTCGTCGGTGCCGGGCGCCTTCCAGTCGTGCATCGTGCCCTGCACGACGACGGCACAGTAGTCCGACGTATGCGTGTGCGGACCCGGCTTGAACCCGGCCGGCATCTTCAGATAGAAGGCGATCGGCTTGCCCTTCGCCTTCACGTCGCCGTAGACGACGGCCATCTGCGGGCCTTTGCCTTCAGTGTCCTTCGGATCGAGCGGCGACCACTTCGCATCCTTCGGGTTGTGGAACGTGACGTCCTTGAGCGGGCCGGCGAACACGCCGCCGGCGAACGCGGCCACCGTCGCCGCACCGAGCACGAGCTGAGTCTTCATCTTGGTCATGGGATCTCCTTGGATCCCGGACCGTACCAAACTGCCCGATCGGCGAGTCAGCGGCCGCCCAGAATATTGCGGGCGATCACCACGCGCTGGATCTGCGACGTGCCCTCGTAGATCTGCAACAGCTTGGCGTCGCGCATCAGCTTCTCGACCGGATACTCCTTCGTGTAGCCGTAGCCGCCGAAGATCTGCACGGCATCGGTGGCCGAGCGCATCGCGGCATCGGCGCCGTACGCCTTCGCGTAGCTCGACACGATCGACGACAGGTCGCCCTGATCGACGAGCCAGGCCGCCTTGTGCGTGAGCAGCCGCGTCGACTCGTACGCGATCGCCATCTCGGCGAGCATGAACTGTACGGCCTGGTGCTGGGCGATCGGCACGCCGAACGTCTTGCGCTCGAGCGAGTATGCGCGGCTCTCGTCGAGCGAGCGGCGGATCACGCCGGCCGCGGTCGCGGCGATCCACGGGCGCGACCGATCGAACGTCTTCATCGCGATCTTGAAGCCGCCGTCCTCGGGCCCGACGAGCGCCGTCTTCGGCAGCTTGACGTCCTCGAAGATCACGTCCGTCGTGTTCGATGCGCGCTGGCCCATCTTGTTTTCTTTGCGCCCGGCCTTGAGGCCCGGCGTGCTCGCGTCGACGACGAAGCACGCGATGCCCTTGTGCTTCATCGCCGGATCGAACGTCGCGAACACGGTGTAGAAGCCGGCGACGCCGCCGTTCGTGATCCAGCGCTTCTGGCCGTTCAGCACGTAGTCGTCGCCGTGCCTGGTCACGCGCGTGCGCATGCCGGCGACGTCGCTGCCGGCGTCGGGCTCGCTGCAGCAGTACGCGCAGAAGCTGAGCTCGCGCGTGAGCCGCGACAGGAACTCGTGCTTCTGCGCGTCGCTGCCCGCGACGAGCAGCGGCGTCGCGCCCAGCGAGTTCGCCGCCATCGACGTGTTGATGCCCGAGCAGCCGAACGAGACCTCCTCCTGGACGAGGCAGTTATCGAGGCAGCTGCCGCCGAGCCCGCCGTACGCCTCCGGGATCTCGATGTTCATGAGCCCGGTCTCGAACGCCTTCTTGAAGATCTCGCGCGGAAACTCGCCGGTCTCGTCGTAGTGCGCGGCGCGCGGGATGATCTCCTTGCGCGTGAACTCGCGCGCGGTCTGGACGAGGGCGTCTTGCTCTTCGCTGAGGCGTAGATCCATGGCGCGGGAAATCTACCACCTGCACTCATGTTAGCGTCGAGGGCATGGCCGAACCGTTCGGCAGCTGGGACCTCGAATCGCTCGTCGCGGTCGGCGGGCTGGGCGAGGTCTGGCGCGCGCGGCGCGGTAACGATCACGCCGCGCTCAAGCGGCTGCACACGCACCTCGTGCGTAACGCCGAGGCACGCGCGACGTTCGCGACCGAGCAGCGGCTCGCGACGACGTTGCCGCCGCACGCAAACGTGATCCACGCGAGCGAGGCCGGCGACGTCGCGGGCCGGCCGTATGTCGCGATGGAGCTGGTCGCGGGCGAGGATCTGCGCAGGATCATCGCCCCGCCCGCCACGCCCGGCGATCCGAAGCCACCGCGCGCCCGGCTGCCGCGCGCGCGCGCGACCGCGATCGTCACCGCGGCGTGCGACGGCGCGGCGCATCTGCACGCGAACGGCTTCGTGCACGGCGACATCAATCCGAGCAACCTCGTCGTCGAGACGCGGCCGAACGGAACCGATCGCGTCGTGCTCGTCGATCTCGGCGTCGCGCGCGCGATCGGCGAGGCCGGCACGGTGCGCGGCACGCACGCCTACATGGCGCCCGAGCAGGTGCGCGGCGGCACCTGGACGCCCGCGACCGACGCGTTCGCGCTCGGCGTCGTGCTGTGGGAGCTGATCGCGGGCGCGCGCCTGTTTCACCGCGGCCCGCCCTGGCTGTCGATGGCCGCCGTCGTCGAGGACGACGTCCCTCCGCTCGCCGATCCCGAGCTCGATCGCGTCGCGCGTGCGGCGCTCGCAAAGGATCCAGCGCAGCGCACGCCGAGTGCCGCCGAGCTCGCCGCGGCACTGCGCGCGCTGTGAGCAAGCCGCGGTTCCTGCCCGCGCAGACCGCGTGACCGCGCTGTGACTCGTGCGGACAAGCGCCCGCATTTCTGAACCGAATGCGCTGGCGCCTGCCTTCACGACTCCTTATCGCCGGCCGCGGCCTTCTTCGCGGCGCGCGCCTCGCGTGCCGCGACGCGCTCGGCTTCGCGCTTCTGCACGAGCTCGAGCTGGTTGCGCGCGGCGCGGCCGCCGAGGACGAAGCCGAGGAAGATGCCGAGGATCAGCACACCCGGGATGAACAGCACGTGCTCGGGCGTCACTTGCCCTCCTTGATCGCGTCGGCGAGCTCGCGCTTGAGCGCGATGATCTGGCGGTTCAGGCCCTCCTGCCGCAGCCACAGGAACAGCAGGAAGCCGGCCGCGATCACCCACATCGCCGCGTAGCCGAGGATGACGTGGCGCTCGTTGCGCTGGACGTCCTCGTCGGCGCGCGCGTGCTTGGCCGCGGTCTCCTCGTTCGCGAACTTGATCATGTCCTGCTTGAAGTCCTCGTCCGCGTTGATCGCCGCGGCGCACTTCTCGCGCAGCTCGGGAGGCGTCGGTCCGGCGAGCGCCGCGGCCGGCATCGACAAGCACATCAAGATGACCAACTTACGCATGATGCCTCACGAGATGAGTCCTGCATCGAGAGCCTGTTCGCGCAGCTCGCGCAGCTCGCGCTCGGCGCGCGCGCTGGCGACTCGCGAAACGACGAGCGCGATGAACCAGCACAGGAACGTCGCGACCGACAGCCACATCACGAGCGCCATCCTGGGCGGCAACGTCGCGGCGGCGCCGCTCGGGCCGGCCTGCGGGTGATGATCGCTCTTCTTCACCATCATGTAGATGAACGGCACTGCGACCGTGCCGAACAGCGCGAGCCCCGCGGCGAGTCGATCCGCGCTGCCGCCCGCGAACCGCCGCACGATCACGTACGCGACGAGCACGAGCCACAGCAGCAGCGACATCATCAACCGCGTCTCCCACACCCACCACGTGCCCCACGCCGCGCGCGCCCAGATCGATCCGGTCGCGAGCACGACCGCGCCGAACGCGACCGCGACCTCGGCGGCGGCGAGCGCGAGGTCGTCCCAGCGCGGGTTGCGCGTCTTCAGGAAGACCACCGACGACACGCCGCACACGCCGACCGCGACGAACAACATGAACGCGTGTGCGACGTGGTAGTAGAAAATCTTCTGGTTGAAGTAGAGCTCGCGCTCGAGCGGTGCGTACTCGAAGATCATCCACATCGTGATCACGAAGCCCGCGGAAGCGAGCACGCACGCGACGGGCACGGTGAAGCGGCTCATTCGATCACCAGCGATTCGAAGATCCACAAGGACAGTACCAGGAACGCGGCATCGTACAGTCCCAGGAACACGATCCAGTACCACGCGCGGTCGAGGTTGGCCTTCTCGGCGATCAGCGCGGCGGTGGCCGACGTGCCGGCCACGAACAGCGGCACCAGCAGCGGGTACATCACGACCGGCAGCAGCACGTCGCGCGAGCGCACCTTCAGCAGGCTCGCTGCGAACACCGTACCGACGATCGCGATGCCGATCGCGCCGAGCACGAGGACGAGCACGAGCAGCCAGAACTCGGAGAACAGCGGCGCGTCGAGCAGGAACGCGAGCACGGGCACGCACACGGCGGTCACCGCGAGCACGAGCCCGGTGATCGCGAGCGTCTTCCCGAGGAACACCGCGACGCGCGGCACCGGCGCGAGCAGCAGCGCGCGCATCGTGTCGTGCTCGCGCTCGCGATCGAACGCGCGGCCCAGGCCGATCGTGCCTGCGAACGCGATCGACACCCACAGCATGCCCGGCACGGCCGCGCGCACGAGCTTCGGATCGACCGGGAACACGAACGAGTGGATGACCGCGAGCAGCGCCGCGAAGAACGCCATCGTGAACACGATCTCGCCGCTGCGCAGCTCGATGCGCAGGTCCTTCCAGGCGACGCGTGCGGCTTGGCGGACGATCCCCATCAGTTGGCGTGGCGGTGGTAGAGATCCTTCAGCTGCTCGTAATCGTACGCGCCGCGGGCCTCGTGCACCAATTGTCCGCGGCGCAGCACCGCGACGTGATCGACGCGGCCGGCGATCGCCTCGAGGTCGTGCGTCACGACGACGACGATCGCGCCGGCGGCGCGCAGTTCGCCGAGCTGCTCGCCGAGCGCGAGCGCGCCGCCGCGGTCGAGCCCGGTGAACGGCTCGTCGAGCAAGACGAGCGACGGCTTGGCGAGCAGCGCCCGCGCGAGCGCGAGCCGCTGCAGCATGCCGCGCGAGTACGTGCGCGCCGCGCGGTCGCGCGCGCGCGGCTCGAGCCCGACGCGATCGAGCAGCTTGCCGATCGCCGCGCGGCCGGCGTCGACGCCGTACAGCCCGGCGAAGAACGCGAGGTTCTCGACCGCGGTCAGCTCGCCGTAACACAGCGACGCGTGGGCGAGCAGCCCGATCTCGCGGCGCACCGCCTCGGCCGCGACCGACTTGCCGGCCGCCTCGTACGCGACCTTGCCGCTGCTCTGCCGGACGAGGGTCGACACGATCCCGACGAGCGTGGTCTTGCCGGCGCCGTTGTGACCGAGCAGCGCGCACATCGAGCCGGCCGCCAGCTCGAGCGACACGCCCGCGAGCGCGCGCTCGCTGCCGTAGCGCTTGCCCACCTTGTCGATGCGAACGCGGTCGATAGCCCCGGCAGCGGGCACGCGCCCTACTCCTGCTCCCACAGCTGCTCGAGCTCGGCGAGCAGCTTCTCGCGGCGCGCCGGGTCGCTCGCGCTGCCCTCGCGGCGCTCGAGGTCGACGAGCTCGTCGAGCAGCTTCTGGCGGCGCACGCCGCGCGTCGACGCGACCTTGCCGCGCCGGAGCACCATCGCGAGCACCAAGCCCGTCAGCAGGCCTGCCACGACGAGCAAGCCGAGCACGCCCGGCACCCAGCGCGTCCAGCTCGGCGCCGACGGCAACCCGGTGATCGTCATCGTCATCGACTGCTTCGGCAGGATCGAGATCGGCGCCAGCACGTACCACGAGCCGCGACTGTCGTTCTCGACGCGGCCGGTGACGCCCTCTGGCACCTTCACGTTCATGCCCGGCACCTGCTGGATCTCGATGCCGCTCTGCAGCGCGCCGTACGGCAGGTCGAGGTGCCAGTCGATCGCGCCGTGCTCGACGGGAACGGAGAATCCGCCGAGGAACTTGCGCCCGCCGGGCGCGAGCGGCCGCACGATCCGGAATCCTTCGCCTTGCGAGACCGCGACGTCGCTCTGATCTTGCTCGGCGAGCACCGCGCCCTTGTGGCCCGCGGGCAGCGGCACGAGCACGCCGCCGTCGTCGTCGCCGATGTACGGGATCCACGAGTTGTTGTAGACCGCGAAGTTGCCCTGCACGGCCAGGAACGAGTCGTCGATCTTCGACGACCACGAGAACTCGAACATCACGCGCGGCAGGATCGCGATCGTGAGGTGCGCGCCGCGCCCGGGCTCGAGCTGGAACGGCCGCGATCGGTACGGCTGGCCATGCCACGTCGCCTCCGCGTAGACGACCTCGCCCGGCGTGCCGGCGAAGTCGATCATCGCCTCGGGTTTGCCGTGCTCGGGCCAGTGCGCCTCGACATGCAGCACGCCGCCGCTCGTGCCGAGATCGAACACGTCGGTCGGGATGTCGCGTCCGTTCATCGAGATGATCGCGCGCATCGCGCCGGCCTTCGGGGCGACCACGCGCACCTTGCCGGCGAGATCGGTCGTGCCTTGCGGCGCGTCGGCGGGCGGCGTCTGCGCGTCGCCCGGCACGAGCTTCACGCCGACGTTCGGCATCGCGGCGGTGGTCGAGCCCGGGCCGCCGGTGACCTCGACGTCGAGCGTGCCGGCGGGCAGGTCGGCGTGCGCCTCGAACGGCGCCGAGCCCTGGATCTGCGTCGGATCGGGCGGACCGGGCTGCACCGGCACGGTCGCGAGCGGCTTGCGCGTCGCGACGTCGACCAGCGCGACCTTGGTCGTCATGTCGCCCGCGCCGTCGATCGAGATGCGGATCTTGCCGGCGTCGGCACCGTCGTTGCCGAGATCGTCGATCGGCGCGGCGGTCGAGTCGCGCTTGTCGGCCGACAGCAGCGCGCGCGCGCCGACCTGCGGGACCAGCACGAGCGGCTGCGTCATCACGCGATCGAAGCCGCCGCCGCGCGGGATCATCGCGACGCCGTAATACGCGGTCGCGCCGCTGCGATCGAGGTTCGTGAACTGCGCGCGGCCGTCCGTGCCGCTCGCGACCGTCACGACCGAGATCGAGTTATCGGCGGCGTAGCCGACGAGCGTGACCGGCACGCCGGCCGGTGGCGTCTTCTCCTTCAGATCGTCGTAGGTGAGCCGGATCGTGAAGTCGCCGGCCGGATCGTTCTGCTCGGGCCGCGGCTGGCCACTGATCTTGCGCGGGTCGGGCATGCCGCCCTCGCCGCCCGCGAACGGCGCGCCGCCCATGCCGCCCGCCGGCGGCCGCGTCGACAGCATCAGCTTGACGCCGGATGCGCTCGGAACGTCGAACTCCTCGGACGTGACGTCCGTCTTGTCCTCGCCCTGGATCGTCGCCTGCACCTTCGCGCCGACCGGCAGGTCCTTGAAGAACGCGCGGCCTTCGTCGTCGGTGCGGGCCTGGCGCGGCGTGCCGTTGACCGCGAGCGTGACGTCGATCCCCGGCACCGTGGTCGAGATGTTGCCGGCGACGACGCGCACGCTGATCGTGCCCACCGACAGGTCGGCCGCCGGCAGCGGCGTGCCCTTCATCGCCGCCATCGGCTGGGCGACGGCGGTGCTCGCGGCGAGCGCGACGATCGCGAGCGCGAGCTTCACGCCTTCGCCCCTTTGCGCTTGCTGTCGACCTGCACGCGCGCCTTGACCTCGCGCTCGATCTTCTCGCGGACCGTCGCGCTCGTACGCTCGGCGCCTTCGAGCGCCTTGATCACCTCGATCGCGCGGTCCTTGTACGTCTTGATCATCGCGGCCGCGTCTGCCTTGGACAGCTTGCCCATGTCGCGGTCGAACTCGGCCTCCCTGATCGCCTTGAACAGCGTGCGCTTCTCTTTCTCGAGCATGTCGCGCGCGCCGACCGGCCGCACCCACGCCTCCTCGCCGTACTGGTCGGCCGAGACCGCCGTCGCGCCGGTGCGCCACAGGTTCCACACGACCATCACGACGGCGAAGTACGCGATGCACGCGAACACGACCGGCGCCGTGATGTGGAACCGGTTCTGCCACGCCACGAATATCCAGCCGACGACGAGCACGAAGGCCGTGCCCGCGAGCCGCACCCACCGCATCGCGTCGTGCCCGCGCTCCATGGCCTAGTCGGTTCGCGACAGCTCGTCCTCGAGCTTGTCCGCGTAGTCGTCGTCGTCCGGTTTCGCGCCCGAGTCAGCCGTCGGTGCGACGGCCGCGGGCCCGTGGCTGTGAACGATCCAGCGCCGGCCGAACCCGACGAGCACGCCGAGCGCACCGACCACCGCGAGCGATGGCAGCAGCCACGACACCTTGCTCTTGGGTGTCGACAGGACCTCCTGGCCATACTCGGTCACGAACTGCGCGAGCACCGCGTCGTAGGCCTTCTGGCGTGCTTCGGGCGTCGACAGATCCGTGCCCGACATCAGATCCATCACCTTGCGGCGCAGGTCCGCCGCGGTCTTGCACGGGCAATCGTAGATCGTCTGGTGCGGACACCCGCACGGACACGACAGCTCGTTCATCGCGCGCGCCTGCGTGTCGTTCTCCGGGCGATTCTTCGCCGCCCAGCCGTCGTTCTCGCCGGTCATGCCCATGCCCGCCGGCACGTGCTCCGCGCCGGCCGGTGGCGGCCCGGCGTGCGCCTGGCTCGCGACGCCGAGCACCATCGCCACGACGATGCCGGCGACGATGCCGACGTCGACCGCGCGCCCGAGCGGTGACTTCGGTTTCCACGTCACCATGTCGACGAGCGACTGCGGGATCAAACAGATCAGCGTGCCGATCGCGAGGATGATGAAGCCGACCCACACCCACAAGATCAGCGGATTCAAATACACGCGGAAGTTCGCGACTTTCTGGTCGAGATCGAAGCCGGTGAGCACGACGTAGACGTCCTCGGCCGGGCGCACGGTGATCGCGACCTCGGTGGTCATCTGCTGCTCGGCCTTGTGGAAGTCCCACTTGGCCGGGTACACGGTCGCGATCCGATCGCCGTCCTGCCAGATGCCGACCTGCGCGCTGATCGCGTCCTTGTGATCGTCGCTGGTGTGGATCAGCTTCTCGTAGCTGAACGTGTAGTCGCCGAACGAGAAGCTCGACGCGCCGCTGCCGTCGGCGGCGGCCACGCCCGGCTTCTCGATGGTGCGATCGAGCATGCGGTCGTACGCCTTGCCGGCGAAGCCGATGAACAGCACGGCGACGCCGAGGTGCACGATGTAGCCGCCGTACTTGCGGCGCTTCATGAGCAGGAGGGCGAGCATCGAGCTCACCGGATCGCCGTTGGTCTGGCGCATGCGCACCGCGGTGCCGCGCCAGAACTCCTGGCCGATCGACGCGAAGCAGAACGCGACGGTGCCGAACACGATCAGCGACAGCGGCACCTTCACCTTGTCGGCGAAGATCGGCGACAGGTGCTTGGTCTGCGGGAAGACCACGAGAAGCAGGCCGACCGTCACCGCGGTCGCGGCGAGCGGGATCAGGAACTGATTCCACAGCCGTTCGCGCGTGGTCTTGCGCCACGCGAGCAGCGGCGCGGCGCCGGCGAGGAACAGCAGCAAGATGCCGAGCGTCGGCATCCACTTGTTGAAGAACTTCGCGTCGAGCTCCTCGCGCGAGCCGAACGCCTCGGTGATGGTCGGCCACATCGTCGCGAACAGCACGAAGAACGCGCACGCGAGCAGGATCCAGTTGTTGATGAGGAAGGCGAACTCGCGCGACATGAACGAGTCGAACTTCGCCTTCGAAGACAGCTTGTTCGCGCGATAGACGATGAGCCCGATCGAAACGACCGCGATGAGCCCGAGGAACGCGATGAACTGCATCGCGAGGACGTTGTCCGCGCCGAACGCGTGCACGCTCTTGACCGCACCCGAGCGCGTCATGAACGTGCCGAAAATGGTCAGGAAGAACGTCGTGACGACGAGCGCGAGGTTCCAGATCTTCATCGTCCCGCGCTGCTCTTGGATGATCGCGGAGTGCAAGAACGCGGTCGCCGTGAACCACGGCATGAACCCGGCGTTCTCCACCGGATCCCACGCCCAGTAGCCGCCCCAGCCGAGCTCCTCGTACGCCCAGCGGCCGCCGAGGATGAGCCCGAGCGCGAGGAAGCCGAAGCAGATCAGCATCCACACGCGCACCGAGCCGAGCCACAGATCGTCGAGCCGGCCCGACGCGAGCGCGCCGATCGCGAACGCGAACGGGATCGTGGCGGCGACGAAGCCGGTGTAGAGCGACGGCGGATGGATGACCATCCAGTAGTTCTGGAGGAGCGGGTTCAGGCCCTTGCCGTCGACCGGCGGCGTGGTGAGGAACGTCGCGAACGGGTTCTTCGTGAAGATCAGCAGCGACAGGAAGAAGATCTGCACGATCATGATCGTCGCGACGACGTAGCCGATCATGTCGCGGTGGCGCTTGTGGTTGACCGCGATCGCCACCGTCGAGAACAGCGCGAGCACGAGCACCCAGAACAGCAGCGAGCCGTCGAGGCCGCCCCAGAACGCGGTGACCTTGTACGAGGTCGGCATCGTGACGTCGCTGGTCTCGGCGACGTACTTGATCGCGAAGTCGTGTGTGACGAACGCGTAGATCATGAGCGCCGACGCGAGCGAGATCAGCGCGTTGAAGCCGTAGAGGCCGTAGACCGACGAGCTGACGAACCGCCGGCTCTTGAGCGAGTTACCGGCGATGCCGGCGGCGGCGCACCACGCGGCGAGCGCGTACGCGGAGAGCAGTGCGATCGTGCCGACCAGCGCGATCGGCGAGAACGGAACAGCGCCGGTCTGGGTCATGGCATGCCTCCACGCACGGGATTCAGTGGAATTGTGGGTCCAGCTTGATCGAAGGCGCCCCGTCGTACTTGGACGGGCACTTCGCGGTCAGATCGGTCGCCTCGAACACCATCGTCTGCTCGGCGTCGCTGCGCACCGGGCACCCCGGCTGCGGCTTGACCTTGCACATCGTGTCGGCCGTGGCCTGTAGATTGCCGGCGGGCGCGAGGCGGCCGGTCGCGATCACGTCGGCGAGGTCCTTGAACGTGTCGGGTTTGGGCCCCTTCGAGAACACGCGGATGCGCTTGCCCTCGCGCTCGAGGACGAACGTGCGCTCGGTCTCCTGGTCGACGACCGCCTCGATGATCGAGCCGGGCACGACGTTGCCGTGCACCTTGAGCTCCTTGTCGTGCCACTTGTCGAAGCCGTCGTGGATGAGGTCGTGCACCATCCGGTAGTGCTCGGTGTCGCCGAACGCGGAGTACACGAGGAACCCGCCTCCGCCGAGCACGACGGCGCAAGTCAGCACGATCTTTCCAAGGGTTGCGCTGGTCATGAGGTGCCTCCGCTGGCAAGCGGCAAGCCCGGCGTCCAAGAGCCCAACCGTAGCACGCCGAGCGGCATTCCTGGCGACTAAGGAAGTCTCTCGGCCGCTCAGCCGCCGATGCCGATCATGTGCTTTTTCGGAGGATTCTGGAGCAGCTCGTGACCGGCGCGCTTGGCCGAGACCGAGGCGGCGATCGCGTCGATCAACCCCGCGTCGCTCGCGCCGGCTCGCGCGAGGTCGCGCAGGCTCGTCGCGTCGTCGTGGCCGAGGCAGGCGTGCAGGTCGCCGGTCGCGGTGAGGCGCAGCCGGTTGCAGTCGTCGCAGAAGTGCTCGGTCATCGCCGAGATGATGCCGACGCGTCGCGTGGGGTCGGCGGCGAGCCGCCAGTAGCGCGCCGGACCGGCGTCGGGCGTGCCGGGTCCGTCGGCGGCGAGGGGCCCGAACGCGAGCTCGAGCGTGCGGCGAATCGTCGCGGCCGAGATCCCGCGCGCGGGATCGAACAGCGCGCCGTCGGACATCGGCATGTGCTCGATGAAGCGCGGGGTCGCGTCGCGGCGCCAGGCGTCCTCGCACAACGCGACGAGCTCGTCGTCGTTGATGCCGTGGAGCGCGACCGCGTTGGTCTGCACGCGCAGCCCGGCGGCGCGCGCGGCATCGAGGCCGGCGAGCACGCGCGCGAGGTCGCCGCGAGCGGTGATCGCGCGGAACCGCTCGGGATCGAGCGTGTCGATCGAGACGTTGACCGCGGCGAGGCCGGCGGCGGCGAGCGGCGCGGCGAGGTCGGCGAGCAAGTGGCCGTTCGTGGTCATCACGACCTGCTCGATGCCGGCGACGGCGGCGAGCCGGCGGACGAGCTCGACGATGCCGTGGCGCACGGTCGGCTCGCCGCCGGTCAACCGGATCTTGCGCACGCCGAGGCGCGCGAACAGGGCGACGATGCGCTCGAGCTCCTCGAAGGTGAGGATCTGCGCGCGCGGCTGGAACTGCATGCGATCCTCGAGCGCCTCGGGCATGCAGTACGTGCAGCGATAGTTGCAGCGGTCGGTGACGGACACGCGCAGGTAGCGGATGCGGCGGGTGAATCGATCGAGCAGGGGATCGGCCGAGGCGGGCGTGGCCGGGCCTCGCCCGGCGATCGGCAGGTGAACGCGCGCCATCGCCCGAACCATACGGTATTTCCCGGTGGTCGGTTACACCTTGACAGATCGCCGAAAACCGACGACATATCGCGCGCGCATGGCAGCACTAGACGGGATGTGGGTCCTCCTGGTCGAGAACGATCCGGTGATGGCACGCGCCGGCGACGACCAGAACTACCTCCTGGTGTTCAAGAACGTCGCCAAGGCGCGCCAGTTCCTCGCGATGCAAGAGCTCGACGGCGCCCAGCCTCGCATGGTCGTGCGCGGCAACCGCGACGAGATCGTCCGCGTCGCGCTGGCGGGCGGCGCGACCGGGACGCTGCTCGACTACGATCCGAGCACGCAGCAGTACGCGTCGGCGACCGCGCTGAATTAGGCTCGGCTTTGGGCTTTGGGCTTTGGCCGGAGCAGAGGTCTGAACACCTCGTGCTCGAGCTCGATCCGGCGAGCACAAAGACGACCAGAAACGGCATGAGCTCGGGTCCGAGATCTGGGCTCTGGCCAAAGCCCAAAGCCCAAAGCCCAGAGCCCGCCCGCCCCTATCCGCTGATGATCAGCTCGTCGACGTCGCCGCGCTTGGCGGCATTGGAGTTGATCGCGCGCGGGCACTTGACGCGATCGACGTGGAAGTCGGCGCGGTAGAGCGAGCGGATGAACGGCGTGTCGCTGTTCGAGAGCACGACGTGGCAGCCGCGCGCGACGAGCTCGCGCGCCGTGTCGGCGAGCGCGCGCTGGTCGTCGGGGCCGAACGCGCCGGCGGTGTAGCTCGTGAAGTTCGCGGTCGGCGCGACCGGATCGTACGGCGGATCGAAGTAGACGAAGTCGCCGGCCCGCGCGTCGGCGACGGCCGTGCGGAAATCGGCGCAGCGCAGCTTCGCGCGTGCGAGGGCGTCGGCCGCGGCGCGCAACGCGTCGGGCACGCAGATCGGTGGATCGGTGTAGCGACCGATCGGCACGTTGAAGTCGCCGGCGCGGTTCACGCGCCAGAGGCCGTTGAAGCACGTCTTGTTCAAGTAGATGAACGCCGCGGCGCGCTCGGCCGCCGGCCACGCGACATCGCGATCGTTCCAGCGCGCGCGCAGGTCGTAGTAATGCGTCTCGTCGTGCGCGGCGCGGTGCTGCTCGAGCCGGCGGATCACCGCCTCGACGTCGTGCACGAGCGCGCGGTACAGACCGACGAGGTCGGCGTTGCAGTCGGCGAGCACGGCGCGGCGCGGGCGCAGCCGGAAGAACATCGCGGCGCCACCGGCGAACGGTTCGTAGTAGCGCTCGAAGCTCGCCGGCACGCGCGCGAGCAGGTCGTCGAGGAGCTTGGTCTTGCCGCCGACCCACTTGACGACGGGCGATGCGAGGGGAAGCTGCGCCGCGGAGCGCCGCGCGCGCGAACGAGAAGCCATCTTCGAATCGTCGAGGCCACGATCTCGCCGGGCCAATTTCTGGCCGGCGCCGCGAGCATTTCAATAACTGCTTCAAGGAGCGGTATCCTGCTCGCATGGGTGCGCGTTCGGCGATGATCATGGCGGCGCTCGCGGCGTGCAGCTCTCCGCCCGGCGTCGCACGCATCTCGATCGCGCTGCCCGCGACCACGCCGCCGATCGAATCGGTCTCGATGTTCGTCGGCACCGGCGATGCGACGCCGGTCGGCATCGGCCCGGCAGGCTACCAGGACGAGCTGAGCGGCATCCTGGCGTGGCCGCTCGACGACTCGGCGCCGTTCGCGGTCGACGCCGTCACCTCGGATCACGTCGTGTTCGAGCTGCAGCACGGCGTCGCCGCCGACGACGTGGCCGTCGCGATCGCGGTCGCCGACGCCGCGCAGGGCAATCACGTCGCGGCCGGTTACCTCGATTCCGGGCTCGCGATCCCCGAGACCGGCGTCGCCGACTTCACGCTCGTGCTCGAGACCGACCTCGCGGTCGAGGTGTGGGGCCCGCCGGCGAGCGCGCCCGCGCCCACCGGCACGTGCGTGTACCTGACCGATGCGGCCGCGAACACGCAAGAGATGATCGTGGCTGCCGACGATCCCGATTGCGATGGCTACGCCGGCAGCGCCGATCGCTGCGACGATCACGTCTATCTCGCGCGCCGCGGCGTGCCGATCGAGCAGGCGACGTGCGACCTCGCCGAAACGTTCATGGACGCGACCGATCAGCCGGTGCTCGGCTGCGTGATCGGCGGCGAGGTCTGTCACGACGAGACCGGCCCGATCACGGGCTGCATCGGCGGCACCTATTGCGTGCCGCGCAGGGCCTGCGACAACTGCGGCTACGGCCCGAGCGGGCTCGCATGTCTGCTGGACCCGAGCATGCCGACGAGCGAATCCACGATCGTGTGCCCGGTCGAGGTGGTCGCCGGCCAGGCGTGTCCGCAGCCGCAGCGGTTCACCGCGCCTGCGCTGATCGCGAGCCACGTCTGTGTCCGCGGCCCGATGATCTACGACATCCAAAGCGCGTCGTGGGGCACGTCGGTGCATACCACCGGCTTCGCCGCGACCATCGACAACACGAACGGCAACTGCGATTTCGACGTGACGGCCACCGGCCAGCTCGACGGCCTCCTGACGATCACGACGCTCGTCGCCGCGGATCTCGGCGACGGCCATGGCATCGCGATCCCGATCACGTTCGTCGGCGATCCGAATCCGGTGTGCCCGCCGCCCGACTGTACCTACCTGCCGGTTGCGGGCGACGGCGTCGCCGCGTGCCTCGGGTCACCGTCCCCGCTGTAAGCGGTAGCGAGCCCGGCCGGCGGCGGCGTACGCTGGACGCGATGGCGAGATGGGCGTGGATCGCGATCGCTGCGCTTGGCTGCAGCTCGCGGACCGGGCTTGCCATCGACGTCGACCTCGGCGGCGCGGCGAGTGCGGAGCTGATCGCGCCCGTCAGACCGTGCTCGGATTGCGACCAGGGCATCACCCCGCGCGGGGCGGCACAGCCGCTGCTCGGCCACGGCGGCAGCGGCGACGTGACCTATCTCGACTCGACGACGCGCGTGCTCGCGACCGCCGACGCGCATGGCCACGCGCACTTCGAGCTGCAAGCCAGCACCACCGACCCGATCGCGAAGCTGGTCATCGTCGGGTTCGACGCCAGCGACAACGCGACCGGGACGTACGCCGAGCTCACCGACGTGAACGTGCCGCGCGACCACGGCGTCGTGTGGGCCGTGAAGCTCGCGCCGCCCGCGCCCGACGGCAAGAAGCTGATCGCGTGGCGCCAGCCCGACGCGCCGTGCGGCAGCTCGCCGACCCACGCGTCGTGCGTCGGCCTCCAGGACACGCAGGACGGATCGACGAGCTTCTACGTTCCCGACGACGACCCCGATTGCGACGGCTGCACCGGCTCGGCCGACTGCAATCGCTACTGGTACCTGGACGAGGAAGACGGCGTGACGTGCTTCACCGAGCGGTCGGTCGGCGCGGGCTCGCAGATGGCATGCGAAGGCGGCCTCGGCACGTGCATCGACGGCGATGGCCCCGCTCAGATGATCTGCTCGCCGATCTCCGACACCGTGTGCGTACCGGAGGCGGTCTGCGGCGCAGGCACGTGCTTCCAGGGCCTGTCCGGATGCCTCGAGCCGATGCCCGTGCCGCCGAGCTACGAGGTCCTGAGCTGCACGTTGCTCGTGAACGTGATCGACACCGGGGGCAGCACGCTGGACGCCACGCCCTGTCCAGCAGCGATGGGCACGACGAGCGTCCCGCTTCCCGTGACCGCATGCCTCGGTGCCGGATTCCCGAATCCGGCTCCGATCACCTCGCTGACGATGCTCGGCGCACAGCCCGCGACGCCGTTCACGTCGCCACTGCTCGATCCCAGCGGTACGACCGCGCAGATGACGGTGGTGCCAGATACGAGCGCGGGATGCGCGCTCGACTTCGAGTGGTCGGGCACGCTGCGCTTCGACAACACCGTCGCGCCGATGCTCGATGACCTGTACGTGATCGTCTCGCTCGGCACGACGACCCAGCTGATCTTGCCGATGAGGGTGATGATCGATCCCGACGTTTGCATCCCCGGCGTGGCGAGCCTGCAGTGCGGGCTCAGCGGCCCGAACACGGCGTTCGGCTGCGGGCTGTGACCGCTACGCCGTCTGCAGCGTGTCGTACGCGTGGAACTGCATCGAGAACGTCGCGGCGGCCTTGGTCGCGGACCGCAGATCGGTCGAATATCCGAACATGTTGCGCAGCGGCACGAGCGCCGACACGATGCGCTTGACCCCGCGCGTGCCGATGTCCTGGACCTGACCGCGACGTTGCTGGATGTCGCCGATCACCGCGCCGAGGTGCTCCTCGTCGACCGTGACCTCGATCGCCATGATCGGCTCGAGCCGGACCGGATGTGCGCTCGCGACCGCGCGGCGGAACGCTTCGGCCGCGGCCGCGCGCGCGCCGATCTCGCCGTTCGCGCCGTCACGCAGCTGCACCGCGGTGAGCGTGACCTCGACGTCCTCGAGCGGATAGCCGTCGGGGCCACTCGACGCGGCGTCGCGTAGGCCTTGCATCGCGGCTTGCACGATCGCGTCGGGGAGCAGCGTCGCCGGCGGCAGTGCGCGCGAGAACTCCATGCCGGAGCCGCGCGGACGGCCGCGCACCTTGCACGCGGCCTCGCCGTAGATCGCCTGCTCCTTGAGCTCTCGCTCGAACGTCGCGCGGCCGTCGCCCTCGGCGAGCACGGTCTCGCGAAACACGACCTGCGGCTTGCCGGCACGCGCCTCGACGCCGTATTCGCGCTTCATGCGGTCGACGATGATCTCGAGGTGGAGCTCGCCCATGCCGGAGATGATCGTCTGGCCGGTGTCGGGATCGTCCTTCACGCGGAACGTCGGATCTTCCTCGACCATCTTGGCGAGCGCGAAGTCGAGCCGCTCCTTCGCGGCCGAGTTGTCGGCTTCGATCGCCTCGGAGATCACCGGCTCGTACGTGTCGATGCGCTCGAGCAGGATCGGCGCCTTCGGATCGCACACGGTATCGCCGGTGGTCGCGTCCTTGAGACCCGCGACCGCGACGATCTCGCCGGCGTTCGCTTTGTCGAGGCGCTCGCGCCGGTTGGCGTGGATCTGGAACAGGCGCGCGACCTTCTCCTTCTTGCCCGTGCGCACGTTGAGCAGCTCGAAGCCGGGCTCGACGGTGCCGCTGAACACGCGCAGGAACACGACCTTGCGGCCCTCGTCCATCGCGATCTTGAACGCGAGCGCCGCGAACGGCTCGTTGTTCTTCGGCGCGCGGACGAGCTTCTCGGCCCCGCCGGCGGCGCTCGCGCCGCCGAAGATCGACCTCGGATCGACGCCGGTCACCGGCGGCACGTCGGCGGGTGACGGCAGGTAGTCGATGACCGCGTCGAGCAGCGGATGGATACCCTTGTTGCGCAGCGCCGTACCGGCGAGCACCGGGATGATCTTGACCGCGATCGTGGCCTTGCGGATCGCGGCCTTGAGCTCGGCGCCTTCGATCGCTTGGCCCTCCAAGTATTTCACCGCGATGGAGTCGTCGAGATCGGCGAGCGCCTGGATCATCACCTCGCGCGCCTCGGCCGCCGCCGCGGCGAGCTCGGCCGGGATCTCGACCGGCGCCGGCACCTCGGTGACGTCGCCCGAGTACATGAGCGCCTTCATCGTGACGAGATCGATGCAGCCCGCGAACTCGTCCTCGCTGCCGATCGGCAGCTGCACCGGGACCGCGTTCGCGCCGAGCCGCTCGCGAACGTCGGCGACGACGGCGGCGAACGACGCGCCGACGCGATCGAGCTTGTTGACGAACGCGAGGCGCGGTACGCGGAACTTGTCGGCCTGGTGCCACACCGTCTCCGACTGGGGCTGCACGCCCGCGACGCCGCAGAACACGACGACCGCGCCGTCGAGCACGCGCAGCGAGCGCTCGACCTCGATCGTGAAGTCGACGTGACCCGGCGTGTCGATGAGGTGGATCTCGTGCTTCTTCCACTCGAACGTCGTCGCCGCGGCGGTGATCGTGATGCCGCGCTTGCGCTCCTGCTCCATCCAGTCCATCGCGGTGTCGCCGTCGTCGATGTCGCCGACCTTGTGGATCTTGCCCGAGTGAAACAGGAAGCGCTCCGTGACCGTGGTCTTGCCCGCGTCGATGTGGGCGACCACGCCGAGGTTTCGGACCTGATCGATCTTGGCCATGGACGGGGAGCGGTATAGCGCGAAACCACTGGGATCGGTGTACGCTCGAAGCATGCGTGCCACCGTCGTGCTGGTGCTGCTGATCGGGGTTCGCGCGGCGAGCGCGCAGTCGCAGGATATGGACCGCGCGAAGGCTCTCTACACGCAGGCGAACACCGAGATGGACGCCGACCAGTTCGAGGATGCCGCGCGCGACTACGGCGCGGCGTACGACATCACGAAGGATCCGGTGCTGTTCTTCAAGATCGCGGGCGCGAACGAGAAGGCCGGGCATTGCGACGTCGCGCTGATCTATTTCGGGCGCTATCTGAAAGAAGCGAAGCCGGAGGCGAAGTACGTCGCGATCACCGAGGAGAGGATTCGCGCGTGCGGCGGAGTGGTCGAGCGGGCGCCGAATCCGACGCCGAGCCGGAATCCGAGTCCGAATCCGAGCCCGAGCCCGAGTCCGAATCCGAGTCCGAATCCGAGTCCGAATCCGAGCCCGACTCCGACCGCGAGTCCGATAACGAGCACGAGCACGACTACGAGTGCGGAGAGCGGCAATGACGCGGCGTGGCTGCTGGTCGCGGGCTCGGTCGCGTTCGTGACCGCCGGCGCCGTGCTCGCGTACAGCGCGGGCTCGTCGGAGCAGGACGTGAAGGATCTATATGCGGGCACGAACGGGATCGTGCCGACGTACGACGCCGCGACCGCGAGCCGCTATCACGACCTGCTCGACGAAGGCCAGCGCTACCAGTACCTGTCGTGGACGTCGTTCGGCGTCGCGGCGGGCTGCGGGATCGCGGCGGCGATCCTGTTCGCGCATCATCGCCACGAAGAGCTGTCCCTCGGGCCCGTGCTCGCGCCACACGAGAGCGGCATCGCCGCGACGCTGCGCTTCTAGCGATGCGGCTCTGGATCGCGATCGGGCTCTGCGGCTGCGATCGCCTGCTCGGGCTCTCGCCGGTCCGGCCGCTCGACGCGGCGATCGACTCGCGCTACCCGCCCTACGTGAGTGCCGTGCTCGCGGATTCGCCGGTCGGCTACTTCCGGCTCGACGAGACCACCGGCGTCGCCGCCGTCGATCTCGTCGGTGGCCCGAATGGAACGTACGTCGGCAATGTCATGCTCGCGCAGCCGGGTGCGTTTTCCGACGCCAACACCTCGGTGGGCTTCGACGGCGCGAACTCCGCGGTGACGCTCGCCGATCGCTTCGACTTCACGGGCACCAAGCCGTTCTCGCTCGAAGCGTGGATCCGGCCCAGCTTCCAGGGCACGTTCCACGAGCTCGGCTCGCGCTGGCAGGTGCCGCCCGGCCGCGCCGGCTACACCTGGTATCAGGACGGCGACGGGATCGGCTTCGAGCGCGACGCGTCCGACGCCCAGACCGACCTCGCCGCGGTGAGCGGCGTGCTGGTCGAGAACCAGTGGACCTACGTGGTCGCGACCTACGACGGCGCGACGATGGCGATCTACGTGTCGGGTCGCCAGATCACGACCATAGCGTCTGCGACGGCGATCCCCGAGGTCGGGCTCGCGACGATGATCGGCGCGGCGAGCGGCGAGGCGGACCAGTCGCCGTTTCTCGGCGGCATCGACGAGTACGCGATCTACGATCACGCGCTCACGCCCGAGCGCGTCGACGCGCACTTCGCGGCGGCGACGCCGTAGCGCTACGCGGTCGCCGAGTTGGCCGCGGGCTGCGAGGTCGGCAGCAGCGCGAGCTCGCCGATGACCCAGCGCGCGATGTCCTTGTCGCTCGCGGTCAGGCCGTGCTGCTTCATGATCGCCGCGAACGACGCTTCGAACACCGCGCAATCGGCCGGACGCTTGTCGCGCTCGAACGCCATCGCGCCGAGCAGCACGGCGTCGAGCTCGGGCGGCAGCTGCGGGCGCAGCGCGGTCGGCAGCGGCAAGTGCGGCCAGTTCTCGACGCCGAGGTGCGCGAGCGCGGCGAGATCGAGGTTGACGCCGGCGCCCGTCAGGATCTCGAAGCCGACCGCCGCGGCCGAGTAGACATCGGCGCGCACGTCGACCTGCTCGCCGACGCGCTGCTCGGGCGCCATCATCGACGGCGTGCCCTTGGTCTCGCCCGCGACGGTCATGTGCGACTGGCTCGCCGCCTTCGCGATCCCGAAATCGACGACCTTCACGCCGCCCTGCTTCGACACCAGCACGTTCGCGCTCTTGACGTCGCGGTGCACGAGGTTGAGCGGCGCGCCGTCGGGCGAGGTCGACTTGTGCGCGGCGTGCAGGCCATCGCAGATCCGGCACAGGATGCCGAGCCCGACCTCGATCGGCACCTGGCGCTTGGCGGTGCGCGCGTTCATCAGCAGGCGCTCGAGATCGACGCCGTCGACGTACTCCATGACGATCACGTAGTCCTCGTCGATCTTGCCGAGGTCGTGGATCGCGACGACGTTGGGGTGCGTGATGCGCGCGGCGAGCTTCGCCTCGTCGAGGAAGTGATCGACCGCGCGCGGGTTGCGCGCGAGGTGCGGGTGCATGACCTTGATCGCGACCAGCTTCTCGAAGCCGGCCTCGCCGCGCGCGCGCGCGAGGTAGACGTCGGCCATGCCGCCCGAGCCGAGCCGCCGGATCACCTCCCAGCGGCCGATGCGGCCGCCCTGCTCCACCGCCTTGACCGGCCCGGTGCCCGGCAACGTCATGCCCGCAGGCGCCGGCGTGCCCGCCGCGACCGAGCCTTGGTCCGTGAACCGCGTCTCGCCGGTGCGCGGATCGCCGGGCGGGCGCACGCCACCGGCCGCGGGCGAGCGCCGCATCGCGCCGGCGCCGACGAGCACGAGCCCGATCACCGCACCGATGCCGCCGGCGATCGCGATCGGCACCGGCATGCCGCCGGTCGTCGGCGGTACCGAGACCACGAGCTGGAACTCCGGCTGCGACGGCAGCGGCATCGGCTTCTCGGTCGCGCCCGGCGGCGGCGTACCGATCGGCGCCTTGCTCGCGCCGAGCTCGAACCGCCCGGTGATCCCGGCGCTGACCAGCCGATCGATCGCGGGCTGCAGATCGAGCGGCCGGCTCACGACGACGAAGCCGTCGAACGTATCGGCGCGATACTTGGTCGCGACCTGCACGACCTCGGTCACCATCACGTGGCCGCCGGTCATCTGCACGTAGCTGCCGGGCCTGGTCTGGTTCGGCGAGGCGGGTGCGCCGTCCGGCAGCTCGAACAGCCGCGACACCGCGCCGCTCGCCTTCGTGACCTGGACGAGCTCGAGCACCTCGCCCGGCTGGGTCTCGAACTTGAGCTCGCCCTGCTCGACCTGATCGTGCGCCGTGTCGCGGTTGGTGCCGATCACCGACTGGACCGGCGTGAGCCCGGCGATCGTCGTCGCGCGCTCGTGCACGGCGGTGCGCGCCGCCTTGATGTCGCCGTCGAGCTCGCCGATCGCGGCGCCCATCGCCTGCGTCCCGCGCTCGGTCATGCCGCCCTCCGCCTTGCGCGTGAACGCGTAACCGAGCGCCGCGCCACCGCCGATCACGAACAACGCTCCGACCGCGACGAGCGCGGATCTAGCCACGCTTGCCCCCGAATTTGTCGGGCGTGGGCCCCGCCGGTGCATCCGCGGCGACGCCGACCGACACGTCGTTCGGGCCGACCTTGATCGTGACGTCCTTCTCGATCGGCGTCTTGGTCTTCTCGCTCCAGGCCTTCAGCCTGTACTTGCCAGGCTCGAGGTGCTTGAACGCGAACTTGCCGCTGTCGTCGGTGACGACGTATGCGGGCGCCGCGACCACCGCGATGTACGCCGACATGTTCGCGTGCAGGTTGCAGCCGAGCCGCACGATGCCTTCCTTGTCGAACGTGAACTCGCGCGCCTCGCCGGTCTTGTACAGGCCGAGGTCGAACGCGCCGAGCGGCGACGTCGAGAACACGTTGTGAAATACGGTGTCGAAGTTGGGGAACGCGATCGTCGAGCCGACCGGCACCGCCATGATGTGCGGGCGGAACTCGCGCAGCCGCTGCTCGATCACCCGATGCTTCGGCGTGCGCGGCCGCCACCTGCCGCTCGCCGGCTCGAGCGTGACGAGCCCGTACGTGCCCGCGAGCGGCTTGCCGTCGATCATCACGACGCCGGTGAGGCTGCCCTCGACGCGCGGCGGCGCGATCTTGTCCTCGGCGTCGTCCTGCTCGGAGCTGCCGACGACTTTCGGCTGCGCCGGGCCGGGCGCGACCTTGATCGTCGGTGTCGTGATGCGCGGCGGCGCGCCGTCGCGAAACGCCGGTGCGATCGCCGCGACCAGCTCGGTGCCGGTGATGAGCTCGGCGCGCGAGAACAGCTCGTCGGCGCGGCTCTTGCTGCCGGCGGCGAGCTGGGCGGCGGCCTTGTCGAGCAGATCCGCCGCTTCGCGCAGATCGGCGGCCTTGTCGCCGACCGGCCCCGAGGCCTTGGGCGCGGGAGCCGCGGCGTTGTCGTCGGGGTGATCGTAGGGATCCTTCGACGCGGCCGGCGCGGCGGAGCCCTGCTTGCAGTTGCGGTCGTAGTAGCAGTTGTCCCAGTTGCTGCCCGAGGCCGGCCCGGTTGGCTGAGGCTTGCTCTGGCCACCGCAGGCGATCAGTAACAGGGCCCAGAGGCCCGTAACTTTCATCGGCCGTATTGTACGCGCGGCAGGCCTGCCGGGATCAAATCTGCTAGGTTGCATTCGCATTTCGGAGCCTTCGTATGGTTTTCGGGTTGTTCTCCAAAGAACGCGCACTTCAAAAAACGATCGAGAAGGCCACCAACAAGCTGTCCCAGCAGCCGGATCGCTGGGGCGCGCTGGAGAGGCTTCGCGAGGATGGTTCGGAGGAGGCGCTGTTCGGCCTCTGCAAGCGCTTCGGCATCACCAGCCTGAAGGGCGTCGAGGACGAGCAGGAAAAGAGCTGGGTCGTCGACGTGCTGGTCGAAAAGGGCGCGGCCGCGCTGCCCGCGGTCCGGCGCTACATGGCCACGGCGGACCAGATCGGCTTCCCGCTGCAGGTCCTCGAGCGCGTCGCGGACCATGACAAGACAATCGAGGTCGTCGACGAGATCTTGAAGACCGAGCAGCCCGGCTACGTGCGCATGCCGGATCGCCGCATCGATCTGATGAAGTGGCTCGGCGAGCTGAAGGGCGTGACCGACGACGAGCTGATCCCGCGCCTCGTGCCGTACCTGCCCGACTTCGACGAGAACGTGCGATTCACCGTGATCGACGCGCTGTCGACGCGCGAGCCGGCGAAGATCGTCGGCTATCTGATCGACGCGCTCGTGCGGCCCGAAGAGGAATCCGGCCGCATCCGGCGCACGATCGTCGAGGTGCTCGAGAAGACGAAGGCGCCGCTCGGCGACCGCGCCCAGCAGGTCGCCGCGCTGCTGACCGGCCCGCTCGCGACCGAATACAAGGTCGACGCCGGCATCGTCAAGAAGAAGTAAGTCCCCGCCGCGGCCGAGTCCCTCGCGGAGGTCCGGCTGTTCGCGAACCTCGACGTCAACGCGCCGCCGCGTCGATCAGCGCTTCACTGCTGCAGGCAGAGCACGCGATCGGCCTGGTCGCAGGTGTCGTTGTCGGAGTTCCAGAATGCAGCCGTCGTGGTGTGCGAGTTGCCGACGAGCGCGAGTCCGCCTGCGCCGGTGAAGCTCCAGCTCGTGCAATCGAGGCTGTCGATGCCGTCGACGTACGGCGACGTCGCGCCGGACAGGAAGTTGCCGAACGACGCATCGTACGAGCCGTCGGCAGCTTGGTTGACGAACGTTTCGAGCGTGGTGCCGTCGAACAGGCGCGCGCCGGTCGTCGCGATCACCGTGCCGTCGACGCGCACCCAGGGACGCGCGTCGAGCGGGAAGCGCGAGCTGATCGACGACGCGGTGGTCGCGACCGCGGCGAGGAACGTGCCGGTCAGCCCCGCGGTCGTCGCGTCGGTCGCGCACAGTTGATCGAGCTGGGACTGCGAGTCGTCGGCTGGCGTGCGCGGGCGACCGACGAACGCGATGCGGCCTCCGGAGGTCGCGACGGGCGCGACGGCGACGTCGCGGCCGGTCTCGAAGCAATACAGGTGCGCCTGCGCCGAGCCGCAGATGACCTGCGACTCCTCCGCCGCGGTGAAGCTCGGAAGGTCTTCGCCCGCATAGCCGATGGTCGCCGAGTCGGTCGTCCATTCGTTGCAGTCCGACGCGAGATGCCCGTCGGGGCCCGTCCCCGTCCACACCGGGTCGGACGTCGAGATCGCGATCCCGTGCTCGTCGAGCACGAGCGGGTTGAACAGTGCGCCCGCGACGAGCGAGTTCGGGGTGTCGGCGAGCGGCTGGCCGTCGGTGCGGACCCAGCCGCGAGAGCCGGCGAGCCGATCGATCGCGTTGGTGCCGGCATCCGAGATCCAGGCGACGAACGTGCCCGGCAGGCCCGCCGAGGCCGCCGCGTTCGCGCAGCTCGCGTCGGCCGCGGCGAGCGGTGGCGCGAACACGCCGTCGCTCGTCCCGCTGGTCACGAACGCGACGTTGGCACGCCCCGCCGCATCTCCGCCTGCGTCGCGGCCACCGTCGGCGTCGAAGCCGGAGCGCCCGCAGGCCGGCAGCGAGATCGCGGTCACGAGAACCCAACGCAGGCGCATCGCCGTATGGTAAACGAACGCCCGATGCCACGTCGGATGGATCTCGAGTCGGTCCTGATCATCGGCTCGGGCCCGATCGTGATCGGCCAGGCGTGCGAGTTCGACTATTCCGGCACGCAGGCGTGCAAGGCGCTGCGCGAAGAAGGCCTGCGCGTCGTGCTGATCAACTCGAATCCGGCGACGATCATGACCGATCCCGAGCTGGCGGACGCGACCTACGTCGAGCCGCTCACCGTCGAGGTGCTCGATCGCGTGCTCGCGCAAGAGAAGCCGAGCGCGATCCTGCCCACGCTCGGCGGCCAGACCGGCTTGAACCTCGCGATGGCCGCGAGCAAGGCCGGCCTGCTCGAGAAGCACGGCACCGAGCTGCTCGGCGCGACCGTGAAGACGATCGAGATGGCCGAGGATCGCGAGCTGTTCAAGCAGGCGATGGCGCGCATCGGCCTCGCGTGTCCGCGCTCGCGCCTCGTGCACTCGGTCGAAGAAGCGCGCGAGATCATCGACGAGATCGGCTTCCCCGCGATCCTGCGGCCGTCGTTCACGATGGGCGGCAGCGGCGGCGGCATCGCGTACAACAAGCCCGACTTCGATCGCATGGTGCAGTTCGGCCTCGACCAGTCGCCGGTGCACTCGATCCTCGTCGAGGAATCGCTGCTGGGCTGGAAGGAATTCGAGCTCGAGGTCGTGCGCGACGCGAAGGACAACGCGGTGATCGTGTGCTCGATCGAGAATGTCGATCCGATGGGTGTGCACACCGGCGACTCGATCACCGTCGCGCCGGCGATGACGCTCACCGACAAGGAGTACCAGCGCATGCGCGACGCCTCGATCGCGATCATGCGCGAGATCGGCGTCACGACCGGAGGCAGCAACGTGCAGTTCGCGGTCGATCCGAAGACCGGGCGCATGCTCGTGATCGAGATGAACCCGCGCGTGTCGCGCAGCTCGGCGCTGGCCTCGAAGGCGACCGGGTTTCCGATCGCGAAGATCGCCGCGAAGCTCGCGATCGGCTACACGCTCGACGAGCTGCACAACGACATCACGCGCGTCACGCCGGCGTCGTTCGAGCCGACGATCGACTACGTCGTCGTCAAGTGGCCGCGGTTCGCGTTCGAGAAGTTCCCGAGCGCGAAGCCGGTGCTCGGGCCGCAGATGAAGTCGGTCGGCGAAGCGATGGCGATCGGCCGCACGTTCCGCGAGGCGCTCGGCAAGGCGATCCGCTCGCTCGAGACCGGCCGCGCCGGCTTCGATCTCGTCCACCACGACGACCTCGCCGCCCTCGAGCGCGCGATGGCGGTGCCGTCGCCCGAGCGGCTGTTCCAGGTCGGCCGCGCGTTCCAGCTCGGCCTCACCGTCGAGCGCGCGCACGAGCTGACGCGGATCGATCCGTGGTTCCTGCATCACGTGCGCGAGATCGCGCTCGCCGAGATCAAGCCGGATCTCGCCGATCTGCGGCGGCTCAAGCGGCTCGGCATCTCCGATCGCCGGCTCGCCGCCGCGACCGGCAAGACCGAGGCGCAGATCCGAGCGCTGCGCCACGAGCAGGGCATCCGGCCGGTCTACAAGCGCGTCGACACGTGCGGCGGCGAGTACGAATCGCACACGCCGTACATGTACTCGACGTACGAGGAGACGTGCGAGTCTCGCCCGACCGATCGCAGGAAGGTGATCATCCTCGGCGGCGGGCCGAACCGCATCGGGCAGGGCATCGAGTTCGACTACTGCTGCGTGCATGCCGCGATGGCGCTGCGCGAAGAAGGCATCGAGTCGATCATGATCAACTGCAACCCGGAGACGGTGTCGACCGACTACGACACGTCGGACCGGCTGTACTTCGAGCCGCTCACGCTCGAGGACGTGCTCGAGATCTGTCACGTCGAGAAGCCGTGGGGCGTGATCGTGCAGTTCGGCGGCCAGACGCCGCTGAAGCTGGCCGTGCCGCTCGCCGCCGCGGGCATCCCGCTGCTGGGCACGTCCGCCGACGCGATCGATCGCGCCGAGGATCGCGAGCGCTTCGGCGAGGTGATGACCAAGCTCGGCCTCACCGCGCCGCGCTGGGGCATCGCGCGCTCGCTCGACGAGGCGCGCAAGGTCGCGCACGAGATCGGCTTCCCCGTCATGGTGCGGCCGAGCTACGTGCTCGGCGGCCGCGCGATGGAGCGCATCTACGACGCGCGCGGTCTCGAGAGCTACTTCGCGCGGGTGATCGTCGGCCAGTCGTCGGATGAAGGCTCGGGCGCCGGCTTCCCGCTGCTCGTCGATCAATTCCTCGACGATGCCGTCGAGCTCGACGTCGACGTCGTCGCCGATCGCACCGGCGCGGTCGTGGTCGGCGGCATGATGGAGCACATCGAGGAGGCCGGCATCCACTCGGGCGACTCGGCGTGCTCGCTGCCGCCGTACTCGCTGCCCGCCGATATCCGCGACGAGGTCCGCCGCCAGGCCCGCATGCTCGCGACCGAGCTCGGCGTGGTCGGCCTCATGAACGTGCAGTTCGCGGTGCTCGGCGGCGAGGTCTACGTGCTCGAGGTCAACCCGCGCGCGTCGCGAACCGTGCCGTTCGTCAGCAAGGCGATCGGCAAGCCGCTCGCGAAGATCGCGGCGAAGGTGATGGCCGGCAAGTCGCTCGCCGAGCTCGGCGCGTTCCCGCACGGCGAGGTCGAGCCACGCCACGTCTCGGTCAAAGAGGTCGTGTTCCCGTTCGTGAAATTCGAAGGCGTCGACACGATCCTCGGCCCCGAGATGCGCTCGACAGGCGAGGTGATGGGGATCGATTCGGATTTCGCGCGTGCGTTCGCGAAGAGCCAGCTCGCCGCCGGCATGAAGCTCCCGACGAGCGGCGTCGCGTTCATCTCGGTGCGCGAGGCCGACAAGGCCCCGGTCGTCGAGTGCGCGCGCCGCCTCGTCCACCTCGGGTTCTCGCTCGTCGCGACGCACGGCACGGCCGCGCACCTTCGCAAGGCCGGACTGGTCGTCCAGGGCATCAACAAGGTGCTCGAAGGCCGCCCGCACTGCGTCGACGCGATGGACAACCACGAGATCGACTTCGTGATCAACACCACCGAGGGCACGCAGGCGATCCAGGACAGCCAGTCGCTGCGCCGCGCCGCCCTCATGAACGGAATCGCGTACTACACGACCCTACGCGCAGCGCGCGCCGCGCTCGAGGCCATCGCCGTCGAGAAGCGCAATGACCTGCGCGTGCAGCCGCTGCAGCGCTATTCGGTGTGACGCAAGGCCCAGCAAGCGCCCGCGCCGCTTGTTACGATCGGCGGATATGAGACTTTGCTTTGCTGGCGTGCTCGCGGTCGCGGCATGCAGCTCGGGGAGCGGCGCGTACGTCACCGTCGATCTGAACGGCACGGCCGCGACGTCCGTCGCGTTGTACATCGGCCAGAACCGGTGCACGACGAGTCAGGGCAGCGCCTGCACGGCCATCGATCCGATCGCGGCGTCGCCGTCGGGCACGACCACGCAGATCGATCCGCTGCCGGTCGGCAACGGCAGCGCGGCCGGCGCGTGGTTTCAGTCCGACAACGTGGCCGACGGCCTCATGCAGGGCGTGCCGGCCGGCACGCACCAGGTCGTGTTTCACGTCGAGGCCGGCGACGATCCGACGCCGGTGCAGCTCGTCGCGATCGGCTCCGATTCCAACGGCCCGGTCTCGTCCGCGCTCGTCTACGACCTCACGATTCCGGCCGACTCGGCCAAGCCGGTCGACGTCGCGATGACGCTCGAGGCGGCGCAACCGGCGGCGAATCACGAGGGCGACGACGTGCACCCCGACGGCACATTCGTCGACGTGTGGGACGCCAGCCCGATGCTCGATCCGATCTCGTGCGTGGTCGTCGAGCAATGGACGAATCACACGGCCTCGCGCATGTTCATCGTGCCGCCGCAGGACGCCGATTGCGATGGCTTCGCGACCTACACGCCCGGGACGATGAACCGAAACCCGCGCGAGTGCAGGGAGCTCTGGTTCGATTACACGGAACCGAGCAAGGATCTCGAGCTCGGCGACACGAGCTGCGCCGCGTCGACGCTGCTCCCCTCGTCGAGCGTGTGCGTCGCCGGGGGATCGCCTTGTATCGACGGCACGGGCACGATCAGCACGGTGTGCAGCGCGGAGTCCGTGCAGGTCTGTATCCCGACGAACAACTGCATCGACCCGACGTGCGCGACCCCGCAGTCGAGCACGTCGTTCGACACGTGCTCGAAAGGCACGGACGCGAGCGCGGTTATCTCGTGCACGATCACGACGACCCCCAACGGCGATCCGTGTGACGCGTCGGCGATCACGGGACCGAACGCGACGCCGACACACGATCACGTCGATCTCGCCGCGCTGTTCCCGCAGGGCAGCACCGCGACGTGCAAGGATATCTGGATCGCGCAGCAGGACTCGCTGATCTCGCCGCATCAAGGTGGCCCCAAGATCGAGCTCGGTCAGACCGAATTCGATCTCACGCTCGACGGCACGATGACCGCCGGCACGTGCGGCTTCGACATCGACTGGAAGAATGGCGATCAGCTTGACCTGCCGATCACGCCCGCCAAGCAGGTGATCGGCCTCGATCTGACGAACGGCAACACGCTGATGCTGCCGATCGAGCTGGTTCAAACAGATTGTCAGGTTGGCTACGTGACCGATCACGCGCTCGCATGCAGCGTGGTGCTCGGCCCGATCGGCGATCCGATCACGAGCTGCGCGATGTGAGCGCGACATCGGCGAGCTCGCAGCCCGGCATCGCCGCGGCGAGCTCGCGATACCACGCGACGGTCTTGCCGGTGCGGCCGGGCAGCGCGCGCGTGCCCCACACGATCGCGAGCGCGGCGCGCGTGCCGTCGTGCGTCTTCGTGCGCTGCGCGTCCTTGACCGGCGTGCCGGTCACCGCGCCGGGGGCGTCGAACAGGCACGGCAAGCAGCTCGCGTCGATCACTTGACCCGACGGGTTGAACACGTACGTCGTCCCGGCCGGCGCGACCGCGATCGCGAGCCCGCCGCCGCCGCCGGCGAGCCGCTCGACGTCGACGAGGCTGATCGGCAGCCCCGAGCACAGCGACACCACGTTACACGTGTCGACGACCGCGTTGATGCGCGGAAATCGTCCTTCGGCCGCCGCGGCATGCAGGTACTCCGACGCCGGCTTGCTGCGGCCCGCTGGTTTGAAGCCGCCGTGGCGCAGGAGTTGCCGGACCTCGGCGCGCACGGTATCCGACGAGCATAGCGGCGCGGTCGCGGACGGATCCGCGAGTGCCACGATCGCGTCGGGCGTGGCGAGCTCGCCGAGCGCACGCGGCAGCCGCGTCACGAACGCGCCGATCTCGAGCAGCGGATGCGCGGCGATCGCGATGGTGAGTTCCATACCTACACCTTAGCCGCACGCCCCCACGGGCAAACCCAATCGGCTAGAATGTTTTGTGTGTCTGTATCGGGGGAGGCTGCGGCGCGCCCGACGAGGCTTGGCCGTTACGAGCTCATCACCCGTATCGGCCAGGGCGGGATGGCCGAGGTGCAGCTCGCGCTGCAACGCGGACCGGCCGGGTTCGAGAAGCTCGTGGTCGTCAAGCTCGTCCACGACAACCTCGCCTCGCAGAAAGCGTTCGTCGACATGCTGCTCGACGAAGCGCGCGTCGCGGCGCTCGTCAAGCATCCCAATGTCGTCGACATCTACGATCTCGGCCAGGCCAACGGCCGCTACTTCATCGCGATGGAGTACCTCGAGGGCGAGCCGCTGCTCGCCGTGCTGCGCGCCGGCCGCGACGGCAAGCGGCTCGATCCGCTATCGACCGGGCGCCTGATCGCCGACACCGCCGAAGGCCTCGACGCCGCGCACGAGCTACGCAGCATGTCGGGCGAGCACATCGAGCTCGTCCATCACGACATCTCGCTCGGCAACATCGTCGTGCTCTACACCGGCCAGGTGAAGCTCGTCGATTTCGGCGTCGCCAAGGCGTCGCAATCGGCGAAGACGCAATCGAAGGTCCAGGGCAAGTTCAGCTACATGGCGCCCGAGAAGCTCAAGGGCGCACCCGGCGATCGGCGCAGCGATATCTTCTCGCTCGGCTGCGTGATGTGGGAGGCGCTCACGCTCAAGCGGCTGTTCCGCGGCAGCAGCGACGGCGAGACGATGCGTCAGGTGCTCGAGCTGGCGATCCCGCCGCCGTCGCGCATCAACAGCGACGTGCCGGCCGAGCTCGATCCGATCGTGGTGCGCGCGCTCGATCGCGATCCGAATCGCCGCCAGCTCACCGCGAAGGAGCTCGCGGTCGACATCGAAGAGGTGCTCCGCAAGCACGGCTACGGCGCGAAGAACGATCGCGTCGCGCGTTACATGCAGGAGACGTTCAAGCCGCACATCGACGCGCGCAAGAAGCTGGTGCAGGAGGTCGTCGCGAAGGGCTCGGCCAGCGCCGAGGTCGTCGACGCGGCGTTCGCGCCGGCGCCGGCGCCGCGCGCCGACGGCAGCGGCCGCACGCCGACCGCGGGCGAGTTCTCGGCGCGGTTCCCGAAGATGACGCCCCAGCACGGCACGCCGGTGCCTCCGGATCGGCAGTTCGACACGGCCACGGTCATCGACGACAAGCCGCCCGACCACGTGACGGCGGACCCCGCCGATCTCGAGACGCAGGTGACGCCGGCCCCGGAGCTCGGCGCGCGCGCGCTGCTGCGCAAGCCGTGGCTGGTCGCGGGTGGCGCGATGGCCGCGATCGCGGTCATCGCGATCATCGCGATCGCCGCGGGTGGATCCGGCCGCGATGCGGCGAGTACGCCGCCACCGGTGGCCGCGCCGGTGACTCCGGCGCCGAGCCCGAGTCCGAGCCCGAGCCCGAGCCCGACTCCGAGCCCGATCGCGACCGCGCCGGCTCCGTCTCCCACGCCACCGCCGCCGCCGCCGCCCGAAGCACACCATCTCGCGCCCCGACCTGCCACGCCGTCATCCGCAGCTTCCGAAGCGGAAGCGTTGTACCGTCAAGGCGTGCAAGCGTTCGTCAAGGGCGACGTACACGGCGCCGCGGCGCTGCTGCAGAAGGCGAAGGCCGCGCGGCCCGGTTACGCGCCGACGTGGCGCGCGCTCGGCAACGTCTACGACAAGCTCGGCGAGCGCGGGCAGGCCAAGAGCGCATTCCAGCGCTACCTGGCGCTCGCGCCGAACGCCAGCGACGCGGCATCGGTGCGGCAGCGCCTGGAACGTCTATGACCGTGCGGTCGGTGCTGGTCGTCGCGATCGTCGTCGGGGCGGCGCTCGCGCAGGCAGCGCCACGCAAGGTGTTCGTGCTGCCCGTCGACGGCAACGCGGACCCGGCGCTGCGCAAGGCTCTCGACGCCCAGGTCGACAAGCTCGCGCACCAGCTGCCCGGCACGGTCACGACCGGCGACGCGACGTTCGCCGATACCGCGGCGATGGTCGGCTGCGACCCCGCGCAGCCGGCGTGCACGGATACCGTGCTGGCGACGCTGTCGGCCGACGAGCTGGTGTGGGGAACGGCGACGACCGCGGCCGGGCAGACCACGTTCGTCGTGCGGCGCGCGATCAAGGGGAACATGAGGGAGCAGGTGGCGATCGTCGGGGATCCCGAGGCGGTGGGTGGGCAGCTGCAGCCGTTGTTTGGAGGGACGGTGGTGGCGGAGCCGGGCTCGGGCTCGGGCTCGGGCTCGGGCTCGGGCTCGGGCTCGGGCTCGGGCTCGGGCTCGGGCTCGGGCTCGGGCTCGGGCTCCGAAGCGGGCTCGGGCTCGGGCTCGGGCAATGCGACGGTGGGATGGAGCGGAGACAAGAAATTGGGGCTGGGATTTGTCGCGGGCGGAGTGGTGGCGGTCGCGATCGGAATCGCGCTGTGGGCGAACGAGGACAGCTTGCAGGGCCAGATCGATGCGACGCCGCTACCGGCGACGTCGAAGGACGTCCAGAGCTTGGTGGCCCTCGAGAATCACGCGCAGAGCTATGCGAACTGGGGCAACGGCATGGTGCTACTGGGCGTCATCGCGGGTGGCGTGGGCGGCTATTACTTGTGGAAAGATCATCGCGAGCACGTGACCACGGTGGCGCCGGTGCCGGCGCCCAGCGGAACGGGCGCGACGCTCGTGATCGGTGGGCGATGGTGAAGGCCGGCGCGATCGTCGCGTGCATCGCGGCGTGGATGGCGTGCACCGTCGACTACAAGACCGATCAGCTGCGCTGCGCGACCACCGCGGACTGCGCTGCGCCGCGCGTGTGCAACGACGGCTTCTGCACGACCGATTGCCCGGACGACTGCAGCGATGGCTGCGACGGGACGACCACGCCGCCGACCTGCACGATCAACGCGAACGGCAACGGTAACGTCGCCTGCCCCGCCGGCTGGCAGTGCCAGATCAACTGCAACCACCCCAACTCGTGCTCGAACGTCGACTGCACCGCGGGCGCGGGCTGCACGATCTCGTGCGACGGACCGAACACGTGCGCGGTCGTCGACTGCGGCACCGCGAGCTGCGACGTGACCTGCAACTCCGGCAACTCGTGCGGCGCGATCGACTGCAGCTCGTCGTGCGCGTGCGACGTCCATTGCAACAGCGGCATCTGCGGCAACACGTGCCCGATGCAAGACGGCATGACGTGCGTGGACAGCGGCGGCGGGGGCAATTGCAGCTCGAACGCCTCGGGCTGCGATACCTGTCCGTAGCTCGCTAGCTTGCTTGCGACGCGGCGGGCTTGGGAGTACGAATCCTCACGCGCCATGAGCGAGAAATACCCGATGACCCCCACGGGTTACGCGACGATGAAAGCGCACCTGGTGCGGCTGAAGAACGTCGACCGCCCGGCCAACAGCCGGGCCATCGAGATCGCGCGCGGCCATGGCGACCTGTCGGAGAACGCCGATTACAGCGCGGCCAAAGAAGAGCAAGGCCTGATCGAGGCGAAAATCCGCGAGCTCGAAGCAAAAATCGCACTCGCCGAAGTAATCGATCCAACCAAATTGTCGGGTACGAGAGTCAAATTCGGGGCCACCGTGACCATCGAGGACAGCGAAAGCGGCGAGACGCAGCGCTACACGATCGTGGGCGAGAACGAAGCCGACATCAAGAAGGGCCGGATCTCGATCGGCGCGCCGGTCGCGCGCGCGATGATCGGCAAGGAAGTTGGCGACCTGGTCGTCGTGCAAAGCCCGAAGGGCAAGCGCGAGTATGAAGTGACCGCGGTCGAATGGATCGAGGTCCCGCCGCTCGAGGAGGCTGTATGAAGCAGCTGTTGTGTGTCGTGTTCGTCGCCGCCGCCGCCCTCACCGCCTGCAGGCAGGGCAAAGGCGATCGCTGCCAGGTCAACTCCGATTGCGCCGACGGTCTCGTGTGCAAGGCCGCCACCGGTACGTGCGATAGCGTGACCGAGACCGGCATCGACGCCAGCGTGCCGCCGCAGGTCGACGCCGGGATCGACGCGAAGGTGTTCATGGACGCGAAGGTGTTCATGGACGCCAAGGTCTTCCTCGACGCGCCGTAGGGCGCCGCGTCAGATGCTGCGCGCGCAGCGAAACCCGATGTGCGCGAAGCGGCGGTGGCCGTCGTAAAGATAGTTGAACGGATCGCGCAGGTACGGGTGGCCTTGCCATGCGGGCTGGCGCCACGAGCCGCCGCGCACGACGCGCCACGGGCCGTCGGAGCGATCGCGCGTGGGGTTGATGCAGTGCCAGTGCGCGTTCTCGGCGTCGGGATCGTCGAGCGTGCAGCCGGGTAGATCGAGATAGCCGCGGTAGCGCTCGTCGAGGCCCCACGCGTCGGCGGTCCACTCGGCGACGTTGCCGGCCATGTCGCGCGCGCCGTGCCCGCCGTGCCGGGGGGCCTCGCCCCACGGATAGCTGCCGGGGGGCGCGAGCACGGCCGCGCCGTCGGAGGCGTCGGGGTCGCCCGCGAACTCGAACGGCTGGGCGAGATTGGCGGGCGTGCGGCGCAGATCGACGAACGTGCTGTTGCGCGCGCGTCCGTGGTTGAAGTCGGTGTCGCGCGGGGCATTGCCCCAAGGCCAGAGCTGGCCGTCGGTGCCGCGCGCCGCGCGCTCCCATTCGGCTTCGGTCGGCAGCCGGCCGCCGCGCCAGCGACAGAGCTGCTGCGCCTCGTCCCAGGTGACGTTGACCATCGGCCACTCGTCGCGCAGGTAGCGCTCGTCGCCGTCGATCATCGGATCGAGCGGGCACGCACCGGAGGCGATGCACGCGCGAAACTCCGCGACGGTGACCTCGTCGCGATCGATCGCGAACGCCGACAGCGTGACCTTGCGCAGCGACATGTCGTCGAGCTCGGCGCGGTAGTTCTGGCATACGGCGCCGTTCGAGCCGCCGAGCTGTTGGTCCGACATGTCCTGCATCGCGAACAGCTCGTTGCACTGGCGTTCGGCTTCGTCGGCCAGCTCGGGCCCGAGGCCCATCGTGAAGTCGCCGGCGGGCACGAACACCTCGCGCGCCGGGGTGTGCTCGACGATCACGACGCGGCCCGCGTGCTCGGCGCTCGCCGGCGCGACGACCGCGAACGCGAAGACCACCGGAGCGAGCCGCTGCACGTCGCAATCGTGGCTCGGAACTAGCGGGCGAGCAACCACGCCAGCGCGGCGGCGACGCGGTCGGGGCTGCCCCGCTGGGTCTCGGCGATCCGCGCGAGCAGCACGGGCTCGCTCGCGGTGCGGCCGCGGCGGCGCGCCCACTCGACGAGCGCCGCACCGCGCACGTCGGGTGAATCGTCGGCCGAGGCGAGCCGCTCGACGACGTCGTCGGGAAGCGCCGGCACCGCCGCGCGGCGAACCTCGGGCGACGGATCGTGGACGGCCCGCGCGCCGGCGTCGTGCACGCCGGCCGCGACGAGCGCGGCCCACGCGGCGGCGCGGACCTCGGCATCGCGATCGTCGGCGAGCGCCCGCAGCTCGGCGGAATCGGTTGCGAGCGCGGCCGCGTACGCGGCGCGGACTTCACCCGCGGGATCGTCGGCGAGGTGCGGCAGGTGCGCGGGATACACGGCGGCGATCGCGGTGACGGCGCGCGCGCGCACCGTGCGATCGCGATCGCGGGTCAGCTCGCGCAAGCGCGGCAGCGCGGGCTTGATGCCGTGCACGCCGGCGGCCTCGGCACAGCGCGCGCGCACCGTGGCGTCCGCGTCGCGCAGCCCGGCGTCGATCCAGCGTGCGGCATGCGCGGGATCGGCGAGCGGCGCGACCGCGCACACTCCGGCGCGCGTGCGGGCATCGCCGCGCGCCGACCAGCCGGCGAGCCGGTGCGCGAGCTGCGGGACCGCGACCGATCCGGCCGCTTCGAGCGCGACCGGATCCGGGTCGCCGGGCGTGTCGAGCGCGGCGGCGAGCGCCGTGGCGGCGACCTGGCCGGACCCGAGCGAGACGAGCGCAGCGGCTTCGGCGGCGGCGAGCTGCGTGTGCAGATCTTCGGCGAGATGGCGCGCGAGCTCGGACACCGCGCCGGTGTCGTTCAGCGCGCGGATCGTGGCGATCGCGGAGCGCCGAAGATCGGCATCGAACGTCGGCGCGAGGAAGCCGTGGACGTCGCCGGCGAGCTCGCGGAGCTTCGCGGCGCGAACCGCGTCGAGCGCCGCGCGCACGCCGGCGTCTTCGGTCTTGCGGAAAGCCTCTTCGAGCACGGCGAGCGCGAGCGCCTGGATCGCGGCGGTGCGCACGTCATCCGGTGGCGCGGTGGCGATGCGACGGGCCGCGCGCGCGAGCTCGTGGTTGTCGAGCCAGTATTCGATCACGCCGCCGAGCGGCAGCTCGACGAACGCGACCTCGGCGGTCGCAGGCCCGGCTTGCCTGCGATCGCGCGCGAAGAGCCAGCGCACGTGGACGCGATCGTCGTCGGACATGAGGTCCGGCGGCGGCGCCGGCAACGGCGAGGCATCGGCGAGCGCGTCGCGCACCGCGCGATCGAAGTCGGGGTTGCCCGACGTCGCGAGCTGCACGTCGGTGATCCGGCCGGCGCCATCGATCTCGAGCTCGATCCGCGCGGCCAGCTCGAGCCGGTTGAGCGGGTGGCTCTCCGGCAGCCGCAGCCGGCAGTCGTCGAGAAACTGGCCCCAGCCGGGCTGCAGCCGCAGCGCCACCTGTGCCAGGTACGCGGCGCCGCGCGCGCCCGGATCGGCCGGCATCGGCGCGAGCAGCTTCGGCATCGGCCGCTCGACCACGACCGGCTTCGCCGGCGGCGCCGGCGGCGCACCGCAGGCAGCGAGCACGATCAGAGCTCTGACCGAAGCGCGAAGCCCGAGACCCGAGGCCCTCTGCTTCAGGCCGTGACCTCGCCGCGGATGTGCAAGCCGAGGTGACGGCGGACCTGGAAGTACGGCTCGCTGACCGCGTAGGCGAGCAGGTCGCGCAGGCGCTCCTTGACCGACATGCTCGACAGGCTCGCGCCTTCGGTCGCGATCGCGCGCGCCGCGGTCTCGAAGTCGTTCGAGACGATGAACCCGACGCGGTTCGCCGTCAGGTCCGTCGCCGCGCGCCAGTTCGAGACCAGGCCGTTGCCGAGCCGGCCCGACAGCGACTTCGAGATCTCCGCGACCTGCTCGAGCAGCGGGCCCGGCACCTGCTTCTGCAGCGACGACGCGAGCTTCATCGCATCGTCGTTCGCGGCGTCGCCGAACGGCCGGCCGTCGTGCGCGGCGATGCGCACGCGGCTCGCCAGCACGCTCGCGGTGAACGCCGCTTCGAGCTTGGGCAGCGTGCCGACCGCGAGCGTCACGAACCGCTCGGGCCGCAGGTACGCCATGCGCTTGCCGACCTCGAACGCGAGCTCGCGCTCGTCGCTCTTGCCGAGCTGCGGCGAGCCGACGAGCAGCGACGGCACGAGCTTGCCGCGCTCGCTGCCCAGGCCGACCGTGTTCGCGACGCGCAGGCCATCGCCGCCCTCCTGCAGCCACACCATCGGCGTCGGGTCGATCGCGAGCACGCCCGCGACGTACTTGACGATGCGCGACACCGGCCGCGGATCGCGGTCGAGATCCGCGCGCGTCTCGGGCGTCAGCCCGAACGCCGTGATCGGCTGCGCCGCGCCGCCCGCGATCGCGCCGATCGTCGAGCTGAAGATCGCGCCGACGTGCTTGTCCTCGCGCGGGTGGATCACGTTCTTCTGCCACAGCTCCTCGGTCAAGCGCCGCGGCGCGGGCGAGAACTGCGGCGGCCGGAACCGCTCGTACAGCAGGCGCTCCTCGCTCGACGCCGCGCCGAGAAACACCAGCGCCTGCGCCACGCACCACGCCTTGTCGAGCTCGTGCTCGGCGCGATACAGGCTCGCGAGCGCCTTGTACAGCTCGGTGCGATCCGGCGCGTGCGAGAGCAGATACTGCAGCTCCCCGATCGCGTCGGTGCGGCGCGCATCGCCGGCCTCGAGGTAGAGGTCGGCGAGCTGCTCGTGGCGCGCGACTTCATCGGGCGCGAGCTCGCACGCGACCTGGTACGCCTCGGTCGCGGCCTCGGTATCGCCGAGGTGATCGAGACAGACGTCGCCGAGCTTCGTCCACAGCGCCAGCAATTCCTCGGTCGGCGCGTCCTCGCCCATTCGCTTGAGCTGGCGGCGATACGCGCGCGCGAGGTTCTTCCAGTCCTTGCGCTCGACCAGCAGGTTCTCGACGCCGTCGAACGCCTTCGGCGTGCGCGGCGCGTCGTCGAGCGCGGCGTGGAACTTCTCGACCGCGAGCTCGGCATCGCGCAGCTCGTCGCGTGCGATCACGGCGGCCGTGTAGTGGAAGCGCGCGCGGCGCTCGGGCGAATCCTCGATCGCCACGAGCTGGTCGAGCGTCTCGACTGCCTTGCGCCACTGCCGCTGATCGGTGAACGCCTCGAGCAGCTTGTGGAGCAACACGCGCG
The DNA here is from genome assembly GCA_036490935.1 of Kofleriaceae bacterium. Taxonomy (GTDB): domain Bacteria; phylum Myxococcota_A; class Polyangia; order Haliangiales; family Haliangiaceae; genus JABFXX01. Next base: position 6,784 of record DASXCY010000063.1, on the reverse strand, counting down.
ACGCGGGCGCGATCTTGAGCCCTTCCAGGTACGCGTGCGTCGCCGACGTGCCGTCCTTCAAGCGCTCGCGATAGATGTCGCCGATCTCCTCGAACAGCTTGGAGCGGTGATAGTCGCTGTCGGGGCGCTTCGCGAGCGCGTCGATCTGCGCGCGCTTGGCCTCGGCGACCGTGCGCCACTCGCCGCGTGCACCGCCGAGCTCGACGAGCGATTCGAGCGTCGGCTCGTGCAGCGGATCCTTCTCGAGCGCGCGCCGGTAGCTGATCTCCGCCTTCTTGTCCTCGCCGAGCGCGCGCGACGCGGCGCCGAGCCGGTACCAGATGTCGGCGACCTGGCCGTCGCTGATGCCCGTGCGATGACGCGCGAGGATCTCGCGATAGCGGCGATCGACTTCCTTCCACATGTCGCCGGCAGCCGCGCTGCCTTCGTTGACCTTGGCCTCGGCCATCAGCACCTGCGCGAGGCCGATCGCGGCTTCGAGGCTGTCGGGCATCGCCTCGACCGCGAGCCGGTAGTGGCGCGCGGCCTTCTCGATGCGATGCAGCTCCTCGTAGACCTGGCCGAGCTGACCATGCCGGCGCGCGCGCTCGGCCTTGTCGCTCGAGCTCGGGCCCTCGGCTTGCCGCGCGAGCATCTCGAGCACGGGCAGCGCGTCGTCCCAGCGCTTGGCCGCGACGAGCCGATCGGCGACCCGCTGGCCGGCCGCGACGTGATCGGGATCGAGCTTGAGCACGCGCTCGTACAGCTCGAGCGCGCGGCTGGGATCGGCGAGCTTGGCCTCGACGAGCTCGGCCGCACGCCACACCAGGCCGATGCGCTCGGCGCGGCTGGCGCTCGCGGCCTCGCCGCGCAACGCGAGCTCGACCGCCTTCTCCCAGTTGCCGCGCTTCTCGTGCAGCGCGGCGAGCGTGACCAGCGCGGTCAGGTTCTCGGGATCCGCGGCGAGCGCCTTGTCGAGGTGGCGCTGCGCGGTCTCGGGATCCATCAGGTGCTCGGCCGCGATGCGGCCGGCCTCGGCGTAGAGCGGCGCGCGCTGCGCGTCGAGCGTCTCGAGCGACGCGTGCTTGACCAGCGCGTCGACCGCCTTCTCGTACTGTTCGGTGCGCGTGTACAGGCGCGGCAACACCGCGAGCGCGGTCTTGTTCGCGTCCTCGATCGCGACCACGTCGAGCAGGCGATCGATCGCGTTGCGCGCGTCGTCGAGCTGGACCTCGTAGACCTGCGCGGCCTCGAGGTGGAGCTCGACGCGCTGCGCCGGCGTCTTCGCGACCGTGACGTGGCGCGCGAGCTGGTGGACGAGGTCGGGCCACTTGCTCTCGGCGCGCAACATGCGCTCGAGGCCGCGGTGCGCGTCGTCGGCGCTCGCGTCGATCGCGAGCACCTTGTCGTAGGCGTCGCGCGCGCGGGCCGCATCGCGGTCCTCGAGCTCGGCGGCGAGCTTGCGCAAGGTCGACAGCTTCTCGCCTTCCGGCGCGACCTGGCCGAGCCGCTCCATCGCGTGGAGGTAATCCTCGGTACGGCCGGTCTTGTCGTACAGCTCGACGAGCGCCTTGAGCGCGGCGGCGTCGCTGCTGTTGGCGGCGATCGTCGCCTCGTAGCGCTGGATCGCGCCCTCGAGGTCGCCGAGCTTCTCGGCGCGCAACGTCGCGAGCTCGCGACGGATCGCGGCGGCGCGATTCGCGTCGCCGTGGTCGTGGCTGATCTCGGCGCGGCGATCGAGTACCTTCGCGAGCGCGGCCCAGTTCTCGTCGCGGCGATACAGCCGCTCGAGCGCGGCGAGCGCGTCGTCGTGCGTCTCGTCGAGATCGGCCGCGAGCTGATACGCCTCGACCGCCTTGGCCGTCGACGCGAGCTGGGTCTCGGCGAGGTCGCCGAGGCCGATCAACAGATCGACCTTGAGCTTCACGTCCTGCTCGATCTCGGCATGCGCACGCAGCGTGTCGGACAGGTCCGCCCACTTCTGCTGCTTGCGATACGCCTCGGCGAGCGCGGTGAACGCGTCGCGATTCTGCGGATCGAGCTCGAGCGCGCGCTTGAGGCTCGGCACCGCATAGTCGGGGCGATCGAGCTTGCTCGAGTACCAGCCGCCGAGCCGCGCCCACCACTTCGAAGCCAGCGCGGGATCGGTCGCCTCGGTCGCGATCTCCGACGCCTCGGTGACGAGGTCGGCCCAGCTGCCGTTCGCGGCCGCGAGCTTCTCGGCCATCGCGACCGCGGTGTCGTCGGCCGGCGCCATGCGCAGCGCGGTCGTGACCGCCTCGAACGCGCGCCGCAGATCGCCGACCTCGGTCTCGTAGACGTGTGCGAGCTCGAGCAGGAATGCGGGGCGCTGGTCGTCGAACGCGTGCTCGATCTTGCCGAGCAGCACCTCGACGACGGTGTCCCACTTCTTGCCTTCGCGCGCCTTGCGCTGGATGAGGTCGAGCGCGTCGCGCGCCTCGCTGGCCTCGTCGCCGCCCTCGCCGAGCAGCGCGGTCCAGCCCTCGACATCGTCGGCGTCGGGCCGCGTCTGCACGAGCGTGATCTGCGCCTTGTCGCAGGCAGCGTGCAGCGCGTCGAGCCACTCGAGCACGCTGCGCTCGGCGACCTCGTCCGCGCCTTTGCCCTCGAGGTTGACGACCTCGATGTGATGCTCGGCCATCAGCTCGTCGACCGTGACCGGTCCGACGCCCGCGCCGAGGAAGTAGTGCGTGCCGCGCGGCGGCTCGAACATGCCGAACACGCGATCGAGCAGCGCGCTGAGGTCGGGATCGCCGTAGCGGAACCCGACGAACACGAGCGAGCCCTCGACATACAGCTGCCGCGCGTACTCGCGCAGGTCGACCGCGCGGGACAGCGCGCGCCGCACGCTATGCGGCGTGACCACGTACGTCTCGAAGTTGCCGAGCATCTTGACGAGCGTGCGCCGGCGCGGCGACAGCTCGCCGAGCTCGGTGTACGTGACGATGCGCGCGGGCGGCCACTCGGCCGGCGACTGCGTCTCGAGCGCGTGCTCGAGGATGTCGCCCGGGAACGTCGTCCAAATGTGCCGGAACGGCAGCTGCGAGAGCGCCTTGGGCAGCGCCGGCACATCGGCCGGCGACGCCCACACCTCTTGCACGATGCGATCGCAGACATCTTCGCCGAGCGCGCGCGCGAGGAAGCCGACCGCGCGCACGAGGCTGCCCTTGTTGAGCAGCCGCTCGAGGTCCTTGGTGGCGACGTCGTCGCCTTCGCGACCGCGAGTGCCGAGCGCGGTGGTCATGCGCTCCAGCATCTGCTTCCAACTCGGGACACCGATTCCCGCACCGACGACCAGGGCCGCTTTGCCCGTTCGGATCTGCTCGATGAGAGACTCGGGGATCGTGTGCTCTTGCATCCTAAACCCCTTTGTCTGCGCTTGAAGTGTGCGGGGACCCTAGCCAGCCTCCCCGACGGGAGCAAGCGAAAACGCGTACCATTGCCCCAGGCGCGGCGGCAGGCTCGGCGTCGTGGCAGGATGCCGCCGATGTGGTCCGAGATCGCGGCCATCTATCGGGCCTCGAAGAAGAAGCAGGACATCAACTGGTTCACCGAGCACGTCGCGCGGCCGCCGGCGGCGGCGGTCGTGTATGCAGTGCGCGGCACGCCGATCACGCCGAACCAGATCACGTTCGCCTCGGCATTCATCGCGGCCGGGGCATGCGCGATGTTCGCGGCGTGGCCGGGCTGGGCGGGGCTCATCCTCGCGGCCGCGGTGTTCGAATTCTCGTTCGTGCTCGACTGCGCCGACGGGCAGCTCGCGCGCCATCGCAAGATGGCCTCGCCGCTCGGCCACCTGCTCGACTTCCTGATGGACGAGCTCAAGGCGATGCTGCTGTTCGGCTGCGTCGCGGTGCGCCTGTGGCAGGAGACCGGCGACGACCGCCTGCTGCTGGTCGGCTTGGCCGGGCTGTTCTGCCTGGCCTCCGGCATCGCGCTGACGTCGTTCATGCGCCGCCCCGAGTACGGCGCGAAGCCGCCGAACGAGGACGGCCAGCCCGCCGAGATGGCGAAGCGCGGGCCGCTCGCGTACGTCGAGTGGGCGGCGCGCGTCGTCGTGCACTACCCGCAGTACCTGTGGATCTGCGCGGTCGTCGATCGCATCGACATCTACTTCTGGGCCTACGCGGCCGTGAACGCGCTGTACCTGCTGAAGAGCCTCGCGGCGATCTTGTTCCGGTTGGGGCGGTTCAAATGATCAAGCGTTGCATCTTGATCGCGGCCGGCCGCGGCAAGCGGCTCGGCGAGCACACCGACGAGCTGCCGAAGTGCATGGTCGACGTCGCCGGCCGGCCGATCCTCGGCTGGGTGTGGCGCGCGCTCGAGGCGGTCGGCGTCGACGAGCTCGTCGTGATCCGCGGCTATCGCGGCCGGGTGCTCGAGCGGTTCGTGCGCGACCTCGTCCCGAAGGTGACGTTCATCGACAACACCGAGTGGGAGACCAACAACGTGCTGCTGTCGCTGGCGTGCGCGCGGCAGTTCCTCGACCAGCCGACGTACGTCTCGTACAGCGACATCGTGTTCACGTCCGAGGTCGCGGAGCGCTGCGCGCGCTGTGTCGCCGAGATCGGGCTCGTGACGGACCGCGAATTCCGGCGCATCTACGACGGCCGCACCGAGCACCCACTCGACGAGGCCGAGGTGATGGACTGCGACGACCACGACGCGATCGCGCGCGTCGGCAAGCGCGCGCTGCCCGCCGCCGACGCACACGGCGAGTTCATCGGCCTCGTGCGGCTCGGCGCGACCGGCGTGACCGCGGTCGCGGGCGAGCTCGACCGGCTGGCCGCGCGGTTCGCGGGCCGCGACGGCGAGCCGTTCCAGCGCGCCGCGCGCTATCGCAACGCGTACCTCACCGACCTGTTGCAGGAGTTGATCGCCGGCGGCACCCGGATCGATCCGATCTGGATCGACGGCGGCTGGCGCGAGATCGATACCGGCCAGGATCTCGACCGCGCGCGCGAGCTGCTACAGTCATGGCCATGAAGCGCATGACGCGCACCGTGCTGCTGTTCGCCACGCTCGTCGCTTGCGACAAGCCCGCGAAAGAGGATTGCCGCAAGGCGCTCGTCAACATGCAGCACCTGATGGGCACCGAGAACCAGCTCGATCAGGAGAGCCTCGACGGCGAGATCCGGCGCTGCCAGGGCGGCTCGCGCAAGAGCGCGGTCGACTGCGCGATGAAGGCGAACACGATGGACGAGCTCCGCGCGTGCGACTTCTTCAAGGTGCCCGACAAGGTGCCCGGCTCGGGCGCGGGCAGCGGATCGGCGCCCGGCTCCGGCTCCGCGAGATGAGCGGACCACGATGATCGCGCGCGCGTGCGCGCTGGCCGCGGTGCTCGGCGGCTCCGCACACGCCGATGTCCCGAAGCTCGCGGCGGTCACGCCCGATGTGGCGCTCGGCCCGCATGGCGAGCTGTACGCGTTCGATGGCAAGGCCGGCTGGCTGCGCCGCGGTGCGAGCACGATCGCGGGCGACGTGGCGGCGGCGCCGCACGGGCTCGCGGTCACGCGCGACGGCGAGGTGTTCCGACTCGCGCGCGACGCATGGACCGCCGTGCTGCTGTCGCCGCACGCGAAGGCGATCGCCGGCGCCGGACCACGCCCGCTCGCCGCGATCGGCCGCGCGGTGTATGCGCTCGACGGCGCCGCGCCGAGCAAGCTGCCCGATGCACCCGCGCCCGTGATCGCGCTCGCCGGCTCCGCGTCGGGGACGGTGATCGAGACCGATCGCGACGTCCTGCGGCTCGCCGGCGCGGCGTGGAAGCCGATCAAGGGCGCGCCGCACCACGTCGCCGCGCTGCTGTCGGACCGGTTCGCGCTCGCCGAGCGCGGCGCGGGCGTCGTCGACCTCGGCTCGGGGCGGATCGTCGCGTGGCCGGGGCCGCTGTCGATCGCCGCGTCGGTCGCGGTCGGCGACACCGTGTACGCGGCCGCGGTCGGGCACGGCGCCGACGCGCGCGGCGTCGAGCTACTCGTCGTGCGCGGCGCCAAGGTGACGCGCGAGCCGCTCGCGATCGGACCGACCGGTTCGGTGGTCGCGATCGCCGCCGATGCGCGCCGCGTCGTCGTCGCGCTGCGCGACGGCCGACTGCTCGTGCGCGCAAGCGGTGCGTGGACCACGTATACGGTGCGCGACGAACCGTCGCCACAGCATCCGGGCTCCCCTCCCGCGCACTCCCGGTGATAATCTCGATCGACGCAGATGTCGCCTCACGTCCTGGTCGCCGACGACGACGCGTGGATCCTGCGCATGGTCGCGACCGTGCTCGAGAAGCGCGGCTACTCGGTCGAGACCGCGGTCGACGGCGAGGACGCGCTCGCCCGCGCGCTCGCCCGCCCGCCCGATCTGCTCATCACCGACGTGATGATGCCGAAGATGGACGGCTGGGCGCTGGTCCGCCAGCTGCGCGCGCACGCCGAGCTCGCGATGCTGCCGGTCATCTTCCTGACCGCGCTGTCGTCGGAGGACGATCGCATCCGCGGCTTCCGGCTCGGCGCCGACGACTACGTCACCAAGCCGTTCCGGTTCGAGGAGCTCGACCTGCGCGTCGCCAAGACGCTGCGCCGCACCGCGCAGACCGTGCAGGAGACGCGCGATCAGCTCAACAGCTCGGGTCTGCGCGGCGACCTCTCGCAGGTCGGGCTGTCGTCGCTGCTCGTGCTGGTCGAGCTCGAGCGCAAGACCGGCCTGCTCCAGCTGCGCGACGCCGAGGGCGGAGTGTCAGCGCAGATCCTCGTCCGCGAGGGCAAGGTCGTGCACGCGCGGCTCGATCACGCCG
>DASXCY010000062.1:0-10539 GCA_036490935.1 Kofleriaceae bacterium | reverse complement strand
CGCCGGCCCGCACGCGCAGATGGTCACCGTCGCGCGCGACGGCTACGTGATGGACCAGTGGTACGCCGACGCCGGCTTCATCGTCGTGCGCGCCGACGGCCGCGGCACGCCGAACCGCGGCCGCGCGTGGGAGCGCGCCGTGCTCGGCGACCTCATCACGATCCCGCTCGCCGACCAGGTCGACGCGCTGACCGCGCTCGCCGCGCGCCACCACGAGCTCGACCTGTCGCGCACCGGCGTGTTCGGGTGGTCGTTCGGCGGCTACTTCTCCGCGATGGCCGTGCTGCTGCGCCCCGACATCTTCCACGCCGCGGTCGCGGGCGCGCCGGTCACCGACTGGGCGCTCTACGACACCGCGTACACCGAGCGCTACATGCGCACGCCCGAGACCAACCCCGCGGGCTACGCGCGCACGAGCGCGCTCACCCACGCCGCGCAGCTGACGCGCCCGCTGCTCGTCATCCACGGCATCACCGACGACAACGTCCACTTCGCGCACACGCTCGCGCTGGTCGAGTCGCTCTACGCCGCCGGCAAGTACGCGACCGTGATCACGCTGTCGGCGACGCACATGGTCCCGGATCCGAAGCTCAACCTCGCGCGCGAGCAGGTCCAGATCGACTTCTTCCGCGAGCACCTCTAGCGTTTGCCGCCGAAGATCTCGTCGAAGAACGCGCGCATCGCGGCCCACGAGCGCGCATCGGCGCTGGGATCGTACGCGCAGCCGGTCGACGCGTTGCTGCCGGCGCCCTTGTCCGTGAAGCAATGCACGGCGCCGCCGTACTCGACGAGCTGCCAGTCGACCTTCGCGTCGGCGAGCTCCTTCTGGAACGCGGCGAAGTCGGCCGGCTTCTCGAACGGATCGGCCGCGCCGTGCAGCACGAGCACCTTGCCCTTGATGTGCTGGGCGTCGGCCGGCGCCGGCGAGTCGAGGCCGCCGTGGAACGTCACGATGCCGGCGACCGGCGCGCCGCTGCGCGCGAGCTCGAGCACGGTCGTGCCGCCGAAGCAGTATCCGATCGCGGCGGTCTTCGCCGGATCGACGCGCGGATCCTCGAGCAGCTTCGCGAAGCCGGCGTCGACGCGCGCGCGCAGCAGCGCGCGATCCTTCTTGTACGTGCCTGCGAGCTTTCCCGCTTCGTCGCGATTGGTCGGCCGGATGCCCTTGCCGTAGATATCGGCCGCGAACGCGACATAGCCGAGCTGCGCGAGCATCTCGGCGCGATGGCGCGCGTTGTCGTCGAGGCCCATCCACGCGTGTACGACCAGCACGCCCGGCCGCTTGCCCTTCACCGCGTCGTCGTACGCGAGGTAGCCCTCGAGCACCGCATCGCCTTGCTTGTACTCGACGAGCTGCGTGTGAACCCGAGCGTGCGCGGCGGTGCCGAGCGCGGCGATGATCAAGATGGGCAGGAGCTTCATGTGCGCGCATGCTAGCGTGATCCGATGGTCGCGATCCTTCACCGCGATGGACGCTGTGTCGCGGTTGCGAAACCGGCCGGCGTGGCGACGCATCGCGGCTGGGACGACGGCGGCGACGCGTTGCTCCAGCAAGCGCGCGACGCCGCGCGCGCGTACGTCTATCCGGTGCATCGGCTCGATCGCGCCGCCTCGGGCATCGTGCTGTTCGCGCTCGATCGCGACGCCGCACGCGCGTTCGGGGCGGCGTGGGCCGATGCCGACAAGCGCTACCTCGCGATCACGCGCGGCCATCCGCCCGAGCACGTCGAGATCGATCACGCGATCCCGCGCGAGCCCGGGGGCCCGCGCGTGCCTGCGAAGACCGAGGTGTGGCGGCGCGATACGTTCGGGCGCTACGCGCTCGTCGAGGCGCGTCCACACACCGGCCGCCTGCATCAGATCCGGCGCCACCTGAAGCACATCTCGTGTCCACTCATCGGCGACGTGCGCTACGGCAAGGGCGAGCACAACCGGCTATGGCGCGAGCGCTTCGCGCTGCACCGGCTCGCGCTGCACTGCGTATCGCTGCGTGTCGCGCATCCCGACGGCGGCGAGCTCGCGGTCGCATGCGACCTCGCACCCGATCTCGAAGCCGCGCTCGCCGCCGCTCGCGCCGAGCTCCAGAGCCCGTCCTGAGCGGCCTCAGCGAAAAGTACCCGCGTATGACAGGCTCGCTACGGCTCCCTAAGGGCTCGCTAGGGCACGGGGACGACCGTGATCGCGCGATTCGCGAACGTCGCGTTGTGACCGCCGGTCGTGCGGTACTTCGCGGTGATCGTCTGCGAGCCCGGCGTCAGGCCGCTCGCGAGATACGTCGCGCTGAACTGCACGGTGTCGCCGCCGTCGTAGCACAGCGCCTGCGAGTCGACCGCCGTCGCGCCGGCGCCCGCGAAGCTCATGCACGCGAGGTTGCCGCTGTTCAGGCTCGAGATGCGCGCGGTCACCGTGACCAGCGCCATGCCCGACGCCGGGATCGTGGCCGTCGCCAGCGGCCCGGCGCCGGCCCCGAGATCGGTGTAGACGTTGCTGTTCGTCGTCGACGATCCGGTCGCGACGCCGAACGCCGGCGTGATCTTGGCCTGGATCGTCGCCTTGTCGACGTCGAACGCTTGCGTGCCGGAGTCGAACGTCAGGCCGCTGCCGGCGCTGTAACACGTCGGCACGCCGGCGGCGCTGACGCTGTTGACGACCGAGCCCGCGGCGCACGCGCCGATCGCGTGCTGGACGGTCGTGAAGTCGGCCGCGATCGTGTTCGTCGCGATCGTGATGCCCGTGCCTGCGAGGTAGTTCGGGATCGCCGCGCAGGTCACCGAGCCGTCGCTGCCGATCGCCGACACCGCGCCGGTCGCGCACATCCCGTTCACGCGCGCTTGCACTGCGTTCGCATCGACGCTGAACGTCGAGCCGGCGAGTGTGAGGCCGCTGCCGGCCAGATACATCGCGCTCTGGTCGGGCGCGCACATCAGCGAGCCGTCGCCGCCGATCCCCTGCACGTAGTTGCCGCTCGAGCACGGCGAGCCGATCGCGCGCTGGAAGTAGCCGATCGGCTGGCCGCCGAGCGCGTCGGCATCGGCGGCGTGGTTCGCGAGCGACGCGCTGAGCGCGTACGGCACGCTCTCGATCGTCACGCGCGCGTCGGACACGACGCCGTCGACCGACATCTCGAGGTAGCGCGCGTTGCCGTTGAGGAGTGCCGACGTCAGCGGGGTCGTCGAGCCGAGGTCGAGGTACAGGACGCCGTCGACCGGCACGCTCACGCTCGCCTGCGTCTCGGTCCATAGCTGCGTGCCGCCGCTCGCGGCGTCGTACAGCGCGAACGCGAAGTCGTGAGTGCCCGCGATCGCAGTGCCGTTCGCGTCGGTGAGACGCGCGGCGAACGAGATCGTGGTCGGCGCGCCTTGCGCGAACGCGGCAGCGGGCACGAGGGCGAACAAGATCGCGAGCGCGAACCTCATGGCTTCACCACCTGTGCACCGGAGATCGTCACGGTTCCCGCGGTCGCGCGGCGCACCATCACGGCTTGCCCGACCTCGACGTCGATCTGGATCGAGCCGGCATGGATGCGCGCGGCGCCGGCGACGACGTCCATCGCCTTGTGCGGCACGCTGGCGGTGCCGCCGTCGGTCGTGACCGCGGCACCGTGCTGGAAGCTACACGCGGCGAGTACCGCGACGAACGCGAGTCGGTTCATGCGACCAGAGTATCGTCGAGATCGCGTACCGATTCGTCGAGAACCGCCCAGATGATGGCGGCGATCACGGTCGCGACCGCGTCTTCTTCGGCGCGGCTCAGCACGACCGGAAGCTCGCCGATCTGGTCGCGCAGCGAGCGCACCATCGCACGGTCGCAGCGGCCGCCGCGCACCGCGGCCATCGCGGTGGCGAGCGCGCGGTGATCGAGCCGCAGATCGCCGAGCGGCTGACGCCCACCGAGCGCGCGGCATGCCAGCTCGAGGCCGGCGGCGAACGCGTCGCCGTCGCGGGTCGCGAGCTCGGCTTCGAGCAAGCGCATGACGGCCGGCTGGCGGATCGCGAGCCAGCTCGCGTCGTGCTCGGCGGCAGCGTGGAAGTCGTGGATCATGGCCCGACCCTAGGGACGCCGGATCCCGGGCGCCAGTTTTCGGCGTATGGTCCCCGCAATGACCCGCCCCGCCTACCTCGTCGACGGAATTCGCTCGCCGTTCGGGCGTTACGGCGGCGCGCTGGCCGGGGTACGTGCGGACGATCTGGCCGCGCAGGTCATCGCCGCGCTCGTCGCGCGCACCAAGATTCCGGCCGATCGCATCGACGACGTCATCCTCGGCTGCGCGAACCAGGCCGGCGAGGACAACCGCAACGTGGCGCGCATGGCGGCGCTGCTCGCCGGGCTCCCGGTCGAAGTGCCGGGCGTCACGGTCAACCGGCTGTGCGGCTCCGGCATGCAGGCGATCGCCGACGCGGCGCGCCTGGTGATGACCGGCGAGGCCGAGCTCGTCATCGCCGGCGGTGTCGAGCAGATGTCGCGCGCGCCGCTCGTGATGGCCAAACCGGGCGAGGCGTTCCCGCGCGGCAATCAGACCATCTACGACTCGACGCTCGGCTGGCGCTTCCCGAATCCGAAGCTGGAGGCGATGCACGGCACGCTCGCGATGGGCGAGACCGCCGAGAAAGTCGCGGAGCGCTGCAACGTCTCGCGCGAGGCGCAGGACAGGTTCGCGCTGACCTCGCAACAGCGCGCGGCGCGTGCGCTCGAGTCGGGCCGCATGGCCGTCGAGGTCGTACCGATCGTCACGGGCGTCGACAAGAAGACCGGCGTCGAGCGCCGGGTCGTCGTAGACGAACATCCACGACCCGACACCACGCCCGAGCAACTTGCAAAACTCCGTCCCGCCTTTGCAACAAAGGGCACCGTAACTGCCGGCAATGCCTCGGGCCTGAACGACGGCGCCGCCGCCGTCCTGGTCGCCAGCGAGCGCGCGATGTCGGACCTGGGGTTATCCCCTAAAGCTCGCTATGTCGCCGGAGCCGCCGCGGGTGTCGAGCCCAGCTACATGGGGCTCGGGCCGATCCCGGCGAGCAAGAAGGTGCTCGCACGCGCCGGGCTCGGCGTGGCAAAGCTCGATCTCGCCGAGCTCAACGAGGCCTTCGCCGCGCAGGCGATCCCGTGTGTCGAGCAGCTCGGATTGGATCCCGAGCGTGTAAATGTGAACGGTGGCGCGATCGCGTGGGGACATCCGCTCGGCGCGAGCGGCGCGCGTCTCGTACTGACGTTGATGCACGAGCTCGTCGCCCGGTCCAACCAGCAGTATGGCCTCGCGTCGATGTGCATTGGGGTAGGTCAGGGGATTGCCGTCGTGATCGAGCGTGCGTCGTGAAGCGGTTCGTGCGAAAACGGATCGAACGCGCTGGGGAGGGTGGCACGTAGCGAATGAGCCAAGTGCAGGATCAGGTTCAGAAGTCGCTCAAGCTGGTCGGACGAGTCCTAGGCGACAAGTTCAAGCTGACCGCTTGCATCGGCATCGGGGGGAGCGGCGCGGTTTACAAGGCCGATCAGATGGCGCTCGGCCGCACCGTCGCGGTCAAGATCCTGAACGAGGAGCTGTCCGCGGACTCGCGCATGATCATGCGGTTCCGCGGGGAGGCGACCAGCGCGTCGCGTTTGAACCATCCCAACTGCGTCTCGATCATCGACTACGGCCAGGCGGTGGACGGCCTGCTGTACCTCGCGATGGAGTACGTCAAGGGCCCGACGCTCACGCAGCTGCTCGCGAACGAGAGCCCGCTCGGCGTCGAGCGCGTGCTCGATCTCGTCGCGCAGTCGCTCGCCGGCATCGAGGAAGCGCACCTCGCCGGCGTCGTCCACGCAGATCTGAAGAGCGACAACATCATCGTCGACCAGCGGCGCGCCGGCGTCGATCTCGTCAAGATCGTCGACTTCGGCATCGCGCGGCTCGTGACCGGCGTGCGCGAGACCGAGGATCGATCGATCAGCGGCACGCCCGAGTACATGGCGCCCGAGGTGATCGCGGGCGGCCCGCCGACATTCGCGTCGGATATCTACGCGGTCGGTATCATCTTGTACGAGCTGCTCGCCGAGAAGACGCCGTTCTACGCGGGCTCGACGACCGAGATCCTGACGAATCATCTCAAGGCGACGCCGACCCAGCTCGCGACGCGCCGCGCGAACACGCCGAAGGACCTCGATATCGTCATCGGCAAGGCGCTCGCGAAGCACCCCACCGATCGCTACACGTCGGCGGCCGAGATGCGCGACGCGCTGATCGGCATCCGCGCGCGCCTGCGCAGCCTGCCCGCGACCGATCGGTGCGGCGCGTGCGGCTCCTCGTGCCAACCGTCGTTCAAGTTCTGCCCGGAGTGCGGCGCGCCGCGCCAGCGCGTGTCGAAGACGTTCGAGATCGCGCCTGCCGCCGAGGCGATGACCGGCCTCCTGCCGCTGCCGTTCACCGGCCGCGAGCACGAGCGCGCCGCGCTCGTCGCGCACCTGCGCCGCCCGCCCGGTCCGTCGTCCGGGCTGCTCGTGATCGGCGAGGAGGGCACGGGCCGCACCACGCTGCTGCATCGCGCGTATCGCGACCTCGCGAACGACGGCCGCGTCATCTATCAGGTCGGCCCCGACCCGAGCGGTCTCGCGGCGCCGTACTACCCGATCCGGTCGCTGCTCGCCGCCGTGCTGTCGCTGCCGCCGGTGTCGAGCGAGCAAGACCTGCGTGACGCGGTGATGGCAATCGGCCTCAACGAGCGCGACGTGCCGGGCATCTCGCAGCTGTTCGGTCACCCGACGACGCTGCTCGAGCTCGAGCCGGTCGTGCGCCGGCGCGAGATGGTGTGGTCGGCGCTGCGTGCGCTCGAGCGCGCCGCCGCGCGCGGCCCGGTCTCGATCGCGTGCGAGGACATCGATCGCTTCGATCATCCCAGCCTCGAGATCCTGCGCCGCGCGACCGAGGTCACCGACCTCGCGCTGCCGCCGATCGCGATGACCGCGACGCGCCTGTTCGGCGAGCAATGGCCGGCCGCGGCGACGCGGCTCGACCTCGGCGCGCTCGAGTCGGGCGATCTCGAGTCGATCGCGAAGCAGCTCGCGCTCGGGGGCATGCGCGGGCTGCCGCTCGTGCAGCAGCTGTTCGAGACCACGCGCGCGTATCCCGGCCACGTCGAGCACCTCGTCCGGTACCTGGTCGAAGGCGGTAAGGCCGAGGACACCAAGGTCTCGCTGCCCGACTTGATCGCGGCGCGGTTGTCGATGCTGCAGCAGGCGACGCGCGACGTGCTGCAGGCCTCGGCGGTGCTCGGCACGGAGCCGCACGCCGATTTCCTGCGCGCGATGGTGCCGAACGAGACGCTCGAGCACGCGCTGCACGATGCCGAGGTGCGCGGCCTGCTCGGCCGCGACCCGTCGGGCGAGTTGACGTTCGCGAGCCGGCTCGTGCGCGAGATCGTGTACGACGCAACGCCGGCCGACGTGCGCCGTTCGCTGCACGCGAGCGCGGCGGCCGCGGTCGAAGCGATGTCGCAGGACATCGGCCTGCTCGGCCACCACCACGACCTCGCCGGGCACGCGCGCGAGGCGATCGATCTGCTGCGCGCCGGCGGCGATCACGCGGCCGCCCAGCTCGATGACGCCGGCGCCGGCTCGTTCTACTACCGCGCGCTCGTGTGCGTGCGCCAGGCCGTGCAGTCGGGCGAGATGGAAGGCGCCGAGCTGCAGTTCGTGTCGCTTTCGGTCAAGCTCGCCGACGTGCTGCGCACGCGCGGCGAGACCGCACTCGCGCGCGGCATTCTCGCCGAGGCGCGCGACTGGTCGAGCGCGCCGCTGCTCGTCTCGATGATCGATCGCGCCGGTGCCGCGATCGCGCTCGGCGAAGGCGACATCGAAGGCGCGATCTCGTCGCTGCGCCGCGGCGTCGGCCGCGCGATCGGCTCCGGCGACATGAACCTCGTGTGCGAGCTGTATCTCGATCTCGCGCAGGCGCTGCTGCGCGGCGGCGACGCCGACACCGCGAACCGCGAGCTCGTCGAGTGCGTCGACCTCGCGACGCTCGGCGAGGGCTTCACCGCGATCGACGGCCCCGAGGCATTCTGGCGGGTGCTGCGCTCGCAGGCGCAGATGGTCGACGCCGCCGGCGACTCGTACCGTGCACTACGTCTGGCCGAGGCCGCGCTGTTCCACGCGCAGCGCGTGCGGTCGCGGCTCGGCGCGGCGCGCGTGCAGCAACTGCTCGCCACGCTCTGCGAAAAAGCCGGGCTCGGCGGCAAGGCCGAGCGCTACCGGCAAGCCGCGATTCACGAGATGCGCAGCCTCGGCGACCGCCGCGCGACAGCTGAGCTGCTCCTCACGGACACGCCGGCGCGCAACACCGTCGTCGTGCCGAGCCGCATCCAGGACGCCGTCGCCATCACGAAGGAAATCGGCTGGGCCGAGGGCTACGAGCGCGCCAAACGCAAATCGAACCCGCCGCCGGACGTGAAGTCGTAGACGAACCAGAGTACGCTCGCATCGTGGGCAGTATCCTCGTCGTCGATTCCGAACCGGATACACGCGACCGCCTCGGCGGAGCCTTGCGCGACGCACAGCACGCGGTCTTGCTCGCGCAGTCGTCGCGCGACGCGTTCCTGCGAGTGTCCGAGGGCGGCATCGACGTCGTCGTGATCGATTCGTACGATCCGCGCGTCGGTGTGGCCGAGCTCGTGCGCGAGATCGCCGCGCTGCCCGACGCGCCGCCGGTCGTGCTGCTCTCGGCATCGCCGCACGCGCCCGAGATCTCGGCGCGCATCGGCGCGGCCGCGTTCCTGGCCAAGCCGATCGAAGCCGGCGATCTCGTCCTGATCGTGAACCGGCTCGTCGGTGCGTTGCGGCCGGTGCGCCCGATGACGGACGTCATCGGCGTCGACGATTTCGCAGACGAAGTGCCGACCGGGCTAGACTCGCGGCGTTGAACGAACGCCGCACGCTGCGGATCGAGCTCGCGCCTCGCACGCTGTTGTGGGTGCTCGTCGGCATCGCGGCGGTGTGGCTCGCGATGGAGCTGTGGACGGTCATCGTCGTGATGCTCGTCGCGCTCGTGCTCGTCGGCACGTTCGATCCGTTCGTCGCGTGGCTCGAACGGCGCGGGCTCAAGCGCGGCCGCGCGCTCGCGCTGATCTTCCTCGTGGTCGCGGCCGGCATCGCCGCGATCCTGCTCGTCACGCTGCCGCCGCTGCTCGTGCAGCTCAAGGGCATCATCAGCAACGCGCCGTCCGAGCGCCGCAAGATCGTCGAGTTTCTCAGCCAGTACAGCTGGACGTCGGCGTTCGGGCGCGCGCTGCGCGAGGTGCCGCTCGATGACCTCGTCGTGCGCGCCGGCAACGATCTGCTCGCGTACTCGAGCCAGATCCTGGCCGCGATCGGCTACGCGATCACGACGCTGTTCCTCGCGATCTACCTGCTCGCCGATCCGAACCGCGCGAAGGCGCTGCTGTACGCGCTCGTGCCGCGCACGCACCACGTCAAGCTGTCGCGGATCCTCGTCGAGCTCAAGACGATCGTCGGCGGTTACATGCGCGGCCAGCTGATCACGTCTATCGCGATCACGGTGTTCACGTTCGCGCTACTCACCGCGTTTCACGTGCACGAGGCGCTCGCGCTCGCGATCTTTGCGGGCCTGACCGACGTGATCCCGTTCGTCGGCGGCTATCTCGCGAGCGCCCCGGCGATCCTGTCGGTGTCGAGCCGCGGCACGGCGTCGATCGTGATCGTCGCGATCGCGATGTTCGTCTACCAGGAGTTCGAGAGCCGCGTGCTGGTCCCGCGGCTGTACGGCCGGGTGCTGCGCCTGTCGCCGGCGGTCGTGCTGATCGCGTTGCTCGCGGGCGGCACGCTGCTCGGCATCCTCGGCGCGCTGCTCGCGCTGCCGATCGCGGCGGGCCTCCAGATGCTCGTCCGCGAGCTCGGCGTCGAGCTGCCCGGCGAGCCACCCGGCGGCGAGGTCGAGGCCGCGCGCGAGCGCGACGCGATCGCCGCGCAGGAGTACGAGCAGCGCATCGCCGGCGAGCCGGTCGAGAAGGCGCCGGAGATCGCGGCCGAGATCGCGAAGGAGCACGACGCGAAGCTCGAGGCGCTCGATCGCGACGACGACAAGCCGCAGCCCGAGTAGTCAGCGCTCGACGACGAACATCCGCACGCCGCGCGCGGGCATCGCGATCGCGGCGCGGCCGCCGGTGACGCGCAGCGATTCCGCGGCGAGCGGATCGCGCAGCGCGATCACACCGCCGGGCACGAGCAGGCTCGCGGTCACCGCGCGCGGCGCGTCGCTCGTGACGAACACGACGCGCGTGCTGCCGTCGGGAGCGTCGAACGCGGCGGCGCGCACGTCGTCGGGGCGCTCGACCTGCCACGCGTCGGGCAGCTCGGCGAGTGCCGCGAGGTCGCCGGCGAGCCCGCGCAGATCATCGAGCGAGCCGGCCTTGAGCCGCCCGACGCGCTTGGGCGCGGGCCCGGCGAGTGGGCGATCGAATTCGTCGCGCGTTGGCGTGCCCGGACCGATGACGACGGTCGTGTGCTTGCCGTCGGCGAGCTCGCGCAGCGACGTCCAGGTCGCGGCGT
>DASXCY010000061.1:0-84339 GCA_036490935.1 Kofleriaceae bacterium | reverse complement strand
CGACGAGCGCGCGCTGGCGAGCGAGCTCGGCGGCGGGCAAGCGCGGATGGAGCAGCGCGATCGGCCGGCGCGCGGCGAGGCACGCGTAGACGCGCAGGAGGGTCGCGATCGACGGCGTGGCGACGACGGCTTCGGCAGCGGCAGCGGGTGCGGCAGCGGCAGCGGGTGCGGCAGCGGGTGCGGCAGCGGCAGCGGGTGCGGCATCGGCAGCGGCAGCGGGGGCGGCAGCGGCAGCGGGGGCGGCAGCGGCAGCGGCTTGCGCGAACGTGATCGTGCGCGTCGCGGTGACGACCGCGACGCGATCGCCGTGCTCGCGGGCCGCGGCATGGATCGACAGCGCGTCGTCGTCGGTCACGCGGCCTCCGACCAGCGCGCGAGCCCGGGATGCGGCGCGAGGCCGACGTCGACGTCGGCGTCGATCAGGCGCGCGAGCTCGCGACACGCCGCGGTGCCGATCGCCCCCTCGAGCGCGTGCGACGCGATCGGCGCGACGCCCCGCGCGCGCGCCGCGGCGGCCAGCTCCAGGCAGCGCGCGAACCCGCCGAGCACCGTCGGCTTCAGCACGAGTGCGGCCAGCTGCGGCGACTGCAGCGCGCGGGCGAGCGCGTCGGGCGCGAGCGTCGCGAGGCTCTCGTCGAGCGCGATCCGGATCGCGAGCGGCTCGTCGAGCAGCTCGTGCGCGCGCGCGCAGGGCTCCTCGACAAACTCGATCGGCAGTGCCCGCAGCGCATCGAGCCGCGCGCGCACCTCCTCGCGCGGCCAGCCGCGGTTCGCATCGACCCGCAATCGCGCGCGTGGCGCCGCCTCCGCGATCCGGACGAGGCGCGCGCGATCGTCTGCGAACGACGCGCCGCCGACCTTCACCTTCAGCGTGCGCGCGCCTGCAGCAGCAAGCGCGTCGCCGGCGTCGTCGACGACGACCGCACAGCGCAGCGGCTTCGCAGCCGCCCACACGGCTTCGCCGGCCTGGGCGCGCGCGACGAGCAGCGCGGTCTCGAATGCGAACCGGGCCGCCGGCGCCCGCACGTCGGCCAGCGCGTGCGCCGCGGCGAGCTCGCGCGCGCAGTCGTCGATCGACTCGCTCGACAACCCCGGCAGCGGCGCCGCCTCGCCGAGCCCGGTCGCACCGTCCGCGCGCCGGACCGCGACGATGATCGCTTGGCGTTCCAAGCGTCCGCGCGCCGGACCGTTCGGCGCGATCGGCCAGCGCACGCGGCGAGTCGCGATCGCGAGCTCGCCCGTCACGCGCACAGTCCCACCGCGAGGAGCACGCCATGCACCAGCAACAGGCGCGCCGTGCCGGCGAGCGAGTGCTTGAATTCGCCACCGCTCGCCGCCGCGACGAGCGCCCGCAGCTCGCGTACCGCCAGCGGCAACGACGCGATCGGCAACGCGCACCACGGCGAGCGCGCCACCGCGAGCACCGCCGGGACTGCATACGCCACCGCGACGAGCAGCACGTACTCGACGAGCGCGCCGCGCCGGCCGAGCCGCACCGCGAGCGTGCGCTTGCCGACGCGCGCGTCGCCCACGCGATCGCGCAGGTTGTTGACGACGAGGATCGCGGTCGCGAGCGCGCCGACCGGCAGCGCCGCGGCGATCGCGAGCGCCGGCACCGCCCCGACCTCGACGTACGCCGTCCCGCACACCGCGACCAACCCGAACGCGACGAACACGGTCGCGTCGCCGAGCCCGTGATAGCCGAGCGGCCACGGCCCACCGGTGTACGCGATGCCCGCGGCGATCGACGCGATGCCGACCGCCGCGATCGGCCAACCACCGACCGCGACCAGGTACGCGCCGAACGCGCACGCGACCGCGAATGCGCCGACCATCGCGCGCTTCATCGCGCGCGCGTCGATCCATCCGGCGCTGACCGCGCGCGGTGGCCCGACACGATCGGCGCCATCCGCGCCGCGCTCGGCATCGTAGACGTCGTTGGCGAAGTTCGTGCCGATCTGGATCGCGAGCGCGCCACCGAGCGCGGCCAGCGCCGGGGCCCATGCGATCGCGCGCGTCGCCTCCGCGCACGCGGTGCCGACGACCACCGGCACGATCGCGGCCGGCAGCGTCCGCGGCCGCGCGGCGCCGACCCATGCTCGCGCGTGCGACGGTCGCGTCGTCATGGATACCGCGGGAACTTCGCGAAGTCGGGCGGGCGCTTCTCGAGGAACGCGTCCTTGCCTTCGCGGCCTTCGTCGGTGGTGTAGTAGAGCAGCGTCGCCGAGCCGGCGAACGCCATCATGCCGGCCTGGCCGTCGCAGTCGGCGTTCATCGCGAGCTTGATGAAACGCAGCGCGGTCGGCGACAGCGCGAGCATCTCGCGACACCACGCGATCGTCGTCGTCTCGAGCTCGGCGAGCGGCACGACGGTGTTGACGAGCCCCATCGAGAGCGCCTGCTGCGCGTCGTACTGGCGGCACAGGAACCACACCTCGCGCGCCTTCTTCTGGCCGACGATACGCGCGAGGTACGCGCTGCCGAAGCCGGCATCGAAGCTGCCGACGCGCGGGCCGGTCTGACCGAACCGCGCGTTGTCGGCGGCGATCGTGAGGTCGCAAACGAGGTGCAGCACGTGACCGCCGCCGACCGCGAAGCCTGCGACCATCGCGACCACGGGCTTCGGCAGGTAGCGGATGCGCATGTGCAGGTCGAGCACGTTGAGGCGCGGCACGCCGTCGGAGCCGACGTAGCCGCCGTGGCCGCGCACGCGCTGGTCGCCGCCGGAGCAGAACGCCTCGGTGCCGGCACCGGTGAGGATCACGACGCCGACGGTGCGGTCGTCGCGCGCGTCGTCGAACGCGCGGATGAGCTCGGCGACCGTCTGCGGGCGGAACGCGTTGCGCACGTCTTGCCGATCGATCGTGATCTTCGCGATCCCGTCGGCCGAGGTTTCGTACCGGATGTCTTCGTAGCCGGAGTGGCGTGTCCAGGTGATGTCAGTCATGGCTTGCTCCCAGTTCGATTGCGACGAGCTCGATCGCGTGACGGCGCACGTCGTGTGCGCCCGAGCGACTGCACGGGGCGTGAATGACGGTGGCGCCCGCGATCGCGAGCGCATCCTCGACGGCGCGGCCGAGCTCGGCGGGCCCGGCGGCGGTGACGCCGCGGGCGCCGAACGCGCGGGCGATCGCCGCGGGGTCGAGGTCGGGCGGTGTGATGAAATGGCGCTCGAACGCGGCACCGAGGCCTGCGCGCGCGACCGGCAGACCATCGAAGATGCGGCCGCCGCCGTTGTCGAGGACGACGATCGCGAGCGGCGCGGTGGCCTCGCGCGCCGCGAGCAGGCCGCCGACGTCGTGCGCGAAGCTGACGTCGCCGAGCACGAGCAAGACCGGCACGCCGGCGCCCGTCGCGCCCGCGGCCGACGCGACCAGTCCGTCGATGCCCGCCGCGCCGCGCTGGACGATCACGGTGCGCGGCGCACCGCCGGCACACGCCTGATCGACGACGCGGATCGGCAGGCTGTTGCCGATCTGGACGATCGCGTGCGGCGGCGCGGCGGCCAGTGCGGCACGCAGCGCGGCGGCTTCGTTGCCCGCGTGCTCGTCGATCGTGCGGTCGAGTGCCGCAGCGGCGCGGCGCTCGGCGTCGCGCCAGGTAGCCGGAAAGCTCGTGCGTTCGCCATGCGGTTCGCCGAGCTGTGCGACCACGCGCGCGAGCGCTGGCGCTACCTCGCCGACGATCACGGCGGCGGCGCTCGAGTCGGGGTCGCGGTACTGCGGACCGGCGAGCACCCAGCGCGCCGCGCCGGCCAGCTGCGGTCGTGCGGTGATCCACCCGGCGCCGACCGGTTCCGCGCCGAGCTGGATGACGAGCTTCGGTGCGCGCGCGCCGGCAAGGCGGGGCGCGGCGAGCACGATGTCGAAGCGATCGACCGCGGTCACGCCGGCCGGCCGCGCCGCGAAGCGCAGCTGGCTTCCCGCTTCGGCGAGCAGCGGATAGCCGGCGCGCGCACACAGCGCGAACAGCGGTTCGCGCGCCGCGACGGCCGATCCAGGCAACGCACCCGCGATCACGATCCCATCGGGCTCGCGCGCGATCGCCTCGGCCAGCATCACGAGGGTCGCGTCGTCGGCCTCGAGGCGCGGCGGCGCGGTGACGACGTCGGAGCCGCGGAGCTCAGCCACCACGACCGCCGCGGCGAGCTCGTCCGCGGTCGCCGGGGCGCTCGGCTCGAGCGGCTTGCGCAGCGGCACTTCGAGGTGCACCGGTCCGGGCACCGGACCGCGGGCGAGCTGCACGGCCTGCGCGACCTTGCGGCGCAGCGCTCGCAGGGCCGCGACGCTCGCGATCGGCGCGCCGAGATCGAGCGCGCCGCGCACGAAGCCACCGTAGATGCCGATCTGATCGATCGTCTGCGTCGCTCCGCACGCTTGGAGCTCGGGCGGCCGGTCCGCGGTGATCGCGACGAGCGGAATGCCGGCTGCGCTCGCCTCGACGATCGCCGGCAGGTAGTGCGCGGCCGCGCTGCCGCTCGTGCAAACGATCGCAGCCGGCTTGCCGGTCGCGCGCGCGATGCCGAGCGCGAAGAACGCGGCGGCTCGCTCGTCGATGATCGACGGCAGCGCGCAGCGGCCGTCGCGTGCGAGCGCGGCGACGAGCGGGGTCGACCGCGAGCCCGGGCTGATCACGCAGGTCGCGACTCCGGCGTCCGCGAGCGTCGCCGCCAAGAGCTCGGCCCACAGCGTCTGCGCCGCGGGGCTCACGGCTCGCCGCCGAGCGCGCCGAGCATCGGGCGCAGCTTCAGCTCGGTCTCGGCCAGCTCGCGGTCGGGGTCGGAGCCGGCAACGATCCCGGCGCCCGCCCACAGATGTGCGCGCGAGCCTTCGATCACGCCGCAGCGCAACGCGACCGCGAGGTCGCCATTGCCCGCGCCATCGAACCAGCCGACCGGAGATGCGTACCAGCCTCGTGCGCGCTCGTGCGCGGCGATCCACTCGCGCGCGAATCGCGCCGGCGTACCCCCGACGGCCGGCGTCGGGTGCAGCCGCTCCGCGACGTCGAGCACGTGGCGCGCGGCCGGCAAGATCGCGGCGATCGGCGTGTGCAGGTGCAGCACGTGGCGCAGCGCGCGGACGCGCGGCTGGTCCGCCGCGGACACGTCCGCGCCGAGCTCGTGCAACGCGGCGACGATCGCATCCACGACGATCGCGTGCTCGCGACGGTCCTTGTCGCTCGCGAGCAACACTGCCGCGTCGGTCGCGCCCTGATCGCGCTGCCGCGATCCGGCCAGCGCGTCGCAGGCGACAGCTCGTCCGGTCACCCGGACAAGTCGCTCCGGCGTCGCGGCCACGAGCGTGCCGCCGTCCGGTGGCCGGACAAAGAGCCGCACGCAGTCCGGGTGCCGGACATCGAGGTCCGCGAGCAGGTCCGCCGGACGGACATCGCCGGACAACTGGACGGTCACGCTGCGCGCCGCGACGATCTTCTCGCACTCGCCGCGCGCGATCGCGGCGGTGATCGCGTCGATCTGCGCTCGCCACGTCGCGCGATCATCGCGCTCGACGGCGCACGTCGCTGGACGCGGGAACCGTGCGTGGGCCGTGACCGGCTCGGACAGCGCGCGCTGGATACGCGCCAGCTCGGTCCGCCAGCGTACGGCCTGCGCGACCTCGCGCGCGTCGATCGCGAGCACGAGCTCGCCGCGCTTGCCGTCGTGCGTGTACGTCCAGCGCGGCAGCACGAACCACGCATCGCCGAATCCGCGCCACGGTCCGTGCGCCGCAGCACCGGGCAAGAATGCCAGGCCGCCGAGGAAGCGCGGCGCGCTGCGGATCTCGCCGACGTCCGGGCCGACCACGACGGAGCGTGCGCCGGACACGATGCGAGCCCACCGCTCGTCCCCCTCACTCCGCAGCTCGCGCGCGGCGCCCAGGCCGGCGAGGACGAGCTCGCGCGATGCCCAGGCGACCGCGGGCTCGCCCTCCAGCGCCGCCACGAACGCCGCCGCCGATGCGACCGGCGCAGCGAACCCGATGCGCGTGATCGCCGTCGTCCGGCTCGCGGACAGCAGCCCACGCTCGAGCGTGGTGTCCGAGTGCCGGCCGTCCGAATACTGGCCGTCCGAGTGCCGGCCGTCCGAATGCGGGACGTCGGTCACGGTTCCTCCGCGGGGGTCGCGACGTACAGCGTGCACGCACCGAAGGCGAGCGGCGTCATCTCGATGACCGTCAGGCCGGACAAACGCATCATGGCGGCGAACTCGGCGGCGGGCGGGAACGCGGCGACCGACGTCTGGAGATAGCGATACTCGCGGGTCCCGCCGAGCCAGCCGCCGACGCGCGGCACGATCCAGTGCGAGTGCAGGCGGGCGAGCGAGCCGAGAAGGCCGCGCCGCGGCTCGCCGAGCTCGAGCACCGCGATGCGGCCGCCGGGGCGGACGACCCGAGCGAGCTCGCGCAGCGCCGCCGGGCGATCCGGGACGTTGCGGATGCCGAACGCGATCGTCGCGGCGTCGACCGCGCAGTTGCGCTGGGGCAGGGCACACGCGTCGCCGACGACGAGCTCGACCCGGTCGGCGAGCCCGCGCCGCTCGAGCTTGGTGCGCGCGATCGCGAGCATACCGGCCGAGGGATCGAGCCCGATGACGGTCGCGGCGGGGTGCGCGCGCGCGATCTCGACCGCGAGGTCGCCGGTGCCGGTCGCGACATCGAGCACGCGGGCGTGGTCGGTGAGGGCGAGCGCGCGGACGGTGCGCCGGCGCCAGCGCTGGTCCATGCCGAGCGACAGGACGCGGTTGACGAGGTCGTAGCGCGGCGCGATGCGGTCGAACATCTCGCCGCTGCCGAGCGTGGGCAGGGGGGCCAGCTCGCGCGTCACGACGTGCGCTCCAGCGAGGCGAGCGCCACCGTGGCGAGTGCGTCGCGCGCGGGGCCGGATGGCAACGCCTCGAGCTCGGCGAGCGCTTGGCGCGCGTGTTCTTCGGCGAGCCGGCGCGTGGCGTCGAGGGCACCGGTCTTGCGCACGCAGCGGGCGAGCTCGGCGAGCTCTGCCGCGGTCGCGCCCGCCGAGAGTGCACCTTCGAGCCGATCGCGCAGCGCTGGCAAACGCTCGAGCGCGACGACGAGCGGGAACGTCACTTTGCCCTCGCGCAGATCGGCGAGCGCGTCCTTGCCGGTGCCTTCGCCGAAGTCGAGCTCGTCGTCGACCGCCTGGAATGCGACGCCGAGGTGCAGGCCATAGCGTTCGAGCGCGGCCTCCTCGATCGCGCCCAGACCCGCGGCGCGGGCGCCGGCGACCATCGCCCAGCGAAACAGCGCCGCGGTCTTGCCCTCGACGATGCGGAAGTAGTCGCCGCGCGCGGGCTCGACGCGGCCGCGACGCTCGAGCTGGAGCGCCTCGGCGACGATCATCTCGTCGATCACCGCGAGCATGCGATCGAGCACACCCGGGATGTCGGCTGCCGCGATGCGCCGCAGCGCGGCGACCAGCAGCCAGTCCCCGGCAAAGATCGACGCCGCGTTACCGTACACGACACGCGCCGAAGGCTCGCCGCGCCGGCGATCCGCGAAGTCGACGACATCGTCGTGCAGCAGCGTCGCCGTGTGGACCAGCTCGACCGCGACGGCGAGCGCGCGCGCGCGCGACGTGAAGCCCGCGCCGAACCGGCTCGCGATCGCGACGCACAGCGGGCGCAGGTGCTTGCCGCGCAAGTCGAGCAGGTGATGCGCCGCCGCGTGCACGATGCGCGCGCCGCGCGGAACCAGCGCGAGCTCGGCCTCGAAATCGACGAGGTCCGCACGCACCCAGCGGCCGAGCTCGCTCAGCCTGTCACCGAGCTCGCCCGCGCCGCGAGCGCCGGCCGTGACTGCCAACCGCTCGATCACGCCCGCATCGGCGCTGTCGCCGGCCCCGGCGTGCGAGCTCCTCGCATCGCCCGCTTCGCCGGCGCAAGCTGCCCGGTGCGTGGCCTCGGTTGCTTCTACGCCGGCGCGCCGAGCGCCCGGGTCGATCGCGATCGTCATGGCTGCCGACTCCGATGCTCCAAGATGTTTCAGAGATTCTTGAAACTTTCAGAGAAGCGCAAGATGGATCGGTCAACGCCTTGTTATGCAAGCGGTTCTATAGGCAGCAGCGCGCAAACAGGACAACAAAATCTGCCCCCGCTAGACTTTCGGTGGTGGCAAGCGCGCGCCGTGGCCGCGATCTGCGGCTAGTCAGCCGATGCCGGGTGGAATTCGATCGTCCCTCCGGCTCGGTCGAAGCCGAGACCGAAGACGTCTCGGCGCGCGGCATGTTCATTCGCACCGAGGCACTGCTTCCCGTCGGCGAAGAAACCGACATTCGCCTCACGCTGCCCGACGGCACGTTGCTCGGGCTGCGCGCGCGCGTCGCGCACATGCTCACGCCGTCGTCGGCACGCGCGCTCGGCCGCCATCCGGGGATGGGCTTCGAGCTGATCGACGGCGACACGCCGTCGCGGCTGAAGCTGCGCGCGCACGTCGATTCGATTCGCACCGAGCACACGAACCCGGGCATGTCGACGACGACGCAGGTCATCATCGTCGAGCCGAGTCCGCCGTTGCGCACGCGCATGCAGCGCTGCCTCGAGTCGGCCGGTTTCAAGGTGATCGCGTGCATGTCGGCACCCGAGGCCCTCGAGGTGTGCAGCGCGTGGCGGCCCGACGCGATCATCGCGGCCGCCGCGATCGAAGGCATGAACGGGATCGATCTGGCGTACGCGATGTCGGAGCACTCCACGCTCGCCGACGTGCCCCTCGTGCTGACCGGCGACGAAGGCGATCTCGGCCGGCTCGACGCGTTTCGCGCCGGCGTGCGCGACTACGTGCCGAAGCCGTTTCTCGACGAGGAGCTCGTGATCCGCGTGCATCGCGTCGTCGCGCCGGTCGTGCCGATCGCGAATCCCGGCCTGCGCGGCAACCTCGTCGATATCGGGCTCGGCACCCTGCTGTCGCTGTTCGAGTTCGAGCGCAAATCGGGCATCCTGCTGCTCCTGCGCAACGGCGAGATCGCGCGCGTGTTCGTGTCCGACGGCCGCATCCTCAAGGTCGAAGGCAGCACCGGCAACGGCGTGCCGAAACAGCGCCTGATGCAGCTGCTCGACTGGAGCGACGGCCAGTTCGAGTTCTCGCCCTGCGCCATCGGCGGCCGCGACGAGCTCAGCGTCACGGTCACGCAGCTGCTGCTCGAGCACGCGCGCGTTCAAGACGAGCGGCTCAGCGCGCACACCGCGAAGGTCCCGCGCTAACATCGTCGGCGGTGGGCGAACCAGATCCGGCGATCGTCGTGCGCGGGCTCGACTTCGAGTATCGCAACACGAAACGGCGCGTGCTCGACGCCATCGATCTCGTCGTGCCGCGCGGCCAGCGCGTGCTGGTCGTCGGCGCGAACGGCGCGGGCAAGTCGACGCTGCTGCGCGTGATCGCGGGCAAGCACCTCGTCGCGCCCGAGGTCGTGCGCGTGCTCGGCCGCGCCGCGTTCCACGATCCCGATCTGTCGACGCGCGTCGAGATCCTCGGCGGCCGCTTTCCATTCGATGTCGACCTCCGCGTCGACGAGATCCTCGCGCGCGCGTCCGACCTCGATCCGGTGCGGCGCGATCACCTCGTCGAGGTGCTCGGTGTCGAGCTCGACTGGCACATGCACGCGGTCTCCGACGGGCAGCGCCGCCGCGTCCAGCTCCTGCTCGGCCTGGTGAGGCCGCGCGAGGTGCTGCTACTCGACGAGATCACCAGCGATCTCGATCTGGTCGCGCGCCAGGACCTCCTCGAGTTCCTGCGCCGCGAGAGCGAGCAGCGCGGGATGACCATCCTGTACGCCACCCACATCTTCGATCTCGTCGATCGCTGGGCGACCGACCTCGTCTACATGTCGCACGGTCGCATCACGTTTCGCGCGCCGCTCGCCGCCGTCGAGGAGCTGCGCACCGATCCGCTCCCGCGCGTGATGGAGCGCTGGTTGCGGCGAGATCTCGCGAAGCGCTAGATTGCTCCGATGGACGCGAAGCCGGAGCTCGTCGTGCCGACCGTCGCCGTGCCGGTGCGGCTCGCGGTGCGCGCGCGCGAGCCGATCGCGGCCGAGCTGTTCGTCGCCGACGTGCCGCGCACCGGCCGCGCGCAGTTGCTCGACGACCTCGCGGCGTTGCTCGAGAGCGACGCACACTTCCTCCCGGTGCGCGTCGACGCGCGCGTGCGGTTGTACGCGAAGGACGCGATCGCCTGGATCGCGATTCGCCGCCGCGACGACCCGCGCGGCGACTTCGACGACGAGCCGTCCGAGGTGATCGTGCTCTACGATCGCCAGCATCGCGTCGCGATCGAGCTGCAATCGGGTGGCTCGCTCGTCGGCGTGCTGTTCGATTCGGCGCCCTCGGATCGGCCGCGCGCGTTCGATCACCTGAACCGAGCGGGCCGGTTCGTGCGGCTGTGGACGGCGCACGAGCATGTTCTCGTCCAGCGCGACGAGATCGTCCACGTCAGCGAGCAAGAGTGAGCATGGCGAAGATAGATGTTTATCTGCGATCCATCGAGCGCTTCGGCGCGGCCGGCGCGGTGCTCGCGTCGGGGCAGGCCGTTACGATGCGGTTTCCGACCGGGGACCGCCACGCGACGCAGGTGACCCAGCACGACCAGCTCGTGGCGATCGTCCGCGAGGTCGCGCCGCCGGCGGCGGTCGCGCAGCTCGACAAGCAGCAGCCGGTGCGCTTCGAGATCGAGTCCGGCGGCATCCGCTACGGGCTCGTGGTGCAGCCGAAACCCGGCGCGTGGCAGGTCGCGATCGAGCCCGCGAGCGCGGCGGCGGCACCGGCCGCCCCCGCGGCATCGACCGCCCCCGTGGCCGTGATTCGCGTGCCGCGCGCGCAGACCGCGCAGCCGCAGGCGCCGGATCCGCCGCGCGCGCCGACCGAGATTCCCGACGAGCTGCCGATCGAGCGCGGTCAGTACGGCGCCGAGGCGCTCGTCGCGGCGCGTAGCGGCAGCACGCTGCTCGATCAGCTCACGCACGCCGCGCGTCAGGCGCGGGCGAGCGACGTCTACCTCGCGACCGGCACGGCGCCGCTGATGCGCGTCGGCGGCGAGCTGCAGCCGCTCGGCGACCAGCGCGCGCTCGATCAGGAGATGCTGTCGCGCGAGCTCGGGGTGGTCGCGCCGGCCGACGCGCGCGCGGCGTGGCTCGGCCGCGGGCTCGCGACGTTCGCCTACGGCGACGGCATGGGCCGGGTCCGCGCGACGCTCGTGCGCGATCACCGCGGCCCGGGAGCTAGCCTACGCCTGCTCGTCGGCGAGGCGCCCGCGCTCGACCGGCTCGGCGTGCCGCGCGAGGTCGCCGCCTGGCTCGATCAGCGCGGCCTGGTGCTGGTCGCCGGGGCTTCCGGCGCCGGCAAGACCACGGCGCTCGCGGCCCTCGTGCGCGCGATCGCCGAGCGGCGCCGCCGCGTCATCGTGTTCGAGGACGCGATCGAGATCGTCCACGCCAGCCCGCTCGTCAGTCAGCGCGCGCTCGGCGAGCACGTCCCGGGCATGGCGGCGGCGGTCGCGGCCGCCCTCCGCGAGGCCCCCGACGCGATCGCGCTGGGCGCGACGGCCGGGGCGCAGGCGGCGCTGGCCGCGATCGACGCGGCCGCCGCCGGTCACCTCGTCCTGGCCGCCGTCGCGGTCGCCGGCGCCCACGACGCTGCCCATGCGCTCGTCGAGCAGGTCCCCCCCGGGCGCCGCGATTTCGCCCGCGCCGTCGTCGAGCGCGGCCTGATCGGCACGCTCGCGCCCGTCGTGACGGGCGCCTCGCGGTCGTTCGAAGTCGTGGTCGGCCGCGTTGAACACGCCTCGTAAACCGGGATATAAAATGGTGAACCAGCCCGGTTCTGGCTCCAGTGACCGACGATTATCGAGATGGCGGGACGTTGATCCTCCAGCGCCCGTTGGGCCCGGAGAAGAAAGGACCAGCCGGCGAGGCGTGTCTGGTCAACCTGCATCCGCCCGGGCCCGACATCGGGCGCCGCATTCCGCTCGCCAATAGCCAGTACGTCGTGGGGCGCGACAGCGAGGCCGGGCTCGTCGTCAGCCGCAGCTCGGTGTCGCGCCAGCACGCGCGGCTGTTCATCGATGACGACGGCAACTGGTGGGTCGAAGATCTCAACTCGACGAACGGCACGTTCGTCAACGAGATGCGCTGCACGCGCAGCCATCAGCTCAACGACGCCGACCAGGTGCGGTTCGGCGACGCGATCTACAAGTTCCTGTCGGGTTCGAACATCGAGAGCGCGTACCACGAAGCGATCCACAACATGGCCATCCAGGATGGCATGACGGGGATCCACAACAAGCGCTTCTTCCTCGAGTTCCTCGAGCGCGAGATCTCGTCGGCGAGCCGCCACGGGTACCCGCTCACGCTCGTGATGTTCGACGTCGATCACTTCAAGAAGGTGAACGATTCGCACGGCCACCTCGCCGGCGACGCCGTGCTGAAAGATCTCGCGCAGCGCATCCGGCCGCGCATCCGGCGCGAGGATCTGTTCGCGCGCTACGGCGGCGAGGAGTTCGCGTGCGTGCTGCCGTCGACGCCGCTGCCGGGCGGCATCGTGTTCGCCGATCAGCTGCGCACGATGATCGAGCAGAAGCCGTGCGCGTTCGACGGCCAGGCGATTCCGTTCACGATCAGCATCGGCGTGACGACGCTGCACCGCGAGACCGGCATCGATGCGGCCGCGCTGATCAAGCGCGCCGACGACAATCTCTACGCGGCCAAGCGTGGCGGGCGGAATCGCGTCGTGCCGAGCCTGGCTGACCTGCTACCGACGTAGTAGACATCGCGCGTCGTGATCGCGGCGAAGACGCTCGAGGACCTGGACTGGGCCACGCTGGTGGCGCACTGGGCGAAGCGCTGCGCGACGAGGCGCGGCGCGGCGGTGGTCGGCGCGCTGTTCGAGACGATCGACGACGCGCGCGTGCGGGCCGCCGAGATCCGCGAGGCGCGCGATCTGCGCGCGCGAGCTGCGGCGATGCCGCTGGGCGGGATCACCGATATCGCGGCCGCGATCGAGCGCGTGCGCAAGGCGGCGGCGCTCGACGCGCCGGAGCTGGTCGCGGTGGCGTCGACGGGGCGCTCGCTCGCGCGGCTGCGTGGGCATCTGCGCGAGCACGCCGAGCACGCGGCCAAGCTCGCGGCGCGCGCCGCGGACATCGCCGACCTCGGCCACGTGTTTCACCCGATCCTCGAGGCGTTCGATGCGGACGGCCGGCTCGTCGATCATGCAAGCGACGCGCTCGGACCGCTGCGGCGCGCCGCGACCTCGCTCAAGGCGCAGCTCGAGAAGCGCATGGAGGCCGCGCTCGCCGACGAACGGTTCGCGCCGTATCTCCAAGACCAGTACTACACGCAGCGCGAGGACCGCTACGTGCTGCCGGTGCGCACCGACGGCAAGGGCTTCGTGCGCGGCATCGTGCACGGCACGTCGGGAAGCGGGCAGACGCTGTTCATCGAGCCCGAAGAGATCGTCGATCTCAACAACCGGCTCAAGCTCGCCGAGGCCGAGATCGCCGACGAGGAGCGCCGGATCTACGTCAAGTTCAGCGGCTGGATCGCCGAGGAGGCGGACGCGTTCGCGCGCGGGCTGGCCGCCTCGGAGACGCTCGACACGATCGCCGCGGCCGCGATCCTCGCCGACGATCTCGTCGCCGCCGAGCCGATCCTCGACGACGCGCCGCGCATCGCGCTGCTGCACGCGCGGCATCCGCTGATGCTGCTTGCCGAACGCCGGTGCGTCGCGAACGACGTCACCGTCGCGGCCGGGCAGACGCTCGTCGTCTCCGGACCGAACGCGGGCGGCAAGACGGTCGCCCTGAAGACGGTCGGGCTCGCCGCGGTGATGGCGCGCGCCGGGCTGCACCTGCCGGCCGAGAGCGG
This sequence comes from Kofleriaceae bacterium, assembly GCA_036490935.1. Taxonomy (GTDB): domain Bacteria; phylum Myxococcota_A; class Polyangia; order Haliangiales; family Haliangiaceae; genus JABFXX01. The sequence goes on along the minus strand of DASXCY010000061.1, from coordinate 70,473 downwards.
CAGCGCGATCGGCTGGTTTCCGGCGATCGTGACCGACATCGGCGACGCGCAGAGCCTCGAGAACGATCTGTCGACGTTCTCGGGGCACGTCGTGAATCTGCGCGAGCTGCTCGCGCACGCCGCGCCCGGCATGCTCGTGCTCGTCGACGAGATCGCGGTCGGCACCGATCCCGAGCAAGGCGCGGCGCTCGCGCAGGCCGTGCTCGAGGCACTCGCCGCGCGCGGCGCGACCGCGCTCGTCACCACGCACTACGAGCGGCTCAAGGCGCTCGGCGCGTCGATCCCGCCGGGCGAGGCAAGCTCGCCCGGCTCCCTCCTCGGCGACACGCGCTTCGCGAACGCGTCGGTCGGGTTCGATCTCGAGCGCATGGCGCCGACGTTCAAGCTGCACCTCGGCGTGCCCGGCAGCTCGGGTGCGCTCGCGGTCGCGCGCCGCACGGGTTTACCGGAGCAGGTCGTCGAGCGCGCGAGGGAATTACTCGGCGGCGGCGGAGCGCGTGTCGACGACTTGCTCGCGAGCGTCGCCGACCAGCGGCGCCGGCTCGAGGAAGAGCGCGCCGCGCTGCTCGCCGAGCTCGAGGCGGCCGAGGCCGAGCGCGCCGCGGCGATCACGCAGCGCGACCAGACGCGCGCGCGTTACGAGAAGCAGACCGCGCGCGAGCACGGCGATGCCGTGGCCGCGCTGCGCACGGCGCGCCGCGAGATCGAGGAGCTGCGCCGCGAATTGCGCGCGAAGGCGGCCGCGGCCAACGCGACGCCCGACGACGTGCGCGCCGCGAACCGCCGGTTGGTCGCGCCGGGCGCCGCGGTCGCCCAGCACGAGCCCAGGCGCAAGCTGCCGCCCGGCTCGCCCGCGACACGCGAGCAGCTCGTGCCTGGCACGCCGGTGATCGTGCCCAAGCTCGGGCGCTGCGAGGTCGCGGCGGCGCCGGGTGACGACGGCAAGGTCGAGGTGCGCCTCGGTCGCATGCACGCGACCGTCGCGATCGCCGACGTGCTGCTCGACTCGCATCGCGCCGCGCGTGCCGCCGAACGACAGCGTGCCGAAGCGGCGCCACCGGAGAAGCCCGAGGGACCGAGCGTCGTGCTCGTCGACGGCGTGCCGGCCGGCGGCCGCGCGACGGCGCGCACGATCGACTCCACCGTCGACATCCGCGGCCAGCGCGTCGACGAGGCGGTCGCGAACGTCGATCGCTTCCTCGACGAGAGCCTGCTCGCGAACCGCGACACCGCGTTCATCGTCCACGGTCACGGCACGGGCGCGCTGCGCCAGGCGGTGCGCTCGCACCTCGGCGCGCATCGCGCGATCGAGACGTTTCGCGCGGGCGAGCAGAGCGAAGGCGGCGACGGCGTGACCGTCGCGTTCCTCAGGGGCTGATCACGAGGAACGACACCTTGTAGTAGGTGTCGTGGTCCTTCGGCACCGGCAGCGCGGCACGCTCGACGAGCGGCTCGATGCAGCGCTGTGCCGCATCGACGTCGTCGCGCGCGACGCCCTCGGGCGGCTCGAGCAGGTCCTGTACGGTCGTCGCCTGCGGCGGCATCGTGTAGCGCGCGCGATCGCGCGATAGCGGCGAGCGCGGGCCGTCGCGCGTCACCGACACCTCGAGCGCGGTGCCGGGCAACTTGGCCATGCACGCGCGCATCGCGGGCATCACGTGCGCGAGCGCCGCGCGCACCGCCTCGACATCGACCACGGCGGTGCCGGAGCGCCGCTCGACCGTCTGCGGCAGCTCGGACGACGACAGCTCGCGCAGATGCTCCTCGGCGCGCCGCCGCCACGGACTGTCGGGCGCGAGCACGACGAAGCGCCGGAAGTAGAGCAGGGCGTACTCCGGCCGCGGCTGCGCGTAGAGGTAAGCGAGCGCCATCAAGTACTCGTGCTCGCCGGCGCCGAGCAGCGGATATTGCGGCGTCTCGATCGATCCGAACGAGCTGTCGCCGAGCTTGCCGCTCGCCATCGCCGCCGCGGCCTCGCCGGGCAGGCGCGCGCGGTCGTACGCGGACGCGAGCAGGAACTGCATGAAGCCGATCGGCACGTCGCCGACCTCGGCGGCGGTATCGAGCGCGCCGATCGCCTCGTCGAGCTTGCCGAGCGCGATGCGCACCTCGCCGAGCCGCATCCACGCGTCGCCGCGCGCATTCGGCATGCTCGCCGCGCGCGCGAGCGTGCGCTCGGCGTCGGCGAAGCGGCCGGCGCGACCCTGGCAGATGCCGAGCTCGACGCGCAGGCGCGCGCGCTCGGGCGTCTCGTCGGGCGGCGCGTAGCGATCGGCCGCGGCGAGATCGTCGGCGCACGCCGCGAAGCTCTTGAGCGAGAGCTGGATCTCGCCGCGCAGCGCGTACGCCTCGAAGCGCGCGGGCAGCAGCTTCACCGCGTCGTCGAGCATCGCGATCGCGGCCTGGCGGTCCTTGATCGAGTTATCGTCGGCGAGCTGCCTGGCATCGCGCAGCATGCGCTCGTACGGGGCGCGCCCCGGATCGAGCGCGTCTTCCCACACCTTGGAGTGATGCGCGGCCTCCCGATCGGGATCCTTGGGCGCGGGCGGGTAGCGCCGCGATTGCGCCCACGCCGGAGCGGCCGGAGCGGCGAGGGCGGCGAGCCCGGCGAGCGACGCGACGAGCGCGAGCCGCGTCAAAACGACGGCTCCGAATCGGGCCACTTCGACGGCCGCTTCGGGTGCTTCTTGAGCTGCATGCGCAGCGCGTCGAGGTGCTGGCGCGCACGGGGCTGAAACTCGGGATGCGCGCCGGACTGGATGTACTGCTCCCAGAACGCGATCGACTCGTCGAGATCGCCGAACGATTCGTCGATCAGCGCGCGGTAGTAGTACTGCTCGCCGTCGGGGACGTAGAACACGGCGCCGCTCTGGAGCTTCGACAGGTACCCGCCGGGCGGACCCTGATCGCGCGCGACCTCGAGCGCCTCCTCGCCGTGGCCGTCGCGATCGAGCGCGACCGCGAGCCCGTATCCGGTCGACGGATCCTGGCCGACCGCGCCACGGTACATCGCGATCGCGTCGTCGAGGCGATCGAGCATCATGTAGGTCTCGGCGAGGTTGCCGACGATCTGCTCCGATGCGTAGCCGACCTCTCCGCGCGCCAGGATCTTCTCGTACAGGTGCGAAGCTGCTTCGAGGTGCGGCTTGGTCGCGAGCCGGGTCTCGAGCAGCGCGCGCGTGGCCAGCAGGCTCTGCCCCGGGTCGTCGGCGACCGAGTTGCGCGGATCGAGCGGTGCGCGCTTCTCGAACTCGGCCCACGCCGCGAGCGCTTGTTCCGCGCGCGCGACCGGAAGAGGCCTGGTGTGCGTGCACAGCGGGGTGGCACGTTGGTCCTCGTAGCAAACGAGGTAGAACCCGTAGATCGCCTCGCCGAGGTCGTACAGGGGCTCACCCTCGCTCGGCTCGAGCTCGGCGGCGCGGCGATACGACGCGATCGCCTTGTCCAGCAGCGAAGCGACTCGCGTGTCGACGATGTTTTGTCCCGTCGCCTGGAACAGGAAATCGTTAGCCGCGTCCAGCTCGCGCGCGTACTTGTCGCGCTGCAGATCCGGATCCGCGGCCTGCTCCCACACATCCGCCCGCGCGGTCCCTGCGATCGCGACGACCGCGACGAGCCACGCGCGATTCATCGCGACCTCGCGTCGATCGCGGCGATGTGCGCGAGGGCCCGCGCGCGAAACGGCGCGTTGCCGCTCGCGGCGTACAGCGCCCACTCGGCGCGCGCTTCGGTGTACTGGCCCATCGAGTCGTACAACAGAGCTAGATGATAGTGCCGATCCTCGGGCAGCGCCCAGCGGATCGATGCAAGCGCGGCTTGCACCTGCGCGGCGTACTGCGCGGGCTGCATCGCGTTCTGCATGCGGTCGAGCACGTCCAGCGCGGCGCTCGGCTGGTCGTCGCGGTCGTACTGCACGGCGAGTGCGAATGACACCAGCGCGAGCTCGTTCGTGTAGTAGCCGACGGTCGACGGCAAGCTGTTCGCGAGCTCGTCGATCGCGTCGATCGAGTCGCCGCGCGAGGCGAGCGCGGTCGCGAGCGTCACGGCGGCATGCGCGGCGACCGTGCTGCCCGGCGCGGCATCGGCGCGTGCGGCGCGCAGCCAGCGAATCGCGGTGTCGACGTGGCCGAGCCGCAGCTCGATCGCGCCGAGCAGCCCGGTCACCTCGGGGCCGACGCGCTCGCCGCCCGCGACGCGCACCGCGGTCTGCAGCGCGGCTTCCGCCTCACGGGTGCGGCCGAGCTCGTCGGCGGCGATGCCGAGCAACCGCAGCACGTCGAGGTTCTCGGGCGAGAGTCGCTGCGCGTCGCGCAGGATGTCGTACGCCGCGCGGTAGAACTTCGCGCGCTGTTCGCCGGCCGGATCGTAGTCGCCCGATAGCCCGAGATCGGCTTCCTGGATGGTCTGGCGCGCGCGCACGACGAGGCGCCACACCTCGTCCGCGTGCGGCTCGACCGCGGCGCGCCAGAAGTCGCCGCGATCCGGATCGAGGTCGGCGGCGTGCCGTCGCGGCGGGCGCGCGTCGGCGGTCGCGGCGAGCGCGAGCAGCACCCAGATCGCGCGGCGCATGGGTCCAGTATGCCAGGGCGCCCCGGGTGCGCACTCCCCGCGGAGGGTAGTGGACTCACCGCCCGGGATCGTGCGGATCTGCCGTGCTTCCAGCAAGTTGAGTCTCGAGGCGCGCTGGCCCACCCCTTGCTGAATCCCTTGCCGTGGAGGCAGTTCTGGCGACCGCGCACGAGCTGTTCGAGGCTCGCCACTACCCGAGCGTGGTCGCGCTGCTGAGCGACGCCCTCGAGGGCGCGCCCGAGCACGTCGCGATGCTCCTCCTGCGCGCGCGCTCCCACATCGCGTTGCGCCGCGACCTCGAAGCGCAGGCCGACCTGCGCGACATCATCCGGCTCGATCCACAGAACGGCGTCGCGTATCGCCTGCTCGGCGAGCTCGCCGCGCGCCGCGACGAGAACGAGTCGGCAGCCATCTTCTTTCGCGAGGCGCTGCGCCTCGACCCCGGCGATCTCGAAGCAGCGGAGTGGCTGCGGATCGTCGATTCCACGTCTCGACCAGCCGCGGCGGCACAAAAACTCCCGGCACTCGCCGCCGCGGCTGGTCGGTTTCCTGCGGCGAAGACCGCGGGCTCGCGGACGCTGAGCTCGCCGGCGCGAGCCTCGAGCCCCGAGCCGCGCTTCGCGCGCGGCACGCGGCCGCCGAGCGAGGACGAGCGCCCGACGGCTCGGCGCGGCACCGACGTGCCGACCGGCCGCTTCCAGCGCGCGATTCCGCAGCCTCCGCCGGCCGTCACCACGCCGCAGCCCACGCTCTCCGGCGCGCGCCCGTCGCGCCGTGCGATCGCGCGCACGTCGGTGCCCGAGTTGCCCGGTTTCGGCGACTACCTCGTCGAGACCGGCATCCTGTCGCGCGAGCGCCTGCGCGCCGCGCAAGCCTACCAGCGCTCGATGCGCGTCCAGCTCTCGACCGCGATCGTCACGCTCGGCCTCGCGAGTCCGCAGCGGATCGAATGGGCCGCGGTCGCACATCAGGCGCAGCTCGGCAGCGCGCGCTGAATCTGAGGTAACGTCCGGCGCCCATGACGCCAGATGCCGAGCGCGAACGCCTCGAAGAGGATGCGCGGCGCGTGCATAACTGGCGGCGGTGGGGGCCGTACTTGCCCGATCGCCAGTGGGGGACCGTGCGCGAGGATTACTCGGCGAACGGCGAGTGCTGGGACTACTTCCCGCACGATCACGCGCGGAGTCGCGCGTATCGCTGGGGCGAGGACGGCTTGCTCGGCATCTGCGATCGCGAGTGCCGGCTGTGCTTCGCGGTCGCGCTGTGGAACGGCCGCGACCCGATCTTGAAGGAGCGGCTGTTCGGGCTGGCGGGGCCCGAGGGCAACCACGGCGAGGACGTCAAGGAGCTGTACTACTTCCTCGACGCGACGCCGACGTTCTCGTACGGCAAGGCGCTCTACAAATACCCGCAGGTCGAGTTTCCGTACGCGCGGCTCGTCGAGGACAACCGGCGGCGCACGCGCAACGATCCCGAGCTCGATCTCGAGGACACCGGCGTGTTCGACGGCGGCTACTGGGACGTGTTCGTCGAGTACGCGAAGGCGGCGCCCGACGACGTGCTCGCGCGCATCACGATCATCAACCGCGGCGACGCGCCGGCCACACTCCACGTGCTGCCGCACCTGTGGCTGCGCAACACGTGGTCGTGGGGGCGGCGCGGCGAAGGCTACGACGCGATGGGCTCGATCGAGCGCGCCGGCGCCACCAGCGTGCGCGTCGCGCAGCCCACGCTGGGCAACTTCCGGCTCGAGCTCGCCGACGAACCCGACGAGCTGCTGTTCACCGACAACGTGACGAACGCCGAGCGGCTGTGGGGCTACGCGAGCGCGAGCAAGTACACGAAGGACGCGTTCCATCGCCGCGTGATCGAGGGCGAGGGCGCGGCCGTGAACCCCCGCGCCACCGGCACGAAGTGCGCGGCGTGGTACGCGCTGCAGATTCCGGCGCGGGGCCAGCACGTGCTGCGCGCGCGGCTCGGCAACGGCGCCGGCGGCTTTGCCGACTTCGACGCCGTGATGGCGGCGCGCATCGCCGAGGCCGATCGCTATCACCTCTCGGCGCGGCCGGCCGAGATGACCGCCGACGAGCGGCTGGTCACGCGCCAGGCCGATGCCGGGCTCGTGTGGTCGCGCAAGTTCTATCATTACATCGTCGAGCACTGGCTCGACGGCGATCCGAACCAGCCGCCGCCGCCCGCACCGCGCAAGCATGGCCGCAATCGCAAGTGGGATCAGCTGTGGGCGCGCGACGTGATCTCGATGCCCGACGGCTGGGAGTATCCGTGGTTCGCCGCGTGGGATCTCGCGTTTCATTGCGTCGCGATGGCGCGCTTCGATCCGCAGTTCGCGAAGCACCAGCTGCTCCTGCTGATGCGCGAGTGGTACATGCACCCGAACGGGCAGCTGCCCGCGTACGAGTTCGCGTTCGGCGACGTCAACCCGCCGGTGCATGCGTGGGCGGTGTGGCGCATCTACCGGCTCGAAGGCGAGGCCGGCTTCGGCTACGACCGCGAGTTCCTCGAGCGCGCGTTCGACAAGCTGCTCATCAACTTCACGTGGTGGGTCAATCGCGAGGACGCCGAGGGCGAGAACCTGTTCGCGGGCGGGTTCCTCGGGCTCGACAACGTCGGCGTGTTCGATCGATCGCAGCCGCTGCCCGGCGGCGGCAAATTGATCCAGGCCGACGCGACCGCGTGGATGGCGTTCTACTGCACGACGATGCTCGCGATGGCGCTCGAGCTCGCGCGCCAGGAGAGCGCGTACGCCGACCTCGCGCTGAAGTTCTTCGAGCACTTCGTCGCGATCGCGCGCGCGATCAACACGCTCGGTGGCGACGGCCTGTGGAGCGAGAAGGACGGCTTCTACTACGACCTGATGGGCACGCCGAACGGCCCGCTCAAGCTGCGCATCCGGTCTCTGGTCGGGCTCGTGCCGCTGTACGCGGCCGAGGCGCTCGACGACGAATTGCTCCAGAACCTGCCGGTGTTCCGCGATCGCCTCGCGTGGTTCTACGCGAACCGGCCCGAGCTCGCGAAGTCGATCTCGATGCAGCTCGACTCCGAGCACCAGCATCGCCTGCTCGCGATCCCGAGCCGCGACCGGCTCGTGCGCGTGCTGTCGCGCATGCTCGACGAGAACGAGTTCCTGTCACCGCACGGTATCCGCTCGCTGTCGAAGGCGCACGACAAGGAGCCGTACGTGCTGCGCCTCGACGGCCAAGCGTACGAGGTGAAGTACACGCCTGCGGAGTCGGCGAGCGGCATGTTCGGCGGCAACTCGAACTGGCGTGGCCCGATCTGGATGCCTGCGAACTACCTGCTCATCGAGGCGCTCAAGCGCTACCACCACTTCTACGGCGACTCGCTCGTCGTCGAGTGTCCCACCGGATCGGGCGTGAAGATGACGCTCGGCGAAGTCGCCGAGGAGCTCGAGCGCCGGCTGATCTCGCTGTTTCTATGCGACGGCAAGGGCCGGCGCCCGTGTCACGGCGGCGATCGTCGCTACGCCGAGGATCCGGCGTTTCGCGATCTCGTGCTGTTCCACGAGTATTTTCACGGCGACACCGGGCGCGGGCTCGGCGCATCGCACCAGACGGGGTGGACCGCGCTCGCGGCGAATGTCGTCGAGCGCGTGGCCGCGGCGCGCGCGGGGCACGCGCATCGCGAGCCGTGATGTTCGACCCGCGCGAATGGCTCGAGCCGGACGGGCAGGGCGGCTATGCGATGGGCGCGGGCGACGGCATTCGCACGCGCCGCTACCACGGCCTCCTGCAGGTCGCGGTGAAACCGCCCGAGGGCCGGATGATGCTCGTCGCCGATCTCGAGGTCACGCTCGTGACGGCGCGCGGCACGTACCCGCTGTCATCGCATCGCTATCGCGGCGACGTCATCCATCCCGACGGGCACACGCGGCTCGCGACATTCACCTACGAGCCGTGGCCGCGCTGGGAATGGGCCTGCGAGGACGGCACGCGTGTCGCGCTCGAGCTCGCGGTGGGGCCGGGCGGTCGCGCGAAGACCGTGCTGCGCTGGACGCGGCTCGCCGCCGGGCACGCTGAATTCGGGGGCACCGGCCCGGCGACGCTGGCGGTGCGGCCGCTGCTCGCGGGCCGCGATTATCACGCGACGCATCACGAGAACAGCGCGTTTCGATTCGCCGCCGAGGTCCGCGGCGAGCGCGTGACGTGGCGGCCGTACGACGGCGTGCCCGCGATCTGCGCGCTCGCCAACGCGCGCTACGACCACGCGCCCGACTGGTATCGCCACTTCGTGCTCGAGACCGAGCGCGCGCGCGGCCTGGACTTCGAGGAGGATCTCGCGACGCCCGGGACGTTCGTGTTCGACCTCGCGGCCGGCCCCGCGGCGCTCGCGTTCGCGGCCGGCGCCGGCCTCGACGGCGAGACCGCGCGCGACCTCGTCGAGCGCACGTTCGCCGCCGAGCACGCGCGCCGCGCGGCGTTTCCCGGCGAGCTCGAGCGCGCGGCGTCGCAGTACATCGCGGGTCGCGGCAGCGGGCAGACCGTGATCGCCGGCTATCCGTGGTTCTGCGACTGGGGCCGCGACACGTTCGTGGCGCTGCGCGGCCTCTGCCTCGCGACCGACAACCGCGACATCGCGCGCCGAATCTTGTTGCAGTGGGGGGGCGCGGTCTCCGAAGGCATGCTGCCGAACCGCTACGACGAACAGGACGCGCAGCCCGAATACAACACGGTCGACGCGGCGCTGTGGTTCGCGATCGCCGCCGAGGCGTACGTCGGCAGCGGGCCGGTAGAACCGGCGGATCGTCGCGTGCTCGACGAAGCGATCGCCGCGATCGTCGCCGGCTACGCACGCGGCACGCGCCACCGCATCGCCGGCACCGACGACGGCCTGCTCGCATGCGGTGAGCCCGGGCTGCAGCTGACCTGGATGGACGCGAAGGTCAACGGCGACGTGATCACGGCGCGCATCGGCAAGCCCGTCGAGGTCCAGGCGCTGTGGCTCAACGTGCTGGCGATCGCGGGCAAGCGCGAGCCGCGCTGGCGCGAGCGGTTCGAGCGCGGCCGCGCGGCGTTCGTCGCCCGGTTCTGGGACGGCGAGCTCGGCCAGCTCCACGATGTCGTCGACTGCGATCACGTCGCAGGCACCGTCGATCGGACGTGCCGCCCGAACCAGATCTTCGCGGTCGGCGGCCTGCCGCTCGTGCTGCTCGACGACGCGCGCGCGAAGGCCGTCGTCGAGACCGCGTTTCGCCGGCTGTGGACGGTCGCCGGCCCACGCTCGCTCGTCGAGGATGATCCGCGCTATCGCGGCCGCTACGAGGGCGACCGCGAGCATCGCGATCGCGCGTATCACAACGGCCCGGCGTGGCCGTGGCTCGCCGGCGCGTTCGTCGAGGCGTGGCTGCGCGTGCGCGGCGGCGGCGACGACGCGAAGCGCGAGGCGCGCACGCGCTTCCTCGATCCGCTGCTGGCGCGGCGCGACCGCGCCGGCCTCGGTCATCTGTCCGAGATCTGCGACGGCGATCCCCCGCACCTGCCGCGCGGCTGTCCGTTCCAGGCCTGGTCGGTCGCCGAGGTGCTGCGTCTCGATCTCCAGATCCTGGCTACGCGATGATCGCGATGTGCTCGCGCACGACGCCGGGCCTCGCCTCGCCGCGGACGCGCCGCGCCCACTCGCGCCACAGCGGCGATTCCGGCTCGCGCGCGTGACCCGCGAGCGCGTCGAGCAGCGCCGACCAGCCGCGGGCGAGCTCGCGCGCGAACCGCTCGGCGGCGAGCGAATCGCTGCACAGGTGCGCGAGCATCACCTTCGCCTCGGCCACCGGGGCGGCGAGCGCGCGCAGATCGGCGCCCATGTGGTGCGCGCCCGCGTGCACCCGCGCCGAGAGCACCGCGCGACTCGGCTGCGCCTCGGCAAACGCGAATGGATCCGCCGTCCGAGCGCGCGGCCTTCGCGCGCGCGAGCCGAGCGCGTCGATCACGGTGCGGTCGGCGTCCGCGCCGAGCCACACGCGCGCGGCGTGCGCCAGCGATGCCGCGGCGATGCCGAGCGCGAAGCCGTCGAGCGTCTCGAGGTAGCGATCGAACAGCCAGCGCGCACGTGGGCCGTCGACGGCGGGCGCCTCGGCGAGCTCGGCGATCGCGCGCTCGCCGGCGGCGGCGAACGAACGGACGGTGGCGGAGACATAGGCATCGATGGTCATGCGGGGCTTATCGGCCGCCCGCCGCGCCGGTTGCTTGGGTGTAAGTTCGCGCAGCCATGAGATGGATCGCCGTCGTCGCCGCGTCCGCCGCCGCGTGTTCGAGCCCCAGCAAGCTTCCAGAACCGCAGGCGCCGCCCGCGACGGACCAGGCGCCGCCGGCCGCACCGCCGCCACCGACGGGGCCGCAGCCGGTCAAGGTCACGCTCGCCGACGTCGGGCTCGAGGCGAGCTCGCTCGATCGCAGCGCCGACCCGTGCGTCGACTTCTACCAGTTCGCGTGCGGTGGCTGGTTGCAGTCGAACCAGATCCCGGCGGACCACGCGCGCTGGGCCCGCTTCACCGAGATCGAAGAGCGGAACAAGGTCGCGATCCAGGCGATCCTCGAGGAGGACGCGAAGGTCGGCGGCGATCCACTCGCGAAGAAGCTCGGCGATTTCTACGCGTCGTGCATGGACGAGGCGGCGATCGAAAAGGCCGGCCTGCGCGCGATCGAGCCCGCGCTCGACCGCATCCGCAAGGTGCGCGATGCGAGATCGTGGCAGGCCGCGCTCGTCGAGCTCCAGCGGCTCGGCGTGCAGGTCGTGTGGGGCGTGCGCTCCGAGCCGAACCGGCACGATTCGAAGACCGAGATCACGATGCTCGACAGCGACGGGCTCGGGCTACCCGACCGCGACTATTACCTCGAGCCGAAGTTCGCGGACAAGGTCGACGCGTATCGCGGCCACGTCGCCCGCATGCTCGCGCTCGCCGGCATGCCCGTCGCGAAGACGACCGCCGCCGCCGGCGACGTGGTCGCGATCGAGACCGAGCTCGCGAAGGTGACGAAGAAGCGCGTCGAGCGCCGCGATCCACACGCTGCCGACAATCCGACGGACCGCACGGCGCTCGCGAAACAGGTGAAGTCGCTCGACTGGACGAGCTACTGGAAGGCGCTCGGGTTCGCGCCGAGCGCGATCATCAACGTCGGCACGCCGAAGTATCTCGACGCGATCGACGGGCTGCGCGCGAAGTTCACGCCCGCGCAGTGGCAGGCCTACTTCACGTATCAGCTGGTCGCGCACGAGGCGCAGGCGCTGCCGAAGCCGTTTCGCGACGAGATGTTCGCGCTCGAGCACGAGCTGACCGGTCAGCCGCAGCCGCTCGAGCGCAACAAGAAATGCATCGAGATCACCGAGCGCGAGCTCGGCGAGCTGCTGGGCCAGCAGTACGTCGCGAAGCATTTTCCGGCGAGCAGCAAGCAGACGGCCACGACGCTCGTCGACGCGCTCGTGCGCGCGATGGGCGTCGAGCTCGGCAAGCAGGACTGGATGACCGACGCGACCCGACAGACCGCGCTGGCCAAGCTCGCCCGCATCGTGCGCATGGTCGGCTATCCCGACAAGTGGCGGACGTACGACTTCGACGTCAAGCGCGACGACTTCGCGGGCAACCTGATGCGCGCCGACGCGTTCGAGGCGCATCGCGTGCGCGCGAAGGCGGGCGGCCCGGTCGACCGCGCGGAGTGGCACATGAACGCGTACGAGGTGAACGCGTACTACTCGGCGAACGAGAACGAGACCGCGTTGCCGGCCGGCATCCTGCAGCCACCGTTTTTCGGTGGCGATCGCGCGGTCGCCGCGAACCTCGGTGGCATCGGCATGGTGATCGGTCACGAGCTGACGCACGGCTTCGACGATCAGGGCGCGAAGTACGACGCCGACGGCAACCTCGAGACGTGGTGGCAGCCCGCCGACAAGACCAAGTTCGAGGCCAAGGGCACGTGCGTCGCCGATCAATACTCGACGTTCGAGGCGCAGCCGAAGGGCTTCGTGAACGGCCGGCTCACGCTCGGCGAGAACATCGCCGACCTCGGCGGCGTCAAGATGGCATTCCACGCGTATCGCGACCTGCGCAAGGACGCGCCCAAGGCGTACGTCGCCGACGGCTTCACCGAGGACCAGCAATTCTTCATCGCGGTCGGCCAAGCTTGGTGCTCCAAAGATCGCCCCGAGGAGATCCAGCGCCGCCTCACGATCGATCCGCACTCGCCGCCGAAATTCCGCGTCTACGGCGCGCTCCGCAACCTCCCCGACTTCGCGCGCGCGTTCCAGTGCGCGCCTGGAACGCCGATGAATCCGGCCGATCGCTGCGCCGTCTGGTGACGGCAGGGCTCGATCAGTACTGATAGCCCGCGCTGACCGAGAACCCGAAGATCTTGTCGGACGCGCCGGTCGGCTGGCCGGTGTTGACGTCGCTCGGGTACGACCACTCGTAGTGCAGGTACTCGGCCTCGGCGCGCACGTAGATCGGGCCGCCGACGATCTCGACCCCGGCGGCGCCGCGAATACCGGTGGCGCTCGACTGCGTGGGGTTGCCGAGCTCGCCGCCCGAGAACACGATGCGCGCCTCGCCCGCGACGTACGGCGCCACCGCACCCGACACGTAGAACGCGCGCACGCCGGCGCGCAGCGCCTGATAGTCGGCCGCGGGCAGCATGCCGGGCATCGCGTCGTCGTACTGGAACACGTCGCGCACGTAGCCGGCGCTCGCCTCGGCCGCGAACGTGTCGAACGACCAGCGCTGGCGCAAGCTGCCCTCGTAGCTCGACCACGCGGTCTTGCCGACGACGACGTCGTTGCCGGTGCTGTCCTTGAGCTCGACGTTCAGCGCGTTGATGCCGAACTCCGCGCGTGCGTAGAGCGACAGCCCGCGCAGGTGGTCCCAGCCCAGTAGCTCGGCCGGCCACAGCTCGACCGCCGGCCCGGCGATGACCTGACCGTCCTCGCCTTCGTTCGGCGAGAACGAGCTCGGCGCGTTCTCGTAATGGAAACGGCGCCAGCCGACGTCGACGATCGCCGCGACGCTGACGACCCGGGCGCGCGGCCCGCTCGGCGCGCCGCCCTTCGTGATCGAGCCGCCGCTGCCGCTGTCGCCGCCGGTCTTGTGGTCGTCGCCCCCCGCGTTGTCGTCGCCGCCGTCGCTGCCCTCGCCGCCGCCGTCGCCGCCGGTCGGCTCCTTCGCCGCGAACATGCTCGGATCGATGTCGATCACCTTCTCGTCGCCGGAGTCGACGTCGACGAAGTCCTTGTACAGGACCTTGCCGCCGAGCTTGACGACGACCTGGTGGCCGCCCGGCTCGACCTCGACGCGCGACGGCACCTTGGCCTTGTCCTTGCCGTCGATCTGGATCGAGGCGCCGGCCGCGCGCTTGTCGTCGACGATGATCGTCGCGATCGCGGGCGTCAGCTTGTACTGGAACAGCTGCGGCTTGCGGTCGCGCGATCGTTTGACCGTGATCGAGTCGAGCATCGGGCTGTAGTTGTCGAGCCGGATGATGATCGAGGTGTCGCCGACCGGTGCGTCGAACTCGCAGGGGGTGGCGTCGCACTTCGCGCCGGATTCGACCGAATCCAGGTAGACGTGCGCGCCCTCCGGCGTGGTTTCGACGCGAATTCGATGCGTCGGTTCCGCCCGCGCGACGCCGCAGATCGCGGCGACGAGCGCGACGGCGAGCGGCGCGACCCGGCCCATGCCTGATGATAACCTCTACACTCGCAGTATGGAACGAAGCGTCAAGGCGCTGCTCGGCGGCGGGCTCAAGCCCAACGATCCGCGCAGGTTCCTTATCGAAGCGATGATCGGCGCGATGAGCGCCGATGGGGTCACGGACCCGCGCGAGGCCGCCGAGGTCCAGCGCCAGGTCGCGGGCCATCCCCTGTTCAGCGGGCTCGGCGCGACCGCGGCGCGCACGCTGATCGATCTGTCGAACGACGCGATCCGGTTCGCCGGCTCGTCGGTCGCGCGCACGCCGGCGATCGCGAAGGGCCTGCCGGCGCGCATCCACAGGCTCGCGGCATTCGGCATGGCCGCCGAGGTCGCGGTCGCGGACGAGCAGCTCGCGGAGGGCGAGATCGCGTTTCTCGAGGCGCTGCGGATCGCGCTGCGCATCTCGCCGTACGAAGGCGAGCAGGTCGTGCATGCCGCGCGAAGCGGCCAGCTCGTCGCGTACGTCGACGATCGCTACCTCCGGCTCAACTCGATGATCGCGGTCGCCGCCGAGGTGTTCGCGCTGCGCGCCCTGTCGCGCGGCAACGCGAACGACGAGACGCGGTTCAAGGTGCGCGATTTCTTCGCGGCGCTGCCCGATCTCGCGCTCACGCCCGACGAGCTCGACGCCGAGCTGTACCGCGCGTTTCGCCGGCCGCGCGCACCCGACGCGCAGGTGTTCGGCGAGCTGTCGCGCGTCGCGCAGGCCTTGCCCGATCCGGTCGATCGCTACTGGATGGTCGTGTACGCGCTCGTCGCGGAGTTGCCGGCGACGGTGCCGACGTGGCGCGTGATCCCGTTCATCGGCGTCATGCAGGCGGCGTTTCAGATCACGGACACCGATATGGAGCTCGCCGCGGTCGACGCCTTGACATTTCCGGCGGCGCTGCCTCGGCCGAGCTGAGCACGTGGAGCGCGCGCGCGCGGAGATGTCAACGACTGTCTGCGCCGAACCACGCCGCGAACGCGCGATGTCGATCGCGCGCTCGACAATCCGCCATCGCGTGCATAATCGAACGACTCGCCATGACGTCCGGAACCATCGAGCTCGTCGAACGCGTTCGCCATCGTCTGAAGGATCAGGACAAGGCGGTGCGCATCCTCGGTCCCATACCGGAGGCGGCGATCGCGGCGGCCGAGCAGCAGCTCGACTGCGTGTTCCCGCCGACGTATCGGACGTTCCTGCGCACGTTCGGCGGCATCGCGCTGCCCACGCACCTGGGCATCGTGCACGACTTCATCGGCGTGGCTCCGAGCGACGCCGATGCCGATGTCGTCGCGCGCACGCTGCGCGGCCGGGAGGAGCGCCGGCTCGCCGAGTATCTCGTCGTCGTCGGGTTCGGCGCGCAGCACCAGGAATGGTTCTGTCTCGACTTCAGCAAGCAGAAGGCGAACGGCGAATGCCCGATCATGCTGTTCGACGCCCGCGACTGCGCGCTCGACCAGCAGTTCTATGACGACTTCGGCCAGATGCTCGAAGAGGTCATGGGCTTCGTCGCCGACAGCCTCGATCAGCCACTCGACTGACCTCAGGGACCGGAGACTTCGGCGCAGATCATCGGATCGGAGCCGCAGCCGGCGAGGCACTGGAAGCTCGATCCGAGCGTCTGGCATGCCGGGTCGCTCGCGCCGGTGCACGCGAGCGTGCACACCTTACCGACCACGGTGCAGGTCGAACCGCTGAACTGACCGACGTCGAGGCAGTCGAGCGAAGACTCGCAGTCGGAGCTCTGCGTGCACTGCTCGCCGGCCGATTTGGCGCTGGTTCCACACCCGAGCAGCGCCACGATGACCGCGAGCTTTGCCATCTGGAACATCGGCGCAGGATAGCTGCGCGCGGCCTGTCACTGCCGCGAATTCTCTGGGGCAAAGCGCTCGATCTGCTATAGCTTCAGCTAAATGAGTCGTCCGCGGTGGGCACGCTGGGTGACCAGGATCTCCCTGGTCGTCGCCCTGTTCGCGCTCGTGCTCACGATCCGCGATATCGGCCTGCGCAACATCGGCCATTATCTGCAGCGCATCGGCTGGTGGTGGTTCGCCGTGGTCGCGCTCGAGATCACGATCACCACGCTCGACGCGGTCGCGATCCGCGCGTTCCTGTCGCCGGAGCAGCGCCTGACACGCCTGCGTTCGGTCGTGCTCGCGCAGCTCGCCGGCCGCTCGGTCAACGCGGTCACGCCCTCGGGCAACCTCGGAGAGGCCGTCAAGATCTCGGTGCTGACCGAGGACGTCTCGAACTCGCGCGCGGTCGCGACGATCCTGCTCTACAACGTCGTCAGCTTCACGGCCGAGTTCGGGTTCGTCGCGGTCGCCGCGCCGATCGCCGCGCTGCTCGTGCCGATGCCGGACTGGACGCGCTACACGCTGCTCGTCATCGGCGCGGTGTCGCTGATCGTCGCGTTCGGCCTGTACGCGCTCGTTCGCCGCGGCATGCTGACGAGCGTCGCGCGGCTCGCGCTGCGCGTTCGCATCCTGTCGCGGGCGCGCTACGAGCGCTGGGCCGAGAAGCTGCAAGCGGTCGACGACAAGCTGCGGCTCGTCGCAGGCGCCCGCCGCCGCGATCGCATGGTCGGCATCGGCGCGGTGCTCGCGTCGCGCGCGACGTCGTACACGCTATCATTATTGATCCTCCACGCGGTCGGCGAGCCGATCACGCTCGCGTTCGTCGCCGCATACATCGTCGGCTCGCACGCGATCTACCTGGTGTCGAGCCTCGTGCCGATGGGCCTCGGCATCAGCGAGGGCGGCAACTACTGGCTGTTCAAGGCGCTCGGCGAGAACCCGGCGCGCGGCGTGACGCTCGTCATCGCGCGCCGTGTGACGCTCGTCATGTATGCGGCGCTCGGGCTCGTGCTGTTCGCGGCGAGCGAGACCGTTCAACGTGCCCGCCAACGCGCCGAAACGGCGGAGCCGGTCATCGTGGCGGCCCCGCCGCTCGCGATGCCGGTCGTGGCCCAAATTCGCGACGCCGCCGAGTAAAAAACGTCACCGGGGCGAAAGACCCCCGTGCTAGGGTGCGCCACTTTTCATGCGCACTCTCGCGGTTTCGCTCTTCGTCGTCGCCGCCGCATGCGGCGGTAGCAGCCACCACAATCCCGATGCCGGCGTGACGCCCGACGGCGGCGGCACCACGATCACGTGCGCGACCCTGGCTCCGCTGGCGAGCGGGACCTGCCAGGTCACGCCGGGCAGCACGACCACCCTCATCGAGGGCAACGTGCTCGCGCCCGACGCCGTGTACGTCGGCGGTCAGGTCGCGGTCGACGGCACCGGCACGATCCAGTGCGTCGGCTGCAACTGCGCGCAGGGCGGCGAGACCACGGTCGTGTGCCCGGACGCGTCGGTCTCGCCCGGCCTCATCAACACGCACGATCACATCACGTACACGAACGATGGGCCGTACACCAACACCGGCGAGCGCTACGACGATCGCCAGCAGTGGCGCGTCGGCCTCGACGGCCACGCGAAGATTCCGGCGCCCGGTGGCGCGTCGAGCGATCAGGTCAGCTGGGGCGAGCTGCGGTTCTTGATGGGCGGCGCGACGTCGACGGTCGGCTCGGGCGGCGCGGCCGGCCTGCTGCGCAACCTCGACAAGGCCACGATGCTCGAGGGCCTCACCACGACCGCGGTGAAGTTCGACACGTTCCCGCTCGGCGACTCGAGCGGGACGCGCGAGACCGCGAACTGCAACTACGGCACGGCGACCACGCCATCCAACATCGCGAGCGTCGATGCGTACGAGCCGCACACGTCCGAGGGCGTCGATCGCACCGCTCGCAACGAGTTCCTGTGCGAGTCGTCGTCGACGTACGACACGATGGCGCCGGGCGTGTCGAACGATCTCGCGGTCTCGAAGACGGCGATGATCCACGCGATCGCGCTCGAGCCCGACGACTACGCGCTCATGGCGCAGGCCGGCACGTCGCTCATCTGGTCGCCGCGCTCGAACATCACGCTGTACGGCGACACCGCGCGTGTGACCGAGGCCTCGCGGCTCGGCGTGCGCATCGCGCTCGGCACCGACTGGCTGCCGAGCGGCTCGATGAACATGCTGCGCGAGCTCGCGTGCGCCGACAGCCTCAACTCGACGTACTTCGCGCACTTCTTCAGCGACCAGCAGCTGTGGGAGATGACGACGAGCAACGCGGCCGCGATCACGGCGACCGACAGCGCGATCGGCTCGCTCGCGCAGGGCAAGGTCGCCGACATCTCGATCTTCGCCGGCCACGGCGCCGCGCCGTATCGCGCCGTGATCCAGGCGCAGCCGCAGGACGTCGCACTCGTCATGCGCGGCGGCAAGGTGCTGTACGGCGACGACACGTCGGTCGGCGCGCTCGCGACCGGCTGCGATTCGCTCGACGTGTGCGGCACGACCAAGCAGGTGTGCCTGCAGAGCGAGCTCGGCAAGAACCTCGCGGCGCTCACCACCGCGGTCGGCTCCGGCATGTACCCGGCGTTCGCGTGCGGCACGCCGATGAACGAGCCGACGTGCACGCCGTCGCGCCCGACCTCGGTCTCGGGCTCGTCGATCTACACCGGCACGCCCGGCCCCGGTGACATGGACGGCGACGGTGTGCCCGACGCGATGGACAACTGCCCGAGCGTGTTCAACCCGATCCGCCCGGTCGATAACGGCAAGCAGGGCGACGCCGACGGCGACGGCCTCGGCGACGCGTGCGACCCGTGCCCGCGCGACGCGAGCGCGACCACCTGCACGCCGTTCGATCCGAACGACACCGACAGCGACGGCGTGCCGAACGCGAGCGACAACTGCCCGAACACGCCGAACGCCGACCAGATCGACGCCGACGGCGACGGCAAGGGCGACGCGTGCGATCCGTGCCCGTCGCTCGCGAACCCGGGCGCGCACGGCTGCCCGGTCACGATCTACGACATCAACCAGAACCTGTGGCCGATCGGCACGCCGGTCGAGATCTCGAACGCGCTCGTCACCGGCACCGGCGCGAGCGGGTTCTACGTCCAGGTGAAGGAGACCGACGGCGCGGCGTACCAAGGCAGCGACTACTCCGGCCTGTTCGTGTTCACCGGCACCGGCTCGACGCTGCTCGCGAGCGCGGTGGTCGGCACGCGCGTCACCGTCGACGGCGCGGTCGACGTGTTCCAGAGCGAGACCGAGGTCGACGCCATCACCACCGTCACGCCGACGACGATGACGCCCGAGACGGCGCCGGCGGCGATCCCGGCGACCTACGCCGAGGTCGCGACCGGCGGCACGCGCGCCGTGAAGCTCGAGAGCGTGATCGTGTCGCTGCCGGCTTCGGCGATCACCGTGGTCACCGCTCCGACGTTCACCGTCACCGATGCGTCTCCGGCGAGCCTGCTCGTCGGCAACTTCCTCTACACCTTTCCGAGCCCGGGTATCGGTCAGCCGTTCATCTCGCTCGAAGGCGTGCTCGCGACGCGCAACTCGGTTTCGGTGCTCGAGCCGCGCGTGGCGGGCGATCTCGTCGCCGGTCCGCCGGTGATCGCGAGCTTCGCGCCGATGCTGTCGTACGCGCGCGAAGGCACGACCGCGGTGACGTTCCCGGTCGGCAGCGAGCTCACGGTCCGGCTCACCGGACCGGCGCAAGGCGATACCGTCGTCGCGATCACCTCGAACAGCGCCGACGTGTTCGTGCCGGGCGGGCAGGTGACGGTCCCGAACATGGCGACGTCGGTGCAGGTGCCGATCACGGCGAGCGCGCCGGTCACGGACGCGACGCTCACCGCGATGCTCGGCACCGGCATGGCGCAGGCCCACGTGCGCGCCCTCGGCGCGACCGAGGCGCCGACCATGGTGACGCTGTCGCCTGCGATGCAGACGATCGCGTACGGCGCGTCGAAGAACTTCACCGTCACGCTCGACATCCCGGCGCCGCCCGCCGGCGCGACCGTCGCGCTCGCGGCCGATGCCGGCACGGTCGCGCCGACCGTCACGATCCCCGCGAACACGATCGCGGCGACGTTCCCGTACACCGCGCCTGCATCGGGCGCCGCGACGAGCGCCACGCTCACCGCGACGCTCGGCAGCAGCACGGCGATGGCCGCGATCAAGTTCGGCATCGATCACCTCATCATCAACGAGGTCGACTACGACCAGCCCGGCACCGACATGGCCGAGTTCATCGAGATCTACAATCCGACCGGGCTCGACGTCGATCTCACCGGCATCGTCATCTATCTCGTCAACGGCTCGGGCAATGTCGTGTACGACACGGTCGATCTGTCGACCTCCGGCACGCTGCCTGCGGGCGGCTACCTGGTCGTCGCCGGCTCGATGGTGACGGTCGCGCCGACCGCGATCGCGCTCGATCCGGGCTGGACGTCGAATCAGGTCCAGAACGGCTCGCCCGATGGCATGGCACTCGTCGATACCAATGCGAGTGTCGTGCTCGACGCGCTGAGCTATGCGGGAGCCATGACGGCGGTCACGCTCCCGGGGTTCCCTGCGCCGGTTTCGCTCGTCGAGGGCACGGCCGCGACGGCCAAGGACTCGAATACGACCGCCGGCTCGATGTGCCGCGAGCCGAGCGGAAACGACACGGATAACGCCAACGCGGACTGGCAGTTCTGCACCACAGTCACCCCTGGCACCGCAAATCCCTGAGTTGTATAACGCCGCTCATGGCCACCTTCTCCCTCGACAAGCAGGGAATCAGCGTCTCCGAGATTCACCGCAACACGAGCCCGGCGTACCTCTACGAAGCGGCGCTGAAGTTCGAGAAGGGGTCGGCGATCTCGTCGACCGGCGCGCTGATCGCTTACTCGGGGAAGAAGACCGGCCGTAGCCCGACCGACAAGCGCGTCGTCGACGAGCCCGAGGTGCGCGACGACATCTGGTGGGGCAGCGTCAACATCAAGCTCGATACCCAGAGCTTCGTCATCAACCGCGAGCGCGCGATCGACTACCTCAACACGCGCGAGCGGCTGTACGTCATCGACGGCTTCGCCGGCTGGGACGAGAAGTATCGGCTCAAGATCCGCGTGATTTGCGCGCGCGCGTATCACGCGCTGTTCATGCACAACATGCTGATCCGGCCGACCGAGACCGAGCTCGCGAGCTTCGGCGAGCCCGATTACGTGATCTTCAATGCCGGTGGCTTCCCGGCGAATCGCCATACCGCGGGCATGACGTCGTCGACCTCGATCGATCTGTCGTTCGGCCGCCGCGAGTTCGTCATCCTCGGCAGCGAGTATGCCGGCGAGATGAAGAAGGGCGTGTTCACGATCATGAACTACCTGATGCCGAAGCAAGGCGTGCTGTCGATGCACTGCTCGGCGACGCAGGCGCGCGACGCCGGCGATACGTCGATCCTGTTCGGCCTGTCGGGTACCGGCAAGACGACGCTGTCGGCCGATCCCAAGCGCCTGCTGATCGGCGACGACGAGCACTGCTGGAGCGACCAGGGCGTGTTCAACATCGAGGGCGGTTGCTACGCCAAGATGATCAAGCTCAGCAAGGAGCAGGAGCCCGACATCTGGAACGCGATCGCGTTCGGTTCCGTGCTCGAGAACGTCAAGTTCGACGAGTACACGCGCGTCGTCGACTACGACAACACGTCGTTCACCGAGAACACGCGCGGCAGCTACATCCTCGACACGATCCCGAACGCGAAGCTGCCGGCGGTGGCCGGCCATCCTTCGAACGTCATCTTCCTCACGTGCGACGCGTTCGGCGTGCTGCCGCCGGTCGCGAAGCTGACGCCGCAACAGGCGATGTATCACTTCATCTCGGGCTACACGGCGAAGGTCGCGGGCACCGAGGTCGGCGTGAAGGATCCCGAGCCGACGTTCTCGGCGTGCTTCGGCGGCCCGTTCCTCGTCTGGCATCCGACCAAGTACGCCGAGCTGCTCGCGACCAAGCTGCGCAAGCACAACGCGCAGACCTGGCTCGTCAACACTGGCTGGTCGGGCGGCGCGTTCGGCACGGGCTCACGCATCAAGCTCAAGTACACGCGCGCGATCGTCGACGCGATCCACGCGGGCACGCTCGCGACCGCGCCGACCGTCGAGGATCCGGTGTTCGGGCTCGCCGTGCCGACCGAGTGCGCCGGCGTGCCGAGCGAGCTGCTCGTGCCGCGCAACACGTGGGGCGACAAGGCCGCGTACGACGAGCGCGCGAAGAAGCTCGCGAAGCTGTTCGCGGAGAACTTCAAGAAGTACGAGGCCCAGGCCTCGGCCGAAGTCCGCTCGGCCGGCCCGAAGGTCTGAGGTCCGCGTTGGAGCAGGCGATCGCGATCGCCTTCGCGTTTGCCGTGATCGCGCTCGTCCGTTACGCGCGCTTCCGGCGGACGATCGATCGCCTCGAGATCAAGATCCGCAGCCTGCGCTCGCTCGGCGAGGGCGAGCTGACGTATCGCCGCGTCGATGCCGGCGCCACGCTCGACGAGCTCGGCGCGGAGCTCCAAGCCGCCGGGCTGGTGGTGCTCGGCGATGCGGCCTCGACGCGCGATCCGAAGCCGTCGCGCTGGTTCGCCGACTCGGCCGGCACCGCGTTCGGCTGGATCGCGGTGCTCGACGCGCGCTGGATGCACCTGCACGTCGCGGTCGTCGTGTCGCGGCGCGGCGACGAGGTGTTCTTGACCCGGCGCGTTCCGGCCTCGGCCGCGCTCGCCGAGCCGCCGTTCTTGCATCGCGCCGAGGTCCCGGTCGCGATGGCGTTCGCCGAGGCGCTCGCGCATCATCGCGCACGCGTCGGCTCCGCGGCCGGCCTGGTCGCGGTGCACGCGCTCGACGAGGCCACGCGCGAGCTCGAGCAGCTGCGCGCGCGCACGGTCGCGTGGCGGCAGACGCAGGATCCGGCATCGCTGCTCGATCGCGATCTGCGCGCGATCCTCGGCCGCCACTATCCCCAGCTCGGCGAGCGGCTCGCGCGCCGGCTCGCGAACCCGCTGCCGCGCGCACGCGTCGTGTGAGAAATCGTGCGACCGGGCGGGCCGCGGTGGCTCGACCGGGCGTGACTCGGTTTGCGATCGTGCTGCTGGTGGTGCTCGCCGCGTGCGGGCAGAAGACTTCGTCGTCGGATGGCGAGGGGCCGCAGGGCCCGCCGGGCGATCCAGGGCCGGCCGGCGCGACTGGGCCCGCGGGTGCGCAAGGTCCGGCAGGGCCGCAAGGCGCGGCCGGTCCGACGGGCGCGACCGGCGCGATGGGCGCGGAAGGCGCGGCCGGGGCGACCGGGCCGGCCGGCGCGACGGGCGCCCCCGGCGCGATGGGCGCGACGGGCGCGACGGGCGCGACCGGTGCGACGGGCCCCGCGGGCATGCCCGGCTCGACCGGCCCCGCAGGTCCGCAGGGTCCGATGGGCCCGCCCGGCCTCAACGGCCTCGAGAACCTGCATCCGGCGTTCAGCGGATTCACACCGTCGAGCTATGCCGGCAACCTCGCGGGCCGCTCCGGTGCGAACCAGAAGTGCGCGTCCGCGTTCGCGGGCAGTCACTTCTGCACGGACTGGGAAGTCGACGAGACCAATCCGCCCGTGATCGCCACGAGCGCGTGGGCGGATCTCGGCAACTCCGACACGACGACGCGCATGTTTCACCAGTTCTACACGACGACCGACATCGACACGTGCGCGGGCTGGACGTCGTCGGCGGCCGGCGGCAAGCCCGATGGCTTCAACCTGCAGACCGGCGAGATCTACACGTCGCTCGGCGGGCTCGCCACCAGCTTCGTCGCGGCCGGCGACGGCGGCTGCGAGGTCACGCGTTCGCTCGCGTGCTGCACGGGTGGCACGAGCGTGCGGTTCCGTGGCTTCACCGCCGCGAAGGCCGGCAACCTCGGTGGCCGCAGCGGCGCGAACGCGTCGTGCAGCTCGGCGTTCTCGGGCAGCCACATGTGCACGCACTGGGAGGCGGACCAGGCGTCGATCTCGACGCCGATCGCGGGGACCGGCGCGTGGGTCGATCTCGGGTCGAGCGATCCGTCGACGCGCATGTATCACGAGTTCTACACGACGACCGATATCGACACGTGCGCGGGCTGGACGTCCTCGTCGGCGAGCGCGAAGCCCGACGGCTTCAACCTGCAGACCGGCGAGATGCTGACTCCGCTCGGCGGTCTCGCCGACAGCTTCGTCGCGAGCGGCGACGGCGGCTGCGAAATCGCGCGCGCGATCGCTTGCTGCGACGGCTTCCCGCCGCAATGATCGAGCTCTGACCTACTTCCTCGCGTCGGTGGCGAGCTCGCTCGCGTTGCTGGTGTACAGGCAGATCGTGGGCCGGCGGAAGCTCGTGCGCCGCATGCGCGAGCAGCTCGCGCTGGCGACGGCGCGGCGCTGCTATCGCGTCGCGAGCCCCGAGGATGCCCGCCCGATGTCGCGGTACCTGGCCGTGCAGGGCGAGCTCGAGCGCAGCGGGCTGGTCATGCTCGCCGATTTCGCGGTCGGCCCCGACGGCGAGCCGCCGCTGTGGATCACGCGCGTGCTGGTCGGCGAGCGCGGCACGATGTGCGCGTGTCTGGTCGCGCGCGTGCGTGCGAAGCGCGCCGAGCTGCTGATCGAGTCGTACGCGCAGGCGTCGTCGTTCGTGACGTGCGGCTGGAGCCAGGGCGGCTGGGCGCACTCGCCGAGCATCTACGTGCAGCGCGTCGATGCCGGGCCCGCGTCGCTCGTCGCGTACCACCGGCGGTTCGTGCGCGGCGTCGACCGCGTGGCGATCGCGAGCCCGGACGACTGGATCGAGCAGATGGAGCGCGCGCAGGAGCGCGAGCGAGCGTGGCGGGCCAGCCAGGACCCGCAGGCCTTGCTCGAGCTCGACCTCGTCGCGATGTTCGGGCAGCACCGGGCCCACGAGGCGGCGCGCTGGGCGCGGCGCATCCACGCCGAGGCCGTGCCGCAGGCACGCGCGCGTCGCGGCAACGACTGAGTTACGATGCCCGCGTGCGCAGGGTGCTCGCGGTCTCGATCGTGCTGGCCGCGGCGGCCGCGGCGCGCGCCGATTGCCCGACGACGCCCGACGATCGCGTGTGCCGGCCATGGACCGCGCTGCTCGTGCCGACCGCGTTCGGCGTCATCTACGCGCCGCACGACGACAAGGGGCCGTGGGTCGGCGGCGGCGTCGAGGCCGCGGTCGCGTGGTCGGATAACTCCCAGGCGTTCGGGCCAAGTCACGGCAAGCTGCGCTTCGACATCGGCGCGCTCGGCTCGACCCAGGCCGATCAAGGCGCGATGGCGATGTATCGCGGCGGCGCTCAGGTGTCGTTCGAGCGCAACGCGTCGCGCGAGTTTCTGATCCCGTACTTCGCCGCGGATCTCGGCGGGCTGTGGACGAAGCAGACCGGCTCGCACCTGCTCGGCGACGGCGGGCTCGGCCTGTACTTGCTCGACCGGCGCGCCGCGATCGTCGATCTCGAGGTCGACGTCGTGCTGCCATTCTCCAGTGCCGGCGAGCTCGGCGGCGTGCGCGCGCAGCTCGCGGTGAGCTACGCGCTGTGGTGAAGCTGACCGTGAACGGCCGCGCGTACGAGGTCGACGTCGACGACGATCAGCCGCTGCTGTGGGTGCTGCGCGATCACCTCGGGCTGACCGGCACGAAGTTCGGGTGCGGCGTCGCCCAGTGCGGGGCGTGCACCGTGCACGTTGCTACGCAACCGTCGATCACCCGGGGCGCGGCCCGGCGGTCGTGCGTGCTGCCGATCGGCGAGCTCGGCGGCACGAGCGTCACGACGATCGAGGCGCTCGGCGGCGACCATCCCGTGCAGCGCGCGTGGCTCGCCGAGAACGTGCCGCAGTGCGGCTACTGCCAGGCCGGGCAGATCATGAGCGCGGTCGCGCTGCTCGCCGCGAACCCGGCACCCGACGACGACGACATCGACAGCGCGCTGTCGGCGAACCTGTGCCGGTGCGGGACGTATCCGCGGATCCGGCTCGCCGTGCATCGCGCCGCCGGGACGAAGTGATGGAGCGGCGGGCGTTCTTGCGGCTCGGCATGGCCGCGGGCGGCGCGTTCGTGGTCGGCTGCGCGTTCGGTCCGACCGGCGGCACGACGTGGCGGCACTACCGCCGCACCGGCGAGTTCCAGCCCAACGCGTGGATCCGGATCCCGCCGACCGGCGCGATCGTGTTCACGCTCGATCGCGTCGAGATGGGACAGGGCACGACGACGTCGCACGCGATGCTCGTCGCCGAGGAGCTCGAGGTCGATCCGCGCACGCTGCAGATCGAAGCGGCGGAGG
This sequence comes from Kofleriaceae bacterium, assembly GCA_036490935.1. Classification (GTDB taxonomy): domain Bacteria; phylum Myxococcota_A; class Polyangia; order Haliangiales; family Haliangiaceae; genus JABFXX01. The sequence goes on along the minus strand of DASXCY010000061.1, from coordinate 44,024 downwards.
CGAACCGCGTCTACGACAACCGCGACAAGCAGATCGCGATCCAGATCACCGGCGGCTCGACGAGCACGGCGTCGTCGTGGCAGCCGCTGCGCGAAGCCGGCGCGGTCGCGCGCGAGATGCTGCGGGCCGGGGCCGCGGCGCGCTGGCGCGTGCCGGTCGGTGAGTGCACGGCGCACGACGGGACGATCGTCCACGCGAAGAGCGGGCGGCGCGCGACGTACGGCGAGCTCGCGGCCGATGCCGCCGCGCAGGACGTCCCGCACGTGCGGCTCAAGGAGCCGCGCGAGTTCCGCTGGATCGGTACGTCGCTCGACCGGCTCGACGTGCGCCCGAAGGTCGACGGCAGCGGCGTCTACGGCATGGACGTCAAGCTGCCGGGCCTGGTCACCGCGGTCGTCGTGCGGCCGCCACGGCCGGGCGCGCGGATCGCGGCGCTCGATGCGAGCGCGACGCGGGCGCGGCGCGGCGTCGTCGACGTCGTGCAGTTCGAGGACTCGGTCGCCGTGCTCGCGGTCGGCTACTGGGAAGCGCGGCGCGGCGCCGACGAGCTGCGCGTGACGTGGGAAGGCGGCGCGCGCGTCGATTCCGACGAGCTGGTCGCCACGTACGCGCGGCTGGCGGCGCAGCCGGGCGCGAAGACCGCGCGCGATGACGGCGACGCCCGCGCGCAGCACGCGAACGTCGAAGCGGTGTACGCCGTGCCGTACCTCGCGCACGCGACGATGGAGCCGCAAAACGCGACGGCATGGCTGCACGACGGGCGGTGCGAGGTGTGGGCGCCGACGCAAACGGCCGGCATCGCGCGGTTTCGCGTCGCCGAGGCGATCGGCTTCGATCTCGACGACGTCGCGATCCACACGACGCTGATCGGCGGCGGCTTTGGCCGGCGCGGTCTCGTCGATTACGCGGTCGAGGCCGCGCGCGTCGCGCAGCGCGCGAAGCGGCCGGTCAAGGTCGTGTGGTCGCGCGAGGATGACCTCGAGCACGATTGGTATCGGCCGATGGCGGTGTCCTCGCTGCGTGGCAGTGCGGCGCGCGGTGCGATCACGAGCTGGCACCATCGTCTGGTGTGTCAATCGATCCTCGCCGACGAGGGCGGCGACTTCGCCGGCGCGCTCGTCCCCGACGCCACGCCGCGTGCATTGCGTCGCGTGGTCAGCGACTCGGTCCCGCGGGCGTTCGCGCGCGGGATGGTGATCGACTCGACCGCGGTCGAAGGCGCCGCCGATCTGCCGTACGCGATCCCGAACCTGCGCGTCGAGCACACGCCGGTCGAGACGCCGATCAAGGTCGGGTTCTGGCGCTCGGTCGGCCACTCGCACAACGGGTTCGTCACCGAGTGCTTCTTCGACGAGCTCGCGCACGCGGCCGGGCTCGATCCGGTCGCGGCGCGCCGCGGCTTGCTGGCTCGCGCGCCTCGCCGCGACCGAGCGGAGACACGACAGCGGCTTCGAGGCGTGCTCGAGCTCGCGGCGGCGAAGGCGGGGTGGGGCACGCCGCTGCCGCCCGGCGTCGGGCGCGGCATCGCGGTGCACGCATCGTTCAAGAGCTACTGCGCGCACGTGATCGAGGCGTCGGTCGAGGGCAAGCGCGTGCGCGTGCATCGCGTGGTGAGCGCGGTCGACTGCGGGCGCGTCGTCAACCCGGCGCTGGTCGCCCAGCAGATCGAGAGCGCCGTGATCTTCGGGCTGTCGGCGGCGATCTACCAGCGCATCACGCATCGCGCGGGGCAGGTGCAGGAGACCAACTTCGGCAGCTATCGCGCGCTGCGCATGTTCGAATGCCCGCCGATCGAGACCCACATCGTGCCGAGCACCGAGGACCCGACCGGCATCGGCGAGCCCGGGGTGCCGCCGGTCGCGCCGGCGCTGTGCAACGCGATCTTCGCCGCGACCGGCAAGCGCATTCGCACGCTGCCGATCGTGGAGGCGTTGTGAGGAGGCTTGGCTTTGGGCTTTGGGCTCTGGGCTTTGGCCTGATCGCGTTGACCGCGCACGCCGACGAAGACGCGGGGAGACAGGCCTTCGCGGTCGTGTATCGCGTGCTCGAGTTCCCGCGCTGCCGCAACTGCCACCCCAAAGGCGATGCGCCGCTGCAGTTCGACGACGGCCGCGCGCACGCGATGGACATCTCGCGCCGCTCCGAGAACAACGGCGTGACCTGTGCGACGTGTCATCACGACCACAACGGCACGCGGCCGGGCGAGCCGCCGGGCGCGCCGAGCTGGAAGCTGCCGCCCGCGGCGACGCCGATGGTCTTCGAGGGCCGGTCGCCCGCCGAGCTGTGCGCGCAGCTCAAGGATCCGGCGCAAACCGGCGGCCGCAACCTCGCCGCGCTGCTCGATCACGTCGCGCACGATCCGCTCGTCGCGTGGGGCTGGGATCCCGGACCCGGCCGCGCGCCCGTCCCGATCTCGCGCGCCGACACCGTGCGCGCGATGAAGACGTGGATCGACGCCGGCGCGCCATGCCCGTGAGGCCGGCCGCCTGGCCTGGCCGGTGGACGGTGACGCCGCGTGACCCGGCGCCCCGGCCCGCACCGCACGCACATTCGCCGGCTCACACGGCTTGGACAACCGCGCGCCGTTACCATCGCCATCACATGGCGCGGTTGCCCACACCGCCCACCGTCCTATTACTACCTCAGATTTTTCTAACCCCACCCAGAACCCGTTTCGGTGTGTTGAAAAAAACTCTGGGTGTAGCGATAGGGCCCATTGGACATGTGAGCGCCGCGCCCGGTGAGTCCGAGCGAGTCCATGCGCGGCGGTCAAGCGCATGAGGGCAACCGCGCCGGTGGCTTCCGGCAGGTGGCGATGAACCATGTGCGCGCTTCGTTCAAGCCGTCGCAGCCGATCCACGTCACCATTCGCACCATGCCCGCGGTCGGCTCGCTGCGCACGCGCGACAAGTACAAGGCGATCCGCGAGGCGCTCATCACGAGCTTCGTGCGCGAGCGGATCCGCGTCGTCCACCTCAGCATCCAGCGCACGCACGTCCACCTCCTCGTGGAGGCGCACGACAAGCACGCGCTCGCGCGCGGCATGCAGGGCTTTCAGGTTTCGGCCGCGCGGCACCTGAATCGCGCCGCCAGGCGCAGCGGCACCGTGTTCCCCGACCGCTACCACGCCACCATCATTGGCTCGCGCCGGCAGGCCCGGCATGCGCTCGCCTACGTGCTCAATAATTGGCGCCGCCACGGCGAGGACCGCGCGCGGCGCTGGCTCGTCGATCCGTTCTCGTCGGGCGCCACGTTCGCCGGCTGGCGCGAGCTCGCCCACGCGGACGTGTTCTGGCCGCTGCCCGCGAGCTATCAGCCGCTGCCGGTCTGGCTGCCGCGCACGTGGTTCCTGTCGGAAGGCTGGCGCCGCTATGGGCTCGTCGGCGCACGTGAGGTGCCCGGGCCGCTGACCGCCGCCTAGAATTCGAAGTCGGCGCCGGCGAACCAGGTGTTGTCGCCGAGCGAGAGCTTCTTGGAGTTGCCGAAGCCGTCGACCGAGGCCGCTTGCAGCTCGGCGAAGAAGCCGGCGTGCAGGATGCCGCCGTCGCGCATCGAGCGCGCCGCGCTCTCGTCGATGCGCTCGGCGCGGATCGCGATGCCGACCGAGCCGGTCACGCCGAGGCTCGCGCCGTAGGCCTTGTTGCGCGAGCCATCCGGCTCGGTGACGACGCTGAAGCTGCCGTCCGTCGTCGACCACCACGCGTAGTATGCGAGCCCGCCGCGCAGGTAGGGCACGACCGGGACGCCGTACTGATCGTCGAGCGTGGTGAAGCGATAGCTCGCGGTGATCGCGAACGGGATCAGGTGAAACGTGTTGGTGTCGTTGGGCGAGCGCGGCCGATCCGGATCGCTCGGATCCGAGCCCTCGGTGAACGGGTGCGCGGTCTTGCTCATGTACCCGACGGTGATGCCGGCGAGCGCCTGGCCCCAGTCGCCCTTGATGACGACGCGCTCGATGTCGACCATCGGCACCCACGACGATTTCGTGCCGAACATCTGCTCGTACGGGCCCGGCATGAGGCCGAGCTTCGAATCGATCTGCGGGATGTACGGCCCGATGCGAAAGCCGGCGTGCCAGTTCACCTGCGACGGCAGATCGTCGGCGGCCTGGGTTTCCGAGTTGTCATCCTTGGCCATCGGATCCGCCCAGTACGGCGCCTGCGCGTGCGAGAGGCGCGGCGCGAGCAGCAGGACAGCAGTTGACGCGGCGAACGCGAGCATTCGCCGCCGCGCACGCGCGGAACGCAGCAACCGGCGACGGAAGCCGACGAGCAGGATCAGCAACAGCACGCCCGGCAGCGACAGCGCGTGCCACGCGAGCGCAAACGCGACGAGCGGCAGAAGCAAGACGCCCGCGATCACGCGCAGCACGATGTGGCCGTGCACGTACTGGCCGAGCGGCGCGAGGTGCGCGTAGTAAGCATCGGCGAGCCAGCGGCCGAAGGAGCTGCCCTCGAGGTTGTCGTCGCGGAAGCCGCGCAGCGACTGCGTCATCGGGTTGTCGTCGCCGTAGGTCTCGGCAATGAGGCAGAAGCCGCCCTGGAGGTCGTCGCCGCGGTTGTGGACGTCGTCCCAGAAGTCGGTGACCGGTTCGGGCGTGAACGTGACCGGAAAGGAAACGCCCGCGACGTTGCCCGACAGATCGATCGCCAGCAGCACGACCGAGTACGGCGTCCCGTTCGTCAGGCCTTTGATGTCGATGCTGGTGGCCGTCGCGACCGGCTCGTCGGCACAGATGTAGGCAGGATCGAGGGTGGACAACCCGGGGACATCCGGCGGCTCGCCAGCATCGACGCCGGAACCTTGCCCGGTCTGCGTGATCGTCGCCATCGTCGGCTCGAAGTCATTCGGCGCACCGCACAGGTTGTGCGCCGTGACATAACGTGGTGGTGCCGCCGGGCTCTTCAGTGCGGGGCTGCCATCGGGAGCTGCGCACAGGGCCTGGTAGTACGCGATGTCGGGGATGTTGCCGGTCGGCTCCGTCCACGCCAGGTGGACGCCGTTCTGCGAACCACCGCCGCTGAACTCGGTCGGAACCGGCGGTGGCTGCGAATCGGTGTTGACCGTCAGGCTGATCGAGAAGTCGTTGATGCCGTTCATGTCGGTATCGGCCTGGGCGTACTCGGCTGGTGCGAATACACGTTGCATGCAAGGCAAGCCCTGGTTGGCCGGCTCTGGCATCATCAGGTCGTAGACGGAGAGCTCGGGCTTGATGAACGAGGTCACCTGGATCGAGGCAATCGTGGGCGGCAGACCGTCGGTCGGAGTCACCGTGTGGCAGTTCGTCGTAACGACGAGCATGCCGAACTGGTCGCATTCGGTGCCGACCAGGATCTGGAGCGGAATCTGCTCGCTCGATAGATCGGGCGTCGCGTCGATCTCCTCGGAGAACAACCCCTGGTACCACGGCGTGTGCGCCGCATCGGGGAATCCGGGCCGCGCGCACGTGCACGAGGCGTAGTTAAAGTAGAGCAGCGGCGAGATGGCGCTGTTCGACGGCAGCGCGAGGTCCTCGCTGTTGTTCTCGTGCAGCCACAGCTTCGCACCGATGGTGAGCGTGCCGCTCGAGCCTCCAACCGTTCCAGTGTTCCCCTGCGCGTGTGCCGCGCTCGACACGGCCAGACTCGCGAGCAGCACGAACCTCATCAGCGGGTGGCCTTGCAACGTTGGGACCTGCATATCCGTCGACGATTCGTCGATAACACGGGCGGATCCATGCATCAACAATCGCGCCGTCGTCGAAACATCCTGCCAATCTGGCACGCGCGTGACGTGTGGACGGTCAGCGCGGCAGCGCTTCGATCGCGTGGCGGATGGCCGCCGCCAGTGCCGCCGCGCGGCGTTCGGCCTCGGGATCTGCCCGCCGGCCCCACTCGGCGGCGTAGTACAGCTCGACGAGCTCGCGCAGCTCGGCCGCGGCTCCCGTCACGCGCTTCGCGGCGCGCTCGGCGAGCTCCCGCGGTGTGACCGCGGCCTCGGTCGCGACGCCCGCCTTGCCCAGTCGCCGCGCGGTCTGGTCGTAGAGCTTGCCGATCGGCGAGCGCGAGCGCGGCCGGGCGGTCGCGCGCGTCGGGGCCATCGCGGCCGCGCGCTTGCGCCGGCGCAGCGTCACCGCCGCGGCGATCCCGGCGGCGATCGCTCCCGCGAAGCCCCAGTGATCGACGATCAAATCCCGCAAGCTGCCCGCCGCGCGCCGGATCCCGCCGCCGAGGTCCTTGAACAGCGAGATCTGCGAGACCAGGTCGTACTCGATCACCCACTTCGTCCACTGAAAGCGCAGCGTGTCGACCAGGCGCGCCATGCGGGCGCGGAAGCCGTCGCCGCCACGCCCGAGGTAATCGCGGCGATCGGCCGGCGTCGGATCGAACGTCACCCAGCCGGCGCCCGGGAAATACACCTCGTCCCACGAGTGCGCGTCGCCGGCGCGCACCGCGACGTAGCTCTGATACTCGTTCCACTCGCCGCCGAGGAAGCCGTTCACCTGCCGCGTCGGGATGTGCGCCGCGCGCGCGAGGATCGCGAACGCCGAGGCGAAGTACTCGCAGTGGCCCTCCTTGCGATCGAACAGGAAGAAATCGATCGGCTCGCGCCGGCCCGGCTCCTCGAGCACGAGCGTGTAGCTGAGGTTCGCGTCGAGCCAGCGCACGATCGCGACGGCCTTGTCGTACTGGGTCGGCTGGCCGGCGGTGATGCGCGCCGCGAGCTCGTACGTGCGCGGCGTGATCTCGTCGGGCAGCTGCAGGTACTTGTCGTAGCCGCGCGGCATGTTGCCGTGCGCGGTGCGCAGCACGTCGGGGCTCGGCGCGTCGAGCCGCGACCACACGGCGTAATGGATCGTGGCCGGGTGATCGACGCGCAGCTCGTCGTTGCGCGGGAACTTGGGCGCGCGCGGCCGCACGACCGAGGCGAGCTCGAACACGTGCGGCATGCTCGCGCCGAACAGCACGTCGGTGTCGAACGGCTCGAGCCAGACGTCCTGGCGCACGAGGTTGTCCTCGAGCTCGTCGGGCGTGGTCCACGGCTCGCCCATCCACGCGATCGTGTGGCGCTCGCTGCCCGACCGCGGCGTGTCGCGCTCCTCGAGCGTGCGCGGCGCCTCGCGCGTGCGCGTCCAGCGGCCGCCCTCGTAGTGATCGAACGCGGCGCCGCGCCAGTGGATCTCGGGCGCGTCGCGGCCGCCGCGCTTCGGATCGATCTCGACGCGCATCACGATCGTGTCGTCGTTCTTGATCACGCCGTGGCCGCCGAGCCGCACGCCGTCGGAGAACCCGGTGAACGTGAGGCCGCCGCGCGTCTTCAGGAAGAACCCGAACCCGACGCGCGGCAGCGCGAGGAACAGCACCGCCGAGCCGAGGAACACGCAGAACGACAGCGCGCCGGTGCCGGCGAAGAACCGCGCGCCGACGATGCGCTTGCTGTCGAGGATGCGCCGCACCTCGACGCGCTCGCTCGCGCGATCGGCGGCGTGCTTGACGAGCAGGTTGTCCTCCATCTCGCGGCGCAGGTGGAACAGCGTGAGCGCCCACGTGATCGAGATGACGAAGCCGAGGAAGCACAGGCCGTACGTGAGATCGGGGTTCAGGACCGATCCCGCGACCAGCATCAGAAACGCCAGCAGATATAGCTGCTGCCAGTCGCGCGCGGCGCGCCGATTGAACGCCTTCGCGACGGCGAGCGCGATCAGGAACTGGCCGCCGACGCCGAGGATGTCGCCGGTGACGATCGAGGTGAGCACCGCATAGACGAGCGCGAACAGCGAGACCGTCGTCCACAGCCAGGTCCAGCGCTCGTAGCGCACGCGTGGCGGCTCCCACCACCACGACGCGGTGAGCCCGACCGCGCCCGCGAGCGCGACCGGCCCGTCGACGCCGCCGCCCGTCGCCATCGCGAGGAACGCGAAGCCGACGACCAGATACGTCGCGATCTTGTGGGCGAGCGCGAACCTCAGAGTGCACCCCATGACCCAGCGCCGAGCGAGACCGAGCGCCGCGAGGCGAATCGGCAGGCGGGCAGGGGCTGGTGGTTGGGCGCGCGCCCGAAGCGCAGCGACGAGCGGGCTTGCTGCCCGTGACGAGCGAGCATCGGACGCACGTGCCGAGGCGCCCGCGGCGCGATGCATCGCCGGCTGTGACGGGTCATGGGGTGCACTCTAGGCATCCATGACCTGATGCGCGCTGGGCCGCCCGCGCGCCGCGACGCCGCGCGGCTGCACGAGCACGCTCTCGATGCGCGGGGGCAGCGGCGCGAACGGTTCGTCCTCGGACGCGTAGGGCAGGAGGGCGAGCGCGCGCGCGATCCGCACCTCGTGCATGCGGCCGGCGCCGGAAGCGACGTGCGCACCGCGCGCGGCGACCTCGACGGTCCAGCCGGCCTCGAGGTACACGGCGGCCAGGCTCGCGGCGACGCTGATCGCGCGCTCGACCGCGGCGATCTGCGCCTCGTCGGCGGGCGCGAGCGCGGCGTCCTCGAGCGCGTCGCGCACCATCTGCGGCAGCGCGTTGTCGACGCCGATCACGACCTTGCGCGCGAGCTCGTCCTCGTATTCGCGGACGAGCAGCCGGCCGGTCCGCGCCGACGCCTTCCAGTGCACGTCGCGGCGATCGTCGCCGGCGCGGTGCTCGCGCAGCCCGAAAAACTCGCCGCGGCGGCCGAGCCGATCGGCGACCGCTTCACCGCGCGTCGCCGCGCGCGGCGGCGGGCGCGGCACCGGGACGCGCGCCGGAAACACGACGAGCTGGAGCGGCGCCTCGACGTCGCGCGACTTGCGAAACAGCGCGAACGGAAACTTCGTCGCGAGCCGGTAGCCGGTGAGCGTGTACGCGCCGCGCCGCACGAACGTATGGCGATACGACGTGCGCTGCTGCTTGTTCTCGGGGATCTTCAGGAAGTAGCAGCGCTTGTCGAGCGGCGTCTTCTTCACCGCGCCCTGCAGGTCCTCGACCTCGATCGAATACGACGCGCGGTTCGGCTTGCCGTTCTTGATCACGACCTCCATCAGGAACGGCTCGCCGGCGTAGATCTGCGGCGGCGGCCGGCGCTCGACGACCAGCTTCTTCAGCGTCATCTCCGACAGCACGCCCGACGCGACGATGAACGAGCACAACCAGCCGAGCAGCAGGTAGAGCAGGTTGTTGCCGGTATTGATCGCGGCAAACCCGACCCCGACCGCGAGGATCACGATGATCCGGCCCTCGCGCGTGAAGCTGAGCCGGCGCGGCGGCCGAAACCGACGGCGAAGGCGCGCCCAGAAACCCATCACGCCCATGATAGCGCATCGCGGATTGCTACCGCGGTAGGAACCCGGTACGTCGGGGCGTGGCGGCTCACAAGCTTTCCATCTCGATGGACGACCAGTTGCTGGAGCTCGCCCGTGCAGCGGCTGACGAGGAGGGGACCGGCCTGTCTTCATGGATCGCCGAGGCAGTTCGCGATCGCGTCCGGCGGAGAGCCTTGAAGGCGGCTCTCGATCACATGGACAAGAAGTTCGGGCCGATCTCGCTCGAGGAAGCTCGGCGGCTCGTCGAAGAGTCGCGCAAGCATCCGATCATCGTTAACCCGCGCAAGAAGCGCGATGAGCTTGAAGCGACGGCGGCGAAATCCTCACGTCCGATCCGCACGATCTCACGCGGCTCGCCAAGGCGAGCGGAAAACGCATCGCAATCACGCGCGTGGGCTCGATCAGGTCGGCACGGCGACGCGGCCGACGATCTCGGCGACGACGCGCTCGCTGTCGGCGCGGGCGCGGCCGAGCGAGTCGTGGGTCTGGGACAGCACGAGGCGATGGGCGAGGCAGGCCACCGCGAGGCCCTTGAAGTCGTCGGGCACGACGAAGTCGCGTCCGGCCGCGAGGGCCGCGGCCTGCGTCGCGCGATACCAGGCGAGCGCGCCGCGCGTCGACACGCCGACCGCGACCGACGGGTGGCGGCGCGTCTCCTCGACGACATGCATGGCGTAGTCGAGCAGTCCGTCCTCGACGCGGATGGTCTCGACGCCGTCTTGCAGCGTCCGCACCGCGGCGAGGTCGACCACCGACGACAGCCGCGTGACCGGGTCCGCGCCGGCGCGGTCGCGCACCAGCTCGCGCTCGACTGCCTTGCCGGGATAGCCGAGCGACACGCGGAGCAGGAACCGGTCCATCTGCGACTCGGGGAGCGGGTAGGTGCCGTAGTGCTCCGCCGGATTTTGCGTCGCGACCACCATGAACGGCTGTGGCAGCTCGTGCGTGGCGTCGTCGATCGAGACCTGGCCCTCGCTCATCGCCTCGAGCAGCGCCGACTGCGTGCGCGGCGTCGTGCGGTTGATCTCGTCGGCGAGCACGACGTTCGCGAAGATCGGGCCGCGCTTGAGCTCGAACACCTTGCCGTGCGCGTCGTAGATCGACACGCCGACGATGTCCGACGGCAGCAGATCGCTCGTGAACTGGATGCGCCGGAACGTGCCGCCGAGCGCCGCGGCGAGCGCGCGCGCGAGCGTGGTCTTGCCGACGCCCGGGATGTCCTCGATCAAGAGATGGCCGCGCGCGAGCAGCGCCACGACCGCCGCGCGGATCGCCTCCGGCTTGCCGCGGATGACCGTCGCGATCGCGTCCTCGAGCCGGCGCACCGCACCGATGTCGGTCGAGGACAGCGGCGCTGGCGCGGGCACGGCGGGCATGTCCCGCCATTATAGCCTCTGTTGCCGCCCTAGCGGCGGTTCACTTCGGCCAGGATTCGGAGCACGTGGATGAACAACATCGCGACGGTGGTGAACAGCATCACGGCCGCCGCGACGTGCTGGGTCGGCCGGAAGTAGTTCATGACCAGGCTGGTCTGGTACAGGATGTAGCCACCCATCACGAGCACGACGGCCACCGAGTACAGGACGCCGATCTGGAACCCGAACAGCATCGCGCACAGCACGATGCCGATCAGCGCCGCCATCGCGATGCCGAGGACGCCGCGCAGGAACGAGAAGTCCTTGCGCGTCACGAACACGGTCACGGTCAGGCCGATGAAGATCGCGAGCGTGATGATCGCGGCCTCGCTGATGACGAGCGCCGCCTTCGCGCTCAGCACCGGGTGAATCTTGTCGCCGGTCAGGAAGTCCGCCGGGTTGCCGAACTTCGCGATCGTGATCCAGATGATCGGCTGCGCGAGGATCGACCACAGCACGACGGCCAGCGCCATGCCGAGGTACTGCAACGCCCGCGATGACTCCGACGCGGCGAGCCGCTGCGACAGGAACGCGACGCCGATGAACGCGACCAGCATGAGCAGCAGCCAGCCCATCCCGCCGCCCTGCGGGAACGAGATCGTCAGGCTGAGATCGGTCGCGAACCGCATCATCCCGGCGGTGAACAGCGTGAACGCGATCAGCGCGCCGCCGAGATGGGCGTACGTCCTGCGCAAGAACGCGAGGCGATCGCTGGCGCCCAAGGTCGCGACCGCGTCCGGGATCGGGCGCCGGTTCGTTCGGAATGCGGAAGCTGCGTATGCCATGGCTGACCCCTACTGAGGTTCGGCTTTTATGTAGCACATCAGGGGCGATGCGCGACGCGTATACAAACGCCGCAGCTGGCCATTTGACCGGGGCGCCCGCCGTGGTGTGATCGACCGGATGTCGCTGTCGCGCGGGTCCGCGCAGCTGTCGTACGCGTGGATCGCCGTCGCGCACCTGCTCGGCGGGGCGATCGTAGGCGTTGCCGAGGCTGCACGCCTCGGCAGCGAGGGGATCGCGCTCGTCATCGTGCCGGTCGCGGCGGCGACCGGGCTCGTCGCGGGCGGGCTGGTCGTGCTGTGCGAGCGGCTGGTGGCGCGCCGCGGCCGCCTCGTCGCCGCGGCGGTGCTCGCGCTGCCGACGCTCGTCGTGACCGTGCCGGTCGCGCGCGTGATGTTCCGCGGCGCGTACGCGCAGACCCTGCCGCACGTCCAGCTCTATCCGTACGCGCTCCCGGTCGCCGGTTGGCTCGCAGCGACGCTCGTGCTCGCGATCGGTCGCCGGATGCTGCGCCGGGGCGATCTGGCCGCGCGCGCGATCGCCGTCGTCGTGCTCGCCGGCGCGGTTGGCGGCATCCAGTGGATCGAGCAGCACGTGCTCGGCAGCGGCTATCCCGAGGCGCATCAAGGCGCGACGCTCGCGATCGTCGTCGTGCTCGGCGTCGCGCTGCGCGTGGTGTGGCGCGGCCGGTTTCCGCGTACGCTCGCCGCCGCGCTCGTCGGCATCGTGCTCGGCAGCGCCGCCGCGGCGGCCGGCTACGGCCTCGGCGCGCCCGCCGATCGCACGCGGCTCGCGGCCAGCGGCGGCCGCGCCCGCGACCTCGTCCACGTGTGGCGCTCGATCCTCGACTACGACCGCGACGGCGCGTCGGCGCTGCTCGGCGGCGGCGACTGCGACGACTTCGATCCCGAGCGCTACCCGGGCGCGATCGACATCCCGGGCGACGGTATCGATCAGGACTGCGACGGCCACGATGCCCAGCCGCTGCCCCCCGCACCCGCACCACCGCCGGTGCCCGCGGCCGCCGCCGCGACTCCGAAATTCCCGCACGCGACCGTCGTGCTGGTCACGGTCGACGCGCTGCGCTTCGACTTGCTCGCGCCCGGTGCGCCGTTTCGCGACGACTTCCCGCACATCAGCAAGCTCCTCGATAGCTCGCTGTGGTTCACGCACGCGATCGCGCCGGCGTCGGGCACCGACGTGTCGCTATCGACGCTGCTCACCGGCCGCTTCGATCCGTACCAGCCGGTCGCGACGACCCTCCCCGAGGCGATGCGAGCGTCCGGGCGCCGGACGTCCGCGGCGATCCCCGGCGAGGTGCTGCGCTTCGTCGGCGAAGTGTTGATCTCGCGCGGCATCGATCACCTCGCGACGATCCGCACCGACACCAAGGTGCAAGACGTCGGCGATCACGTCTCCGCACCCGACACCACCGCCGACGGCCTGCGCGCGCTCGCCGAGCCCGGCCCGGCGTTCGTGTGGCTGCATTACTTCGACGTCCACGAGCATCATCAGATCAGCGTGCCGCGTGCGCTGCTCGACACCGTGCACGACGGCGGCTCGCCGACCATCCACAAGTACCGCGCGCTCCTGCACGCGATCGACGACGAGATCGGCCACGTCGTCGACGCCGCCGGGCCCGACGCGATCATCGTGTTCGCGAGCGATCACGGCGAGGCGCTCGCCGAGGATCCGCGCCTGCTCGACACCCACGGCGAGGTCGCGTATGGCCCGCTCGTGCGCGTGCCGCTCGCGATTCGCGTCCCCGGCATGGCGCCGGCGCAGCGCACCGATCCGGTGTCGCTCGTCGATCTCGCGCCGACGCTGCTCGATCTGATCGACAAGCCCACGGCGATGGGCAAGCTCGACGGCCTCGACCTGCTCGGCGCGATCCCCACCGACCGCGCGCTCGCGGTCCACGAGGAGCTCCAGTGGTCGATCGTCGTGTGGCCGTATCAACTGATCGTGCGCCCGGCCGACAACACGACCGAGCTCTACGACCTCGACCACGATCCGACCGAGCACGACGATCTCGCCGCGACCCACGCCGGCGTGGTCGCGCGGCTCAAGGCGCGCTACTCGGAGTTTCCTGCGGTGCGCGTCGACCGAACGCCGAGCGGGCGGACTTTCCGAGAATCGCAAGCGCGACCGCCGCAGCCCCGTGCGCCGTGACGAGCATCAGCGGCGACGTCCAGGCGGTCACGCGCGGCACGACGGGCGCGAGGTGCGCGCCGACGAGCGCCGGCCACGCGCCGCACGCCGTGAACGCGGCCGCGAGCGCCGCGACCGGCAGCGCGAGCTGCGACATCACGACCACGCGCAGCTTCGCGACGCGCAGGCCGAGCCACGTCGTGATCGCGGCGACCGCGAGCGCCGGCAGCCACGCGACCGTCATGTCGAGTCCGGCGGGCGCGTAGATCATCGGCGTCGACAGCGACGGCTGGCCGCGCACGACGAGCAGGCCGGCGAGCGCCAGGCCGAACCACCACGGCGCGAGCCACCAGCGGCGCACGCCGTACGACGCCGCGATCGCACCGATCACGAGGATCACGATCGCGACGAATGCGCGGCCGCGCGGCACCGGCGGCACCGCCTCGTCGGGCGCGAGCGGCGAGGCGAGGGCGACCGACAGCGGCCGGCCGCGCGATGCCGGATCGAGCTTCGCGCCGACCGAATCGCCGATCGCGCGCGCCATGTCGACGACGTGCACGAGCGCGCCGGTAGCCGGCGCGATGCCGGGCCCCACGATGCAACCCTCGACCTGGCGCACCGCGCGCTCCTCGCCGCCGTGGCCGCCGCGCGGACCGTCGAGGTGGCCGTGATCGGAGACGAGAAACCAGCGCGCATCGGGCGCGTCGGCGACGAGCTGCGCGACGATCCGATCGGCATCGGCGGCGACGGCGCGATATTGTTCCGAATCGTGGCCGTGCTGGTGGCCCGCGGTATCGACCTCGAGCACGTGCACGAACACGAGCCGCGCCGCGCTGGCGACCGCCTCGTGCGCGCGTTGCTGCCAGACCGCGCTCCACGCCGCGGGATCCGCGTCGCGCGCGGGGTCGGCCGGATCGGCCGCCGGCTCGGTCTGGTGAAAGCCGAGCGAGCGCACGATGTAGCCATGGTCCTGCGCGATCGCGCGGCTGTCGGGAACCTGCGCGGGGATGCCGCGCATGTCGAGCGGTGGATCGAGCGGGCGATCGCTGCGATACACGACGCCGGTCTGCTGCTGCGTCAGCCCCGACCACAGCGCGACCTCGACGGGGAGCGACACGGTCGGAAAGCCGACGTCGACCGTCGCGGTCACGCCGCGCGCGCACAGCGCCGACCACGCCGGCAACGTGCGCGCGGTATCGGCCGCGAGGCCGTCGACGAGCACCACGCGCACGCGCGGCGCCGGCGGCAGGCCCGGCCCGGTGCCGGCGGGCAGCGGCGCGGGCTCGCCGGGCGGCGCGTCCCACGTCGTCACGTCCTGCAGCAGGCGGTGGCGGACGTGCGGCAGGAGCCACGCGACCGCGAGCAGGACCAGCGCGACGCAGATCCGCGCGCGCATCAATCCGCCGGCGCGTCCACCGCAGCATCGGGCGGCACCGGCAACGAGCCGAGCGGCTCGCGCCACGGCTCGTCGCCGAGCAGCTCGACCGGCAGCAGGCGGAGCACCGCGGGTAGCACGATGCCGTCGGTGACGAGCGGCATGTGCGAGTACTGGGCGCGCACGTACACCGCGCGCGCGAGCTTGGCCTCGGGCGGCCAGGTGTCCCACGTCGGCGGCACGCGATCGAGCACGAGCACGTCGGACAGATCGCGCGCGAGCTGCTCGTTCCACTGCAGCGTGTCCTCGCCCACCGTGATGAGGCGATGGCGCGGCGACGCGCGATACCACGCCTCGATCTGCTCCTCGTTCGCGTACAGCGAATCGATCATCACGAGCTGGTCGACGAGCGGCTCGTCGAGCCACGAGTCGATCGTGCGAAACGCGCCGGAGTGGCCGACCACCGCGGTCAGCGCCATGCCACGCGGCACGCCCGTCGCTTGCTCGACGAGGTCGAGCAGCTCGCCGAGGCTCGGATAGTTCACCGGCGGGTGCACCCCGGCCGGCGCTTCCGGCACGACGAACATCGCGTTGAGCGCGGATAGCGCGAACTGCTCGGGCAGGTGATGGCCGGTCCATGCCGAGTCGGCGTCGTCGTAGTAGCCGTGCAGATAGATGATCGTCGCGCCGGTGTCGGCGTGATAGCCCGGCGGGATCCAGACGTGGATCGGTCCGTGCGGGCCGTCGATCCGGACGTGCCGTCCTTGCTGCGAGGCTTGCGTGAGCGGGTTCGGCGCCGCGTCGGGCGTGGGCGTGTGCGACAGATCGTCGGCGACGGCGACGCCGAACCAGACGACGCCGGCGAGCGCGAGCGCGACGATCAGGGCTACGCCCAGGCGGGCCACGTGACGATCATAGCAACAACGCCCCGAGAACAGCAGAACGGAGCCCAAAGACCAGGGAAGGAGAACGTTCGGAGCTCCTTGTTCCTTGTCCCTCGTTCCCTTCGCCGTTTCGGAGGTTCGGCGTGGTTATTTCCCGCCGCGGAGAACCTTGAGGGTTCCTCGCACTCGGGCCCGCTCGGCGGGCGCGAGCGCGGCGCGTAGTAGCGCCGATCCCGGGCACTCCGCGAGCCCCTCGGAACAGGCGATGACGGCCGCGTCGTGCAGGCCGAGCGCGTCGAGGATGGTCATCTTCTCGAAGTACAGATCCTCGCTGAGCCAATGATCGTCCGGGCCGAGCACGCGCAGCGCGGCCTCGATCGCGCGGAGCGCCTCGCGATGGCGGCCGAGATCGCCGAGCACGGCGCCGCGCCAGTACAGGCACTCGGCGCGGTGCGGCGCGCGTCGCAACCCCATCTCGACCGCGGCGAGCGCCGCGAGGTCGTCGCCGGTCGCCGACGCGACCTGGCACTTGAGCAGCCACGCCTCGACCGAGTCGGGTGCGAGCTGCAGCGCCTGGTTGACCGCGTGGTTGGCTTCGGCCAGCAGCGCGTCGTCGCCGGCGCCGAGCTGCGCGCGCGCGTGGTCGAGCAGGCGATCGAGCTCGGACGCGTACGGCGCGTGCATTGCCTTCACGCTAACACGGCGATCGCCGCGATCAACCCCGATCACCGGATCAACGCTGACAGGAACGGCGAGCCTCGCCGACCGAGCAGCTCCTCGATCATGTCCTGGATCTGCGTGCGGATCTGGTCGGCGAGCTTGTTCACGAACAGTCGATCGTCTGCGGCTTCCGGCCCCGCGCCGAGCTCGACCGGTGCACCGAACCGCAGGTACCACTTGCTCGGCAGCGGCAGCAGGCCCGCAGGCCCGAGCCACGGGAACAGCGGCGTGACCGGCACCCACGGGATGCCGATGTTCTTCGCGAACCACGTCACCTTGCCGAGCATCGGCGCGGCTTCCTCGGCGCCGACCACCGCGACCGGGATGATCGGCGCGCCGGTGCGCAGCGCGAGCTTGACGAACCCGCCGCGGCCGAACCGCTGCAGGCGGTAGCGATCGCGCCACAGCTTGCCCATCCCCTTCTCGCCCTCGGGGAACACCGCGACGAGCTCGTCCTTGCGCAGCAGGCGCTCGGCGTTCTCGGGATCGGCGCGCACGCCGCCGATGCGGTTCATCACCGGGCCGAGGAACGGCAGGTGAAACACGGTGTCCTCGACGAGCGGGCGCACGTCGCGGCGCGCCGGGTGATCGCGGCGGACCGCGTGCATCACCATCGCGCTGTCGTACGGCAGCGTGCCGGCGTGGTTCGCGACGAGCAGCGCGCGGCCGCGCGCCGGCACGTGCTCGAGGCCCGTGGTCTCGACGCGGAACCAGCGCGAATACAGGAACTCGAACATCCACTCCCAGCGCGCGGTGGCGCGCGGGTCGCGACCGAAATCGTCGACGACGTCGCTGCGGCCCCACATCGCGAGCGCACGCCAGCGCTTGAGGAAGCCCTCGAGCGGCAGCCGCTTGCGCATGTCGAGCGGGAACGCGGGCGTGTGTTGCTCGGCGACGCGGCGCTCCAGCTCGCGCAGCTCGGCGTCGGCGTCGTGCGGATCGGGTGGAACGTAGCTCGCGAGGTAGTCGTCGTCGCCGGCGTAGCCGCGCGGCCACGACGTCGCGTCGGGCACGCCCGAAGCCGCCGGATAGATGTCGCGCAGCGCCGGTCTGCCCGGCGCACCCGGCTCGGCGTCGCCGTACCAGTCCTCTTCGCCGTCGGGCGGCGGATCGTGGTCGTCGGTCATGCCTGCGCCCTCGCGATATCGGTCGCACCGTCTTCCGGCGCGACGCCGCCGAAGTCCAGGATCGTGCGCTTGATCGACAGCCGCGGCGCGAAGTTGAGCTCGCGGCGCGCGCGGGCACCGTCGGCGACACACAGGTAGAGCAGGAAATCGAGGAAGCTCGGCGGCGAGCCGACGAGCTGCGTCGCCCACAGCAGCTTCGTGAGCTGGCGCGCGACCAGCTGCGGCATCGGCACCGGCACGCGGCCGAGCAGCGCGAGCACGGTCGTGTACGGCAGCACGCCCTTGCCGACGATGTTGAGCGGACCGGTCGCTCGCGATTCGACGGCGCGGGCGAGCGCGTACGCGGCGTCCTGCTCGTGCACGAACTGCATGAGCGGATCGTGGCCCATCATCACGGGCGCGACCGGGCGCGAGAAGAACCGCGTGTAGAGATTCGAGACCGTCGGGCCGAGGATCGGCGCGAACCGCAGCACGCACACCTCGACGCCGCCGTGCTCCTTGGCGAATCGCTGGACCTGACGCTCGGCGCGCACCTTGTCGTTGACGAAGCGCGAGTCCCGGTGGCCGCGCAGCTCGGCGTCCTCGGTGAGGAAGTTGGGATTCTTCGGGTGCGCGCCGTAGACGAGCGTGGACGACACGAGCACGAACCGGCGCGGCTCGACCGCCGCGCACGCGTTCAACACGTGCATCGTGCCGACGTCCTCGAGCTCGTGTGCCCACTCCGCGGCGTGCGTCGGGTGCGAGAGGAACGCGCCGTGCACGAACGTGTCGACGTTCGCGCGCTCGAGCAGGGTCGCGAGCTCGGCATCGACCGTCGGCTGCGTGAGGTCGAGCTGCACGAACTCGACCTTGCCGCCCACGTGATGCGGCGCGCGCACGTCGAGCGCGAGCACGCGCCCGTACCGCGGATCCTCTTCGAGCTGGCGCAACAGCTCCCCGCCCAGGTAGGTGCACGCGCCGGTGACGGCGACCACGCGACCTGCGGCTGAGCCCGACATGGCGGGCTTATAGCGCAGGACCTAGCGCCCGAGCCAGCGCTGATAGTCGTCGACGGCGGCGAGGGGGTTCCCGCCATACCCGAGGTGACCGGTACAATCGTCACGTGGTGCGACTGGTGCAACCCGGATCGACGCTGGACCTGCGGCGCATGCCATGACGGCCACGGCGACGACGCGGCTCGCCGTCCTGCTCACGTGCGCGACGGTGGCGACGACGCGGTTCGGGCTCGTGCTCCACGAGGTCGTCGGGCACGGCGGGACCGCGCTCGCGCTCGGCGGCCGGATCTACGCGATCAAGCTGTTCTACTTCGCGGGCGGATGGGTCGGGTATGCGCTCGACGATGCGCCGCCGGCCGCCCACCTCGCCGCGAACCTCGGCGGGATCGCGATCGAGCTGATCGCGGCCGCGGCGCTGTGGCTCGCGCTGCGAAGGCGCGCATCGCTCGGCGCGCGGTTCGTGCGCGCGATCGCCGCGGGCCTCGCGGTCCACGCGACGTGGTACCTCGCGGCCGGCACCTGGTACGGATTCGGCGACGGCCTCGCGCTGTATCGCGTGCTCGGCGACGCCCGCTACCCGGTCGCGATCGCGGCGGCGCTGGCCGGGGCGGCCGCCGGGTTCGCCGCGGCCCGCGAGGCATTCGCCGCGATCGTGCGGGCGGCGCCGGGCAAGCGCTGGATCATCGCGGTCGCGGTCGCCCTGGCGGCCAACGGCGCGGCGATCGGCGGCGAGCTGTACGTACGCCACGATGCCGCCTACCGCGCGATGATGATGAGCGAACGCGACCGGACGATCGGCCGCGAGCTCGGGCATTTTCGATCGGGGCGGCCCGAGGCGTCGGCCGACGAGCTCGACGCCGAGCGCCGCCGCCTCGAGGGCGAGCATCCGGCGCCGTTTCCGTTCGCGCCGGTGTTCGGCGCGATCACGCTCGCGGCGATCGTCCTGGGATGCCGCGCATCGCTGCGCCGGCCGGGCGAGCCGCAGGCGGTGTCGGGGCGGCTCGCGGCGCGGGCCGCGATCATCGCGGCCGCGGGCATGGCGCTCGTCGTCGCGATCCAGCTCGTGTTCGGCTCCTGATCAGACCCCCGTGGTACCCGAGGGCATGGACAGCGTGATCGCCGTCTTGCCGAGCGAGGTGATCGACCAGATCGCGGCGGGCGAGGTGATCGAGCGCCCGGCGTCGGTGGTGAAGGAGCTGGTCGATAACGCGATCGATGCGGGGGCGAAGACGATCGCGATCGAGACCGCAGCCGGCGGCCGGGCGCTCGTGCGCGTCGTCGATGACGGGTGCGGGATGAGCGCGCGCGATGCGGTGCTCGCGCTCGAGCGGCACGCCACGTCGAAGCTGCGCCGGCTCGACGATCTGTGGGGGATCGCGACGCTGGGGTTTCGCGGCGAGGCGCTGCCGTCGATCGCGAGCGTGTCGCGGCTGACACTCACCACGCGCCGTACCGGCGACCTCGCGGCGACGCGCGTGACGATGACGGGCGGCCGGCTCGACGAGGTCACCGAGGTCGGTGGGCCGGTCGGAACGTGCGTCGAGGTCGCGGATCTATTATGGAACGTGCCGGCGCGGCTGAAGTTCCTCAAGGCCGACGCGACCGAGGCCGGCCACGTCACCGAGCTCGCGGCGCGGGTCGCGATGGCGCACCCGGAGCTGCACGTGCGGCTGCGGCACGACGGCCGCGTCGCGCTCGAAGCGCCGCCCGATCGCGATGGGTTTTCGCGCGCGCACGCGCTGCTGGGCGCGCGCGTCGCGGCGCGGCTCGTATCGGCGGGCGGCGAGGAAGCCGGCGTGCGCGTGATCGCGTATCTCGGCGCGCCGGAGCTCGCGCAGACCACGGCGCGCGCGGTGCAACTGTTCGTCGGTCGGCGGCCGGTGCGCGATCGCGGCCTGCTCCACGCCGTCGCGATGGGCTACGGCGAGCTCGTGCCGCGCGGGCGCTATCCGATCGCGATCGTGCACGTCGACGCGCCGGCCGGCGTGGTCGATTTCAACGTCCATCCGCAGAAGCTCGAGGTGCGGTTCTCCGACGCGAGCGCGGTCGCCGCGGCGGTGCGGCATGTCGTGGCCGCCGGCGTCGCGCGCGCGCCGTGGCGCGACGAGGTCGGCGGCGCGATCGCATGGACGTCGGTCGCACCACCCGCGCTGCCCTCCGACGGCGACGCGACGCCGCTCGCCCAGCGCTACGCCGCCCAGCTGCGCGACGCGCGCGAGCGCGAATGGACGCGGCAGGGGAAGCTCGGGCTGGACGACGACGGCGCGAGGGAGTGGGTCCGCGGCGTGAAGTCCGCCGCGAGAGCGGCCGAAGGGACCTCGGATCTCGGACCTCGGACCGCGGACCGCGATCGGGACCCGAAGTCCGAAGTCCGAAGTCCGAAGTCCGAAGTCCCGTTCTTCTCCGCGCTCCGCTACCTCGGCCAGCTCGACCTCACCTACCTGGTCTGCGAGACCGACGGCGAGCTCGTGCTGATCGATCAGCACGTCGCACACGAGCGCGTCGAGCTCGAGCGGATGCAGGCGCAGGGCGCCCGTGCGGTCGCGACCCAGCGGCTGCTGTTTCCGGCGACCGTCGAGGCGGAGCCGCGCCACGTCGCGCTCGCCGAGCAGCTCGCCGGCGTGCTCGCACAGGTCGGCTACGAGGTCGAGGCGTTCGGCAAGACCACGCTCGCGATCAAGGCGGTGCCGGGCGGCTTGCGCCACGGCGACCCGGCCGAGTTGTTGCGCGCGCTGCTCGCGAAGTGGGCCGAGGCCGGCGCGCCTCGCGAGCAGGAGCTGGTCGAGCGCGCGCTCGCCGAGATCGCGTGTCATTCGGTCGTGCGCGCCGGCGACCGCCTGACCGCGAGCGAGGCCGAAGCGCTGCTCCGGCAGATGGATGATGTCGACTTTCGCGCGAAGGGCCCGCACGATCGCCCGGCGCTCCTGCGCCTACCGATCGCCGAGCTCGCCCGCCGCTTCGGTCGCTAGGGCACCGAGCTGGACCTCGAAGTGCATGTGCTCGCCGTGGCGCATGCCGTCGATCGAGACCCGGCGGCCCGCGTCGCGCGCGATCAGCTCGAGCAATCCGGCGCGGTTGACGATCGTCTGGCCGTCGAACCGGAGCAGCACGTCGCCGTCGAGCATGCCGGCGAGCGACGCCGGCGAGCCCTCGATCACGTTGGTCACGATCGCGCCTTCGTCGCGGCCGAGCGCGCCGCGCTGCTCCTTCGTGAGGTCGAGGATCACCGTGCCGAGCGCGAGCGGCTTGACCCGCACCCAGAACGTCGCCTGGTGCTCGACGCGTCCGTCGGCGGTGGGCACGTCGTACAGGTACGTCTCGGCCACCGTGTGCTCGACCGCGACCGACCGCACGAGTGCTTCGCTTTGCGCGGGCGTCATCACGCCGCCGAAGAACTCCGCACTTCCGATCGGGAAGAATCCGCGCTTCAGCATCGCCTTCGCGTCGGTCTTGAGGTCGGTGCCGTGAAACACGAGCGGCGGCTCGTCGGGAAGCTCGAGCCTGTCCTGAACCCCGACCGGCCTGCCGCCGAGGCGGTCCTGGTAGTACTCGCGATACGGATCGGGCGCCGGAACGGGCGCCGAAGCGGTCGGCGCGACAGGTGCGGGCGGGGGAGGAGCGCACGCCGCGAGCGCGGCGGCCACGATGAGCTTGGTCATCAGCCAGGCATAAGGCGCGATCGTGTACCGGCCGCTGCGAGCGTGTTGCGAAGCGTTGCTGTAACGCAGCTGCTACGATCGCCGCGCATGGTGGCGCGCCTCGTCGTGATCGTCGGCCCGACCGGGGCGGGCAAGACGCGGCTCGCGATCGCGATCGCCGAGCGCGTCGGCGGCGAGGTCGTCTCGTGCGACTCGCAGCAGGTGTACGCCGGCATGGACATCGGCACCGGCAAGGCGACCGCGGCCGAGCGCGCGCACATCCCACATCACCTGCTCGACGTCGTCGAGCCCGACGAGGAGATGACCGCCGTGCGGTTCGTCGCGCTCGCCGATGCCGCGCTCGCCGCGGTCGCGGCGCGCGGCAGGGCGGCGATCGTGTGCGGCGGAACCGGGCTCTACGTGCGCGCGCTGCTGCTCGGCCTGTTCGAGGGCCCGCCGGCCGACGCCGAGCTGCGCGCGCAGCTGGAGCTGCTCGCCAGCGACGCGCTGCGCACCGAGCTCGAGCGCGTCGATCCGCTCGCCGCGCGCAAGATCGAGCGCAACGATCGCAAGCGCACGATCCGCGCGCTCGAGGTGTTCCGCCTGACCGGCGAGCCGATGAGCGCGCACCAGGCACGGCACGATCACAGGACCACGCCGCCGCGCTACGAGGCGCGCACGATCGGCCTCGCGCCACCGCGCGACGAGCTGTACCGCGCGATCGACGCGCGGGTCGACGCGATGATCGAAGCGGGCCTCGAGGCCGAGGTCGCGGCGCTGCGCGCGCGAGGGTTTCGCCCTCCGCTGCGCTCGCAGCAGGCGATCGGCTATGCCGAGCTCCACGGGGTCCTGGACGGACAGCTCGACCGCGTACGCGCGATCGAGCTCATCAAAAGGAATTCGCGGCATTACGCGCGCCGGCAAGTCGCGTGGTACCGCGGCGACTCGGCGATCGCCTGGCACGCGGCGGGCAGCGCCGTTGACCTGGCCGACGTGGAGCGGTACCTAGCTGATTTCTAGTGTCTACGACTGAACCGCCCCCGCTGACCGACCGCATGATCCTCGAGTTCGAGCGGCCGATCATCGACCTCGAGAAGAAGATCAGCGAGCTGCGCGGCCTCTCCACGTCGATCAACCCTCCGGCGGTCGACTTCTCCGCCGAGATCCGCAAGCTCGAGCAGAAGGCGCGCAAGCTGCAAAAGGAAGTGTTCGCGGATCTGTCCGCGCAGCAGAAGGTCCAGCTCGCACGCCACCCGGCGCGCCCGTACATGATGGATTACATCGGGTTGCTCATGGACGAGTTTGTCGAGCTGCACGGCGACCGCAGCTTTCGCGACGATCCGGCGATCGTCGGCGGGATCGCGCAGTTCGACGAATGGGAGGTGCTCGTGCTCGGCCACCAGAAGGGCCGCAACACGAAGGACAACATGCACCGCAACTTCGGGATGGCGCGTCCCGAGGGCTATCGCAAGGCGACCCGCCTGATGCGGCTCGCCTCTCGGTTTCGCCGGCCGATCCTGTGCTTCATCGACACGCCCGGCGCGTATCCCGGCCTCGGCGCCGAGGAGCGCGGCCAGGCCGAGGCGATCGCGAAGGCGCTGCAGGTCATGGCGAGCCTCGAGTGCCCGCTGATCTCGATCGTGATCGGCGAGGGCGGCTCGGGCGGCGCGCTCGCGCTCGGCGTGACCGATCGCATCCTGATGTTCGAGTACTCGATCTACTCGGTGATCTCGCCGGAGGGGTGCGCGTCGATCCTGTGGCGCGACCCGGCGAAGATCGCCGAGGCCGCGACGCAGTTGAAGCTCACCGCGCCCGACCTCGTCGAGCTCGGCGTGTGCGACGAGATCATCCCGGAGGCGGCCGGCGGCGCGCATCGCAACGGCGCGGTCACCGCCGCAAAGCTGCGCGTCGCGCTCAAGCGGCACTTGAAGGAGCTCACCGACATGACGCCGACCGAGCTCGTCGAGCGGCGCTACCAGAAGTTCCGCAAGATGGGCGCGTTCGTCGAGGCGACGTCGTAGCCCATGTACTACGAGCTCGCGCTGCTCTCGGTGCTCGTCGCGGGCGGCTACTGGGGCTGGTACTTCGTGCGCCGCGGCGCGTTGCGCACCTACGGCGCGATGTTGATCGGCGCGGCCGCGCTCGCAGGCCTCGGCTTTCTCGGCCGCAAGTACGACGAGCCCGGTCTCGGCATCGCGGGCGCGGTCGGCGTCGGCGCCGGCACGTGCCTGCTGCTGCTCGGGCCGCTCGCGCGCGGGCTGGCGCGGCGCGCGGCCGCGTCGGAACGGTTTCGCATCGCGCAGCGGCTGCTCGATGTCGCCGACGTGCTCGCACCCGGCTCGGGCGTCGGCGAGGAGAAGGCGCTGCTCGGCGCGATGCGCGAGATCCGCGACGGCAATGTCGAGCACACGATCGACGCGCTCCAGGCCGCGAAGCAGCGCGCGCCGGCCGACGCGCGGCTCGCGATCGACGAGCGCATCGCGATGCTCTACCTCGCCGCGTATCGCTGGGACGACGCGATCGCACACGCCGAGGCGAATCTGTTCTCCGCGCCGCTGCCCGATGGGGGCGAGCGCAACCAGCTGCGCTCTGCGCTCGGCATCGCGCCGCCGGTCTGGGTCGAGCTGCTCGGTGCATACGGCTACACCGGCGATCTCGAGCGCGCCGCGCGCATGCTCGCGCGCCTCGAGGACGTGTGCGCCGGCCGCGATGACGCCGCGATCTGGGTGCACCGCGGCCGCATGATGTTCCTCGCGCTCGCCGGGCGCGTCGCGGCCGTGCAAACGCTCGTCGAGCCGCGGCGCTCGCGCCACATGAGTGGAGCGGCGCGCGCGTACTGGGTCGCGGTCGCGCTCGAGCGGCAGGGCGAGCTCGGCGCCGCCGAAGCCGCGTACGCGAAGGCGCGGTCGCGGTCGCGCGGCCGCCCGCGCCAGCTGATCGATCAAGCGCTCGCGCGGCTGCCGAGCACGCGCAAGGCCGAGCTCGGCGCCGAGGCGACCGAGGTGGTCGCGCGGGTCGAGGCCTCGGCGCCGCCGACCGTCGCGGCGCGTGCCCCGGTGCGCGGTCCCAACGCGACGCGCATCCTGTCCGCGGCGCTGCTCGCGAGCGCGGCCGCGATCGCGCTCTTGCTCGGCGATTCGAGCGACGTCGGCGTGCTCGTGCGCGGCGGCGCGCTCGTGCGCAGCCTCGTGCGCGACGGCGAGTGGTGGCGCCTCGTCAGCTGCGTGTTCGTCCACGTCGGCGGCGTGCACCTCTTGCTCAACGTCGTCGGCCTCTGGTTCCTCGGCAAGCTCGCCGAGGATCTGTTCGGCGGCTGGCGCACCGCGTGCGTGTTCGCGCTGTCCGCGCTCGGCGGCGCGGTCGCGAGCTTCCTCGCGTCACCGGCTTCGATGTCGGCGGGTGCGTCGGGCGGCGTGTTCGGGCTGCTCGGCGCGGTGTTCATCGAGCTCACGCTGCATCGCCGCCGCCATCGCACGGCGTGGAACCGCGGCGTGTGGGGCAGCCTCGCGGTCGTCACGGTCGCGCAGCTCGGGTTCGATTACATGTCGCCGATGATCGATCAATGGGCGCACGGCGGTGGGCTCGCGCTCGGCGCGATCGCCGGCGCGCTGCTGTCGCCACACGCGCGCTGGGCCGCGGCCGGCCGGCATGTCGCGCGCGCGATCTCGCTCGCGGCCGCGGCGCTCTGCGTGGTGACCGCGGTGATGGTCGCGCGCACGTCGATTGCCGACAGCCTCGGCCGCTCGCCGCTCGTCGAGCGCGAGCTCGGCGGCGTGACCGTCACCGCGCCCGACGACTGGCAGCGCACCGACGATAGCCACCTCGCGTTCGCCGACGCCATCATCGATTTCGGTGCCGGCCACACGGCGATGGACGTCGACCACTTCCTCGCCGACGGCCTCGCGCATGCACGGCAGGACAACCAGGGCGATCGCGTCGACATCGCGACCGTCTCGCTGATCGCACTTCCGCCGGGTTGGCAGGGCCAGGAGCTCGCGATCACGTCGACCGATCCGCTCGGCGGCGAACAGCACTGGCTCGAGATGCTCGCCGGGCGGCCGGTGCCCGGTGGCGCGGTCGTCACCCGCATCCTCGTCCCGGTGTCGATCGCGAAGGCCGCACCTCGCTTCCTGTCGGCGCTCGTCGCCTCGA
Organism: Kofleriaceae bacterium; assembly: GCA_036490935.1. Lineage (GTDB taxonomy): Bacteria > Myxococcota_A > Polyangia > Haliangiales > Haliangiaceae > JABFXX01. The sequence continues at coordinate 17,507 of DASXCY010000061.1, read as the reverse complement.
TCCACTAACTTGCTCGCGGCGCCGCGGCGCGCTTACATCGACCCGTGCGATTCGCGCCGTACGCCGTCGTCATCTCGCTCGCGATCGCGACCCCGGGCGCGCACGCCGATCCGCGCCCGGGAGCTTGCCTCGCCGAGCTCGACGCGCGTCACGTCTCGTATCGCCGCGCCGCGCGGCCCGGCATCGCGATCGGCGTCGAGATCCTCGGCCCGCTCGGCGGCCTCCAGCTCCGCGCCGACGACCAACCGCTCGTCATCGACTGCTCGCTCGCGGTGTCGCTCGCCGAGGCCGGGCACTACTTCGCGGCGGTCGGGATCGATCGCGCGCACTTCGTGTCGGCCTACGCGCGGCGCAACGTGCACGGTACGACCACGCCGAGCAAGCACAGCTACGGGCTCGCGATCGACATCTCGAGCTTCGCCGGCGCCGACGTCGCGCTGCGCGTCGATCGCGACTACGAGACCGGCCTGGGCGACGAGATGGACTGCATCGGCGATCCGCAGACGCCCGAGGCAGCCGCGCTCAAGACGCTGCAGTGCGAGCTCGTGCGCTCGGGCTTGTTCCATCTCGTGCTGTCACCCGACTACGACGACTTTCACCGCGATCACTTCCATCTCGAGGCGTTGCCGTGGCACGACCGCGCCACGCTGCGCTCGTCGCTGCCCGCGATTCACTAAGGTCAGGGTACGATCGCCGGAGTCCGCAACGCGCTGATCCGCACCGCCGCGAACAGGACGATCAGCGACCACGCGAGCCACGCGAGCGCCCAGGTCCACACCGCCCAGGTGGTCGTCGTGCCGAACGTCAGCATCGCCATGTTGTGCGCATCCGACATCGCGGCCGCGATGCCGTCGACCACTTGCGACGGACGCAGCAGCACGCGGATGTCGAGCAGCGCGTTCACGCATGCCTGCGCCGCGATGAAATGCGCGACGCCGAGCCGCCAGCGCGCGGGCAGGGCGATCGCACAGAGCGCGACCGCGCCGCCCATCGCGGCGATCGCGTACGGGCCGAACATGTTCTCGTCGCGGCTCGGCGCCACGACGAACATCGCGCTCGCGATCAGGAGCACGGCGAGCAGCAGCAGCGCGCGGCGTGCGGTGCGCGCATCGGGCGTCGCGACGAGCAGGACCGCGCCCCACACCGGCGTGCCCATGTAGCCGGCCGCCGCGATCACGCCGCTCGCGACCGGCCCGACCGACGAGGTCGCGTACGCCAGCCCGCTGGTGTCGCGATACACGATCATCCGATCGAAGCCGGCGCCCGTGAGCACCATCGCGATGCCGTGCGACAGCTCGTGCATCCACGTCGCGAGCAGCTTGAACGGATACAGCACGACGCCGCCGAACGGCAGGTTCCACAGCACGAGCGACAGCAGCAGCGCGATCGCGAGCGTGCGGAGCTCGACGCGCTCGCTAGCGGCCCGGGCCATCTTCGGGTTCGTCGGGCTTGCCGGCGTCGGGCGGGCGCTTGGCAGGCTCGAACATGCCTTCGAACAGGTGCGTCGTGCGCTGGCGGACCGCCGCGCCGAGCTTGACGAGATCCTCGGGATCGAGCAACTGGCGCAAGGCCGCGCCCGGCGTGCGCGCGAGCGCGAACACGTCGGCGATGCCGACCGGCGCCGCACCGCCGCAGACCAGGCCGATCGCGGCGCCGCACACCGCGCCGACCGCGCCGCCCGCGAGCGGATAGGCGAGCCAGGCCAGCGAACGCCAGGGCATGTGGCCCACCGGGATCGCCGCGATGAGCAGCAGGCCGACGCCGGCCGCCGCATGCGCACGCGCCGCGACCGCCATCGCGCGCCGCCGGCCGCCGCCCACACGATCGACCGAGGCATACGCGGCCAGCCGGCCGATTCCCGCCGCGGTGAGCACCGCGGCGATGCCGGCGAACACCACGGCGAGCCGCAACATGCGCATGAACGGTGCGTCGGGATTGCCGATCCCGAGCCGGGCGAGCAGCCACACACCCGACGCGAGGGCAGGAACTTCGATGACCGCGCCGGTGAGGAAGCCCTTGAAGAACCCCCAGCGCGGCGGAAACGCCGCGGGAATCCGAGGATTTACGGGCTTGGATTCGGGATCGGGCATCGAGGAAGCACCCGCGCCTCTTCACCGTAGCATGCCGAGTACAATCACGAAGATCCCATGCCTCCCGTGACCAACCCGAATCGGACGTATTCCGCCGCGCACTTCGTCCTGGCGCTCGATGGCGCCGACGCCGGCCTGCTGCGCTCGATCGAGGGCGGCAACGCGCGCACCGACGTGATGACCTACAACATCAACGGCGGCCCGGCACCGACGGTGCGCTGGCGCCAGCTCGGCAAGCCAAAGTTCGAGGACATCAAGATCCAGGCGGGCATGGCGGCGAGCAAGCCGTTCTTCGACTGGATCGCCGACTTCATGGCCGGCAAGGCGACCCGTCACGACGGTGCGATCATCGCCGGCGACTTCTATTACAAGGAGCGCGCGCGCCGCGAGTTCACGGCCGCGCTCATCAAGGAGTTCACGTTTCCCAAGCTCGATGCGAACGACAAGAGCCCGGCGTTTCTCACCGTCGCGCTGACGGTCGAGAACGTGAAGTTCTCGACGACCACGCAGGGCTCGGGCGCGACGGTGCTCGACCAGAAGCGCATGGAGAGCCAGAAGGCTTGGAAGTCGTGCAACTTCCGGTTCACGCTGTCGGGCTTCGAGGACTCGGTGCGGCGCGTGGTCAAGGTCGACTCGTTCACGGTCAAGCAGAACATCGTCGAGTACCACCAGGGCGGCATCCTCGCGCCGACGAAGACGCCGACGACGATCGATACGCCGAACCTCACGTTCTACGTGCCCGAGGCCGACGCGCAGCCGTTCATCGATCACTTCACGAACGACAACGCGATCGCGATCAAGAACGACGTCAAGAACAAGTCGGCGCTGCACGGCTCGATCACCGCGATCGACAACGCGCTCAAGGACGTGTTCGAGGTGTCGTTCCTGGGCTGCGACATCTTCTCGATCACGCCCGATCGCTCCGACTCGACCACCGAGGAGATCAAGCTCGTGAAGATCGAGCTCTACGTCGAATCGATGGCGTTCAAGTGGATCCAGAACCCGTCGCCGACGACCGCCTAGTTGCGAACGTCGGCGCTCTGCAGCGAGTACCAGCGCTTGATCGCCTCGGCCTTCGCCGAGTCGAGTAGCTCGGCCACGGCCGCGCGCTCCTCGGGCTCGTCGATCTGAGCGAACGCCTCGACCGGCGTCAGCACGAACGCGAGCACGTGGAGCGCGTTCTTCGGATCCGGTTGATAGCTGCTGCTGTACAAGGTTTCGCCCACGAACCCAGCCTCACACCGCCGGATCGTCACGGCAAGTTTTGGGCTAGGCGTGCTACACGAAGGCATGGCCCGCTCGAAGGTCGCCGTCCTGCGCGTCCGCCCCGACCACATCCTCGACGACGTCGATCGGCTGTGCGAGCTGGCGGGCGTCGGCGCGGCGCTGAAGCCGGGCGCCCCGACGATCCTCAAGGACAACATCTCGTGGCACTTCCCGTTCCCCGGCGCGAACACGACGCCGTGGCAGCTCGAGGGCACGGTGCGGGCGCTGCGCGCGCGGGGCTATGCCGACCTCGTGTGCGTGCAGAACAAGACGGTCGTCACCGACGCGTTCAAGGGCGAGGACCTGAACGGCTACGTGCCGATCTTCAAGGCCTACGACGTCCCGGTTCGCTACAACTTCAAGCCCGAGGACATGACGTGGTCGGTGTACCGGCCGCGCGCGAAGATGAACGTCCTCGACCAGATCTTCCCGGACGGCATCCAGATCCCCGATGCGTTCCACGGCGCGAACATCGTCCATCTGCCGACGGTGAAGTGCCATATCTACACGACCACCACCGGCGCGATGAAGAACGCGTTCGGCGGCTTGCTCAACACGAAGCGCCACTACACGCACTCGTGGATCCACGCGACGCTCGTCGATCTGCTCGCGATCCAGAAGGAGATCCACTCCGGGTTGTTCGCGATCATGGACGGCACGACCGCCGGCGACGGCCCGGGGCCGCGCACGATGCGGCCCGTGATCAAGGACGTGATGCTCGCGTCCGAGGATCAAGTCGCGATCGACGCGGTCGCGGCGCAGATGATGGGCTTCGATCCGCTGTCGCTCGAGTATCTGCGGCTCGCCGACGAGCAGGGCCTCGGCCACGCGCGCCACGAGGACATCGAGGTCGTCGGCGACGCCACGCTCGCCGATCAGCGCTGGGGGTTCTCGGTCGGCGATAACGGCGCGTCGATGGTCGGCGACATGATGTGGTTTGGCCCGCTCAAGCGATTCCAGAAGCTGTTCTTCCGGACGCCGCTCGTCAACGTGTTCGTCGCGGGCTCGGAGGTCTATCACGACTACTACCGGTGGCCATTGCGCGACCGCCGCGTGTTCGAGCAGTGGAAGACCACGACGACCTGGGGCCAGCTGTTCGCGAAGTATCAGGACACCGGCACGCTCGCAGCGGGCGACGTCGCGCGCACCGCCTGAGCGCGCTACCCGGGCTCGTCGACGACGGCGCGCAGGCGCTCGACTGCCTGCGCGTGCAGCCGGCTCGCCCACGACTTCGAGATGCCGAGCTCGGCGCCGGCCTCGAGCAGGTTCTTGCCTTCCCAGTAATGCTTCTCGAGCAGCACGCGCTCGCGCTCGGGCAGCCGGCGCAGCGCGAGGCGGAGGCGGCGCGCGAGCCGGCCGGTGTCGACGACCTCGTCGCTCGCCGGCGCGCCGTCGGGCACGTCGAGCGCGGGCGAATCGGCGGCATCGAGCGACATCACGTACATCGTCCGGATCGCGGACAGTGCGGTCTGGATCGAGGCGAGCGCGTCGGCGCCGCTCGGCGGTTGCGCGCCGGTCTTCGCGGCACCGGCGTCGCGTTCGCCGCGTTGCTCGAGGTAATCGCCCGCGGCGCGCAGCGCGACGAGCTTGGCCCACACGCGGCGCGGCAGGTTCGACGACCGGCGCAGCCCGTCGAGGATCGCGCCCTGCACGCGGTACCACGCGAACGTGCCGAACGCGACGCCGCGGTCCGGATCGAAGCGCGACGCCGCCTCGGCGAGCCCGGCATTCGCGAGCGCGACCAGCTCGTCGAGCTCGACGTGCTCGCGCACGCGCGGAAACACGAGCAGCGCCGCGCGCCGCGCGACGTCGAGGTGGCGCTCCACCAACCGTGTGCGCGCCTCCACGTCCACGGCCCAACGTAACACGCTACCTTCGGCACGTGGGCACGTTCACCCGGCTCGGCGCCGACGAGCTCGCCGCGATCGCCGGCGCGTTCGAGCTCGGCGCGGTGCTCGGCGCGACGCCGATCGCGGCCGGCACGATCAACTCCAACTTCGACGTCGCGACCGAGCGCGGCCGGTTCTTCGTCCGCATCAACGAGGGCAAGTCGGAGCTCGACGTCGCGTGGGAGGCGCGGCTCGTCGCGGCGCTCGCCGAGCGCGGCGTGCCGGTCGTGGTGCCGCTGGGGGCGGCGAGCGGCTTGCCGTACGCGCCGATCGCGGGCAAATGGGCGAGCGCGTTTCGCTGGTGCGACGGCCGGCACCTGGCCGCCGGCGAGGTCACGCCGGATCACGCGCGCACGTTCGGCGGTGCGCTCGCGCGGCTGCACGTCGCCGGGCTCGCGCTGCCCGAGTCGTGGCGCCGCCGCAGCATCTACGATCACGATCACCTCGCGGCGCGCTACCGCTCGTTCGCGACCAGCGCCGACCCCGAGCTCGCCGAGGCGATCGCCGTGCTCGGCGACGAGCTTGCCGCCGCCGATGCCGCGCGCGCCACCCGCGCCGCCGCGACGCACGGGATCAGCCACGGCGACCTGTTTCGCGACAACGTGCTGTGGGACGGCGGCCGCATCGCCGCGATCCTCGACTTCGAGCAGGCATCCGGCGGCAGCCTCGCGTACGACCTCGCGGTGTGTCTCAACGACTGGTGCTGGGCCGGCGGTCCGCGCACCGACCTCGCCGCCGCCCTCGTCGCCGGCTACCAGCGCGTGCGCCCGTTGACCGCGGCCGATCGCGGCGCGCTGCCGATCGAGATCCGCGCCGCCGCCGCGCGCTTCACGATCACGCGCATCACCGATGTCTATTTGGCAAGGGTCGACAACCCCGCGAAGGACTTCCGTGACTTTCTGGCGAGATCCCTCGCGTGGCGCGGCCCGTCGCTTGGCCAACTTACGGCGACGTTGTAGCTTCACGGTCGCTGGCGCGGGTTCTGCACATCCGCGGCTCGTCCGATGCATCGATTCCTGACCGTCTTGCTCGTCGTCGCGTGCGCGGCCCCGGTGCGCTACGTCCCCGGCACCAAGATCCCGTTCTCGCGACCCAACGAGAGCGTGCTCAAAGCGTGCGAGGAGTATCGGCTCGCCGTCGAGCGCACCGACTTCGACGCGCTCATGCTGATGGCGTCCAAGCAGTACTGGGAAGACTCGGGCACGCCGTCGGGGGGCGACGACTACGGCTACGAAGGCCTGCGCACGGTGCTGACGACCCGGCTGCCCAAGGCGAGCGATATCCGCTATTCGCTGCGCTACGTCGACATCACGGAGCAGTGCCCGATCGACCTCAAGCCGGGCTGCCGCGCCGCCGTCAGCGTGCTGATCGACGCGAGCTTCACGGTCACCGACGCGCTCGGCAAGCCGATGCGCCCCGACAAGCGCGACCAGAACCAGCTCGTCCTCGAGTGGGACGGCCATCGCTGGCTGTTCCTGTCCGGGATGTAGCGAAGCGGTTCTATAAGTGGCCGGTCGCGTCGAACGCGAGCCGGCGCTCCCAGTCGTCGCCGAGCAGGTGATCGACCTCGGTCATCGTCGGGCCGTGCAGCGCCGCGATCGCGCGTTGCACCTGCGCGACGTCGTGCGTGCGATAGCCGGCGACCGCGAGCATGCGCGCGGCCTGCGCGACGAAGCCGTCGTTCGGGAGCCCGCGATCGAGCGCGGCGAGCAGCTCGGTGGCGGCGCCGCGCCAGTCGCCCGCGTTGTAGCGCTGGAAGCCGACGAGATAGCGCGCGAGTCCGAGGTTCGGCTCGGCGAGCGCGGCGAGCTGCGCCCACATCGGCGCATCGCGCGACGTGCCGGCGGCGAAGAAGTAGCTGCGCAGCGCGGTGGCGGCGGGCCCATCGTGATGCAGCGCGAGCTGCTCGGCATCGCGCAGGCGGCGCGCGCTGCCGTCGAGCGGCAACGCGAAGGCGCGCGCGACGAGCGCGGTCGTCGTGGCCATGTCGCCGCGGATCGCGGCGGTGCGCGCGAGCCGATCGAGCGCGTCGGCGCGTACGCTCGACGAGACGCCGTCGGAGCTCGCGATCGCGGTCCACAGCCGCTCGGCCTCGGCGCGCTCCGCCTCGCCGCCCGAGACCAGAAAGTCGCCGAGCTCGAGCTGGTAGCGCGGCTCGTCGGGCGCGTCGCCGCAGACGTGGCGGAGCAACGCGACCGCGCGCGTGCGATCGCCGCGGCCATACGCCTCCGCCGCTTGCTCGCGGCGCGCCGCGATCGCGTGCGGGCACGGCCGCGAGAACACGCTGCCGCCGCGGAACCGCTCGCGCGTCGCCTCGACGACGCCGGGCGGCAGCTCGATCGCGCCGATCATCTGCTTCCACTCGGCCTCGAGCTCGCCGAACGACCGGCCGTAGGCGCCGTCGTAATCGCCGCCGCTGCGATACAGCGCGCGCAACCGCGCCGCGCCGTAGCGATCGAGCAAGAACCGCACGAACGAGCCCGCGGTCGTGTAGCCGCGCGCCGACGACACCGACAGGAATTTCAGCCCCATCAGCTCGCGCAGCGACGGCTCGTAGCCGAGCTCCTGCATCGCGCGCACGGCCTGATGCGGCGTGAGCGGCCCGTCGGAGCCCGGCCAGTCGATCGCGACCGCGAGCCCCTCGATGAGGCCCGGGTTCGCGAAGATCAGGTGCTCGGTGGCGACGCCGAAGATCGGATCGCCGAACGCGCTCGCGACGGCGTGCGCGATCTCGTGGCGCAGCGAGCCGTGCGGGAACGCGCGGTGATCGATGAGGATCGCGTGCAGCCACGGCTTGGCCATCTCGACATTGCGCGCGCCGACCCAGCGCGCCTTGTCGTCGGTGCTCGCGAAGTAGAACGAGCGCAGCTTGCCGTCGGGCGCCTCGCCGAGCTGCGCGACGACCTCGGCGTAGCGAAACTCGTGATCGGCGGCGATGAGCGGCAGGTCGGCTTCGATCTCCGGCGTGCGCGCGTAATAGATGATGAAGTGCGGCGTCTCGAGCCGGCCGCCGAGCGCGGTCTCGATGTCGTCGGCGTCGACCGCGTAGCCGAGGTCGCCGGCCTGCAGGCGCAAGGCGAGGGCGCCGGCGAGCGCGAGGGCGGCGACGACGAGCGCGCCGATGCGCCGCGTGGCCGGGCGCGGCTCGCGCCAGCGTAGCCGGAACGTCGGCACGTCGAACCGCGACGCGACGAGCGCGACGAGCGCGACGAGCCACAGCGCGGCTTCGAGCCGGGACCATGCGAGTGCCGCGCCGAGCTGCACGTTCTCGTCGTAGAGGTTGCCGGGGAAATACCCGATGACCGGGCTGAACACGAACACCGGCGGCTCGGAGTAAAACCGCCAGCCCGCGCCGAGCGCGAGCACGACCCACGCGAGCTGCGCGAGCACGGTCGCGCGATGCGGCTTCCACGACCGGTGCGCGCGCGTACCGACGGCCGCGGTGATCGTGTGGCCGAGCGCGCCGGCGAGCGCGGCGCTCGCGAGCGGCATCGCGAGGTACGCCTGGATGCCGAAACCCCAGTCGCAGGTCTGCACCCAGATGCCGTGCACGGCGGCGATCACGCCCGGGATCGCGGCGACCGCGGCGGCGCGGCCGGCGGCGACGAGCGTCGAGGCGGCGAGCGCGCGGCCGGCGTGACGCGAACGCAGGGCGATCGGCCCCACTTCGCGCTGGCGTTGCCGGGCGAACGCGGCGCCGAGATCGAGCCCGGCGATCGTCGCGAACAGCGACGTGGCGAGCGCGAGCTCGTAGCCGAGGACGTCGAACAGCGGCGCGAGCCCGAGCAGGAACCCGAGCAGTGCGGCGAGGCCGGTCCAGATCCAGAGCCGCATCATCTGGTAGAGTGAACCGTGGCCGAGGAGGACCGGAGCGACGAGCGGCGCGTCGACCGCAGGCGGCCGATCGAGCTCAAGGTCGAATACAAGCGGCTCAACACGTTCTTCGCCGACTATACGAAGAACATCTCGCGCGGGGGCACCTTCATCAAGACAGCGCGTCCCCTCCCGGTCGGCACGGAATTCCTGTTCAAGCTGTTCGTGCCGGGCGCCGATGACCCGCTGACGATTTCAGGCGAGGTGCAACGCATCGTCGCCGGCGCCGACGCGAGCGAGATCGGCGAGGATCAGGGCATGGCGATTCGCTTCACGTACCGCGAGGGTCACGCCCAGGCCGACATCGCGCGCATCGTCGAGGGCATGATGACCGACAGCCTCGGCCCGCGTCTGTACGCCAAGCTGATGGAGCAAGCGCACAAGCGCCCGACCGGAAAGAGCTGACATGTCCGTCGGGCGCGTTCTCCGTTATCTCGCGCCGAACCTCATCACGCTGTCGTCGATGATCTTCGGCATGGTCTCGCTGTGGTCGTCGTACAACGGCGAGTGCGATCTCGCGGCGTGGATGATCATCTACGCGGTGCTGACCGATCGCGTGGACGGCCTCGTCGCGCGCGCGCTCAAGGCGACGAGCGAGATCGGCATGCAGCTCGACTCGTTCGCGGACTTCCTGAACTTCGGAATCGCGCCCGCCTACCTGGTGCTCGTGTATTTGAGCGGGCGCCGCGACTTGCCCTACGCCGAAGGCACGCCGCACACGCTGCTGTTCATCGCGTGCTGCGCGTACATGCTGTGCGCGGTGTTCCGGCTCGCGCGCTACAACGTGATGTCCGACGATCAGGTGCCGACGAAGATGTTCTTCGGCTTCCCGACGACGCTCACGGGCGGGACCATCGCGATCTGGTTCCTGCTGTTCCTGAAATACGATCCGTCGTTCGACCACCCGTTCGGCGGCGCGAAGCTGTTCGGTGCATGGCAAACGCCACCGACGGTCTGGAAGTATTTCCCGATCGCGCTCGTCGTCGGCGGCTACCTGATGGCCTCGCGCCTGCCGATGCCGAAGGTCGGCATGACCCGCAACAAGCTGGTGAGCGCCGCGCTGCTGCTGCTCCTCGGCACCGGCTACGTCTGCGGCTTCGCGATGCGCTACCCCGAGATCTGTTTCGGCATGCCGACGATCTGGAGCATCATCTTCCTCATCTGGGGCCAAGCCAGCGCCTCGGCCCGCGCGATGTACCCACCGCCGCTGTTCCCCAAGAAGATGCGCGAACGGGCGCTGTCGCGCCCGCAAGAGGACATGGAGGACATCGTCCTCGACGAATCGCGCCAGAGCGACACGAAGCTCCCACCGCCCGCCGGCTGACGCGCGACGCTTGACACCCGCCACGGCGCCGCGTACTCACGCCGGTACCCGGGGGATTAGCTCAGTGGGAGAGCATCGGCTTTGCAAGCCGAGGGTCTGGGGTTCGATCCCCCAATCCTCCACGTAGTTAGAAGATCCTCTGGCTCTTCTCAAAATGCGGGGGCAGTCCGCTCTTTGGGCTCTTCTCAAAATGCGGGGGCAGTCCGCTCTTTGAGGTGAGTGAAATTGACGGGTGACGTCTATCCGCAGAGCGCCCGCACGCGCAAGCGGTAGTTCTGAAAGTTTCGGAAGCCGTACGCGCGGCGGCTGATGACCTCCATCTTGTTGTGCAGGCCTTCGGTGATCGCGTTGGACTTGGTGAAGCGCCACATCCGCGCGATCTCATCGCGCCACGACCAGAGTGTGGCGGGCTCTTCTCAAAATGCGGGGGCAGGCCGCGTTTTGTGAACGACTCCATCGTTACCCGCACAGCGCACGGACGCGCAAGCGGTAGTTCTGGGAGGCGCTCGGATTGGAGATGCCCCCACGTCGCCGGTCGCATCTCATGCGGTTCTTCGCGGGCCTCAAGCCGCTCCAGCCGTTTGCATACGCGAGCCTTCTGCGCGCGATCGCGAGAGCGGTGCTCGAAGTGGATCTCGTTCCGGTCACGCGAGACGTGCGACACGATCCGGTGGAGCTGATCGCCGCTGCTCTCGAGGTCAGCATCGAGCAGTGGGACGCCGCATCGATGTTGGAGAGTGATGGCTCCGCGCACGACCTCGCCGCCCGGATCGCCGCGTTCGAGCTTCTCTTCGGAATGCGCGTGAACGGTGAACGCTGGGAGGCGGCGTTGGAGGCGATCGCTGGCCCGATCGAAGATCAAGAACGGCCACCGAGGATCGCGCCGGTGATCGTCGTGCGCGATCAGGCTCGAGTCGAAGTATCAGCCGCGGTGACGGCGATGCGCGAGCACCGCGAGGCGGCGCTCGTGGAGATCGTGGTCGTGGGCGCGCGACATGGAAGGCCGCGAGACATGGATGCCCGCACGCCGAAGGCGGTTCCATTGGCTCGCGGGATGTCGCTCGTCCGCGCCGAAAAGTTCCCGGAGGCGCTCGCCGTGTTCGAGGAGATCCTTCATCGCGTGCCCGGCCACACACTCGCTCTTCAGCAGGCAGCGCGCTGCTGTGTCGTCTGCGGCGCATTCTTGCAAGCCGAGATGTATTCGCGACGTGCGTCGGGGGGCGTCCGGCGCCGACAACGGGACGCAGGAACTACGCACCGGCATGCCCGGGTTCTGCCCGGTCGACGCGGCGATCCGTGAGCTGGATGTTGGCCTGTTCGTCGACCAGAACGGACGCCGATCCGGATCGAGGGCGCATCGTTCCGCAGGACAGTCAGACCCCTGATCTACGTTGGTCCGGTAGCTCTCGCACCTCGACGTAGCGTCTCCATCGGATCCCGAATGAGCACAACAACGCGGGCACTTGCGCACGTACGGCCCGATGGGGCTGTACACGGGCTCGCGGAACACCTGCTCGCCGTCGGCGAGCTTGCCAAGAGCTTCGCGGATCCGTTCGGAGGATCCGCGCAGGCAGAGCTTGCCGGCCTCTGGCACGATCTCGGCAAGTACGCTGCAGATTTCCAGACGATGCTTTCGTCGGCATTGGCCGCCAGCGAACGCTCCGAGGCACACGTTGAGAAGCTGGAAGAGCCAGGGGGGAAACGGAGGGTCGACCACTCGACCGCGGGTGCATTTCACGTCGCAAGACGCGATGGCACTCACGGCCTTCCATTGGCGTTCGCGATTGCCGGCCATCACGCCGGGCTCGCCGATTGGCCTCAGCTTCTCGAGCGCTTCGAGGATTGTGGCGAGGCGCGCCTCGAGGCCGCGCTTGCAGAGAGCCCGCCGTCGAACATTCTCACCCGCGACGTTCCCTCCCTCTCAGCGCGTTTGTTGCCATTGGCGAAACGCGATGTCGATGCATGGCGGCGGCTCGAGATCTTCACCCGGATGATCTTCTCGGCTCTCTGTGACGCCGACTTTCTGGACACGGAAGCGTTCTTCGACGCCGCGAGACCCGTGCTGCTGCGCGGAGGCCATAAAAGCGTCGCGGAACTTGCGCCGCGCCTGCGCGCGCATGTCGATAGGCTCACGAAGCGTGACACCGAGGTGAACCGCGTCCGTGCAGAGGTCCGCGCCGCTTGCGTCACTGCGGCATCGAATGCGCCTGGCCTCTACACGCTGACCGTTCCCACCGGCGGCGGCAAGACGTTCGCTGCGATGGAATTCGCCCTCGATCATGCGCTTCGGAACGATCTGCGACGGGTCGTCGTCGCGATCCCGTACACATCCATCATTGAGCAGAATGCTGGCAAGTACCGCGAAGCGTTCGGACTCGAGGACGGCGACGTCTCGGTCCTGGAGCACCACAGCTCGCTGGATCCCGCAACGGAGACGGCGCGGAGCCGCGTCGCGTGCGAGAACTGGGACGCACCGGTTGTCGTCACGACGAACGTCCAACTCCTCGAAAGCCTGTTTGCAAACCGCCCGGGGGCGTGCCGGAAGCTCCACCGGCTCGCGCGCTCGATTATCGTACTCGACGAAGCGCAAACGCTGCCGCGTGGCCTGCTCGCGCCGACGACCTCCATGCTGGAGGCGCTGGTGACCGAGTACGGGTGCACGGTGGTTCTCTGCACCGCGACGCAGCCGGCGCTTGGGCGCAATGTGCTCGGCGACTGCGGCTTCTCTGCGACGTCCGAGATCGTCCCCGATCCGCACGCTCTCGCCGCGCGTCTTCGCCGCGTTGATGTCGACTGGTCGCGTGCAGAAACCGAGGTTGCGTGGGCAGAACTCGGCGTAGAGATCGCGCAGCACGGGGACGTGCTTACGATCGTCCACCAGCGGAAGGACGCGCGAAGCCTGTGCGACGGGGTTGATGCGGCGCTTGGCGATCGCTCGACCGTTCACCTCTCGGCACTGATGTGCCCTGCGCACCGCAAACTCGTGCTGGACGAGATCCGGGCCCGGAAACAGCGCGGGGAAGCGGTACGGGTTGTCGCGACGCAACTCGTCGAAGCAGGCGTCGACCTCGACTTCCCGGTCGTCTACCGCGCGATGGCCGGGCTCGACTCACTCGCCCAGGCCGCTGGTCGATGCAACCGGGAGGGCCGGCTCCTTGGCAGAGGACAGCTCCGCGTCTTTCTCGCGCCCACGTCCCCTCCGCCAGGCATCCTCGTGCAAGGCCTCGCCATCGCGCAAACAATGCTCCGCGCGAATCCGACACTCGACCTCTTCGCGCCCGCCACGCACAGCGATTACTTCGCGCGCCTCTATGCCGCCGGCGGTATCGGGTCACGTGACGAGAAGGGTATCGAATCGCATCGCGCGCAGCTCGATTTCAAGACTGTCGCGGCATCGTATCGTGTCGTCGACGATGCCTGGTCCGCCCCCGTCGTCGTCCCCTTCGATGAACGTGCGCGCAAAGCGATTGCCGCCGTCGAACGGCTCGGTCCATCGCGGGACCGGCTCCGGCAGTTGCAACGCGTCACAGTTTCCGTGAGTTGTCGCGATCGGGATGCGTGCGTTCGCTCCGGTCTCGTTCGCGTCATCGGTGACGACACCGCGTACGTACTTGCTGCGACCGGCTCATACGACTCGCGTTTCGGGCTTGCGACGGAGTTCACGCTTGCCTCGGCAGATTCGGTCGTGTGAGAAGGGGAACGATGACGGGCCGCAGCGAACCATTTCGAGTAAGGGCACGCGGGGAGCTGGCTTGCTTCACGCGTCCGGAAATGAAGGTTGAGCGCGTCAGCTACGAGGTCATGACTCCGTCGGCCGCGCGAGGTGTGCTCGAAGCTGTTTTATGGAAGCCGCAGATCGCGTGGCACGTGCACGCGATCGAAGTGCTCGCGCCGATCCGGTGGGCGAGCTTTCGGAGGAATGAGGTCCAGTCCCGGGCGGCTGTGCGTTCGCGCGAGATCCTCGCGGACGACGATCGCACGCAACGGAACACAGTTGCTCTCCGCGATGTGGACTACGTGATCGAGGCCTCGTTCACCCTGACCGAGCGCGCGGGTGACGACGATCCTGTCGCGAAGTACGTCGACATGTTCCTGCGACGCCTCAAAAAGGGACAGCGCTACCATGCGCCGTATCTCGGCTGTCGCGAGTTCGCCGCCGAGGTCGCGCTCGCGGACTATGTGCTGACACCGATCGATGTCGGAGTGGAACGCCCCCTCGGGCTCATGTTCTACGACTACGATTATCCGCCGCCGGAACCGGCGCGACCGCTGTTCTTCGATGCGAAGCTGAAAGACGGCGTCGTGCGAGTTCCCGATCGTGAGACGGTTCGCAAGCAGAACAAGGCCGCGCCATGATGCTGACTGCGCTCGTCGCCTACGCCGACCGCGAAGGGCTCGGCGATCTCGACTTCGAGACGCGCCCCGTGGACTATGAGCTACGCATCGACGACGATGGTACGTTTGTAGGCCTTGTCCCGCTCGGAACGGATCGCGGACGCGCTCAACTCCCCCGGTTGCCCATTGGGCCGCCGAGCAAGAACAACCCAGGCTATCCGAACTTCGTAGTCGACAATGCTCAATATCTGCTTGCGACACCGAAGAAGGATGCCAAGGCAGGCAACACCGAGAAGTGCTTCGAGTCCTACTCGAAGCTCATCGACGATGCAGGGAATGAAAGCGCTGATGCTGGTCTCCGTGCCCTCGCGAAGTTCATGCATCGTGACGATCAGCGCCTGGCTGCCGACGGGGAGTTGAAGAAGCTCGAAGCCGCGAAGTCGAACCGGCAGGAAACCGTCGCCAAGAACGTTGCGGCGCGCGCGGACAGGGTCTTAGCGCCGACGCTCGATTCTGACGGCGCCCTGCGGATCCACGAACGAGCGCAGGTCGTCGATTGGTGGACCATCCGCCGCGCGAGCTACCGCGCTGCCGCAGCTGCCGGCCCACTCGGACGGTGCCTCGTCACGGGAGATCTCACTCCGATCGTGCGTACGCATGCCCCCCTCAAGGGACCGCCCTTTCCGCGTACGGGGGCCAAGCTCGTCGCGTTCGACAAGGACGCGTTTCTCTCGCACAACCTCGAGCAGGGTGACAATGCCCAGGTGAGCGAGCTGGCCGCCCGCAAGTACACGGCGGCACTCAATGCACTCCTCGAGCGCGATCCGGCAACGGCGCGTCGTCGCTCGGCGATCGACCTCGATGACAATGTTGTCGTCTTCTGGACACGCGACGTGAGTTACGCGCCGGCGTTCGTTCTGGACCTGTTCGCGCCTCCTGGTCGCGGCGACGATGCGACCAGGGCGGCGCACAGTGTCTGGACTGGCCGCGCGTCTAGCACCTTCGATCCGACCCCATTCTACGGAGTGACGCTCGGAGTCAACTCCGCCCGCGTCGTTGTTCGCGACTGGTTCGACACGACGGCGGCGAAGGTGAAGGAAGCCCTGGAACGTTGGTTCACCGATTTGCACATTGGCGCGAGCACGCCGGAACCGGTCCCGCTGGGCGAGCTCTTGCGAGCTCTCGAAGCGATGCCCGACGCGCGAGACGACAAGCGCGGGCTACCACCCAGCCTTGGCGCGACTCTGTTTCGCGCGGCCATTCAGGGCGGCCCTCTGCCGCGTTCACTGCTCACTACCGCCCTCCAACGCATGCGCGTTCCGCCCAACAAGAAGGAAGCGCCGTTCGTGCTCTTTGCGCGCGTGGCGATCATCAAGGCCGTGCTTCTCAGGCAACGATCCGCACCGATGGAGGTCCCCGTGACTCTGGACGATTCGAACACACAGCGCGCGTACCTCTTGGGACGCCTTTTTGCCGCGCTGGAGCGCCAGCAACTCGATGCGGCGGGGAAGGGTCACGAACCGAACGCCACGATCCGCGATCGGTACTACGCCGCCGCGTCGTCAACTCCGGCTGCGGTCTTCGGACGACTGCTTTCGCTGTCAATGCACCACGCTGCGAAGACTCGGAAGGATCGTGGTGTCCGCGCCGAGCGGGCCAAGGAGGCGATCATGAGCCGGCTCGCGGCGGAGCCGTTCCCGCGCACGCTGAGCCTCGAAGAACAAGGCCTGTTCGCGATCGGCTACTACCACCAGCGCGCAGCGTTCTTCCAAAAGCGCGAGGATTCCGAGAGAGGGGCCCCAACATGACCGACAACAAACACCAGAGCATCGAAAAGCGCTACGACTTCGTCCTGCTGTTCGACGTGCAGGACGGCAACCCAAATGGTGATCCTGACGCGGGCAATCTCCCGCGTGTCGACCCCGAAACGGGCCACGGTCTGGTGACGGACGTGTGCCTAAAACGGAAGGTGCGTAACTACGTCATCGCGGCGAAGAACTGCGTGGCGCCGAACGAGATCTACGTTATGGAGAGCAGTGTGTTGAACCAACAGCACACGCGCGGATACGAGGAGAAGCAGATCACACTCGGTCAACCTGCCGAGAAGACGCTTTCTGCGGACGTCAATGATCCGTCTGGGCTGGTCGGAAATCTGCCGGAAGGATTCGACGTCGAGGAGGGAGACGGGGACGGAGTATTCGTCGCCCGTTACGACGGGACGCTCGACAAAGATGAGATCAAAGAGGCGCTGAAAGCGATCGAGGAGGCGCACGGGACCGCTACCCGCAAGCATTTCGAGGACCTAGCAAAAGGGACAAAATCGCGCAAACCGAAGAAGGAGGAGGTCGGCGACGTGCGCACGTGGATGTGCGACACGTTCTTCGATATCCGTTGTTTCGGTGCAGTCATGTCGACGAAGGTCAACGCGGGTCAGGTACGCGGTCCCGTCCAACTCACGTTCGCTCGCTCGCTCGATCCCATCGTGTCGCTTGAGCATTCCATCACGAGGATGGCGGTGACAACCGAGAAGGAGGCGGAGAAGCAAGGGGGAGGCAACCGAACGATGGGCCGCAAGGCGACGGTGCCATATGCACTCTACCGGGCACATGGCTTCGTCTCGCCGGCACTCGCGGAGCGCTCCGAAGGTCGACGCGTGCAAGGGACTGGCTTCTCAAAGGACGACCTCGAGCTCCTCTGGAAGGCGCTCGAGGACATGTTTGAGCTCGATCG
>DASXCY010000060.1:0-30796 GCA_036490935.1 Kofleriaceae bacterium | reverse complement strand
GTCCGCTGCGGTCGAGTCGGAGGACGGGACTCGGCAGGGGGCGCAGATCGCGTTGCCCGCACGCGGCGTGCAGGTCGTCACCGTTCACACCTCACCGCCGGCCAGCGACCTGTTGCCGGTCAGCTGCTCGCGCTATCGCGACGAGGTCGAGCGGCTGCAGCACTGCGATCGCGTCCCGCAAGCGACTCGCGACGCGATGGCCGCGGAGTTTCTGTGGTCGGCGCCGCGCTGGCTGAGGCATCCCGAGCGCATCGGCTCGGCGTGCGACGACGACGCGCACCTCGCGCGCGAGGTCCTGGAGACGTGCCGGTAGCTCCGGGCCGCCGCACGCGGAGCAGCCGATGCGACGACGCACCGGTGGCGGTCGTCGGCCGCGACTTCGACGGCCACTGGCACGTCGGCGGCCTCGCGCTCGAGCCGCTCTCGCCGCAGCTCGCGACCGACCAGCGCGGCCCGACGCTCGACGTCCTCGGCGCGCGCTTCTGAGCGGCGGGTGTTACGATCGGCGACCGTGCGCCGCTGGGTTCCGATCGTCGTGTCGTTGGCGGCTTGCCGCGGCCATTTCGACGCCGAGCACGACGCGCCGGCGCCCGGCGGCCCCGACGCGCTCGGCGCGTGCATCGCGCAGGTCTCGCTCGGCGGCAACACCGCGTTCGTGCTGCGAGGCGACGGCACGATCGCGGCGTGGGGGCGCAACAGCTTCGGCGCGAGTGGGATCGGCTCGTTCTCGCCGGCGATGATCGACGCGCCGACGCAGGTGTTGACCGCGCCGGGCGGCGGAGCATTCGATCACGTGATCGCGATCTCCGGTGGCGTCGAGCAAACGCCGTGCGCGCTGCGCGACGACGGCACGGCTTGGTGCTGGGGCCTCAACACGTGGGGGCAGGTCGGCAACGCGGCGACCGGAAGCGGCACCCAGACCGGCGTGCCGTCACCGGCGCAGGTGGTCGGCGGCGGCGGCGCGGCGCTGGCGGGCGTCGCCGAGGTGGTCGCCGGCGAGGAGAGCACGTGCGCGCGCAAGACCGACGGCACGGTGTGGTGCTGGGGCTGGAACATGTACGGCCAGCTCGGCGGCAGCGGCCTGAGCGCGAGCACGGCGCCGGTCGAGGTGTTCGCCCGGGGCGGGACGGCGGTGCTCGCCGCGGGCGTCATGGTCTCGTACGGGCACGCGTGCGCGTGGGACGCGACCGGCCAGCTCTCGTGCTGGGGCTGGAACTCGGCCGGCCAGCTCGGCATCGGCTCGACGACGGATCAGGCATTCGCGCAGCCGGTCGCGTTGACCGGCGTGGTCGCGGCGATCAGCGCGTACCTGTTCACGTGCGCGCTGCTCGGGGACGGCAGCGTGTACTGCTTCGGCGATAACACGTACGGCCAGCTCGGCGACGGCAACATCGGCGCGGCCGCGGGCGAGCTGACGCCGGTGCCGGTCACCGTCGCGCCCGCCGGCGCGGGCCTGGGATCGGTTGCCGAGATCGGCGCCGGCGACGCGCACGCGTGCGCGCGCAAGACCGACGGCACGGTGTGGTGCTGGGGATCGAACATGGTGGGCCAGCTCGGCACCGGCGAGCTGGTGCCGGCCGAGGCGCCGTCGCCCGTGCAGGTCCAGCTGCCGGGCGCCGCGCTCGCGCTACGGGTCGGCAACAACTTCGCGTGCGCGGTGCTCGCCGGCGACGCTCTGTGGTGTTGGGGCGACAACGCGTACGGCGAGCTCGCGATTGGCACGTTCGATACGCCGAGCGATCTGCCGGCGCGCACGATGTCGGCCTGTCCGTGACCGGCGTCAGGGCCGCCGCACGCGGAACACGAACGCGCCGCCGAGGCGGACGTCTTCGTAGTCGGAGAAGCCGATGCGCGAGAGCCACGCGCGCAGCTCGCCCGATTCGAAGCGGCGGATGCCGGCGGCGCGCGCGGCGAGCCGGCCGAGCAGCGAGGGCGCCTCGGCGAACGTCGAGCCGACGTAGACGCCGCCGGGGCGGAGCACGCGGCGCACCTCGCGGAACACCAGCTCGGGATCGTCGTACGCGTGCAGCGCGCCGGCGTTGTTGACGCCGCCGAACGCGCCATCGATGAACGGCAGCGCGTGGGCGTCGCCGCGGACGAGCACCGCGTTGGTGTAGCCGCGCGTGCGCTGCGCCGCGACCTCGAGCATCGCGCGCGAGATGTCGAGGCCGACGACGAGCGCGCCGGGCGCGGCCGCGGCGAGCGCGCGCACGAACGCGCCCGGCCCGCACGACAGGTCGAGCCACGGCCCGGGCCGGTCGTCGAGCGCGAGCGAGTGCTTGTGGATGAACAGCTCGCCCGACAGCCCGCCGACCGCGGCGCCGGCGCCCTTGCCGGCGAGCAGCCGCACGAACGTCGGCCGCCACACGCGCTCGTAGACGCGCGCGACGAGGTCGCTCTCCATCAGCCGCTGCTCGGTGCTCGCCGCGGTCGGCTCGCCCGAGGTCTGCGCGTCGATGAGATCGAGCACACCGGCGATCGCGGTCTGCGGCTCGAGCCCGCAGGCCGTGCAGCGCGGGTGGCGGGCATCCGTGAACGGCGCGGCGGTACGGCAGCGCGGACAGCTGAGGATCGACAAGACTGCGGGATCCACGCATGCATCGTACTCGGATCGTGCTCGTGCTCGTACTCGTGGTCGTGCTCGAAGATCGACCACGAGCACGAGTACGAGCACGAGTACGATCCGACGATTCGTGATAGGACGGGCGCATGCTCCGCTCGCTCGTTCTCGTGTGCGGGTTCGCGGTCCCGGCCCTCGCCGGTCCGCCAAGACACGGCAAGCTCGATCTCGCGCCGCTCGTCACCGCGCTCGGCAGCGACGATGCCGAGGCCGCGGTGAAGGCCGCCGACACGCTCGGCGCCGCGCCCGAACCCGCGGCGCACGAGGCGCTGCTCGACGCGCTCGCGCTCGGTCCGCCGGCGCCGGTCGCGGTCGCCGTGCTCGCGGCGCTCGCGAGTCATCCCGCGCCTCCCGACGTGGCCGCGCTCGTGCGCTACGCCGGACATCGCAACCCGCAGGTGCGCGCCGCCGCGCTCGGTACGCTCGCGCTGTATCCCGATCCGACGGCGCAGGTCGCGATCGTGCACGGCCTGCACGACCAGACCGGCATCGTGCGCGGCGCGGCGGCCGCCGCCGCCGCGAAGGGCCACGTGCGCGACTCGATCGACGCGCTGTTCGGGCTGCTCGCGAAGGGCGAGGAGCCGGCGGCGCGCGCGCTCGCACAGCTCGCCGATCCGGATCTCGCGCGCAAGATCGGCGACCAGCTCGGCCACGTGCCCGAGGCGACGCTCGCGCTGTGCCTCGGCGCGATCTTGAAGCGCGCCGATTTCGGCCCCGACTCCGCGCGCGTCGAGGTCGTGCACGCGCTCGCGAACATCTCCGATCAGGCCGCGATCACCGCGCTGACCGATTACATCGATGCCACGCCGAAGACACCGCCGAGGCCGTCGCTCGCCGAGGCGTCGCGCGCGGTCGAAGCGAAGCTGGGCGGGGGAAAATGACGACTTCGGACTTCGGACTTCGGACCTCGGTCGGAGGCCTGGTGATCGCCGCGCTCGCCGCTGCGTGCGGCCCGTCGGCGCAGTTTCGGCTGACGAGCTCGGTCGATAACGATCGCGCGCAGATCGCGGCCGCGCTCGCCGCGCGCCAGCTTCCCGACCAGCCGGCGCCGATCAATGCCGCGCGCCAGCCGCGCGTGTTCGCCGTGATCGCCGGGCCGCACAAGCAGCTCGCCGCGTACGACCTCGCGTCGCACGCGCTGCTGTGGAAGGTGCCGGCCGAGGTGTCGTCGCGCGTGTGGGTCGGCGGCGACTTCGTCGTCGACCTCGAGCGCGGCCAGCTCGTCGCGCGCTCGCAGCAGAACGGTGCGGTCCGCTGGCACGCCGCGATCGACGGCGAGCTCGCGGGCGCGGCCGCCGATCGCGATCGCGCGTACGCGACGTGGCGGCGCGCCGGCAGCGGCTCGACGTGGCGACTCGCCGCATTCGACGGCGCCTCCGGCGACGAGCTGTGGCACGCCGACGCCGACGGTCAGCTCGGCGCGCCGGCCGCGCAGGGTGGCGTCGTGTTCTCGCCGTACCTCTCGCAATGGCTGTCGCTCGTCGACGGCAAGACCGGCCATCAGCTCGCGCGCCTGCGCGGCATCGACGAGCAGATCTCGATCGTGCGCGCGACCAGCACGACCGCATATTACGGCTCCAGGCGCGGCGTGTTCGTGCTCGATGCGCGGAGCGCCGCAGGCAGCCGCGCGGGCGCGACCTACGGGCGCGTCGCGATCCCGCCGCAGCTCGATCGCGCGACCTACGGCCGCGACATGTACGACCCGATCCAGATCGGCTACACCGCCGCCGATCGCGCGCGCGTGCTGTGGACGGGCGAGCCGACCGACGCCGGCGCGATGAAACTCGCCGGCGACGAGTACGCGGTCCACTACTTCCGTTACGTGTTCGGGTTCTCGGCCACGGGCGAGCTGGTGTGGGCGTACCAGCATCCGCGCGTCGAGCTGGTCGCGAGCGACACGACCGGCCCGGCGATCGTCGCCCTCGGTCAGGACGGCGAGCTCGTCGCGCTCGACGCGAAGACGGGTGCCGTTCGCCTCACGCAGCAGCTGCCGCTCGGCGGCATCGTGCTCGGCGCGACGTTCGACGCGGACGGCTGGTCGCCGCCCGCCGCGGCTTCGCCCGAGCCCGATCCGATCGGCACGCTCGTCGCGATCGCGCGCGATCACGACGCCCGCTTCGATCGCGTGAAGGAGCTCGCGGTCACCGCGCTCGCGAAGCTGCCCGGCGGTGACGTCACGAAGGGCCTGCTCGCCGTGCTCGCCGACGATCGCGCGCCGCAGAAGCTGAAGGACAGCGTGTCGGAGCTGCTGGCGCGCCGCAAGGATCCGTCGAGCCTGCCGACGCTCGTCGAGCAGCTCGCCGTTCACGCCGATTACCTCGCGGGCACGCAGCCCGACGCGCTCGGCCCGGTCGCGCGCGCGATCGCGGGGCTCGCCGGGCTGCCGCTGCCACCCACCGAGGTCACCGCGGCGCTCGCGGCGCTGCGCACTCACCTCGATGCGCCATCGACGCAGAGCACGGACCTCGTGCTCGTGATCGGCGCGATGGCCGCGATCGGCGGCGGCGCCGAGCGGCCCGCGCTGGTCGCGCACCTGCTGCTCAATCATGCCGACGACGATCTCGGCGGCGACGCGGCCTGGAGCCAGGCGATCGTGCACGCGCTGCACGAGCACGGCGGCTCGGCGGAGCGCGAGCTGTTGCGTCAGGTCGCGAGCGATCCGCGTACGAAGCCCGTGTTGAGCCACGCGATCGAGGACGCGATCGCGGCCGATTGACACGCCGTTCGCCGCCGGTCACGCTGGCGGTGGTGGGGCGCCGCTACAAGATCGTCATCTGCCGCGGCCCGGAATGCGGCGATCGGCGCGGCTCGGCGGCGCTTCACGAGGTGTTTCGATCTGCGCTCGAAGCGCACCACGCGCGCGAGCGCGCCGAGCTCGTCTGGCAGTCGTGTTTCGGGCGCTGCTCGCAGGGGCCCAACGTGCTCGTGAGAGAGCTGTTACCAGAGACCAGCGTGCCCGGCGGAACGCCGACGGGAGGGCTCGGCACCGGGTTTGCGACCATGCCCGGCCCGCGCGGGGTCACGGCTCTGTATAATCGGATCGACCCCGAGCGCGTGGAGCGCATCGTCGCAGAGCACGTCGAAGGTGGCCGCGTCGTGCGCGAGTTCATCGAGCGGGCTGGCATCCTCTACTCCGAACCCGTAGGATCAACGCAGAAAGAATAGATTGCCAATGACACGCCTTTCGATCCTCGTCGTCTTGTCTGTCGCGTGTGCCGGTCTGGGCTGCAAAGGCGAGACCGTCGTCAAGCCCGATCCGCAGACCAAGACCGACCTCGATAACTGCAAGAACCACGCGGCGGAGCAGGACAAGCGCATCGCGGCGCTCACCGACGAGAACGCCGAGCTGATGCGCAAGCAGGGCTCGGGCGCGACCATCACGGTCGCGATCGAGGGCAACACGCTGACCGTGAAGCCGTACACCGGGCCGGCCGCGCCGCCGATCGACAACGCGGCCGCAGCTGCCGGCGCGAAGGAATTCATCAACGTCGTGCAGCGGAGCCGCGGCTCGATCCAGAAGTGCTACGAGCAAGCGCTGAAGAAGAACACCGGCCTGCAGGCGCGGACGATCTCGCTGACGGTGTCGGCGAGCTTCTCGAGCAGCGGCGCGTACAAGGACAGCTCGTTCTCGCCGTCGCTCGGCGACACGTTCGACAACTGCATCAAGACAGTCGCGAGCCACTGGAACCTCGGGGCCAACCCGCCGGCCAACCAATTCCAAGCTACGGTGTCGTTGACCCCGTCGTGACGGGTCGTCTTCGCGACCTCGAAAAGCGTCTCGAAAAAGAGCCGACCAATCTCGGCTTGCGCGTGACCGTCGCCGGCATGCTGCGCGAGGCGGGCCGCAGCGTCGAGGCGGTCGAGCTGTATCGCTCGGTCGCGATGGCGTATCGCGATCAGGGCCGCCTGCAGCAGGCGCTCGCGGTGTGCCGCAGCATCCTCGAGATCGCGCCCGACGACTCGGCGTGCCTCGGGTTGATGTCGCAGCTCGCGCCGCCGCAGCCGCGCGGCAGCGACCGGATCGAGCCGCTGCTGCCCGAGATCGAGCTCGAGGCCGGCACGCCGCCGCCCGCCGAGCGGCTGTCGCCCGAGCCGCGGCGGTCGTCGCGGATGTCGAACACGCCGTTGCCCGCGCCGCTGCCGTATCACATCGCGGAACCATCGGCCGGCATCGCGCGCATGACGCCCACCGAGCTCGATCCCGAGGAGCACGACGAGGGCGACCAGACCCAGCCGGGCGAACGGCTGGCTCCCGAGCCGGGGCTGGGCAACGCCGCGCGCCGCATCGCCGGGATGATCGCGGGCGTCGACGCGCTCGATCTCGCGTCCGAGCTCGACACGCGCAAGCGACCGCGCGTCGAGTCGGCCCAGCTCGACAAGCTTGCCCAGCAACCACCTCCGACCGTGCCGGTCGAGCTCGTCGAGCTCGACGACATCGACGACATCGAGACGCCCCCGCGCCGCAGCGACGACGAGCTCACGCAGCCGCGCGACAAGCTGCCGGGGAATGATGACGAGACGAAGTGAAGTGGGCTTTGGGCGTTGGCCAGAGTCAGATCCGGATCCGGTTCCGGCGTAGAAGCGGGTAGAGGCGCAGCTCTGCCCGCTGGCCAAAGCCCAAAGCCCAAAGCCCGAGCTCAGCCTCTGCGCGCCTTCAGGATCCGCTCCAGCGCGATGCCGGCGGCGCGGGCGGCGAGGGCGAGCTGGTCTTCGAACGAGTGGGCGGTGCGGTGCTCGCCGAACAGGATGCCAACGACGCGCTCGCGGACGGTGACGGGGACGAGCAGGATTTCGGGAGGCGAGACGCCGAGCACGGCGGCCAGGAACGAGCGGCTCGCGTCGTCTTGCATCGGCCCGCGATAAGGCAGGCGCGTGCCGACGATGTCCTGCAGCGTCGACGGGCGATCGAGGCGCAGGGTCGCGTGCGAGACCGCCGCGGGCCGCGGGTTCACCGCAAACAGCGACAGCTCGCCGGCACGCACCGCGAAGAAGCCGGTGCGGCGGTGCGTGCGCGCGAGGTGCTGGATCATCAGCGCGACGACCTCGTCGCGATCCTCGGCATGCTCGAGATCGCGGATCAGATCGAGCACGTAGACCGTCGCGTCCTGCAGCGCGCGCGCGAGCGTGCCTTGCGAGATGTCGGGCCGCGACACCTCGGGCGCGAGCGGCGGCGAGATCATGAGCGGCGCCGAATCGACGTTCGAGATCGGGATGACGCCCGACTCCGGCTCGATCGCGCCCGGCATCGCGCCGAGCAGCGGCGGCGGGATGGTCGTGCCGGGCGGGCCCCAGCCGTCGTCGAGCGGATCGATCGCGGGCATCACCGTCGTCGCCCGGCCGGGTGGCACGCCGTCGTCGTCGTCCTCGTCTTCGTCGTCGCTGGCCGCGCGCGCGCGGACGTTATCGAGCGAGACCTTGCCGCTCGGCGGCGGGACAGGCGACCAGATCGGCAGCGGCGGCGGAATCGTGACCGGGCTCGTGTCGTCGTCGGAGACCGGGCTCGGCGGCGCGGCGAGGAGGTCGTCGGAGCTCGAGTAATCGCCTTCGGGCGCGATCGGCGTGTCGAGCTTGGTCGGATCGTCGTCGGGCGGCGCGGCGGCGCGCGAACCGGTCGGCTGATCGTCGAGCTCGCTTCCGACCGCGCCGTCGCGCGTGACCGCGGCGATGACGCCGATCCCGAGCTGGGTCCGGCGGTCGCCGCGCGGCCGCGCCGTGCCGAGCCGCTTGGGTGGCAGCTCGAGCACCTCTTCGACCACGGCGTCGTCGTCGGGGTCGGGCTGCGCGGGCGTGTCGACGAGCGTGCGCCGCTGCTCGAGCAGCACGGGCTCGGAGCGCTCGCCGATCTGCTCGTGGATCACGACCGGCGCGCTCGGCTCGTCGGTGATCTCGACGGTGATCGTCGGCGTGATCGCTCGATCCGTCGCGCGCGGCGACGTTCGCACGACCAGCTCGCCCGCGACCGCCGGCAGATCGGGCTCCGCTTCCTCGTCGCCGGGCGGCCGCTGCGCCATCCGCGCGGTCGTCGTGCGCGAGGTCGCGATCACCGCTGCTTCGTCGGGCTCGTCGAGCTCGTCGGCGATCACGACGCGCGGCTCCTCGAGCGCGACCATCCGATGCGGTCCGGTCTTGAGCTGCACCTCGCCGGCGCGCGCCGCGAGCTCCGGCGGATCGGGCTCGGCCGGGCGCGTGCGGCGCGGCGGCGCGGGCCGGCTGCGATCGGTCGGCTCCTCGCTCGGGCCGCCTTCGGACTCGTCGACCTCGATCGAGATGATCGGCCCGCTCGTCAGCGTCGGCTCGTCGCCGTCGGGCGCGGCGGTGCGCCCGCTCGGCTCGCCGGCCTCGATCGCGATGATCGGCCCCGAGGCCTCGGTCGGCTCCTCGTCGGCGGGCATCGGCGGCTTGATCGAGGCTGCGCGCAGCTTCGGCACGCGGATCTCGCCCGACACGCTGCGCGCGCGCTGCACCGGCGCCGCCTCGGGCACCGCGTCGACGGGCGGCGCCGGCGCGGGCTCGATCGGCGGCTCCGGCGCAGGCTCGGCGGCCACCGCCGCGGCCGGCTCGGGCGGCGCGATCGGCTCGGGCGGCGCCGGTTCGGCCGGTTTCGCCGCCTCGCCCGGCACCAGCGCGCGATGCCGCATCGCCTCGATGCGCCCGGTGTGGCCGCGCGGGCGCGGGCCGGGTCGCACGGCCGCCGCGAGCGCGCGCGGCGACGACGCACCGCCGGTCGGTTGCAGCAAGCGCTCGCCCAGCGGCGTGACGTGCCCGTAGTAATGCGCGAGGCACCACGCGATCTGCATCTGCGTCGCGCACGCGCGCACGACGTACGCCGACGTGAAAAACGCGATCTCGTCGACCGCGTGGCGGTCCGACGGGTCGCCCATCGCGACGGTGAGGTTATTGTCCTTGTCGAGCGACACCGGGATCGCGCGCAGCTCGATCGCCATGTCGCTCGGGATCACCGCGACGACCTTCGCGGGCAGGCGGGCGAGCGTGTTCGGGTTGACCTGCGGGACCAGCAGCCGCGACTTGTAGAAGTCGGTCAGCGCCTCGTCGGCGACGAGGCCGCCCGCGACCAGCTGCTCGCCGAGCGTGCCCCCCTGGTCGACGGCACGCGCGCGCGCCTCGTCGAGGGCGCTGGCCGAGACCAGCCCCGAGCGAACGAGGAGCGCACCAGCATCGTCAGCCACGGTATAAAGCCCGGGTTCCGGCCCGTCGGGATCATGTCGACAGGCCGGCAGGCATGTCAACGCAGCGACGGATCTACCTGGACTGGAATGCGACCGCACCGCCGTGCGATGCCGCGCGCGCAGCGCTTGCGGATGTGCTGGCCGAGACCGGCAACCCGTCTTCGGTCCACGGCGAGGGCCGGCGCGCGCGCGACCGCGTCGAACGGGCACGGCTGGCGGTCGCGGCGCTCGCCGGCCGGCCGCGCGAACAGGTGATCTTCACCAGCGGCGGCACCGAGGCCAACTGGCTGGGCGTCGCGGCGCTCGCGGCCGAGGTCGAGGCGCGCGGGTTGCCGCGGGTCGCCGCGACGACCCGGTTCGAGCACCCGTCGCTCGTCGGCGCGGTGCACGCGCTCGCGGCGCGGGGCTGGACCGTCCACGACGAGGTCACGCCGGATGCAAGCCTGGTCGCGATCGGCCTCGTCAACCACGAGCTCGGCACGATCGCCGAGCCGCCCGCAGCCGCGCTCGTCCACGTCGACGCCGTGCAGGCCGCCGGCAAGCTCGCCCTGCCGGCGCGCTTCGATTCGCTCGCGCTCAGCGCGCACAAGCTCGGCGGGCCGATGGGCGCCGGCGCGGTCGTCACCGCGCTCGATGCCGGGCTGCCGGCGGCGTTCGCCGGCCACCAGGAGCGCGGCCGCCGGCCGGGCACCGAGAACGTGCTCGGCATCGTCGGGTTCGGCGCCGCCGCCGGCGCGATCGACCTCGCCGCCTGGCCGCGCGTCGCGGCGCTGGGCGACCGGTTCGAGCGCGGCCTCGTCGCGATCGACGGCGTGCGCATCCACGGCGCCGATCGGCCGCGCGCGGGCGGCACGATCAACGCCGGGTTCACGGGCGCGCGCGGCCAGGACCTCGTGATCGCGCTCGACCTCGCCGGCATCGCGGCGTCGACGGGCGCGGCCTGCACGTCGGGCACGGTGCGGCCGTCGCCGGTGTTGCTCGCGCTCGGCCTACCGCCGGAGCGCGCGATCGAAGCCGTGCGATTCTCGTTCGGTCGGACCACGACCGAGGCCGAGATCGACGCCGTCCTGGCCGTGCTGCCCGCGATCGTGGCGAGAGCCCGGTTACATCGTTGAAATCTGGCGCTTACGGCGGTAAGCCACCCGCATGCGCGACGTCGTCATCGTCGGTGCTGCGCGCACCGCCATCGGAAGCTTTCTCGGTTCCCTCGCCGGCGTGCCGGCCACCAAGCTCGGCGCGACCGCGATCAAGGCCGCGCTCGAGCGAGCCAGCGTGAAGCCGGACGACGTCCAGCTCGTGCACATGGGCATGGTGCTGCCCGCCGGCGTCGGCCAGGCGCCCGCACGCCAGGCGGCGCTCGCCGCCGGGCTGCCGAACAAGGTGCCGTGCGTGACCGTGAACAAGGTGTGCGGCTCGGGCCTCGAGGCCGTGCTCGGCGTCGCGCGTGCGATCGCGGCCGGCGAGATCGACGTCGGCGTCGCGGGCGGCATGGAGTCGATGTCGAACGCGCCGCACGTCGTGCGCGGGCTGCGGGGCGGCGTCAAGATGGGCCCGCTCGACACCGTCGATTCGATGGTCCACGACGGGCTGTGGGACCCGTACTCGAACCAGCACATGGGCAACTGCGCCGAGCTGTGCGCGAAGGAGCGCAACATCCCGCGCAGCGCGCAGGACGAATTCGCCGCCGAGAGCTACAAGCGCGCGCAGACCGCGGTGAAGGAGGGCTACTTCAAGCCCGAGATCGCGGCGGTCGAGATCGCGGACAAGAAGGGCACCGTCAAGGTCGACACCGACGAGGAGCCCGGGCGTGGCGCGATCGAGAAGCTGCCGAGCCTGCGCACCGCGTTCCAGAAGGACGGCACGATCACGGCGGGCAACGCGTCGTCGATCAACGACGGCGGCGCCGCGGTCGTGCTGATGAGCGCGGACGAGGCGAAGAAGCGGGGCGCGAAGGTCCTCGCCCGGCTCGTCAGCTGGGGCTATCACGCGCAGGCGCCGGAGTGGTTCACGACCGCGCCGGCGCAGGCCATCCATAATGCCCTCGCGCGCGCCCAAGCCCGTACCAGTGTCCAAACCGGCGCGGCTGCCGCGTCGGTTTGGCGGGACGCGAAGCAGGTCGACCTGTGGGAGATCAACGAGGCCTTCGCGGTGGTGTCGATCGCGAACAACCAGCTGGTCGGCCTCGATCCCGCGAAGGTCAACGTGTGGGGCGGCGCGGTCGCGCTCGGCCACCCGATCGGCGCGTCGGGCGCGCGCATCCTCGTCACGCTGCTGCACGCGATGGCCGCGAAGCAGGCGAAGACCGGCGGCGCGTCGCTGTGCATCGGCGGCGGCGAGGGCATCGCGCTGCTCGTGGAGCGCGCGTGACCGTGAGCAAGATCGGCGTGGTCGGTGCCGGCCAGATGGGGCAAGGCATCGCGCAGATCGCCGCGCAGGCCGGGCTCGACGTCACCATCGTCGACGCCGCGCCCGACTTCGCGATCGCCGGCGTCGGCAAGCTGAAGAAGGCGCTCGATCGACTCGTCGAGAAGGGCAAGCTCGACGGGGCCGCGCGCGACGCGACGATGACCCGCGTCAAGCCGGCGGGTGGTCACCGCGATCTCGTCGAGTGCGACGTCGTGATCGAGGCCGCGCCGGAAAAAGAGGAGCTCAAGATCGGCATCTTCAAGAGCCTCGGCGAGCTGTGCCGCGACGACGCGATCCTCGCGTCGAACACGTCGTCGATCTCGATCACCAAGCTGGCGACCGCGTCGGGCCGGCCGGATCGCGTCATCGGCATGCACTTCATGAACCCGGTGCCGCTGATGAAGCTCGTCGAGATCGTGCGCGGTCTGCCGACGAGCGATGCGACGAACGCCACCGTCACCGAGCTCGCGCACAAATTCGGCAAGACGACGATCGGCGCGCGCGACATCCCCGGCTTCATCGTCAACCGCATGCTGATCCCGCTCCTGAACGAGGCCTGTTACGGCCTCTACGAAGGTCTCGGCACCGCGGTCGACATCGACACCGGCGTCAAGCTCGGCCTCAACCACCCGATGGGCCCCCTCGAGCTCGCCGACCTGATCGGCCTCGACACCTGCCTCGCGATCGCCGAGGTGCTGCATCGCGAGCTCGGCGACGACAAGTACCGGCCGTGCCCGCTGCTCCGCCAGTACGTCGCCGCCGGCTGGCTCGGCAAGAAGGTCGGCCGCGGCTTCTACGAGTACAAGCTATGACTGGCGGCAACCGATCGCCGCGCGTGCGAAGCGCGAGCGCGCGTTGGCCGGAAGGAATGCCATCGGTATGAGCTTCCCCACGTTCGACACCATCCGCATCACGCAGGACGCGCGGCTCGCGACCGTGACCATCGCGCGCGAGGCCCAGCTCAACGCGCTGTCGGCGAGGGTGATGAGCGAGCTCGCGCAGGCGGCCGCCGCGCTCGAGGTCGCCGACGACGTGCGCGTCGTCGCGGTGACCGGCGCGGGCGAGAAGGCGTTCGTCGCCGGCGCCGATATCGCCGAGATGGCCGACCTCACGCCGCCGCAGGCGCAGGCGTTCTCCGAGATGGGCGCGATGTTCGGCACGGCGATCGAGACCAGCGCGAAGCCGTGGATCGCGCAGGTCAACGGCTTCGCGCTCGGCGGCGGCTGCGAGATCGCGCTCGCCTGCGATTTCATCTACGCGTCGGACACCGCGAAGTTCGGCCAGCCCGAGGTCAAGCTCGGCGTCATCCCCGGCTTCGGCGGCACGCAGCGGCTCGCGCGCCGCGTCGGCGTCGCGAAGGCGAAGGAGCTGTGCATGACCGGCGATACGATCCATGCCGCCGAGGCGCTGCGGATCGGCCTTTGCGACGCGGTGTTCCCGGCCGCCGAGCTCGCGCCCAAGGTGAAGGAGCTGGCCGCGCGCATCGCCGCGAACGGCCCGCTCGCGGTCGCCGAGGTCAAGCGGCTGGTTCATCAAGGCCAGTCGATGTCACTCGAGGCGTCGCTCGCGCTGGAGCAGAAGAGCTTCGGCCTGCTGTTCGCGACCGCCGATCAACGCGAGGGCATGGCCGCATTCCTCGCCAAGCCGCGGCGCGCCGCGAAGTTCGAGGGAAGGTAACCGTGGATTTCCAGCTCACCGAAGATCAGCTCGCCGTGCAGCAGACCGCGCGCGAGTTCGCGCGCGCCGAGGTGCTGCCGAAGGCCGCCGAGATCGACCGCGAGCACCGCCATCCGGCCGAGCTCGTGAAGCGCATGGCCGAGCTCGGCTTCCTCGGCATCGCGATCCCCGAACAGCACGGCGGCGCCGGGCTCGATCACGTGTCGTACGTGCTCGCGATGGAAGAGATCTCGCGCGCGTGTGCGTCGACCGGCGTGATCATGAGCGTCAACAACTCGCTCGTGTGCGATCCGATCCATCGCTACGGTAACGCCGCGCAGCACGAGCGCTGGCTCGCGCCCCTCGCGGCCGGAAGGCTGCTCGGGTGCTTCGCGCTCAGCGAGCCGGAGGCCGGCTCCGACGCGGCCGCACAAAAAACCACGGCGACGCGCGACGGCAACGACTGGATCCTGTCCGGCACCAAGAACTGGATCACGAACGGCCCGGTCGCCGACGCGTGCGTGCTGTTCGCGATGAACGACCGCGCGGCCGGCCACAAGGGCATCACCTGCTTCATCGTGCCGATGAAGCATCCCGGCGTGCGCACCGGCCAGCCCGACGACAAGCTCGGCATCCGCGGCAGCAAGTCGTCGCAGATCTTCCTCGACGACGCGCGCCTTCCCGGCGACGCGCTGCTCGGCGAGGTCGGCGGCGGCTTCAAGATCGCGATGTCCACCCTCGACGGCGGCCGCATCGGCATCGCCGCGCAGGCGATCGGCATCGCGCGCGCGGCGCTCGAGGACGCGCTCGACTACGCGCTGCAGCGCCGCACGTTCGGCAAGCCGATCGCGCAGCATCAGGCGATCCAGTTCAAGCTCGCCGACATGGCGACCGAGATCGACGCCGCGCGCCTGCTCGCGCTGCGCGCCGCGTTCAACAAAGACCGCGGCCTGCCGTACGGCAAGGAAGCGGCGATGGCGAAGCTGTACGCGTCCGACGTCGCGAACCGCGCGGCGCGCGAGGCGATCCAGATCTTCGGCGGCAACGGCTACGTGACCGAGTTTCCGGTCGAGCGGCATTTCCGCGATGCCAAGATCACCGAGATCTACGAGGGTACGTCCGAGATCCAGCGGCTGGTGATCGCCGGCTATCTCGCGAAAGGTGGATGACATGCGTTACGTCCTTCTGGCAGCAGCACTCCTCGTCGCCTGCGGCGGCAAGCAGCAGACCAACGACACGCAGCCGACCGGGCCGACCGTCGTCGGCATGGGAGACTCCGGCGATTCGACCGATCGCTCGGGCAACATGATCCCGCCCGACAAGATGGACGAGGTCCAGCAGGATCTCGGCCGCCGGCGCGAGATGATCTCGCGCTGCCTCGCGACCGCGATGGACAACCGCGAGGTCAAGCGCGGCACGCACGGGAAGGTCACGTTCGAGATCGTGATCGGCGCGTCGGGCCACACGCAAAGCGTTCGCGTCGACAAGACCGACATCCCGGACAAGGGCGTCATCGACTGCGCGACCAAGCTCGTCGAGGACACCGCGTTCCCGGAGCTGCCGCACAAGTACGAGACGTCGTACACGTACGCGATGGAAGCGAACTGAGATGGGCCTTGGGCTCTGGGCTTTGGGCTTTGGCCTGATCGGGAGCGCCGCTTGCGGCGGATCGCCGAAGCCCCAGCCAAAGCCGCCCCAGCCGCCGCCCGAGCCGCACGCGACGCGGGTGCCGATCGAAGACACCGAGCCCGACGAGGGCGTGACCGTGATCAACGCGCACGGTCACATGGAAGCCGAAGCGATCGAGGCCGGGCTCGCACCGCACCACCAGGAGCTCGCCGACTGTTACATGAAGCAGGTCGGACGCCGGCGCTGGCTCGGCGGTCACGTCAAGATCCATTGGGACGTCGCGAAGGACGGCGAGGTCACGTCGGTCAAGCTCGCGGCCGAGAGCGATCTCGGCGCGTGGCCGATCGAGAAGTGCCTGCTCGAGGTCGCGCGCGCCGCGAGCTTCGACAAGCCGGTCGGCGGCGCGGCCGACTTCGACATCCCGCTCGACTTCACCGCGAAGGGCAATGTCCTGCCGTGGGACGAAGACCAGGCGCTGCGCGCGGTCGGCGGCCAGCTCGCGAAGCTCGACGCGTGCGGCACGAAGATCGCGCCGCCCGACGACGTCGTCGTCACCGTGTACGTGGGTGCGCGCGGTCACGCCCAATCGGTCGGGTTCTCGTCCGACAGGAGCGAGATCGACGCCAAGTGGGCCGAGTGCGCGGTCAAGGCCGCGCTCAAGTGGCGGTTGCCGGATCCGCGGGGGCCGGTGGCCAAGCTCGCCATCCGGTACCGAGCCCGATGAATCTGGACCCGAGCGAAGAGCAGCTGGCGGTGCAGGCGGTCGCGCGCGAGTTCGCCGAGCGCGTGCTGGCGCCGCGAGCCGCGGCGCGCGACGTCTCGGGCGAGTTTCCGACCAGCGAGCTGCGCCGGCTCGGTCAGCTCGGCTTGCTCGCGATCAACGTGCCCGAACGCGTCGGCGGCGCCGGCGCGGGCGTGGTCGCGTTCGCGCTCGCGCTCCAGGAGCTCGCGCGCGCCGACGCCTCGGTCGCCGTCGCGGTCGGCGTCACGAACATGGTCGGCGAGCTCATCGCGAGGCGCGGCACGCCCGCGCAGCACGCGTGGAACTCGCGCCTCGCGTCGGGCGAGCTCGTCGCGGGCGCGTTCGCGCTCAGCGAGCCCGACGCCGGCAGCGACCCGTCGAGCATGACGACGCGCGCCGAGAAGACCGCGAACGGCTGGAAGATCACGGGCACGAAGCAGTGGATCACGACGGGCGGCGAGGCCGGCGTGATGATCGTGTGGGCGATGACCGAGCCGGGCGCGGGCCATCGCGGCATCACCGCGTTCATCGTGCCCGGTCACGCGATCGGGCTGTCGGTCGCGCGCCTCGAGGACAAGCTGGGCCTGCGCGGCTCGAGCACGGCGCAGCTCGTGTTCGAAGGCGTCGAGGTCGCGGACGATGCGGTGCTCGGCGAACCGGGCCAGGGCTTCGGCATCGCGCTGGCCGCGCTCGACGGCGGCCGGATCGGCATCGCGGCGCAGGCGATCGGTATCGCGCGCGGCGCGCTCGAGGCGGCGGTGCGCTATGCCGGCGAGCGCAAGACGTTCGGGCAGCCGATCATCAAGCACCAGGCGATCGCGATGATGCTCGCCGATGCCGCGACCTGGCTCGACGCTTCGACGCAGCTCACCCTGCGCGCGGCGTGGCTCAAGGAGACCGGCAAGCCGTTCGCGCAACAAGCCGCGATGGCCAAGCTGTTCGCGAGCGAGCACGCCTGGAAGATCTGCGACATCGCGCTGCAAGTGCACGGCGGCTACGGCTACGTGCGCGACTTCGCCGTCGAGCGAGCGCTGCGCGACGTGCGGGTGACCCGCATCTACGAAGGCACGAGCGAGATCCAGCGCCTCGTGATCGCGCGGCATCTGCTGAAGCGCTAATCGACGCGCAGCGCGATGCGGCGACCGCCGGCGGTGACGAGCACGCGGCCATCGGGCAGGAGCTCGGCGGAGTGCCTCGACCACGGCTCGGGCAGCGCGCGCGGCGCCGACCAGTGGTTCCTCGTCGGGTCGTAAACCTCGAACGTGCCGGCCTCGTCGCCGCCGATCACGACGACGCGCCCGTCGCGCAGCGTGGTCGCGGTGTGCTCGGCGCGCGCGACGTGCATGCTCGCGATCGGCGTGAACCGGCCGGTCTTCGGCGACCACACCTCGGCCGTCGCGGTGCCCGCGCCGCCCGCGACGAGCACGCGCCCGTCGGCCAGCACGGTCGCCGCGGCGTGCTCGCGCCGCGCGCCCGGTGCGCCGGTCTTCGTCGCCTCGCCGGTCGCGGGGTCGAACAGCTCCGCGCTGCGCACCGTCGGGCCCGCCGGCGCGCGCATCATCGGGTGTGCGGGGGGCGGCGGCAGCCCGACGCCGCCGGCGAGCAGCACGCGGCCGTCGGGCAGCGCCACGGCGATGTGAGCCATGCGGCCGGCCGCGAGGGTGACCTCGCTCCACGCGCTCGTCTTCGCGTCCCAGCGCCGGGCGCCGAGCGCGCGACCGCGAACCTGGCCGACCGCGAGCACGCCGTCGGGCAGCGGCGTCAGCGTCGCGCCGGCGTCGTACAGGTCCGGCGGCAGCTTGCGCCGGGCACGCGGCGCCGATCCGACGAGCTCCCACGGCGCATCCGGTCCGTCGCCCGGCGACCACACCTCGGCCGCCGTCGACGCGTGGAACTCCTCGTGCCCGCCGGCGACGACGAGGCGCCCGTCGGCCAGGAGCGCCAGATTCGGGCGCACGTACGCGCGCGGCGGATCGAACACGGGGTCCCAGCGCCCGGTCGCGACGTTCCAGGTCTCGGCGCCGAGCACCATCACGCCGCCGTCGTGGCGGACCGGATCCTCGTCGGTGACGCCGCCGACGAACAGCACGCGATTGCCCGGCAGCAGCACGGCGCCGTGCTCCGCGCGTGGCTCGCGCAGCGTCGCGACGATCGTCCAGGCGCCGGTCTTCGGGTCCCAGATCTCGACGTCGCCGACCGCCGTGAGGTCGACGGCCTGACCGCCGGCGACGAGCACGCGCCCGTCGGGCAACAGGGTCGCGGTGTGATCGCGCCGCCGGCGATGCAGATCTCCGGTCGGGGTCCAGCGGTTCGTCTTCGGATCGTAGAGCTCGCACTGCGCGAGTGCGCCGCCGCGGCCGTACGTGTCGGTGCCGCCGACGGCGAGCGCGCGCCCATCGGGCAGGGCGGTCAACGTGCCGTAGAGGCGCGGCGTGGCCATGCGACCGGCAGGTTGAAATCCATCCGCGCTCGCGGTCCAGCGCTCGGCGTCCGCGAGCACGCGCGGTTCGCCGTACTGGGAGCCGCCGGCCACGAGCACGCTGCCGTCCGCGAGCGTCGCGACCAGCGCGTCGTTCTCGTACGTGCGCTTGTGCGCGAGGCCACCGGTCTCGCGCCACGCGTCGGTCTTCGCGGTCCACACCACCGCGCCGCGTCCCGGGTGCCCGATGAACGCGCCCTGCATGACGAGCACGCCGCCGGGGATGCGAGCCAGCGGACCTGCGCTCGTCACGACGCGCGCGCCGAGCCAGTGCCAGGCCGTGCCGTCGAACACCTGCGGCAGCGAGCCGGCGTCGACGAACACGCGGCCGTCGTCGAGCGTGCCGATCCGTTGCAGATAAGAGCCCGCCGCGAGCAACGGCGGCGCGGGCTCGACGCGCCACGGCGAGGCCGCCGCGACGGCGGGCGCCACCAGCAGAGGGAGCATCCATCTCATGTCGTGCATGAACGTATATCCCGCGCCGCCGATTCATTGCCGTGGTAAATGAATCCGCCGATGTCCGATCCGCGCAAGCTCCGCATCCTGGTCGCCAAGCCCGGCCTCGACGGCCACGACCGCGGCGCGAAGGTCGTCGCACGCGCGCTCGCCGATGCCGGCTACGAGGTCGTCTACACCGGCCTGCACCAGACGCCCGAGATGATCGCGGCCGCCGCGGTGCAGGAAGCGGTCGACGCGGTCGGGCTGTCGATCATGAGCGGCGCCCACATGACGCTGTTTCCGGCGGTGATCGACGCGCTCAAGGCGCGGGGCGCGGGCGATGTCGTCGTGTTCGGCGGTGGCATCGTGCCGAAGGAGGATCTGCCGAAGCTCGCGCAGATCGGCGTCGC
This sequence comes from Kofleriaceae bacterium, assembly GCA_036490935.1. Classification (GTDB taxonomy): domain Bacteria; phylum Myxococcota_A; class Polyangia; order Haliangiales; family Haliangiaceae; genus JABFXX01. The sequence continues at coordinate 11,229 of DASXCY010000060.1, read as the reverse complement.
GAAGATCTTCACGCCGGGCGCGAGCACGCAGGAGATCATCGGCTGGGTCGAAGGCACGCTGCGGCCGAAGGTCGCGTGATGCGCGGCTGGCTCGTCGTGCTCGCGGCGTGCGCGCCGGCGTTCGCCGATCAGCCGAGGCAAGACGAGATCCTCGCCGCGATCCAGAAGGCGATGAACGAGCTCGGGCCGGCGTCGCAGCAGTGCTGGGCCGCGGCCGCGACCGAGCGCTACGACGTCGCGGGCGAGCTGAAGGTGCGCATCGAGCTCGGCGACGCGCAGGTCCACGTCGGCATCGTCGCGGACACGACGCGCTCCGACACGCTCGCCACGTGCATGACGAAGCTGCTGCTCGGCTACGCGTGGGCGCCGCCGCTGCACGATCAGGACTTCGAGCTGCCGTTCGAGTTCAAGGCGCCCGACGGCCAGAGCGTGATCGACCGACGGCTCGTCGCGTCGCGCGCGCAGGCCGGCGTGTCGGTCGGCGTGCTGCTCGACGAGGCCAACACCGGCAACGCGGCCGCATCGATGCTCGAGGTCGCGATCGCGCCAGGCAAGACGACCAGCGGCTACGTGATCGATCGCGGCGAGCTGTGGTTCTTCCCCGACGAAGCCGGCATGACGTGGTTTCCGGCCGGCAGCCGGCGCGAGGTGCGTGCGAACCGCGTCCGGCGCCGCGCGGTCGTCGTGGTCGTGCCGGGCGGCAAGGAAGGCGTCGCGCGCGCCGGGGCGCTGCCGGGCGGCCGCACGCCCGACGCGCACACCTCGCCGAGCTCGCTCGCGGCGCGTGATGCCAAGACGTACGGGCCCGCGACGATCTATCTCGACCCGTCGATCGTGAAGGGGGCCCCGCTCTCCGCGTCGATCCTGCAGCTGCCCGCGGGCGCGAACGTGCCCGAGCACGTGCACGCGCACGAGACCGAGCTGCTCTACGTGCTCTCCGGCGCGGGCCTGCTGACGATCGCCGGCAACCGGCTGCCGATCACGGCGACGTCGGTCGTCCAGATCCCGCCGAACACCAAGCACGCGTTCGCCGTCACCGAGGCGGTCCGCGCGCTCCAGATCTACACGCCGGCCGGGCCGGAACAGCGGTTCGAGCACAGATGACCGACGTAGCCCCGATCCTCGCCGGCGACATTCGCGCCGGTGCGCGCCTGATGCGCGACGTCGACGACCGTCGCCCCGACGCGCTCGCCGCGCTGAAGGCGCTGTTCCCGCACACCGGCAGCGCGTACATCACCGGCATCACCGGCAACCCCGGCGCAGGCAAGTCCACCGTGGTCGACGCGCTGATCGCGCACTACCGCGCCGCTGGCGACCAGGTCGGCGTGGTCGCGGTCGATCCGACCTCGCCGTTCTCCGGCGGCGCGATCCTCGGCGACCGCATTCGCATGCAGCGCCACGCACTCGATCCGGGCGTGTTCATCCGCAGCCTCGCGACGCGCGGTTACCTCGGCGGGCTGTCGCGCTCGACGTTCGACGTCGCGAGCGTGCTCGACGCGATGGGCTACGCGCGCGTGCTGATCGAGACGGTCGGGGTCGGCCAGGACGAGGTCGACGTGATGCGCGCCGCGCACACCACCGTCGTCGTCACCGTGCCTGGCCTCGGCGATGACATCCAGGCGATCAAGGCCGGGCTGCTCGAGATCGCCGACGTGCTCGTCGTCAACAAGGCCGACCGCGAAGGCGCCGACCGGGCCGAGCGCGATCTGATGCACATGCTCGACCTGCGCAGCGGCGAGCGCAAGGACGTCACCATCATCCGCACGATCGCGACGCGCGGCAACGCCGAAGGCTCCGGCATCGCGGAGCTCGCCGCGGCGATCGAGGCGCACCGCGCGCGTGCATGGACGGGCGAGGGCGCGGCCGCACGCGCGACGACCCGCGCCGTGGCCCAGCTCGCCGAGCTCGTGCGCGCGCTGCTCGCGGATCGCGCCGGCCGCGCGCTCGCCGCACGCGGCGGGCTCGCCGAGATCGCGGGCGACGTCGTGGCACGCCGCCGCGATCCATGGACGATCGCCGAGGAATTGCTCGCTTCCATGTGATGTAGCGACGGTCACGCACCGGGCGGTTTGTACGTTCTGTCGTCGGTGCGGTGGTAGACTGGCTGGCGTTGCAGAAGCCTAAACTTCGCCTGTGCGCCGCGGTACTCGGGCTCTCTTCCGCCGGCTGCGGCCTCATCAGCTCCGATGTCGAAGACATCCCGCTGATGATCCAGCCCAAGATGTTCAGCGTCGACACGGCGAGCTGGAACGTCAGCTCGACTGCCGCGGACCCGTACCTGTCGTACGACTGCTCGTCGACGCCGAGCTACTGCGCGACCGCGGTGTCGAACGCGTGCGCGACAGGCTGCAGCGGCTCGTGCGACGCGACCAGCCAGACGTGCGACCTCGGGCTCGACGTCAGGGTGTTCCAGTCGATCGACCTGCTCACCGAGCAGCCGGAGCTCAAGACGCTCAACTCGGCGCCGATCATTCACGTGACGATCGACTCGGTGATGTACACCGTCGGCGATAACTCGCTCGACGTCGACACGCCGCTGCTCACCGTGTACGTCGCGCCGATCTCGGTGATGGATCCGAACGATCCGAGCGCGCAGGCGATCGGCACGATCGCTCCCGTGCCCGCGATGATGACCGTACCGGCCACGGGCATGCAGTTCACGGCCGACGGCAAATCCGATCTCGTCGCGATCATGGGCAGCTACATGACGCCGTTCAACGTGATCGTCGGCGGTCAGGTCGTCGTCAAGAACGGCGAGCCCGTGCCGTCGGGCAAGCTCGACGCGGCGGTGCAGATCACCGCCCACGCTTCGCCCTGAACGCGTTAGCATGATCGGCATGGCGCCGCTCCGCGCGCTCGTGGTGGTCTCGGCCGCGCTCGCGGCCTGCAGCGGCGATCTGTCGAGCGGCGGCGGCGGCGGCGGTGGTGGTGGCGGCGGTGGCGGCGGTGGCGGCGGCGCACCCGACGCCAGCATGGGCATTCACTGGGTCGACGCGGCCGCGGGCAGCGGCACGAACCTGCCGTGCGAGAACATCGTGTCGCCCGCTCCCCAGCCGTCCGGCGATCACAACACCGGCAACGACTGCATGGACAGTTGCCACGATCACGGCTTCACGATCGCGGGCACGCTCTACGCGAGCGCGACCGGCAACGTCGTGTTCGCCGGCGCGCACGTCACCGTCACCGACGCCAACAACCAGGTGATCGACCTGGTCGTGTCGTCGCAGGGCAACTTCAACACGACGCGGTCGGTGACGTTGCCGGTCACGATCCTCGCGAGCTCGTGCCCGTCGGCCGTTGCGATGACGGCGTCCTCGACGACCGGGCACTGCAACCAGAGCGGCTGCCATCCTGGCAGCACGTCGCTGCGAATGCACCTCCCGTAACACGCCGGCGTGTCTCTGCACCCACATCGCCGCACAAGCTGGCGTCGCGACGGCGATCGCGACGATGGCACGGCCGATGCTGTAGGTCCCGTCATCTGGAGAGATGACCATGAAGACCAAGCTATCTGCTGTTCTGTTCTCTGTCTGTCTCGCGGCGTGCGGCGGCGATCGCGAATCGTCGACGGACGTGAAGCCGCTCACCTCGTACATCCCGCAGATGCCGGTGCAAGCGCCGAGCATCGACGAGCTGCCGGGAGGCAAGCCGGCGTCCGTCGAGCCCAGTGCGCCGGTGTCGACGCCGGTCGCCGACGGCGATGCGAAGCCGATCCCGACCAAGTTCGAGGACGCGCTGGCCGAAGGCCGCGCGCTCGCGGGCAAGGGCGAGAAGGCGCGCGCGCAGGACATGTTCGAGCTCGCGATCAAGCTCGACAAGCGCCGCGCCGAGCCGAGCGTCGAGCTCGCGCGCCTGTACTTGACGAGCGGCGACAAGGCGCTCGCGGTGATGTCGGCGAATCGCGCCGTCAAGCTGGCGCCGAGCTCGAGCATCGCGTGGAACACGAAGGGCCGCGCCGAGCTCGCGCGGTTCGCGTACGACGACGCGGTCGTCGCGTTCACGAAGGCGGTCGAGCTCGATCGCGACAACGTGTGGGCCTGGAACAACCTCGGCTACACCGAGCTGGTGATGAAGAAGTATGACGATGCCGCCGAGCACCTCGGCGAAGCGACGAGCAAGAAGGGCGCGACCGGTTACATGTGGAACAACCTCGGGACGGCGCTCGAGCAGCTCGACCGGCTCGACGAAGCGCGCCACGCGTTCGACGAGGGCGGCAAGCTCGGCTCGACCGAGGCCAAGGCCAGCCGCTCGCGGCTCGAAGGCGTGACGTCGATCGCGATGGTCCAGCTCGAGAAGGACCAGAAGGTCGACGTGAAGCCCGGCTACGAGCTGAACGAAGGCCAGACGGATGAAGACGTGAAGATGCAGGCGGCGGAAGGGGCCTCGGACGCCGGGCCTCAGGCCTCGGGCTCGGGAAGCGGATCGAGCTCGGACAACACGGATACCGAGACGCATTGACCTCTGGTTCTGGCAGAGGCCCGAGGCCCGAAGCCCGAAGTCCGCAGGCGCGCTACGCCGGCGAGTACTCGCCGAAGCGAGTGCGGAGCACGTCCGCGATTTCGCCCACGGTAGCGAGTGCCTTCACCGCACCGACGATGGGTGGAAGCAAGTTCTCATCCCCCGCCGCCGAGTCCGCCAGCGCCTGCAAGGCGCGCGCGTGCTCGGCGGCGTTTCTGCGTGCTCGCATCGCGCGCACGCGCTCGACTTGCTCGCGCTCGAGCGCCGGATCGATCGTCGCGACCGGCACGGGCGCTGCTTCAGCGAGCACGAAGTCGTTGACGCCGACGACGATGCGCTCCTTGGCCTCGACCGCACGCTGGTGCTCGTAGGCGCGGCGCTCGATCTCCTTCTGCGGAAACCCGCGCTCGATCGCGCGCACCATGCCGCCCATCTCGTCGATCGTCGCGAGGTAGGCGAGGGCGCGGCGCTCGATCTCGTCGGTGAGCGACTCGACGGCCCAGCTGCCGCCCAGTGCGTCGATGAAGTCGGCGACGCCGCTCTCGTGCGCGACCACCTGCTGCGTGCGCAGCGCGAGGCGCGCGGCCTGTTCCGTCGGCAGGCCGAGCGCCTCGTCGAAGCTGTTCGTGTGCAGCGACTGCGTGCCGCCGAGCACCGCGGCCAGCGCTTGCACGGTCACGCGCACGATGTTGACGAGCGGCTGCTGCGCCTGCAGCGTGACGCCGGCGGTCTGCGTGTGAAAGCGCAGCATCTGGCTCTTCGGCGATGTCGCGCCGAATCGGTCGCGCATGATCGTCGCCCACATCCGGCGCGCGGCGCGGAACTTCGCGACCTCCTCGAGGAAGTTGTTGTGCACGTTGAAGAAGAACGACAACCGCGGCGCGAAGTCGTCGACGGCGAGGCCGGCCTTCAGCGCGGCATCGACGTACGCGATGCCATCGGCGAGCGTGAACGCGACCTCTTGCACCGCGTCGGAGCCGGCCTCGCGGATGTGATAGCCGCTGATCGACACCGTGTTCCACTGCGGGACCTCGCGGCTGCAGTACGTGAACGTATCCGTGATGAGGCGCATCGAGCCGGCGGGCGGATAGATGTACGTGCCGCGCGCGATGTACTCCTTCAAGATGTCGTTCTGGATCGTGCCGCGGAGCTGCGCGGGTTTCGCGCCTTGCTCCTGGCCGACCGCGATGTAGAGCGCGAGCAAGGTCGCCGCGGTCGCGTTGATCGTCATCGACGTCGACACGTCGGCGAGCGGGATGCCGTCGAAGAGCACGCGCATGTCTTCGAGCGAGTCGATCGCGACGCCGACGCGCCCGACCTCGCCGCGCGCCATCTCGTGATCGCTGTCGCGGCCCATCTGCGTCGGAAGATCGAACGCGACGCTCAGGCCCTTGCCGCCCTGCGCGAGCAGATACTTGTAGCGGCGGTTCGACTCGGCGGCGGTGCCGAAGCCGGCATACTGGCGCATCGTCCACAGCTGGCCGCGGTACATCGTCGGCTGCACGCCGCGCGTGAACGGGAACGTGCCGGCCTGCTTGGGCCCGTATTCACCCTCGATCTCGATGTCGGCGTCGCTGGCGAAGCGCGCTTTGCGCAGCTTGTCGGGCACAGCCCGCGTGTAGCACGATCAGCCGTGATGGGGCGTGCGGTTGCGCTGGTCGCGTTCGTCGCCGCGGTGTTCGCGCTCGGCGCGTACCTGATCCAGGCGAACGGCAGCTCGGTCGAGTCGATGAAGTGCGCCGACCCGTGGCGGTCGGCGCGGCGGGCGTGCAGGAGCTCACGATGGACCGCGAGGGCATGATCCATCCCGCGCAGGACGCGCCCGAGCAGAAGATCAAGCGCACGTCGGATCCCTGGGGCGACTAGGCGGCCCGTGCCGCTGCCGCTGCGGTCCACCAAACCGCACGCGCTCGCATGCTATAGCTCAGCGCCATGCCGAACTATTCGAAGCTGCACGACCTCATCAGTCACCGCGTGCTGATCGAGTACGACACCGGCGCGCGCGTCACCGGGTATCTCGCGTCTTGTCAGCCGAGCTCGGGGCCGGTCGAGTTCGTCGTGCTCGAGGACGCGAAGCTGATCGACTCGCGCGGCCGCGTCGTGCGCGAGAGCGGCGAGCTCACGCTGTGCCCGAACGTGCTGACGCAGATCGCGCTCGACGAAGGCCCGCGCGGCCGCGACGTCCGCTAACCGCCGAGCGAACCGCCGAACGCGGCGACCAGCAGGTCGTCGTATTGGTCGGCGTTGCTCGTGACGCGGCCGACGAGCTCGAGGAGCTCGCTGCGATCGAGGTCGAGCGTCGAGCGCTCGGCGACGAGCACGATGTGGTCGCCGTCGAGCGCGAACGCGTTGCCGCACATCGTCGCGTTGAGCTCGAGCAGGTGAGCGAACAAGGCGCCGCGAGCGACTTTCGCATCCATGGTCATCACGACCGCCGACAGCCGCAGGTGCGTGAACTCGGGGTGGGACACGAGCGCGATCGACACCGTGGCCGAGCCCTTGCGGATGCGCCACGACGACGCGTCGACGCGGCCACCTTCGTAGCCGAGCTCGACGAGCACCTCGTCGATCAGCGCGACCGTCGAGGCAAGGTTGGACTCTCGCTGGTTGGCAAACAGTGCCTGCGCCATGCCGTTCTCAGACTAACATTGCTGGCGACCGGTGAGCGAGCGAGAGAGCGGAACCAGAATGAGCGACGAGGACCGCGACCACAGCGCAACCGCGCCGCCCCGTGACACGGCGCAGCGCCGGCGCATCGCGATCGGGGCGGCGCTGGTCGCGCTGCTGGCCACCGGCGTCGTCGGGATCATCCTGCATCGCGAGCGCCATGCGGCGCCGCCGCCACCCGAGGACGCTCCGACCGGCTCGGCCGCGATCCATGGGCCGCGGCCGCCGCAGCTGCCGGATCCGGGTGCGCGAGGCACGCGCCTCACCGGCCTGGTCCTCGACGGGGCGGGCCTGCCGGTCGCGGGCGCCGAGGTGTCGGCGGAGCTCGAGCGCGGCGCGCCCGATCGCGCGCTGTCGATCGATCCTGCGCAACGCGATGCGTTGTTGCGCGGCTCGGCAAAGCCGAGCCTTGCCGCGCCGCGTGATGCGGGCGTCATGTCCGATGCGGGCGCCCCGCAGGCGTTCCCGGCCGACGAACGCGATCCGCGGGCACGCGCGCTGGCGCCGCCGACCGGCCCCGATGGCCGGTTCGCCGTGCTCGGGCTGACACCCGGGCGCTACCGCGTGCGCGTCACCGGTGCGGGCCTGCTCGCGGCCGAGGTGCGGTTCGTGCCGGTGCCGTCCGACGAGACGCGCATCGTGGTCGCGCGCCAGATCGGGATCGAAGGCACGGTCACCGACGGCGGCAAGCCGGTCGCGGCCGCCAACGTCGGCGTGCGCGGCGAGGCGATCGGCGGCACGCTCGAGCTCAAGACCGATGCGCGCGGCGCGTTTCGCGCGCCGACGTTGCCCGAGGGCCGCTATCAGGTGTACGCGTGGCAAGGCGCGAACGCGGCCCGCACGCTGCGGGTCGCGCGGCTCGGCGCCGGGCCATTTCCGCCGGTCGAGCTGCGGCTCGAAGCCGGCGCGATCGTCGTCGGGCGCGTCGTCGATCGCGACGAGGGCACGCCGCTCGTCGCCGCGATCGAGCTGCGACCGAGCGGCGAAGATCAGGCGCCGCGGTTCGCGCGCACCGGCGACGACGGCGTGTTTCGCATCGAAGGCGTGCCGAACGGGCGCTGGATCGCCGACGCGTTCGCGCCTGGATTCTTGTCGCCGGGCGGCGTCGAGCTCGAGGCCGGCCGCGGCATCCCGGAGCTCGCGCTCGTGCGCGGCGGCGCGATCGAGGGTCGCGTCGTCGACGGCAGCGGCAACCCGGTCGCGGGCGCGTCGGTGCACGCGGTCGCGCAGGGCTCGTCGGAGGGCGAGCTGTCGGCCGACGTCGATCACGACAAGCTGCTGCGGTTTTCCGGGCGCACGGCAGCGCCCGCGGCCGAGGCGAGCGCGTCGGGGATCGATCCCGAGCTGCTGCCGCGTGGCGAGCTCGGCGTGATGGTCGGCCCGATCCCGGCGCTGCCGCCGCCGGGCGCCGAGCTCGCGCGCTCGGCCTCGATCGTCGATCCAGCGGCCGGGCTGCTCGGCGAGCCGCCGCCGCTGCCGGCCGACGCATCGCGCGCATCGATCTGGGTCACCGGCAGCGACGGCAAGTACCGCATCCGCGGGTTCGGCAAGGCCAAGGTCACCGTGCTCGCGATCGCGGCCGGGTTCGCCGAGGCGCGCTCGCGCGAGGTCGCGATCGAGACCGGCCAGGTCGTCGCCGGCATCGACGTCGTGGTGTCGGCGGGCACGCTGCTGGTCGGCAAGGTCACCGACCAGCACGGCGCAGCTGTCGTCGGCGCGCAGGTGTCGGCGCAGCCCAAGGTCGGCGCGCCGATCGAAGGGTTCACCGATGACGACGGCGCGTTCGAGCTCGGCCCGCTCGCCGGCGCCGTCGAGCTCCGCGTCTCCGCGTACGGCCACGTCGACGTGCGCCGCGAGGTCGAGCTACCCGCCGGTAAAGGCGCGACGCCGGGCGAGCATCGCGAGGACGTCGTGCTCGAGGTCGCCGACGCCGAGCTCGCCGGCACGCTCGAGGACGCGACCGGCGCACCGGTCGGCGGCGCGCAGCTCTCGGTCAGCGACGGGGCGGGCGAGGGCCGCCACGCGCAGGTCGCCGCCGACGGCACGTTCGCGATCGACCTCTTGCCGCGCGGCCACGTGCTCGTGCGCGTCGACCATCCCGACTATCCGCCGGCCGAGCTCGACGCGGTCGCGAGTCAGCACGGCGAGCACGTGCACCTCGTGCTGCCGCTCGGCGGGGCGATCGAAGGCGCGGTGCTCGACGCCGGAACCGGCGACCCGATCGCGGGCTTGCCGCTCGAGGCACAAGGCCCCGCCGGCCAGACGGCCGAGGCGACCACCGACAAGGCCGGGCACTGGAGGCTCGGCCCGCTGCGTCCCGGCCGCTGGCGCGTGGAAGCGAAGCTGCCGGGGTATCTGGCGCAGACGCGCGAGCTCGACGTGCTGGCCGCCCACGCGCCCGGCGGCACGTCGGTGCGTGACGTGCGGATCGATCTCGCGCGCGGCGCGCTCGTCGGCGGCACGGTGCGCGACGATCGCGGCCAGCGCATCTCCGGCGCGCACGTCGTGGTACGCGCGGCGACCGGCGAGGGCCCTGCCGCCGAGGGCGACAGCGACGCTCAGGGCGAATTCCGCATCCACGACTGCCCGGCCGGCGACGTCCTCGTCGCCGCCTCGCACGGCAACGCCGGCGGCTCGGTCCGCGCGGCGGTGCGCGCGGGAGAAGAAGTGCTCGGCCTCGAGGTCGAGGTGAAGTGAGCTACCCGCTGACGATCGTCGCGCTGGTCGCTGCGTCCCGCAGCTTTCGAGCTAGACGGCGTCGTCCGCGACGAAGGGCCGAGCTACTACGAGTTCTCGATGACCGCCTACGACCCGAGCAGCACGGCGCGCTGCACGCCACCGCGCCGACGTCCGCCGCCTCAGCTCCGCCGCTGACGCTGGCGCATCCGGCCGATGTCGATGATCATCGTCGGGGCCGCGTGCAGATCCTCGTCGACCGGCGCCGGAGGCATGCGGCCGCCGCGCTTGGGCGGCGGCGGAGGCGGCGAGGTCTTGCGCGGCTTGCGGCCGGCGACCGGCGGCGCGGCGGCCGGGGTTTGCGCGGGGGCGCGGCGGCCCTTGCCGTCGAGGATCATCGTCGGCACGCGGTGGATCTCGTCGGTGTCGCCGGCGTCCGCGCCGTGCTCCACCTTCGGGATCGTCGTGAAGTTCGAGTCGCTCGCGAAGTCGTTCGCGCGGCTTTGCGTGCCGCTCGAGCCCGCGTTCGTGCCGCCGATGAGGGCCGCGACCGACACCGACGTCGGCTTGGGCTGGAACGGCACCTCGGGCGGCTCGAAGTCGTCGTCGCGCACCATCAGGGACTCGCCGACGTCGTCGGAGACGTCGTCGGTCATCACGTATTCCTCGAGCATGCGCAGCTCGCGCTCGATCTCCTGCGCGAACATCTTGCGGACGAACCGCCCGAGATGGCTGCGCGAGTAGTTCGGCATGAACTTGCGCAGGAACGCGCGCAGGTCGCCCTCGGCCTCGGCCGCGGTCTGGTAGCGGTTCGCGCGGCTGCGCGTCAGGCACTTGTCGCAGATCGCTTCGAGCTCGGGCGGGATGCCCGGCTGCAGCTCGGCGATCGCGCGGTACTTCGCGTCGCGCACCTTGATGAGCAGGTCCATCTCGTTCGTCGCGGTGAACGGCGGGATGCGCGTCAGCATCTCGTACAGGCAGCTGCCGAGCGAGAACACGTCGCTGCGGTGATCGAGCTTTCGGCCGAGCGCCTGCTCGGGGCTCATGTACTTGACCTTGCCCTTGATGACGCCGGTCTTGGTCGTCACGCGCGACAGGGTCGCCTTCGCGATGCCGAAGTCGCACAGCTTCACCTCGCCCGAGTAGCTCGCGATGATGTTCGACGGCGAGACGTCGCGGTGGATGATGCGCAGCGGCCGGCCGCGCGAGTCGACCGCCGAGTGCGCCGCATGCAGCGCCGCCGCGACCTCGGCCGCGATGTACGCCGAGTGCTCCGGCGGGATCGGCTTCTTCTTGGCGCGGCAGCGCTCGAGCACGGTGCGCATGTCCTTGCCGTCGACGTGCTCCATCGCGATGAAGTACTCGCCGTGCGCGCGCGCGAACTCGTAGACGCGCGCGATGTTGCCGTGGCGCAGGACGCTCGCGATC
>DASXCY010000059.1:0-33395 GCA_036490935.1 Kofleriaceae bacterium | reverse complement strand
CGCCCGCGCGCACGGTGCGCTGGCTAGACGGCGCGCTCGCGGCGGTCGCAACCACCGAGGGTTCGATCGCGCTCGCCGCCGGCGACCCGGCCTGGCTCGATCTCGCTGCCGACCGCGCGCGCCACGCCGGCGTCGCGGTCGCCGGCGTGCCGACCGAGCTCGCGCTCGATTACCTGGGCTGGGCGCAGGTCGTCGCGGCCGCCGCGCGGGTGCTCGGCACGACGGTCGTCCTCGTCGACGAGGCGAGCCGGCCCGAGCGCGCGGCCGAGGTCGGCGCGATCGCCGAGCAGATCGGCACGGTGCAGCTCACGCGCGTCGTCGCGTTCGCGAGCGAAGGCGACGCGGTGCGCACGACGCGGCTCGCCGGCGGGCTGCTGCAGACCGTCGTCGTGCGCGGCCCGGCCGTGATCGGTGTGCGCATCGCGGGCGAGCCGATCGACGAGTTTCCGACGCCGGTGCCGGCGAAGTCGCTGCGCCGGCTCGAGCTCGCGGAGCTCGGCCTCGACGCCAGCGTGCTGGCCCACCGCGCGCTGCCGCCGCGCGCCGCCGCGCCGACGCGCAAGACGGTCGAGCGCGTCGGCGATTACCTCGCGATGCACGTCGCCGCGCGAAGGAGCGCGTGATGGCGCAGGCGCGCGTCGCGGCGTCGCCGTCGCTGCCGCGCGTGCAGGTGATCGCGCCGGCCAGGCTCGGCGAGACCGCGCTGGCGGCGCTGCGCGCGCGCGGCGTGGAGGCGCGCATCGCCGATGCGCCCGGCGACGCCGGCGACGACGTCGTCGCGTGGGCGCTCGACGCGTGGCCGACCGCGACCGCCGCGGTCGAGCTCGCCGGGGCATGTGGGCGCGCGGCCGCCGCCGGCCGCCCGCTGTGCCTGCTCGCGCCGATCCCGCGCGGCCGCGGACGCGCCGCGATCGAGCGCGTCGCGGCGCTCGCGTATCTGCGCGCGCACGGCGCGGCGGTCGCGCACGACGTCGACGCGTGGCTCGAGGCGATCGTCGCGCTCGTGCGGTTCGGGATGCCGCGCGGGCCGCGCGCCGCGGTGATCGCGCCGCCCGGCTCGTGGCTCGAGGCGCAGGCGCAGGCGCTCGCCGCCGAGGCCGAGCTCGCCGGCGCGCGGCCGATCGCGATCGCGAGCGGCGCGCGCGGCAGCAAACCCGACGAGCCGACCGATGCGGTGCTCTTCGACCCGACGCTCGGGCCGCCGCCCGCCCAGCTGCCCGGCCTGCACGTGCCGGTCGAGGCGCGCGGCGAGCTCGCCGGCGACGAGCCGGCGCTGCACGGCGCACGCGCGGCGCTCGGTGCGATCGAGCTGCTCGGGCGCGCGGCCGAGCGCATCGCGGTCGGGATCGGCCCGGCACCGCGCGAGGCGATCGCCGAGCTCGAGGTCAACGTCGATCAACGCGATCGCCAGCTCGGCAAGCTGGGAGCCGGCGCGCGCGTCGGCGATCACGAGACCAAGGTGCTGCTGCGCGCGTATGGCGTGCCGATCACGCGCCAGGTCGTCGCGACGACGCCGTCGGCCGCGGTCAACGCCGCGCGCCGGGTCGGCTATCCGGTCGAGCTCAAGCCGTACGGCAACGACCTGCCCACCGAGCGCGCGGGCTGCCCGGTCGAGCGCGGCGTGACGAGCGACGCGCTCGTGCGTCGCGCGTTCGCGGCGGTGCTCGCCGCCGCCGATCGGCTCGCGAACGGCGCGGTGATCGTGCGCGAGGCGCCGCCGCTCGGCCGCGATCTCGCGGTCGCGATCGTGTCGCTGCCCGCGCTCGGCTGGACGGTCGTCGTCGACGCGCCGGGCCAGCTCGTCGCGGCACCCGCGCCGCTGCGCCTCCACGATGCCGAGGCGCTCGCGCACGCGCTGATCGCGACGCGCGCCGGCGATCCGGAGCCCGATCGCGCGGGCCTCGCGAACATCCTGCGCCGCGCTTCGCACCTCGCGGTCGATCTCGGCGATCGGCTCGCCGAGCTCGAGCTGCCGCGTGTCCTCGTCGGCGGGCGCGGAGCGCGCAGCCTCGTCGCCGACGCGTGGTGCAAGCTCAGCTGATCGCGCTCGGTGCGACCGCGGTCTCGACGGTGCCCAGCGCGTGATCGCCGTACATCGCGTCGAGGATCGCCTCGGCGCGCTGCTTGATCGGGGCGCGCACCTGGGCGAACTGCGGGCGCGCGCGCAGCTCGTCGAGCAGCGGGCAGTGATCGAGCCAGTGCAGATCGAACAGGCCCGCCGCGAGACCGTGCTGGATCGCGATCTCCGCCGACGCCGGATCGTGCGCGAAGCCGGCGAGCTCGGCGACCAGCTGCGCGACGAACGCCGCGCGGCGCTTGTTGTGCGAGCCGGCCGCCGAGACCGCGAGCAGCTGGTCGCGTCGCTTCTCCCAGTTGCCGTCGAAGACGTCCCACATGGCCTCGGCGAGCCCGGTCTGGAACTCGCGGCCGAAGTTGCCGGCTTTCGCGTGCATCTCGCGCAACGCGGCCGTGTCGCGGCGCCAGCCGATGAACCGCACGCGCGCGAACTCGCGATCGATGCCGTGTTTCATGAGCTCGTCGACCTCGCGGTCGTAGTCGTCCCACCGACCCTCGAGCGCGAACGCGCGCGCGACATCCCAGCGCGCGATGAAGCGGCCCGGACTGATCGCGATCGCCGCCTCGAGCCGTGCGAGCGCGTCGGCCACGAACCCGGCCTCGAGCAGGATGCGGCCGAGATATTCGTGCGCCTCCGCCTCGTGCGGCGCGCACGCGATCGCGGCGCGGAAGTGGCGCGCCGATTCGACCGCACGGCCCTGGTGCAGCGCGACGTGGCCGAGCGCGACGTGTGCGTCGGCTTGCGTGGGGGCGGCCGCGACCGCGGCGAGCGCGCTCGATGCAGCGCGCACCAGCAGATCGGCCGGCGCATCGGCCACGAAGAACGCGCGGCGCGTGTAGACGATCGCGAGCACGGCGGCGACATACGGATCGTCGGGCGCGAGCTGCTTCGCGCGCTCGATCTGCTCGAGCGCGACCGCCGCCATGTGGAGCCCGCGGATCACGTTGTGGCGGGCCCGCAGCGCCAGGTCGCGCGCCTCGAGCGCCGCGCCGCTCAGCTCGGGTGCCGGCAGCGCGACCGCGGAGGTCACCGCGTGGGCGATCGCGCGCGTCGCGGCCGCGATCTGGTCGACGGCGAACGGGACACGCAGCTCGAGCGCGGTGTCGGTGCGCTCGATGCGAACCGCGAGCTGCTCGCCGCGCTGGAACCGCACGACGACCGCCGCCGATTCGCCGCCGCGCTCGCGCGACAGCACGCGCAGGCCCGGCGCGCGCGACAGCTGGACGAGCACCGCACTGCACAGCGCCTCGGCGAGGTAGAGCTTGTCGTCGTCCTGTTCGGCAGGCGGCGCGACGACGAGCACGGTCGTCGGTGCGACGCTGGCGGCGACGATCGGCTGCTCCGTCGGAATCCTCGACCCGCGGCTCCACGGCGCGAGCTCGCGGCGCAGCTCGGCGGCAGTCGCGATCCGCGCCGGCGCAGCGCGTGCGGTCGCTCTGCCGATCACCGCCGCGAGCTCGGGCGGCACCTCGTCGCCGGTGAGCGCGAGCCGCTCCACGGCCTGCTTCGCGTCGAGGATCTCCAGCGCGCTGCCGGCAAACGCGCGCCGCCCGGTCACCATCTCGAACAGCACGACACCCACGGAGTAGACGTCGCACGCCGGCGTCGGCGGCTCGCCACGCGCCTGCTCGGGTGCCATGTACGACGGCGTGCCCGACAGCTCGCCCGTGCCGGCTGCGAGCGCGGCGACGCCGAAATCGGCGAGCACGACGCGTCCGGACTCGGCGATCAGCACGTTGTCGGGCTTGATGTCGCGATGGATGATGCCGGCGGCGTGCGCCGCCTCGAGCCCGTCGAGCAGCGCGCACGCGACCGCGATCGTCTCGGCGAGTGCCATGCGCGGGCCGCGCGCGAGTCGATGGGTCAGCGATTCGCCGGTCACGAGCTCCATCGTGCAGAACACGACGTCACCCGCGCGACCGAGCTCGAACGTGCGCGCGACATTCGCGTGCGTCACGCGGCGCGCGAGCTTCACCTCGGACCGGAACCGCTCGAGCATCGCCGGCTGGCGTGCGAGCTCGCCGCGGATCACCTTGAGCGCGACCAGCTCGTCGAGCTCGCGATCGCGCGCGCGATACACCGCGCCCATGCCGCCCTCGCCGAGCAGCTCGAGCAGATCGTAGCGATCGGCGAGCGTCTGACCGGCGAGCCGGCTCTCGCGCGCGTGCGGCTTCATGTCAGTGGCCGACCTCGAGCTCGAGCGCCTGGGCGTCGCGCAGCAGCTGATCGCGGGTGTTGCGCGCCGGATCCTCGATCACGCGCTCGAGCAGCATCGCGAGGATGCGTCCGATCGCCGGACCGGGCGCCTGGTCGAGCGCGGCCATCAGCTCCTTGCCATCGATCGCGAGGTCGCCGACGGCGAGCGGCTCGCCCGCGGCGAGGATGCGGCGGGTCTCGGCGGCGAGCGCGGCGTTTTGCCAGAGCTCGGCCGCGTGCACGCGCTTGTCGCGATCGAGCGCGGCGAGCAGGCGGCGCGCGTCGGCCGGCGCCCACACCGCGGCGCGCTCGGCGTGCAGCGCCCCGACGAGCTGCGCGGCCAGCTCGCACTCGACGTTCGACAGCTTCAACGCGCGGCCGATCGCGAGCACGCGACGAGTGGCGTCGCGATCGAGGTGCAGCGGATCGGCGTCGTTCGCGGCGAGCGGCGCGAACAGCGCGGCCAGCCGCACCTCGCCCGGCGCGCGATCGATGCGCGGCAGCCAGTCCTCGCCTGCGGCCGCGTCGACGTCGGGCAGGATCGACCGCACGATCCCGGTTCGCCGCGCGATCGCCAGCGCGCGCGACGGCTGGCGCGCCGCGAGGATCTTGCGCAGCTCGTCGGCGACGCGCTCGCGCGACACCTTCGCGAGCGACGGCAACGCCGGCGCGATGCCGGCCTCGGTCGCCGGATCGAGCTCGAACTCGAGCTGCGCGGCGAACCGCACCGCGCGCATCACGCGCAGGCCATCCTCGGTGAAACGCTCGACGGCGTTGCCGACGGCGCGCAGCCGCTTCGCCGCGAGATCGACGCGCCCGCCGAACGGATCGTGCAGCTCGGCCGTCTCCGGGTCGTACGCGATCGCGTTGACGACGAGGTCGCGGCGCGCGAGATCCTCGTCGAGCGGCACGCCGAAGCGCACGCTGTCGGGCCGCCGCGCGTCGCTGTACGCGCCTTCGCCGCGAAACGTCGTGACCTCGACGTGGCTCGCGATCCCGCGCCCGGTCACGATCGTCACCGTGCCGTGCTGCAAGCCGGTCGGGATCGTATGGCGAAAGCTCGCCATCACTTGCTCCGGTGTCGCGCTGGTCGCGACATCCCAGTCGCCCGGCTCGCGCCCGATCAGCGCATCGCGCACCGCCCCACCGACCGTCACCGCCTGAAACCCGGCCTTGGTCAGCACCCCGCACACCTCGCGGACGTTCGCGGGCACCGCCGCCGCCAGCCGTGCGAGGTCGGCGGTCATGGCTCGCTCTGGCCGAGGTCCGAAGCCCGAAGTCCGAAGTCCAAAGTCATTCCGTCTGCGCGGCGCCGCGCAGGCGCGTGAAGATGTCGATGGCACGGCCGCGCAGCTTGTGCGCGTCGGCGAGCGCGCCGGTGCGCTCCTTGAGCGCCGCATAGCCCTGGTACGCGCGCGCGAGCTCGACCTCGTGCTTGACCGCGGCGAGGATGTCGATCGCGCGGCGGAAGTCGTCCTCGGCGGGCAGGAAGTGGCCGAGCGCCGCCGCGACCTCGGCCTTGACGCGATAGCCGCTGCCGATGTGCACGCGCAAGCCGACCGACTGGCTGACCGCGACCGCCGCGTGCGCCTCGACGTCCGCCGCCTCGAGGTTGCCGAGCGCGAGCTGGACCTGCGCGAGCCGCTGGTGCGTGAGCGCGAGCGCCACGCGATCGCCGAGCATGCTCGCGAGCTGCTTCGCATCGCCGAGATCCTTCACGGCCTCGCCGCCGCGGCCCATCGCGCCCTTGACCTCGCCGGTGCGCGACAGCACGTCGGCGAGCGCGTTCTTGTCGCCGATCTCCTGCGCGAGCGCGCGCGCCTCGCCGAGCAGCTCGAGCGCGGCCTCGTGGCTGCCGTCCTCGGCGTGCACGCCCGCGAGGTCGCACAGCGACTGCACGACGCCGACGAGGTCGCCGATGTCGCGCCGCAGATCGAGCGCCTCGCGAAACTGCGCGATCGCCGCCTTGAAGTTGCCGCTGTCGTGATGTACGCGGCCGATGTTCGCGAGCGACAGCGCGATCGAGCGGCGGTCGCCGAGCGCGCGCCGGATCGTCAGCGCCTGGCGGTGGAAGTCGAGCGCCTGCGAGAACGCGCCGCGCAACCAGTTGACGCGGCCGAGGTCGTCGAGCGTGGCCGCGATGCCGCGATCGTCGCGCGAGCGCTCGAACAGCTCGTGCGCGCGCCGCAGGTGATCCATCGCGGCGTCGTACTTGCCGAGCCGGCGCAGGCCGCGCGCGAGCCGCGCGTACGCGGCGCCGGCCTTGTTGAGGTTGTCGAAGCGCCACGCCAGGCCGAGCATGTCGACGAAGCACTGCGCGGCCTCGTCGCTCTTGCCGGTTTGCTCGAGCACGTCGCCGAGGTTGTGCAGCGCGTCGATGCGCGCCGGCGCGTCGGCCTCGCCGAGCATCGCCAGGCCCTTCTCGTACAGCACGCGTGCCTCGTCGGGCGCGTAGCGAGAGCGCGCGCGATCGCCGCCCTGCAGGTAGCAGCGCGCCGCGCGCCGCCGATCGCCGCCGCGCTCGTAGAGGTTCGCGAGGAACTCGAGCTGTTCGTCGCGCAGCGTGAGCAGCTTGGACTCGAGCCACTGCGCGGCCGCGAGGTAGTAGCGCTCGAGCTTGCGCGCCTCGGTCGAGCGCGCGATCAGCTCGCGCTCGAGGTTGTGCTTGAACACGACCTCGACGTCGCCGGTGATGCTCGAGTCGTCCGGATCGAGCGGCAGCAAGTAGTCGCGATCGGCGAGCATGCTGACGAGATCGCTGACCCGCCGCCGCACGTCCTCGCCGTTGCCCCACTCGAGATCGAGCGGCGCGATGCCGGTCGGCGGCGGTTGCTCGAGCCGCGCGAGCGCGATCACCGCCGACACCCAGAACACGTTGCCGAACACCGCGGCCTTCTCGAGCAGGTCGCGCTCGTCGGGCTCGAGCGCGGCGATCCGCGCCTCGATCGCTTCCTCGATCGAGATCGGCAGCTCGGTCTCGGCCGCCTTGTCGGGATCGAGCCGCCACACGCCGCCCGCCACGTCGATCGTGCCGTTATCGAGGAACAGCCGCACGAGCTGCTCGAGGAACGCCGGGTTGCCGCCGGTCATCTCGACCCCGAGCGCCACGGTGTCCTCGGTGAGATCCGTGCAGCGCGTCAGCAGATTGCGAAACATCTGCTCCGCGACGTCGCCCTCGAGGTTGCGCAGATCGACGCGCGTGTGATCGACCGCCCCTTCGCCCCACCCGCCCGAGCGCACGAGCATCTCGGGCCGCGCCGCCGCGAGCATCACGACGGGCGAGCCGCCGATGCCGGACGCGAGCTCGCCGAACAACGCGAGCGTGTCGTCGTCGGCCCACTGCAGGTCGTCGAGCACGAGGATCACCGGCGATTGCGCCGCGTCGAGCTCGAAGAACCGGCGCAGCGCGGTGCGCGCGAGCTCGCCGTGCTGCTTGGGCGACTCGGTGACCGCGCGCAGAAACGCCGTCGGTGCGAACTCGAGGCCGACAAAGCCGCCGAGGAAGAACAGCAGCTCGGCGATCTGATCGGCCTGCACGACGCTCTTGATCTCGTGCTGGAAGCGGATCTTGCTCGTGTCGTCGGGGTTCGGCGTCAGCTCGAACCGATCGCGGAGCAGCGACACGACCGCGGCGAACCGCACCGGCTTGCCGGCGGCGTCGCGCTCGGCCGCGCCGTGAAACACGCGCGGCTTCTTGTCCTTGGGCTTCGCGCCGAGCTCGGCGATCAGCTCGTTGATGAGCCGCGTCTTGCCGGTGCCCTGATTACCGACGATCGTGACCAGCTGCGGTGCCTGAAAATCGACCGCGCGCGCGAGGACCTCGCGCAGCGTCGCCAGCGCGGGGTCACGCCCGACCAGCGGGCTCCGCACCGTGCGCGGCGGCTCCGGCTCGGTGTCGATCCGGACCATGCTGCGGGGCCGCACCGGAATGGGCGGCGGAACGGGAGTTCCCTTCAGCGGCGTCGCGGTGATGGAAGCGGGCCTGCCGGACCCCGGCGGTCGAGACGCTCCTGTCGACACCGCTCGCGAGCGTATCAGATCGCACGCTGCGACGGCGGTGGCGAGCCGGCGCGGAAGCGGTGTATCGTAGCGAGAGGGATGGGCCTTTCGCGGTCACTGCTTGCGGCCGGCGCGGTCGCCGTGTGTGCGCTGGCGCTCGGTGGTTGTCCGACCGTGAGCCTCGGCGAAACACCGCCGGATATCGGCCTGTGCGAGCCCGCAGGCGGCCTGGACTACTTCAACACCGTGATGTGGCCCAGCTACCTCACGGCGCAGAGCACGCTGCAAAACCACACGTGCGTGGATGGTGGCTGCCACGGCCACGACAGCTTTTCGGGCGGCTTCGGGCTCGACGAGACCAACCCGCTCTCGCCCGGCAACTACCGCGCCGCGCAGGGCGAGTTGCTGTGCTCGGCGCCCGACCAGAGCAAGCTCCTCATCAAGCCATTCGGGCTCACCGGCCACGGTGGCAACGCGTTATTTCGCATGTCGGATCCGCAGTACCAAGACTTCCTCGATTGGTTTCAGTGAGACTCGGTTTCTTCCTCGTACTGATCGCGTCGCTGGCCGCGCTGGCCGGCCGCGCCGACGCGGAGGCGTACCTGCGCGTGATCGCGCAGAAGGCGCCGGTGCACTCGGGGCCCGGTAACGGCTATCGCGAGATCGCGGTCGTCGAGCGCAACCAGGTGTTCGAGGTGGTCGAGCGCAGCACCAAGGATTACTGGTTCAAGATCGAGCTCGACGACGGCACGAGCGGCTGGATCCTCGGCGACGTCGTGTATCCGTTCGAGGTCGGCGAGGAGGAGGAGCCCGGCGTGTTCACGCGCATGGGTCGCGCGATCAAGCGCGCGATCCTCGGCCCGCCGCCGATCCCGTACGCGAGTGCCGGGCTGGCATTCTCCGCGGGCTTCCTGCAGGGCGAAGGCGTCTACATCCTGCGGCCGTCGTGGCTGATCGATCCGTACTGGGCGCTCGAAGGCTTCGCCGGCCTGTCGCCGCGGTCCGACAAGGAGATCTATCTGGGCGGGCTCGCGTTCGTGCTGCGGCTCGCACCGGGCGCGGTGATCGGGCCGTACGCGAGCCTCGGCTTGGGCGCCGCGTACATCTCGCCGGCCGCGACCAACTACGTCGATCCGCGCGAGACGCTGATGGCGCTCGGCGCCGGCGGAGGCCTCGAGATCACGTTCAAGAAGCAGATCACGCTTCGCATCGACGCGCGCAACTGGACGCTGTTCAACGAAAACCACTCGCAGAACGGCCAGGAGTACTCGGCCGGGCTCGCGATCTTCTTCTAGGAGGGACGATGCGCACCATTCTCTGCTTGCTCGCCGTCACGTCGATCGCGTGCGGCCGGACCGCGGTGCGCGCCTCCGAGAAGGAGTACCTCGCCGACCAGGTGATGGTCTTCGACAACGACCCGCACGAGACGCAGAGCGACGATCACATCCTCGACGAGCGCGAAGGCGCGGCCGGCGGGCATGGCGCGGCCGGCGGAGGTTGCGGTTGCAACTGAGCGAATCGATCGACCGAGTGCGAGCGAAGCGAGCGCGACGCTCCCTACGCGAGCACGTGCCGCGGAGCGGCCAACCGAGATCGGGCTTTGGGCTTTGGGCTCTGGGCTTTGGCCTGGGCCTCGCGATCATGTGCGCGGCGATGCCGGCGCGTGCCGACAACACCGCCGAGGCGTCGACCGCGGTGTTCGAGGAGAAGCGCGACGGCGGCAAGGGCGGCCTGACCGTGGTCCATCCCCAGGCCGACGTCGGCATCGATCTCGGCAGCCACGTCGATCTCGCCGCCGGCTACTCGGCCGACGCGGTGACCGGCGCGACCGCGACGATCTATCAGGTCGACGCCACGACCGGCGCGACCAAGTTCTCCGACCTCCGCCAGGAGGGCCACCTCGCGCTGAGCTTCAAGGGCCGGCGCTCGAGCATCACGTTCAACGGCCTGTTCGGGACCGAGCGCGATTATCTGTCGCGCTCGCTCGGCGCCGATGCGTCGATCGATCTGCCGGGCCGCAACACGACGGTCGCGCTCGCGTACACGCACTCGTTCGACGCGGTGTGCGACGTGGACAACTCGCAGGCGATGCCGCTCGCGCGCGTCGCGCTGACGCACGCCGATCCGTGCCTCAAGCAAAACTTGATGTTCACGAAGGACGATCCGACGGCGCACACGCTGTGGCATAGCCTCGCGATCGACACCGCGCAGGTGACGCTCACGCAGAACCTGACGCCGACGATGAACATGCAGCTCGCGCTGTACGGCCAGGTGCTCGACGGGTTCCAGAGCAATCCGTACCGGCGCGTGCGCGTCAACGACGACACGCCGCAGGAGAACATCCCGAACCTGCGCGATCGGTGGTCGCTGTCGGGGCGACTCAATCGGTTCTTGCCGAAGCTGCACGCGGCCGCGCAGTTCGCGGCGCGCTTCTACGACGACACCTGGGGGGTGGCCGGCGGCGACGTCGAGCTCGCCTACTCGCAGTACGTCGGCGAGAGCCTGCTCGTGCGCATCCACGCCCGCGTCTACCAGCAGCAAGCCGCGACGTTCTTCAAGGACGCGTTCTTCTATCAGACCGACTCGTCGGCGGGCGCATACTTCACCGGCGACCGCGAGCTGTCGCCCGTGCGCGACGCGGAGGTCGGCGCGAAGCTGACGCTGATCTCGATCAAGGGCGAGAAACCGGTCTGGGGGCTGTTCGATCGCCTGAGCTTCAACGCCAAGGGCGACATCCTGTTCCTCGACCAGCTCGCGGCGACCGCGCCGGGGCCCAACCCCATGGGAATCGGCAAGGAGTTCCTGTACGGCAACGGGCTCGTCGACGCGATCGTCCTGCAATTGGGATTGCTCGCTACATATTGATATAGTCGGGGCGTGTATCGCTACGGGGACGGCACGCCCTTTCCGCTCGACGAGAATTTCATCGAGACCATCACGGTCGCGGTCGAGGCGTGCACGCAGGCGTTCATGCCGCTCACGCAGCTCGATCACCGGCGCGAGGCGGCGCGAAATGCGCGCGCCGACGCCGAGCGCGAGCTGGCCAAGCTCGGCGAGCTCGAGAAGACGATCACGACCGCGGTCACGCCATATCTACAGGCCGACAAGAAGAGCCCGCAATCGCAAGGCGTCGCGCAGAAGACGTTGCAGACCGCGAAGGTCGCGATCCAGCAGGCGCGCACGCAGGTCGAGGGCCGCGTCGGGGCGCTGGAGGCGCAGGCCGGCGCCGGCACCGCCGCCGATGCGGTGCTGCACGCGCTGCGGCCGTTCTTCGATCACCATCAGCTGCCCAACGCGAAGTGGATCATGTCGTGGGACGCGCGCGGCGCCGAGCCAGCCGCCGATGCGGTCGCGACCGCGGGGCGGCTGCAGGCGTCGTTCAAGCTGCAGGTCGAGCACTTCCGCCAGCCGATCCGCGTCGATCAGCTCGCGGACGCGGTGGTCGTGCACATGATGAAGAAGGGCCTGCTCGGCAAGGCCAAGCCCGCGCCGGTCGATCTCGGCAAGTACGTGATGGTCGCGTTCGAGCGCGCGCGCGAGCAGAACATGATCACGCTGCGCGAGAAGATCGACCGGTCGTCGCAGGGGCTGCGGTTCCTCGTCGGCGATAGCAGCGCGAGCTGGCAGTCGATCAGCGCGAGCGGCGATGCCGAGACCGAGGCGAACCCGCTCGACAGCGAGGACATCGCGGGCGTGCGGCGCCTCGGCGAGGCCGCGCACAACGCGCTCAAGGATCTGATGCTGCATCGCACGCTCGTCGACCTGACGCTGCAAGGCCAGGCGCTGACCACCCTGCCCGAGCCGCGCGTCGTGCCGATGGAGGTGCTGACGCAGCTGACGCCGCTCGCGCGGACGATCCGCGAACGCAGCCGCGTGCACGGCGAGCTCGTGCTCAAGCGCGACATCGGCGGCGGCAGGCGCGAGGAACTGTTCGTGCCTCGCGCGCAACTGTCGCAGCACTTCGCGAAGCTGCCGCCCGAGTACCAGCGGCCGTTCCAGGACATGGGCGTCTCCGGCGAGGACACGCAGCCGGCGATCCAGCTGCCCGAGGCGTTGCGCCCGCCGGCGTCCAAGAAGCCGCCGCCGCCGCCGGGCGCCGCGGCGCACGACGAGAAGACGGTCGAAGTAAAAAAAGACTAGCCGGCCATTCCGACGATGCCGGTGACCGCGGACTCGAGGATCACACGCTCGCCGAGCTCGCGGCCGAGCGCTTTCATCTGCGGACCCGTCCACGGCGAGGTGCGCGCGTCGAGCGTGATGTCGCCTTTGAGCGCGCGATCGGCGAGCGCGAGACGCTCGGTCGCGTGCGCGAGGGCGCGCGGCGCGTAGCGCTTGGCCTGCGCGATCAGCTTGTCGACGACGAACGGCGGCACGCCGAGCTTTTGGGCCCACTCGCCGCGCGACACGCCGGCGTCGCGCAGCGCGTGGACGAGCGAGAGCTGGCGCACGTGGCGCGCGAGCATCACGACGACACCGACCGCGCTCTCGCGCTGATCGCACAGCGCCGCGACCGCGGCCAGCGCGCGCGCGCGATCCGCCGCGCCGATCGCGTCGGTCAGCTCGAACACCGAGCGTTCACGCGTGTCGGCGACGAGCTCGTCGACATCGTCGCTCGTGACCGCGCGGCCGCTCGCGTACAAGCCGAGCTGCTCGACCGCGAGCGCGAGCCGCGACAGGTCGTCGCCGACCGCGTCGACCAGGCGCGACACCGCCGCGCCGTCGAGCTTGACGCCCCTGGCCTGCGCCTCGTTGCGCACCCATGGCGCGAGCTGGCGCGGCGCGTCGAGCACGTGCAAGAAGCCCTTCTTGTGCGCGGCCGCGAACACCTTGAGCCGCTTGTCGAGCTTGCTCGCGAGCGCGACGATCACGGTCGAGGGGCTCGGCTTGGCGAAGTACTCGACGAGCACCTCGGTCTCGTCGGCGGGCACGAGCGCGAGGTCGCGCACGAGCACCATGCGGCGCTGCGCCATCATCGGCAGCGTCTGCGCGAGCGCCACGATGCGCGAGCCGCTCGCCTTGCCCTCGACGACGTCGTAGTTGAACGCGCGCGTGGCCGCGGGCACCGCAGCGTCGCGGATCGCCGCGACCGCGCGCTCGACGAGGATCGGATGCTCGGAGTACAGCACGTACACCGGCTCGAGTCCCCCCTCGACGAGCTCGTGCATGCGCGCAACCTAGCATGTTATCGTCGCGCCCGATGAAGCTGCTCGCGCTCGCGCTGGTTGCCGCCGCATGTGGATCGCCGAGCGGCCGTCCGATCGACGGCGCCGGCGGCGGCGGTGGCGGCGGCGGCGGCGATAGCGGCGGTGGTGGTGACGGCTCGGGCAGCGGCCAGACCAGCATCTACGCGCACACCGGGACCGATCTCTATCGCGTCGACCCCGACACCTACGCGACGACGCACGTCGGCAGCTTCGACTGCTTGACCCTCCCCGGCGACGCGATGACCGATCTCGGCATCGACAAGGATGGCAACCTGGTCGGCGTGTCGTTCTTCACCGTCGCCACGATCAATCCCATGACCGCGCATTGCACGACGTTGTCGAGCAATCTCGCGACCCAGTTCAACGGCCTGTCGTTCGTGCCGGCATCGGCGCTCGGCCAGACCGGCGACGACGTGCTGGTCGGCACCGATTCCACCGACGGCAACGTCTACCAGGTCAACCCGATGACCGGCGCGACTACCCAGATCGGCGCCATGGGCGGCAGCTTCATGTCGAGCGGCGATCTCGTCTCGGTCGACAACTTCGGCACGGTGCAGACCGTACCGGGCGCCACGCACGACGTGCTCGTGCGGCTCGCGCCGATGACATTTGCGGCCACTGCGATCGGTACCAACACCGGCTTCGACATGATCTGGGGCCTCGGGTTCTGGAAGAACAAGGTGTTCGGGTTCACGAACGGCGGCCAGATCATCACGATCGATCCGACGACCGGCGCCGGCACGGTGGTGTCGAGCGGTGGCCCCGGGTGGTACGGCGCCGCGGTCACGACGGTCGCGCCGGTCATCCAGTGAACGACGAGCTCGTCGTCGTCGCCGACCGCGCGCTGGTCGACGGGGCGAGCCGCGGCGCCACCGCGATCCACGCGCGCGACGGCGCGATCGTCGCGGTCGGCGACCCGGCGCAGATCCTGGCCGCCGCGCCGCACGTGCGCCGCATCGACTGGTCGCGGCGCGCGGTCGTGCCCGGCACGATCAACACGCACAACCACAGCTTCCAGTCGCTGCTGCGCGGGATCGGCGACGATCTCCCGTTCCTCGAGTGGCGCGATCGCGCGCTGTACCGCTACTCGCCCCGGCTCGGCCCCGACGACGCCGCGACCGGCGCGCTGCTCGCGTTCGGCGAGATGCTGCTGCACGGCGTGACGACCGTGTGCGACTTCTATTACCTGAACGCGCAGGGCAACGCGCACGCGTCGGCGGTGATCGAAGCGGCGCGCCGGCTCGGCATCCGCGTCGTGCTGGCGCGCTGCTTCTACGACTGGGACGGTGCGCCCGCCGCGTATCGCGAGACCATTCCGCAAGCGGTCGCGCACTTCGAGGCGCTGCACGCGCGCTATCACGATCGCGAGCGCCACCTCGTCTCGGTGCAGCCGGCGCCGCACAGCCAGCACGGCGCGTCGCCCGAGATGATCGTCGCCGGTGCCGGCTGCGCGCGCGATGCCGGGGTGCCGTGGCACGTCCACCTCGCCGAAGAGAAGTGGCAGGTCGAGCAGTCGCTCGCGCGGTTCGGGAGGCGGCCGCTCGCCGCGGTGGCCGAGCTAGACGTCGACCTCGCGCAGATGATCGCGGTGCATGGCTGCTGGTTCGACGACACCGAGCGCGCGCTGCTCGCCGAGCGCGGCGGCAGCCTTGCCTACTGCCCCGGCTCGAACATGTTCCTCGGCGACGGCGTCACCGACATCGTGGACCTGCTGGCGCGCGGCGTGCGAATTGGTTTGGGCACCGATGGTGGGTGCTCCAACAATCGGACGAGCGTGTTCGACGAGATGCGCACCGCCGCTTTGCTGATGAAGGTCCACCGCACCGATGGCCAGGCCATCACCGCGGAGGCCTGTTTCGCGCTCGGCACGCGCACCGCGGGCGAGGTGCTACGGCTCCCGATCGGGCGGATCTCGCCCGGTTACCGCTGCGACCTCGTCGCGCTCGATCTCGACGACCCGTCGCTGTGGCCGCCGCAGGCGCTCGAAAAAAACGTCGTCTACGCGCTGTCGCCTCGCGCCATCACCGACGTCGTGGTAGATGGTCAGGAGGTCGTTTCCGCGCGTCAGCTTTGCAATGTCCCCCTCGACGAGATCCAGGTCCGCGTCTCAGAGCTCACCCGAGACTGGCGCCGCGACTGAGGCCAAGGCCAAGCCGAAGGCGGACCACAGCGACGTCGTGTCGATCGAGCTGCTCGTGTCGCGCCAGCGCGCGGCCGGCTGGGCCGTGTTCGGCACGATCCTCGGCATCTTGTTCGTGCTGAAGCTCGGCACCGTCGCGGTGTGGGGCGGCTACGTGCTGATCGCGATCGGCCTGTATCGCGCGTTCCAGCTCGTGCAGTCGTATCGCAACCCGCCCGGTACGATCCGCGTGTCGGACCAAGAGATCACGCTCCCGCGCGGCCTCCACCTCGGCAAGCCGCTCGTCGTGGCACCGGCCGACGTGACCGCGGTCTACTTCCTGCGCCGCTCGGTGCCGTGGAATCGCCACGCGCCGGTGCTCGTCGTCGAGGTCGGCAAGCGCGCGCTCGCCTACCCGCGCGACTGGTTCGCCGCGGAGGCCGACCAGCGCAACGTCGTGCACGCGCTCGTTCACGCTTGCCCGGTGCTGGTCGAGGCCGACGCGAAGGCCAAGGCCGCCACCGCGCCCGGCTGAGCCGGCACGCACGCCGCCGGGCGTGGCCGGTGGACGGTGACGCCGTGTGACCCGACGCCCCGGCCCGCACCGCACGCACGTTCGCCGTCTCGCACGGCCTGGACAACCGCCCGTTCGAGCGTTAGCCCGACGCGTCGCGGCGCGCGCGCCAGACCTGCCAGGCAGAGAGCGCAGCGAGCGCGACGAGGCACGCGACGCCGAGCGCGACGTAGCGGCCGACGATCACGGCGGTCGGCCAGTGATACAGCTCGTCGAGCTTGGACGGATCCGAGAGTCCCACGCCCTCGATCTCGCCGAACGGGATCGCGGTGATGTCGTGGCGCGCCGTCCACCACGTCGCGAACGTGTCGACGAACGCGGCCGCGCCGATCGCTAACAAGCCCCAGCGCAGGCCATGGTCGCGCAGCTTCGGCACGAAGAAGCAGGCGACGAGCAGCGTGCCGAGGACCATCGCGCCGCCGTCACCGCCGAACGTGATCCACGCGTGCGCGGTCGCCGGATCGGCCTCGGTCGCGACGAATTGCACGGCGCCCAGCCCGAGCCCGACGAAGGCGAACGCGAGCCGGTTCGCACGCCAGCCGTACGCGACGAGGCCGGCCTCGAACCCGGCGACCGCGAGCCACACGAGGCCGCGCGTCTCGGGGACGAGCGTCTTCCACAGCCCGGGGATCGCCGAGTAGCCGCACCACCACGCGGTCGTCGCATGGCCGACCTCGTGCACGATCATCGTCAGGAACGTGCGCTGCAGGTAGTGGCCCAACGGCCACGCGTGAAACGCGAGCGCGAGCGCGAATGCGCCCGGGATCGCGGCGGCGCGCAGCTTCCACTCCACCACCCGAGCCTACCGCACCAGCCGCAGCACGACCTCGACGTGTGCGGTCTGCGGCATGACGTCGATCGGCCACGCGCGCTCGGCGCGATAGCCGGCCGCGACGAGCTGCTGGGCGTCGCGCGCGAGCGTGGCCGGATCGCAGCTCACGTACACGACGACGCGCGCGGCGTGGCGCGCGATGCCGGCGATCGCGTCCTTCGCGCCGCTGCGCGGCGGATCGAGGACGATGGCGTCAAACGGACCGGCCTCGCGCCCGAGTACCTCGGCCGCTGCGCCGTGGACGAACTGCGGTGGCGGCGCGGTTGGACGCACGCTGTCGCTCGGCACCACGTCCCAGCCATCGGCCGCGAACGCGCGCGTGAAGTTGCCGCCGCCGGCATAGAGCTCGAGCAGGCGGCCCGGGCCGGGCCCGAGCGCGGCGCGCGCGACCGCGACGAGCGCGGCATTGCCGGCGGCGCTCGCCTGCGCAAACTCGTCGGCGCGCACGTCCAGGCCTGGCTCGAGCTCGACGGTCTCGCTGCCGGCGGCGACGTCGCCGCGATGGCCGGCGAGCAGCTCGAGCTCGCCGTCGGGCGGATGGTTCGCGATCGCGCGACCCAGCGCGGCATCGAGCGCGGGCTCGAGCTGCGGGCAATGCGCGACCGGCACGACGTCGTGGCTGTCGGCGCGGTACAGCCCGACCTGGCCGGCGCGCACGTGAAACCGCGCGCGGCGCCGCCAGCCGAGCGGCGGGCACGGATCGGCGATGCGCTCGACGACCAGCCCGGCGAGCCTGCGCAGCGCACCCTCGACGATCGCCTGCTTCGCCGCGAGCTGCGCCGGCCGCGCGACGTGCTGCCACTGGCACCCGTTGCAGCCCGCGAGGAAGTACTCGCACGGCGGTGCGACGCGCTCGGGCGACGGGGCGAGCACTTCGAGCAGCTCGGCGCGTGCGAACGAGCTCGTGGCCTTCACGATCCGCACGCGCACGCGATCGCCCGGCGCGGTGCGCGGCACGAACGTCACCCGCCCGCTCGGATCGCGACCGAGGCCGTCGCCGCCGGCCGCGAGCGCCGTGATGTCGAGCTCGAGCTCGGTCATCGGTCCTCGACCGGCACGACGCGCGTGCCGCGCGGCGCATCGAGCGCGCGGTCGGCGCGGCCGTCTCGCACGGCGATCTCGATCGTGCCCGCCGAGCCGATGTACGCGAGGAGCTGGCCGGGCGCGGCATCCTCGTACGTGCGCCCGATCGCGAGCCGTCGCCCCGCGATCGCGATCGTGCCTCCCGCCTCGGCGCGCTGCAGATCGGTGACGAGGTTACCGTAGTGATCGACGTGGACGACGCGGCCCTCGCCCGCCGGCCGCGGCCCCCACGGCACTGCGCCGGCGAGCTCGATCGATGCACCGGCCGGAATCACGCCGAGCGCGAGCTCGGCCGCGGCGGGAGCGAACACGTCGCGGCCGTGAAACGTCGGCGCAGCGGCGCCGGGAATCGCGAGCTCGTGGCCGCGCCGCTCGGGCAGGTACGCGAACACGCCGTTGTCGGGCCCGACGAACCACATGCCGAGCGCGTGCACCCGAACCGCGCGCCGCGCGCCACCCACTCCCGGATCGACGACGACGACGTGGATCGTGGCCGCCGGAAACCGCGTGCAGGCGGTCGCCACGATCCAGGCCGCGTGCGCGACGTCGTGGCGGGGCACGTCGTGCGCGATGTCGACGATCGTCGCGTGCTCGCCCGCACGCGCGGCGATCACACCCTTGATCGCGCCGACGTAGCCGTCGCTGGTACCGAAATCGGTCGTCAGCGTGATGATCGGCATCGCGATCGGCAGTAAGACACAAGCGATGAACAAGGTCTACCCGGACGCCGGCGCGGCGCTGCACGACGTGTTCGACGGCGCGGTCATCCTCGCCGGCGGCTTCGGCCTGTCGGGCAACCCCGAGCATTGCATTCGCGAGCTCGCGCGCCGCAAGGTCACCAACCTCACCGTGGTCTCGAACAACTGCGGCACCACCGACAAGGGCCTCGGGATCTTGTTGTCGCAGGACCAGGTCAAGAAGATGATCTCGAGCTACGTCGGCGAGAACAAGATCTTCGAGAAGCAGTTCCTGTCGGGACAGCTCGAGGTCGAGCTGTGCCCGCAAGGCACGCTCGCCGAGCGGCTACGCGCCGGCGGCGCCGGCATCGAGGCGTTCTACACGCCGACCGGGTTCGGCACGCAGGTCGCCGAGGGCAAGGAGACGCGCGAGGTCGGCGGCCGCATGTGCGTGCTCGAGCACGCGATTCGCGGCGACTTCGCGATCGTCAAGGCGTGGAAGGGCGACCGCTGGGGCAACCTCGTGTTCCGCAAGACGTCGCGCAACTTCAACCCGCTGTGCGCGCAGGCCGGCAAGATCACGATCGCCGAGGTCGAGGAGCTCGTCGAGGTCGGCGAGCTCGATCCGGATCTGGTCCACCTGCCGTCGATCTACGTGCAGCGGATCTTCCGCGGCACGCACTACGAGAAGCCGATCGAGCAGCGCACGTTGAGCCCGAGGAGGGCGTCGTGAAGCTCGAACGCGAACAGATGGCGCGCCGCGTCGCCGCCGAGCTGCGCGACGGTTACTACGTCAATCTCGGCATCGGCATGCCGACGTTGGTCGCGAACTTCATCCCGCCCGGCATGGACGTCGTCCTGCAGAGCGAGAACGGCTTGCTCGGCATCGGCCCATTTCCTTACGAGGGCGACGAGGACCCGGACTTGATCAACGCCGGCAAGCAGACCGTGACGACGATCAAGGGCTCGGCGTTCTTCGACTCGGCGCAGTCGTTCGCGATGATCCGCGGCGGTCACGTCGACGTCGCCGTGCTCGGCGCGATGGAGGTCAGCGAGCACGGCGACCTCGCGAACTGGATGATCCCCGGCAAGATGATCAAAGGCATGGGCGGCGCGATGGACCTCGTCGCCGGCAGCCGCCGCGTGATCGTGATGATGGAGCACCGCTCGAAGGACGGCGCGCCGAAGATCTTGCCCAGGTGCTCGCTGCCGCTGACCGGTGTCGCGTGCGTGCACACGATCGTCACCGACCTCGCGGTCCTGGACGTCACGCCGCGCGGCCTCGTGCTGCGCGAGCGCGCCCCCGGTACGTCGTGCGGCGACATCGCGAACGCCACCGGCGCGACGATCACGTGGCAGGGCGACGTGCCGGAGATCGCGGGCTGAGGCGGGAACGCCTTATCTGCAGACCGGGCAAGCCTGGCCGTTGCAGCTCGTATCGAACGGGTTGTACGCGCCGGCAGACTGGCACTTCGGCGCCTTCGGCTGCGACGAGCTCGGCGTCTTCACGTGCTCGGGCGTCTTGACGGTCTTCGGCGACTTCGCGTGCTCGATCGTCGACACGTGCTTCTCCGCGGCGGCCTTCTCGGCGGCGGCCTTCTCGGCGGCGACCTTCTCGCCGGCGTCGATGCCGCTGGTCGCGCTGCCGCTGTCGGTACCACCTTCCGGCTCGGGCGGTGGCTCGGGCTTGAGCGTCACGTCTTTCTGCATGTCGCCGCTGAAGTCGATCTTCGACGTCGCATCGAGGTAGCCATCGAGGTGGAGCTTGAGCTCGGCGACGTTGGAGTGGCGCGGAAGCTTCTTGTCGAGCGGCGTCTTGCCGATGCTCGTGCCGGCGATCAGCACGTCCGCGCCCGACGGATGCGACACGACGTGCACCGTGATGAGGTCCTCCGCGACCGGCGGCAGCACGGCCGCGCTGCCCGCGGCCGGTGTGACCGGGTGCGCCGATCCCGCCGAGCCTAGCGGGACCGCGGAGCCCGCGGAACCCGCGGAGCCCGAACCCGATCCCGAAGCGACCGCGCTGGTCTCGTCCGAGCCGGCGCCAGCCGCCGCATTGTCGTCGGCGTCACCGCCGCCGTGGATGATCACGATCAGCATGATCACGAACCCGACGACGAGCACGCCGATGCCGAGGTACAGCGGCCGGCGATCGCCGAGCCGCACGTTCTCGATCGAGACGTCGGGCGGCGGCGAGTAGCGCGGATAACCGAGATCGGCGTGGCTCATCGGGCTCGCATAGCCGTGGCGCGTGCTCGGGATGCCATGCGCCATCGCCTGCCCCGAGCTCGAGCCCGGCGTCGCGAATGCACCCGAAGGCGCGTTCGCGGGCGGCGCCGTGCCCGCCGGCGGCTTGGGGAGCGCGCCCGGCACCGGCGTCGGCGTGCGCGGCGCGACGCCCGGCGGATACATCGGCTGCACGATCGCTTCCGGCGGCAGGGTCGCGTTCGACGCCACGGCCGGCTGCGAGCCCGGATACGCCTTCGCGTCGTTCCACTCGGGCAACGGCGGCGGCTCGGTGTCGTGCGGCTCGCGGCCTTCGCGCGGCAGGTCGAGCACCGTGCGCCCGGCGTTCGGCTCGTCTGCCTCGGACTCGAAGCGCCGGGCCTCCGCCACATCCTCGGGCGGCAGCTGCGGCCGCGCCGGCTCGCTGCGTCCGTCCGTCGACGAGATCGTGCTCTCCTTCGCCGGGATCGCGTGCGACGAATGGCGCGCCGAGGGCTGCAGCCATGGCTCGGGCTGCTCGCCGAACATGTCGCGCATGAACCGGCCGAGGCCCATGGTCGACAGCGACATGCGCGCCGACACCGCGTAGCTCTCGAGCGCCTCGAGCAGCAGCCCCGCGCTCTGGTAGCGCTGCACGGGATCGACCGCGAGCGCCTTCATCACGACCGCCTCGAGCGCCTGCGGGTACGTCGGCACCAGCCGCGTCGGCCGCACCACATCGCCGGTGACGATCCGATGCATCGTGTCGAAATCGCTGTCGGCGCGGAAGCAGCGGTGCTGCGTCGAGACCTCGTAGAGGATGATGCCGAGCGAGAACACGTCGCTGCGGCGGTCGACGTCGCGGCCGCGGCACTGCTCGGGCGCCATGTACGCGAACTTGCCCTTGATGATGCCGGACTGCGTCTCGACCGACCGGTGCGTCGCCTTCGCGATGCCGAAGTCGAGCAGCTTCACCGAGCCGTCGTAGCCGATCATGATGTTCGACGGCGAGACGTCGCGGTGGACGATGCCGAGCGGCGTGCCGTCGCTGCCGCGCCGCTCGTGCGCGTGGTTCAAGCCGGCGGCCGCGCCCGCGACGACCGTGAGCGCGAGCTCGAGCGGGATGCGCGTGCCGCCGCTGCCGGCCTTCGCGAGCAGCGCGCGCAAGTCTTGCCCGTGCACGTACTCCATCGCGAGGTAGTGGATGCCGACGTCCTGGCCGACCTCGAACACCTGCGCGACGTTCTGGTGATTCAGCGACGCGGCGAGTCTCGCCTCGTCCAGGAACATGCCGACCGCGGTCGTATCGTTCGCGCGCTCCGGCGTGATCAGCTTCAGTACGACGTGCCGCTCGAACGAGCCGATGCCCGTGGTGCGCGCGATGTAGATCCGCGCCATGCCTCCGGCCGCGAGCGGCATGAGCAGCTCGTACTTGCCGAGACGCGAGGGCAGCCCCGACGTCGTGGCAACGGTCGCCGGCACGTCAAAGATCGTTTCATCGCAGCACTTTCAAGTCAAGCAAACCTGGCCGAACCCACCATGATCTCGCGCGTGTACGCGTCTGACGCACAGCGTGGCTCTCAGGTCGTGCGCGCGGAGCCGGCGAGCGTCATGTGCGATACGCGGAACGTCGGAGCCGCGGTCGCGCTGCGCAGGGTCAGGTCGTCCGCCACGGCATCGATTCGCTTGAGGATCTGGTCGAAGTTCGCGGCGATCGTGACCTCGCTGACCGGGAACGCGAGCTCGCCACCCTCGATCCAGAAGCCCTGCGCGCCGCGCGAGAAGTCGCCGGTGACGGGATTGAAGCCAAAGCCCATCAGTTGGGTCACGTAGAGGCCCTTGGGCGTGTCGCGCATCAGCTGCTCGCGCGTCATCGTCCCGGCCTGCATGATCAAGTTCGAGGTCGTCGGCCCGGGGTTGCCGCCGATGCCTCGGCCGGCCGACGCGGTCGACGCGCGGCCGAGCTTGCGGCCCGAGTACACGTCGCACAGGACCGGCGCGAGCACGCCGGCGGTGACGACCGGGTTCTTGTGCGTCGCGAGCCCGTCACCGTCGAACGGCCGCGAGCCGGGCGCGCGCGCGATCAGCGGATCGTCGACGATCGTGACCAGCTTGCTCGCGATCTCCTGGCCTTCCTTGCCGACGAGGTAGGTCGACTTGCGCCAGAACGCCGAGCCGTTGGCGACCGAGAACACGGCGCCGACGATCGAGCGCGCGACCTCGGGGTCGAACACGATCGCGCACTCCTGGGTCTCGACCTTGCGCGAGCCAAGCGTCGCGACCGTGCGGCGCGCGGCCTCGATGCCGACCGCCTCTGCGATCTCGAGCTGGCTCAGGAACCGCGACGCGGTCCACCAGTAGCCGTTACGCTTCTTCGGATTGGCCGGATCGGTCGCGTCGTCGCACAGCGGCTCGACGACGAGCGACGCGTAGCTGCCGCGATAGCCGCCCGAGAATCCGCCGCTCGTCGCGAACGCGGTCGCGCCGAGCACGCGCGACCATGTCGCGCCTTCGGAGTTCGTGACGCGCGGATCGTGGCGGCGCGCGGCGGCCTCACCGGATTTCGCCTCGCGTAGCGCCCAGGCCGCGTCGACCTCCTCGACCGAAGGATCGTAGAGGTCGAGCTCGGGCAGCGCGCCCTTCGCGAGCAGCGCCGGATCGGGCGGCAGCGCGTGCTCGTCGGGTTCGGCGAGCTCGGCGAGCGCGCACGTCTCCGCGCACAGCGCCTCGAGCGACGCGCGCCGCAGATCGCTCGTGTACGTCGTCGCGCGGCGCGCGCCTTTGAGCACGCGGATGCCGAGCGCGCGGGAGCCGGCCTCCTGGACGAGCTCGGGCTCGCCGAGACGCACCTTCGCGGTCAGCTCGCTGCCGTCGCGCACGACCACCTCGGCGGCGTCGGCGCCGGCCTGCTTTGCGAGCTCGACTGCGAGCTCCGCGGCGTCGCGCAGCTCCTTCACCGTGGCTTCCGTGATCATGCCTGCGTGCCTCCGACCGTGATCGCCGAGATGCGGACCGTCGGCGTGCCGACGTTGACCGGCACGCTCTGGCCGTCCTTGCCGCACGTCCAGATGCCGTCCGAGAGCTGGTAATCGGAGCCGAGCATGTCGACCTTGCGCAGCACCTCGGGGCCGTTGCCGATGAGGTTCACGTCCTTGAGCGGCGCGGTGAGCTTGCCGTCCTCGATCAGGTAGCTCTCCGACAGCGAGAACACGAAATCGCCGTTCGAGATGTTGACCTGGCCGCCGGAGAACCGCTTCGCGTAGATGCCGCGCTTGACGCTCTTGATGATGTCGTCGGGGCTGTCGCTGCCGCCGAGCAGCGACGTGTTGGTCATGCGCGGAAGCGGCATCGCGCGGAACGACTCGCGCCGGCCGTTGCCGCTCGGGTCGACGCCGAAATGCTTTGCACTCAAACGATCGTGCATGTAGGCGACGAGCACGCCGTTCTCGATCAACACGTTGCGGCGGCCGGCGAAGCCCTCGTCGTCGACATTGATCGCGCCCCGCGAGTTGACGAGCGTGCCGTCGTCGACGACGGTGCACAGCGTCGAGGCGACCGGCTTGCCGAGCTGGCCGGTGTAGTTCGAGGTCTCCTTGCGGTTGAAGTCGGCCTCGAGGCCGTGACCGACCGCTTCGTGAAGCAGGATGCCGGAGTCGCCCGGGCCGAGCACGACCGGCAGCTCGCCGGCCGGCGCGTCCTTGGCATCGAGCATCGCGATCGCGACGCGCGCGGCCTCGACGCCGTGCGCCGCGGCATCGCGCTTGGCGTGCGCGAAGTACTCCATGCCGTAGCGGCCGCCGCCGCCGCCCGAGCCGGCCTGGCGCTTGCCCTTGTCCTCGGCGACCGCGCGCACGCCGATGCGCAGCATCGGCTGGATGTCGTGCGCCATGCGGCCGTCGGAGGTGAACAGCAGCACCTCCTTGATCGTCTCGGCGAAGGTCGCCTCGACCTTGACGATGCGCGGGTCGAACGCGCGCGCGGCCTTGTCCGCGGCGCGCAGCAGCGCGAGCTTGTCGATCGCGGGCGCCACCAGCGACGGCGACGGCACCTCGTAGAACTTCGGAGTCGTCAGCTTCTGCGGCTCGTCGATCCCGACCGGTTTGTGGCCGCCACCCATCGCGATCTGACCGGCGGTCTTCGCGGCGTGGGCCATCTTGTCCCACGCGAGATCTTCGGTGTACGCGTAGCCGGTCGCGTCGCCCTTGGTGACGCGCACGCCCAGGCCGAGCGTGATGCCGCGGCCGAGCGTGCGCACCTGTTCCTCTTCGAGCGAGTAATCGGCCGAGACACGGAACTCGAAGTAGAGATCCGCGTAGTCGCCACCAGGTTCGAGCGCGGCGGCGAGCAGCCGCTGCGCGAGCTGAGCATCGATCGCGCTCGAGCCGCCTGCGGAGAAAGGTGCGCGAAGCGTCGCGGGAAGCATGGGCGCACCATAGCAGGGGCTTTGGGCTTTGGACTTTGGGCTCTGGCCAGAGTCGGAAAATCTTCCTTCTGGCCACAGCCAAATGCCCAAAGCCCAAAGCCCCTCAGGCCTTCGCATCGCGGCCTGAGATCTTCCCCAGCGCACCTTCCGCCGCTTCCACGGCCGCCTTGATCTCCGCTTCCCAGCCGCCGAGCCAGAGCCGGCCGAACGCGCCGAACGTGATCATCTCGAGCAGGTGGATCGGTGCGGCCTTCTCGGCCTCGTTGGCGGCGATCGCGGCGTATGCGGCGGGATAGACCTCGAGGATGTAGAGCGACTGATCGGCGACGATCATATCGCCGTGACGCATGCGGTTGATGAGCTGGCTCTGCTCGCCGGCGATGCCGGTGATGATCTGCGACGAGATGATCTTGGGCTTGATGCGGTCCTCGCGGCGCACGCCCATGCGCCCGACGATCGCGTCGACCGCGGCCTCGACCTGGCCCTTGTCGCGGTCGTGCAGCTCGAGCATGCCGTACGCCCGCTCGACGATCTGCATGCCGGGCCGGCACCGCGTGGTCTTGAGCGCGGCGTCGGTGAGCTGGTTGATCGCGATGCCCGGCGCGATCTCGATGAACGCCGCCGCTTCCTTCTCGAGCGGCATGAACCCCGCGCACACGGTCTGCAGAAAGCCGGTGAGCTGCGGCTGCAACGAGTCGAGCACGGTGAGCGCGCGGAGCTCCATCGGGGCGGACGGTAGCAGGGCCTCGGGCCTCGGGCCTCGGGCCTCGGCCGGAAAATCAGCGACGAGCTGAACGCTTGCCGAAGCTCCGCCCCTGCCCTTTTCGCTCCGGCTTCCGCTCCGGCTTCCGCTCCGGCTTCCATACCGGCTTCCGCTCCGGCTTGCGTTCCGGCTTTCCGACCTCTGGCCGAGGCCCGAGGCCCGAGGCCTGAGGCCCGTCCTGGTCGGCGCGCGCCTTGGCGCGCGACCGACGAGGCATGTCCGTCGCCTCGCGGCGCGTGCGCCACTTGCCGCGCGCGACCGGGCCGCGCGCCAGGCCGACCTCGTCGCGCAGGGCGTCGAGCTCGCGCTGCACGAGCTCGCGCGCGTCGCCGACGCGCAGGCCGTGGAACGTGAGGTTCGCGAACGCGACGCGCTGCAGCTTGTCGACGCGATATCCGATCGCCTCGATCATGCGGTGGATCTGGCGATGCTTGCCCTCGAAGATCGTGATCGCGAGCCACGTGTGCTTGCTCTCGCCGGGCAGCACGACGATCTCGGCCGGTTGCGTCGTCGAGCCGTCGTCGAGTCGCACGCCGGTGCGGAGCACCTTGAGGTCGGCGTCGGTGAGCTGGCCGTGGATCTTGACGTGATAGGTCTTGGGCACGTGCTGCGCCGGCGCGAGGAGCCGCGCGGCGAGCTCGCCGTCGTTGGTGAGGAGCAGCACGCCCTCGCTGTAGAAGTCGAGCCGGCCGACCGGCTTGACCGGCACCGGCAGGTTCGGGAGGTAGTCCATCACCGTCGGGCGTCCGCGGTCGTCGGTGACCGTGGTGATGCAGCCCTTGGGCTTGTTGAACAGCACGTAGAACGTGTCGAGCGCGACCACCGCCTGGCCGTCGACCGTGACGTCGTCACGCTCCGTATCGACCTTGGTGCCGAGCACGCGCGCGACCTTGCCGTTCACGGTCACGCGGCCGGCTTCGATCAGCTCCTCCGCCTTGCGCCGCGCGGCCACGCCGGCTTGCGCGAGGTAGCGCTGCAGGCGCATCGCCGGCATCAGCTGTCCGTCGGAAGATCGGACTCGGTCGCAGCGTCGAGCGACGGCTCGACGGGCTCGGTCGACGCGTCGAGCAGCTGCTGGCTTTCGGCGGACAGCTCGCTGTACTCGCGCAACGTCGGCAGCTCGCGCAGGTCGGCGAGGCTGAAGAAGTCGAGGAACTCCTTGGTCGTGCCGTAGAGCAGCGGCCGGCCGACCTCTTCCTTCTTGCCGAGGATGCGGATGAGCGCGCGATCGAGCAGGACGCGCAGCGTGTTCGACGAATCGACGCCGCGGATGTCGTCGATCTCCGGCCGCGTGATCGGCTGGCGATACGCGATGATCGCGAGGGTCTCGAGCTGGGCGCGCGACAGCCGCACCGGCCGGCCCGCGATCAGCTGCTGCACCCACGCCGAGTACTGCGGATTGGTCCGCATCTGGTAGCCGCCGGAGACTTGCTGCAGCGCGATCCCGCGGTCGCGGTAATCGTCGGCGAGCTCGGCGAGCGCGTGCTCGATGCGATGCACGTCGGAGACGCGCGTCAGCTGGCGCAGGCGCTGCAGCGTGACCGGCTTGTCCGCGGCGAACACGAGCGCCTCGACCAGGTGCTTGAGCTCGGCTGCCGAGATCTCGGTGGCCGCGAGCGGAAGCTCGGGCTCGGCCGGAGCCGCGGCCTCTGGCTCGGCGTCCGGCTGCGGTTCGGAATCAGCTTCGGCGGCGCGGGCCGCGGCGGATGCATAGCCGAGCTCGGGAAGCTCGTGCTCGGGAAGCTCGTGCT
This sequence comes from Kofleriaceae bacterium, assembly GCA_036490935.1. Taxonomy (GTDB): domain Bacteria; phylum Myxococcota_A; class Polyangia; order Haliangiales; family Haliangiaceae; genus JABFXX01. The sequence goes on along the minus strand of DASXCY010000059.1, from coordinate 5,492 downwards.
CGCCACTGCCCTCGGCGGGTACTTCGTCCTGCTCGCTCACGGTAGCCCCTTCTAGCACGCCGGTCCGACACGCTAGCGATAATCATCGCCGCCGGCGACGCCTTGCTCCATGCGCGCGCGCAGATCTTCGACGGCGCGCGAGATGAAGATCTCGGCGTCGGCCTCGGCCTGGGTGACGGCGACCAGCCGCAGCTTGGCCATCTCGAGGATCGCCAGGAACGTCACGACCGCCTCGTGGCGGATGTCGGCGTGCGAGCGCTCGACCCCGGCCCCGAGGAACGAGAACATCGACGTGAACGCGATGCGGTCCTCGCGCTCGAGCCGGTCGGTCAGCTCGGCGATCTTCTGGCTGACCGACAGGCGATCGATCAGCACGTCGTGCGTGACCTTGACCTTCGCCTGTTGCATCACGCGGTCGAACGCCTCGATCAACTTCTGGACCGGGAACCCCGCGAGCGGCGCGACCGCGTCGGGATCGACCCCATCGCCGACCGCGTCCTCGGTCGCGGTGCCGCGCCCCCACACGTTGCGGCCCACGACCGGGCGCTGGCCGAGCTGCGCCGCGGCTTCCTTGTACTTCTGGTACTCGAGCAGGCGGCGGATCAGGTCGGCGCGCGGGTCGATGCCGGCCTCCTCGCCGGCCTCGCCGGTGGCCTCGTCGTCGAGCGGCTCGGGCGACGGAAGAAGCTCGCGCGACTTGAGGTGGCACAGCGTCGCGGCCATCAGCAAGTACTCGCCCGCGATGTCGAGATCGAGGCCGGCCATCGCGTCGAGGTACTCGAGGTACTTCTCGGTGACGAACGAGATCGGGATGTCGAGGATCGACAGCTCGTGCTTCTTGACGAGGTGCAAGAGCAGATCGAGCGGTCCCTCGAACACGTCGAGGGCGACTTGATAACCGGCTTCCATGACTACGTGGGCAATCCGACCAGGCCGAACAGGATCTTGTAGACATGGTCAGTACACCAGTCGGCCGGTACGAGGAAGATCCGCGCGAGCGCCGGGATCGCCACGACCGCGATGATGATGATCGGTCCGAACCGCGCGATCTGGTCCCACTTCTCGCGGTGACGGTACGGCGTGAAGCCCTGCGCGACGTGGCCGCCGTCGAGCGGCGGCGCGGGAATCAGGTTGAAGAAGAACAGCAGGAAGTTGGTCTCGACCGCCATCGCGATGAGATGGCTCGCCTCCCCGCCGCGCGAGATCACGCCCCGCCAGACCAGGATCGTGTGGACGATCGCGGTGACGAGCGCGAGCACGACGTTCATCATCGGGCCGGCGATCGCGACCAGGATCTGCGCGGTCGCCATCTTCCACTTGCGGTTGATGCGCGACGGCTGCCATTGCACCGGCTTGCCCCAGCCGAAGCCGACGCCGTACAGGCCTCCGACGAGCGGCAGCAGCAATGTTCCGATCGGATCGGCATGCGCGATCGGGTTCAGCGTCACCCGGCCCTGGCGGCGCGGCGTGTCATCGCCCAGCCGATCGGCCATGAACGCGTGGCCGAATTCGTGGAGCGCCACCGACACGATCAGGACGAAGACGCTCAGCAGCGCCTGACGGATCTGTTCGGGGCTGATGCTGCTCACCTCGTCGGACTATGGCACTTTCTTGCGCGCCGGGCCATCGCGCGGTTCGATCGCAACGTGGCGCGCCGGCTCTCGCTCGACGAAGCAATCGACTGCTACCTCGCGCATCTCAAGGTCGAGCGCGGGCTCGCCGTGCACACGCTCGACGGTTACGGCCGCGACCTCGCGCGCCTCGGCGAATTGCTCGCGCGGCGCGGGCGCGCCGACGTCGACGACGTCACCGCGGCCGACATCACCGATCATCTGATCGCGCTCGCCGAGGCCGGACTCGGCGCGCGCAGCCGAGCTCGTGCGCTGGTCGCGATGCGCGGCTGGTTCCGCTATCTCGTCGGCGAGCGCTGGCTCGACGCCGATCCGACCGCGCTGATCGACGCGCCGCGCACCGCGAGGCGCCTGCCCGGCGTGCTCGGCGAGGACGCGGTCGGCCGGCTGATCGCGGCGCCGCCCGATTCGGTGCGCGGCCGGCGTGACGCCGCGATGATCGAGCTCGGCTACGCGTCGGGGTTGCGCGCGTCGGAGCTGGTCGGCCTCCAGCTCGGCGACGTGAACCTCAACGCCGGCTTCGTGCGCGTCACCGGCAAGGGCAACAAGACTCGGGTCGTGCCGCTGCACGCGACCGCGCGCAATCGGATCGCGGCCTGGATCGCCGAGGATCGACCGGCGTGGCTGCGCGATCCGGCCGAGCGCGCGGTGTTCGTGACCCAGCGCGGCGGCGCGATGACCCGCCAGGCGTTCTGGAAGATGCTGCGCGGCCACGCGCGGCGGGCCGGCGTGCGGCTGCCGACCGGCGACGTCTCGCCGCACAAGCTGCGCCACTCGTTCGCGACGCACCTCGTCGAGCACGGCGCCGACCTGCGCGCGGTCCAGGCCATGCTCGGCCACGCCGACATCGCGACGACCGAAATCTACACGCACGTGTCTCGCGCCCGCGTGCTCGAGCAGGCGCGCAAGCACCCCCGCGCGCGCTAGACTCGACCGATGAGGATCCTTGGTGGCGCGATGCTCGCCGTGCTCGCGGTCTCGTGCGGCAGCTCGCAACACGGCGGCGCGGCCGAGCAGCCGGCCGGCGCGCAGGTGAAGACGTACGCGCCGCTCGGTGCGCGCGGCGATTCCAAGGTGCCGCGTCAGGCCGTCATCCTCGGCACCGACGACCGCAACGGCTCGACCGTGGTGCCGCTGCCGGCGACGCAGGCGCAGGCACAGGTCGACGCCATGTTCGTGCGCGAAGGGGTCGGTGCGCAGGCGACCGGCGGGATGACGCCAGTCAAGCTCGCGACCGCGCCCAACCCCGATCAATCGGTGCAGGTCGGCGTGTTCGAGGAGATGGCGGGCGGCACCGGTCCGCAGTGGCGCGCCGGCGTGTGGGTGTCGGCGATCGTCGCCGCGACCGCGCTCAACAAGGATCTCACCGACTTCACGTTCTCGGCGTCGTCGGGCGGCTTCATCGACGGCGCGTCGGCCTCCGGCCTGATGGCCGGCGGATTTCTCGCCGCGATCACCGGCGCGCCGATCGATCCGAAGGCGACGATGACCGGCACGATCAACCCCGACGGCTCGATCGGCCCGGTCGCCGGCATTCCGGAGAAGTTCCTCGGCTCGATCGACAAGGGCAAGAAGCGGCTCGGCTATCCGATCGGCATGCGGTTCGCGAAGTCGGAGGCTACCGGCGAGATGGTCGACCTCGTCGAGCTCGCGAAGAAGCACGGCGCGGAGGCGATCGAGATCGCCGACGTCCACGAGGCGTATCGCCTGCTGACGGGCCGGCGGCTGCCCGAGCCGGTGCCGGTCGCCGAGGCCGACATGGCGCTCGATCCGGCGACGCAGAAAGCCCTCGAAGTGAAGTACCAGGACTGGCAGAGGAAGGTGGGCGCGGAGTGGGCGACGATCGTCCAGCTCGACAACTCCGGCCGCATGCCGAAGCTGCTGGGCCTGCTGCGCGACTACACGAAGCAGAACGTCGACCAGGCCGAGAAGCTGCACGCGCGGGGCGCGCTGGCCGCGGCATATTCGCGGATGCTCGGTGCGTGGGCATATGCGACCGGCACCACGCACACCGCCGAGATCCTGCGCCAGGTGCAGGCGGGCGACCTCGCGGGCGCGAAGGCGTCGCTCGCGCGCGTGGCGACCGAAGCGCCCGCCTCCGCCGACGCGTTTCGCCAGATCGGCAAGCTCAAGCCGGCGACGCTCGGCGGCCACCTCGCGATGATGTCGGCGTTCAAGGCGGCGCTCGAAGGCTGGGTGTTCGGCGAGTTCGCCGAGCGCGCGACCGCGGCATCGCAGGCGTATATCGAGTCGCTGGCGGGCAAGAGCGCGGCCGACCTCGGCGCGCGCGACACGGCCGACCAGCTCGTGCAGTTGATCGCGCCGACGATGGTGTACGAAGCGCGGCGCATGGCCGAGACCTCGCTCGCGGAGCAGGAGATCGAGCTCGAGCCGGCCGAGAGCGTGAGCTACATGTGCTCGATCCCGAACGTGCGGCGGATGGCGACGTCGTTCCAGTCGGCGTCGTCGGCGGGCTTGAACTACTTCGACACGCTGCTCGTCGAGCCGGTCGCGAAGGCGAACAACGTGTCCGACGACCAGGCGCGCGAGCTGATCGCGATGCGCGAGCCCGACTACCTCGTCGCGTACATGGCGGCGAAGGTCGGCGACAGCGACGGCCTGCCGAAGGAGCTCAAAGCTCAGTGGGGCGAGCGCTCCCTGGCGTGGGGGCTGTACTCGCTCGCGGGCAGCGAGCTCGCGTACTTCAACGCGTCGCAGCTGATCGCGAAGTACTACTCGCTCGGCGTCACGACCGACGATCAAGGCAAGGTGTCGGCGATCGAGCACGACAAGGCATTCCTCAACATGCTCGCGGCCGCCGACAAGAACGCGCGCGCCGCGGCGCGCGAGGCGCGCATCGCGGCCGGCGCGATCCCGATCCAGGCCAAGCTGTCCTACCAGCTCGCGTCGATCGAGAAGGACGGCGATCTGACCGAAAAGCTCGACGCGCTCGGCGAATTCTGGTCGTCGTCGGCGATGTCCCAGACGGCCGTGATGCTCGCGCGGAATTAGCGGCGGATCGGACTTCGGACTTCGGACTTCGGACTTCGGACTTCGGACTTCGGACTTCGGACTTCGGACTTCGGACTCGGAGCTCGGAGCTCGGAGCTCGGAGCTCGGGCTCGGACTCGGATTCGGTCTCGGAGTCTCGGAGTCGGCCTCGGGCTCGGGCTCGGAGTCGGGCTCGGAACTCGGAGTCGGACTCGGACTCGGAGCCTCGGAGTCGGACTCGGAGCTCGGGCTCCAGCTCGGGCTCGGGACTCGGAGTCGGACTCGGACTCGGTCTCGGTCTCGGTCTCGGTCTCGGTCTCGGTCTCGGACTCGGCCTCGGGCTCGGAGTCGGGCTCGGAACTCGGACTCGGGGCTCGGAGTCGGAGTCGGACTCGGAGTCGGTCTCGGAGCTCGGAGCCGGGCTCGGCGGTCAGCGCGGCGGCGGGTGTGCCAGGCGGTAGGTCATGGCGCGCACGCGATCGGCGAGCTCCTGCGCCTCGGCGTGGTCGGTCTCGCCCGCGTAGCCGAGGGCGACTGCCGCGTCGAGGCAGCTCGACACCTCGGCGGCGCTGCCGAGGGCGATGCGGAAGCGATTGCAGCGGTCGCGTCCTGTGCGGCGGTTGGCCTCCGCGATGTTGAGCGGGATGCTTTGCGCGGCACGCCGGAGCTGGTCGGCGAGCTTGGGGTCGAGCCCGGTCAAGCGTTCGAGCGTCGGCGCGAGGCAGCGTAGCAGCGAGAGGGATCGGTCATAGGCGTCGAAGGTCATGGTCGGTTTCCTTTCGCGGCCACGCCGCCACACGCGCCGGGGCCGTGACGCGCGCTGCGCCACGACCGTGCGCGGTCTTCGCGGCGCGTCGTGCGCGCGGCGCG
>DASXCY010000058.1:0-44675 GCA_036490935.1 Kofleriaceae bacterium | reverse complement strand
ACCGCCAGGTCGCCGAGGACGTCCTCGGGATAGCCGACCGTGACGATGCGCGAGCCGGCGAGCGCCTCGACATCGACCGAGCGATCGAGGCCGCGGAAGTTGTCGCCGACCGTCGGCGCCGTGAACGGCGTCGACTTCTCGAAGCCGAGCATGCAGAGGCCCGCGTCGCCGTCGCGGAACAGGAAGTCGTTCACCGCGAGGCCGGTGATGCCGCCGGTGTTGTCGACCGTGATCTGCGCGGCCGCGCGGTTGAGGCCGACGACCTTGCACTTGCCGGCGCGCGCGCCCGAGCCGCCCGAGCCCGTCGCGGCCATGATCGTCATGCCGCGCTTGAACCGGTCGACGTCGCGCTTCTGGGTCAGCGTGATGACGTTGGCGCCGGGAAGCACCGAGACCTGGCCGCGCAGGCCCGAGCCGTCGCGCTGCAAGTCGAACGCGATCGCCGCGCCGAGCTCGTCGAGCACGCCATCCTGGGTGCGCGTGACGAGGTCGTAGAAACTGGCGCGGTTGCCGCGCGCGCGCATCATCGACGGACCGTCGAGGGTGCAGACGCCGTACTTCGTCCAGGGCACCGCGGCGAGCTGGCCGCCCTTGAGGCTCTCGGCATTGGCCTGCGCGTTGGTGAACTGCGCCGAGATGCCCTGCGGGTTGCCGGTGGTGATCGCGTAGTTGAAGTCGAGGCCGTCGAAGGCCCCTTCCTTCGCGATGTCGTAGAAGCTCGGGTGCTCGCGCAGCGCGACCTCGGTCGACTGGCGATCCGAGTAGCGGTGCTTGTAGATGTATGCGACGGTTGCGATGGTTGAGGCGTCGGCCACGACACGGTCCTTTCAGCCCGCTCGTCGAGCGGGGTCAGCGAAGCGGTTGCTGCGGTTCGCCGTGGGTCGTGTCGGCTGATCAGGTCGTGGGTCGTCGTCGCAAACGAGCGGCGCGCGCGGAAGCGCGTCGCGAAAATCAGTCGTCGAGCTTGTCGTCGAGCATCTTGCGGAGGAATTCGTCGCGGCTCGGGATGAGCGAGCCGCGCTTGGGCGCGGATTCGGCGGGCGCCGCGCGCGTGCGGTCGACCACGGCGATCGCGGACCGCCTGTCCGCCGGCTTGGCGGCGCCGGGCGCCGGCGCCTTCAGAAAGTCGTACAGGCCCTTGTCGCGCTCGAGGCCGCTCCGGCGCCGGCGCTCGTATGCGGCGGCGACCTTGCGCGGATCCGGCGTATCACCGTCGCGTTCGGCCATCGCCAGAGCGATGCGGCGCAGAGCTTCCCGCGCGGTGGCGCCGCGCAGCTCGAGGTCCTTCTTGAGCAGCGGGGTTGAATCGTTCGCAGCGCGCGCGACGCGGCCGAGGTACTCGTCGCGGCGCGAGGTCTGCTCGCGCTCGTCGCGCTCGCGCGCGAGGTCGCTCGTCAGCTTCTCGTGCGAGGCGCGCAGCTCGGCGAGCTCGCGCCGGGTGCCGCGCTCCTGCTGGAGCTTACGCGCGTAGTCCTTCCACTTCGGATCGCTCGCCGCGGCCTTCGAATAGCCATGGAAGATCTTCGAAAGCTCCTCGAGGTCGTCTTCGCCGTAACCGAAAGCCTCGGCCATCGCGATCGGATCGGACGAGCCGCGAGCCTTGAGCTGCTTGAACTGCTCGTACTCGGCGATCTTGGGCTTCCACTCGGAAACGAATGCCTCGCGCTCGCGCTCGAACGACGAGCGTTCCGCGGCGAGCCGAACGCGATTGCGCTTGTCGGCCTTGCTGACCTGCTCGAGGCGTCGGGCCGTCTCGGCATCCGGGCCGCCGGCGGGCGCGACGTCGACCGGCTCGTTGTCGTCGCCGGGCCCCTCGTCGGGGTCGTCGAGCTCGAGCTCGTCGTCGTCGACCTCGGGTGAGTCGAGCTCCTCGGGAGCCGCGGCCGCAGCCTTTGGCGCCGGCGCCGCAGGCTTCGGCGCCTGCCTGGCGGTGGCGGCGCCGCGCTCGGCGGGCAACTCATCTTCCCAGCCGGCGAGAATCGAGGCGCGGTCCGCCGCATCGCGTTCGGCCCGGCTCTGGGTGCGAGCCGCAGCTCCGGTGTCCGTGTCGTGCACGTCGGCGCCGGCGTCGGGCTCGGGTGGCATCGCGATCGGTGATCGCATGCGACTCGCGCGACAACCGATTTCAGCCGAGGCCGCCGGCGAGGTTCACGGCGGCCGGCGCGAACGCCGAGCTCGGCTGCGCGACGCCCGGCTCGGACTGCGGCAGCGGCGGCGCGCCGGCGCCGGGCGGCGCGGCGTTGCCGTTCGCGGCCGCGGCCGTGCCGCTCGCGTTCGAGTTCGCGGCCTGCGATTCGATCCACGCCGCCTGGACCACGAACTGACGTAGGCTCTCGAGCCGGTTCTCGGGCGCGCCGTTGTTGCGCCACTTCAGATATTCGCGCTGGCCGCGCCACCGACAAACTGCGGCCGACATGAACGGCTCGGGCATGACGACCTTGCCGCGCATGATCTCGTCAATGCACTCCTCGGCGCTCTCGATCGCGGCGGTGTAGAGCGAGAGCTCCGACTCGAGGTCGGGGTGCTGCATCAGGCGCGTCGCGACATCGGTCGAGATGACGCCCGCCTGCGCAAGCTCGATGACGAATTGCAGGCGGCCCGCCGGCGTGCGCGGCATCGAGCTCGCCGCCTGGAGCTGGAACCGCAGGTCGCCGAGATCGACGTCGCCCCACTTGATGCGGCGCGCGCCGAACCGGCTCGTCCGGATCATCTCGGGCGCATCCTTGCCGAGCTTCTTGCACACGCCGAACAGGCCGAGCAGCACGTCGAGCACGAGCCGCTCGTATCCCTTTTGCTGGGGAGCGTAGCGATCGCTCGTCTGATCCTTGTACTCGCGCAGCGCGACCGCGCTGTCGACGCCGGTAGGCTTCGCGCCATGGACGGCGGTGCTCGGCAGGCCGAACTCCTCGCGCGCCGAGTTCTTGTAGTCGACGCGGCTCTGGTACGTCTCGGGCGACACCGCGATCGGCGTGACGACCTGCGGGAAGTCGCCGCGTATGACGCCGGTGTTGCCGAGCCGTGACGTCTTCGTGGTCATGTTCGCATCGACCGGGCGCACGAACATCGTCGGGAACGCGATGCGGTTGTTCTGCTGCTCGATCGACCAGTTCCGCCGGTTGAGCGCGCGCTGGATGCCGGCGATGCGCTCGGCGCCGCCGATGCCGTACCAGCTCTTCGCGCGCTTGCTCCACACCATCACCGCATACGGGAAGTCGTCCTCCCACGGATCATCGAGCAGCGGGCAGTCATGGAGCGACTTCACGTGGCGGCCGGGCCTATAGCCCTTCTTGCCTTTCGTCCCGATCGGCGCGCGGTAGCTGTCGAGATAGATGACCTGGTTATCGAACATCGGGGCGTAGCGGCCATCGATGCGCCAGGTCTGCCGCTGCGCGCGCGCCGATTCGATCTGCTGCCGGAACTTCGGGAACTCGGCGATGAGCTCGTCGGCGTCGACCGAGACCCACTCGTGAATCTGGAGTGGCTCGCGGTTGTCGCGCGTTTCGTTCTGGTCGACGACGATATTCTCGACGAGGACCTGCTGGCAGTACGGCGCGCTGAATTTCGCGCCGTACTTGACCAAGCCCATGCCTTTCTTCGCGCACTCCTTGAATGCGGCGCGGCATTGCGGCAGCACGTCGAACGCGACGATCAGCTCCTCGCCGTAGAGCTCGAGCGCGCGGGCGCGGAGCTGCTGGTCCCAGTCCGCGCCGTCGGTTTCCACGCGCGGGTCGACGTCGGCGGTCGAGATCATCGCGGTGACGGTGTCGACGTTCGAGGCGATCTCGTTTTCGTGCGCGCCGTTCCGGCGGTGCTCGGCGTCCTCGGTGTCCGTGACGAGCGGCGTGTACGGGTCGTAGAGGACCTCGAGCTTGTGCAGGCGCTCGAACAGGTCGCTCTGCTGCGTCTCGATTCGCCGGGCCGCATCCCAGACCGGCTGCACGACCTGGCCCTTCGGCGCGAGCCACCAGCTGTGCTGGAAATCGACCGCGGCGGTCACGGCTCGCCCCGCGGGTTGAGGCGCGGCACGGAGCCGCCGCCGAACGTGTCCGGGTCCTCGAGCGGATCGAGCTCGTCGACCGCAGGCGAGCGCGCCTGCTCTGCAGCGGGCGCGGAATCTTCCCTCGGAGCTGCGGCCTCGAGCTCGAAGCTGATCTCGCCGACGCGGACGATGCCGCGAACGCCGGCCGCGGCCAGGCGAGGGGCGAGCTCGGCGAGGACCTCGAGGGAGGCCCGCAGGTTCACAGGGTCCACGGGTCGTCGTCCTGGTCCTCGAAGTACTCATCCGCGGCCATCGGGTCCTGCCCATCTTCGGGGTCCCGCTTGCGAAACCCCGGTTCCAGCGCGCGCGGATCGGGCTCGACCGGCTTGCCCTCGCCGACCGTGCCGCTGTCGAAGAGGTTCGCGACCGAGCGCCGCGCATAGATGAGGCAATCGGTCGAGTGATTCGGCTGCGCCTTGTTCTCGTGCAGGATGCCGAACTCGTCGGGTTTCCATTGCAGCGTCTGGAGCTGCTTCTCGAGTGGCGTGCCGGCGAGGATGTAGATCCGCTCTTCGATGAAGTCGCCGTTCGTCAGCTCGATCGCGCCGAACTTATAGTCGGCCTTGCGCTCGGACTTCTTGCACCGGATGCCGTAGACGTTGGCGAGCTCGTCGATCTGCGGCTGGTCGCTGTCGAACTCCATCGCGTCCGGGTAGCCGATGAGCCCGAACACGCCGCCGTACGGCTCGACCGGCTGGTTATCGAGCACGCGACGCACCGCCTCGGGCCCGAGCAGCATCTCGGAGGTCGGCCGCGGATGCATGCGCATCTTCTCGAATGCGAACACGTGATAGAGCCGGCGCAGCGGGTCCGCCGGCGCGAACCCGAACGCGTTGCACGCGAACGGGTCGCGCGTGCCGCCGGAGTCCATCGTCAGCACGAAGTGCCAGGTACCGAGGTCCTTCGGCAGCGCCTCGAGCGCGGCGCGCAACGCCGGCAGGCCCTCGAGCGGGCGATCGCCGAACGGGTTCCACTGATTGTACGGCTTGCCATCGACATGCGCGCGGTAGCGAAACACCGTCGCGGTGTTGTTCTCGGCCCATCGGCCGAGGCTCTCGCGCATCCAGATCGGGTGGTCGTCGCCCCAACCTTTCTGCGCCTTCTGCCGCAGCTGCTCTTCCCAGTTCGCGACCAGCGCCGGGTAGCGCTCATTCGCCTTCGGAAGCTGGACGACGTCCTTGAGCGTCCATGCATGCGAGGAATAACCGAGCCAGTCCTTGTACTCGGGCTCGTCGCGCTTCGCGTACGGCCGATGCGCATCGGAGCCATCGCGAGTCGCCTCATAGAACGGGCCGGCGAGGACGTTGGGCGGCGTCGAGCCGAGCGCGATGCAGCCGCCGCGGGCGGGCTCGAACGTGAGCTGCTCGAGTTCGTCGTCGTCATCGCATTCGGCGATCGCCGCGAGTAGCCATGGTGGAAGCGCGAGCGCCTCGCCGAGCCGCTGTGCCACGCATTCCTCGACCAGGTACTCGAGCAGCTCGGGCGAGAAGCTTCCGCACTCGTCGACCTGGAACTCGGCCTGTGGGAAGCCGCGAAACTTGTTGGCGTCGCGGCGGTCCTCGACGCCGCGCAGGCGGTAGATCGATCCGGTGCGATTGCACCGCATGATCATCTTGGTATCTTTGAACTCGACGTCGGGGGTCGGGCCCGTCGTCCGGATCTGGTAAGCCTCGCAGACCGATTGCAGCTTTTCCCAGTTCAGCTCGCGGGCCTGGTCGGCGCTCGTCGCTGCATAGCCGACGTACTGATTCGGCAGCAGGATGACCTTCAGCAGAGCGCGCGCACGGAGGGTCGTCGTCTTCGCGCCGCCGCGGCCAACGAGCAGCGAGATTCGCCGCGCTGGGTCGACGACGGCATCGCATTGCCACGGATGGCAATCGGCGAGAATTCGGCGCGCGATGCGAAGGGCCCAGAGCTGATCGGGCGAGAGCTGCCGAGCTCGCTCGCGCGCCTTCGCCCACGGCTTCGCCGGCGCCGACTTCCGCCGCGTCACGCCGCTCCGTCAGTCGAGCTTCTGACCGTCGAGCGGCTGGAACGCGGCCCACTCGCGCGGCACGTACCAGACGTTCGGCGAGTCGGTCGGCTTCGCCGCCTGCTCGACGATGCGATAGAACTGCCGCGCCGGCAGGTAGGTGATCGAGACGCGCTTCGACGCGCGCAGGATGCCGCGGCCGCCGCCCGAGCCGTCGAGGCCGAGGTCGGGGTCGCGGTAGCCCGTGTCGAAACGGAGCTCGAGCACCGGGATTCCATCTGAGTCGGGCTTCTGGTTGGCGGGCTTGTCGGGCTTCAGGGTCTCCATCGTTCCTCCGTGCGCGCATAGCGCGCGATCTTCGGCTCGTGCTGCGCGAGCGGAATCTTGTCGGCGCAATGCAGGCACGCCGGGGTCCAGCACGTGTAGAAGAACCGACGCGCCGGATCGACGCCGAGCGCGGCGAAGAGGCCGCGCGCGCAACCCGCGCGCCGGAAGGCCTCCTTGACCAGGACGAAATGCACGAGCGGGACGATCGGATCGCCGGCGATGAAGCCGTAGAGCACCGTCGGATCCGTCGACTCGTACGCGACGACCGTGCGCGTCTCGGGGAGTGCGACCACCTTCCGGATCTGGGGGTGCATTACCGACGCCCAGTCCTCGCTCGCGATCATCCCGGACTGTCGCGACATCTTGTACGTGCGTGACCAGGTCGGGATGACGAACGCGAGGTCCTCGTCGCGAGCATCGCGATGCGCGATCACAAGCGGCTCGCGATCTGCTCGAGCTCGCGACCGAGGGCCGCGCCCTGTTCGTCGTCGATATCGAGCAGCCGGCGAATCGCCGCATCGGCCTCGAGCGGTGTGCGGCAGGTCTTGACGAGCGCACCGTCCGCCCAGAGCTCGAGCTTGCGCGAGCCGAGGAACTGCCGGATGTGGACCTGGCGCAGAACGAGCTCGTTGACCATCTTGCGCGGCGTGCGCATCAGTCGTGTCCGATCAGCCGCTCGTGGTGCGCGCGCGCGAACTCCATCACGTCGCGCTTGCGCGCCTCCTCGCGGATGTGCGCGCGGTCGTCCTGGAACTCCTGCAGCGACTGGCCTTCGCCGAGGTTCGTCGTATCGAGCCATGTCGCGCGCTCGGGCTTCTCGGACTTGCCGCGCAGCGCCTCGACGGCGCGGACCTTCGCGAGCGGCGCGGAGATGCGCCACTCGGACGGCAGGCCGCACGTGTCGCAGCCCATCTTCGCTCGGCCGGGCGCGCTGGGTTGGCCGCCGCAGTCGTAGCAGTCGTCGTCCGCCGGGCATGGGATCGTGGACGGCGCATCGCCGCTCTCATCGCGATCGACCTGCGCTTCGAAGCGCCCATGCACCGGGCACTCGTAGTCCTCGATCGCGATTCGCGGCGCGCAGCCGCGCACGATGACGCGGAAGCTCATGGTCAGTTGTCCTCCCAGACGTCGCGGAACCGCGCCTCGGTCGGGTCCAGCTCGGGGCGGTCCTCGACCGTGATCGCGACCGGCCGTGGCTTCTTCGGCGCAGGCTCGGCGATCTCGACGCGAACGCGCGCGTGCTCGAGCCCGGCATCGGCGCAAAGGGCTTCGGCCGCGCGCCGGATGCGCTCGCGGAGCGCCGCGAGGTCGATCCATTTGCTCATGCGAGCCCGCTTCCTCGAGGACCGTCGATCGCGAGCACCTTGCGCGCGAGCTCGGAGCGCGCGGCGGGTTCGAGCTGCCGGGCCCACAGGAGCACGGCCTCGAGGTTGATCGCCGGCGAGAGCCGGCGGTCGTGCGCATCGAGCTTGCGGATCTCGCCCATGAGCAGCGCGGCCGTCCGCTCGGCGCCTTCGTCGCCTTTCGAGATTCGCTTCTCGCAGCGGTCGAGCGCGCTGACGAGCAGATCGCGACCACGTTGCAGGGGACTCCTGCTAGACCGGCTCTTCTTCGTCGCCATGGCCGCGTGGAAGCGTGCAACGCGAGCGCGGCGGCGCCCGGTTCCAGCACTGTCCGAGGGCGCGGCGAGAATCGAACTCGCGATGTCGCTTTTGCAGAGCGATGCCTTCGCCACTTGGCTACGCGCCCGTTCCTGTAATCGAGCTCGTGGCGAGCTTGGCCCGCGCTCGACGAATCGTCGCCGTGATGGTGTCGCCGTCGCGCAGCCCGAGCAGCTCGGCGAGCCGCGCGTTCGAAAGCTTCTCGCCGGTCGCGGCCACGTGCTCGACGATGTCGAGCGCGCATGACGGCGGGACCGGCGTCTCGAGCCAGCGCGGAAGCAGCGTCGAGCCGATCGGCTGCTCGGTGAACCCGCTGCGCGTCGTTCGGCCGGCGCCGCTGTGACCGACGCGATCGCGACCGTCGACCATCCAGAGGTGCCACTTGCAGCGAACGAAACGGCACGGCCGCTCGCCGCCGCGACACGCGACGCGGCCGCCGGCGGGCAGGCCCGCGCATGGCATCCAGGTCGGATCGCGGACGATGGCGAGCGCACTGGACCGGCGCGGCTCGGCGCGGGTCTCCGCGGCGCGGAGCTCGCGAAGCAGCCCGACGTATCGGTCGATGGCGGTCGGGGTGAGCTCGCTCGAACGCGGCGCGGCCACGCATCATTCGAACGTCAGCCGGAGGTAATCGAGATCTTTCGCGGTCGAGCAAAAGCTCGCTCGCCAAGCGCGATCGCGAGGAACACGTAGTCGCCATGCGCGATGCCGGTGATAGCAATCCAATCGGCGGCGATCGCGAGCGGTCCCGTGCTGCCAAGGCGGCCCGCGTCGTGGACTCGCGCGAGCCCGAGGCGCAGTGCGCCGTGCTCGCCGTACGAGACGCCGACGATGTCGCCCGCGCGAACGGCTGCAGCCGGCCATTGCTTCGCGCCCTGCGTGCCTTCGATCGTGACGACGTCGAGGCCGTGGACGTCACGGATGAGCCGACCGACGAGCTTGAAGCCGTTCACGCTCTCGTTTTCGCGCCGCGGAGGGCTTTCCGAGAGTTTTTTGCCCCGAAATTCGTGCGAGCGCCTCCACGCGACGGCGCCGGGGTGCCCCGCCGCGGGGGTACCCCCGGGTGGTCCGGCGGATGCAAGGGCGGCGCGCGAATTTTCGCATCGGCATGGGCGATGCGATCATCTCCCATGGTCATGATCATCCACGAAGCACCGCTAAAACTGGAGATACTCCGCGCGCGCGTGCTGCAAGTTCTCGACGAGGAACAAACGCGAACCGGGAGACATCGATCGGACTTCGCCATCGTTTGCGGCGCTGATGTCTGGCGCTGGCTCGAAACGGAATGGAACGAATCGGCCGCGCTGATCAGGACAACGCGCATCCCGTGTCGCAAGTTCGGCGTCACGTTCCGCGGTTGCGTCGAGCACGAACCCGATCCACGCGTATGCGAAGCAGCTCCGAAGCTGGACGACCTCGAGCTCGGCGATCGGTTGCGGCTCATCAAGCAATGCACGGACGAAGCGATCGCTCGCGTAGGCGAGCATTTCGATAGGACATATGGGGAGCTAATCGAGAAGCTGTCGCGCGAGAATGATCGGCTGAACAAATACGGTCGCGCGATCACCCACGCCGTCGTCGGCTGGCCGGCGGGCGACTGGTCAGCGGGGAAGATCTTCTTCGAAGGCACGCATCGCGAGTGCCGGCGCCATTGGCGCTGGATGGCGTCGCACCTGGACAAGGTGATCGAGCACGCGGGTGAGGAGTTCCGCGGCGCCTTGTTCTGGATTCGCCACGTGGAGCTCGTGCCGACGAAGACGCTCGAGCTCGACGAGCTCGAGCCCGAGCCGACCAACGGCGTGCGAATGAATCCCGAGGAGTGGTCCGCCGAGCTCCGCGAGAAACAGGCCGAGACTCGGCGCAAAGAACGCGAACAGGTCGTGCTCGACGTCGACTGGGACTAGCTCGACCTGGACTAGCTCGCGAGCGCGAGCCGATTGCACTCGCGGCATACGCGACCGCCTTCCGGCGTCACGATCGCGAACAGCTTCAGGTCATGTCCGGCCGGGCAGCGCGCGATCCGAACGCGATATCGCCAGCTCTTGCGGCGTTCGTTCTCGTCCTTCGTGACCGGCTCGAGGTGATGCGGAGCGACGCACAGGCGCAGTCGGCAGAGGTGATCGCGCACGAGGCCGCGCGCGATCGGGCCGCGCTCCTTGTCGAATACGATGATGTACGCGCGCACCGGCCGAGGTCCGCGCCAGATGAGGCCGCTGCCATCACGCTCGTCGATCGCGCCCGTCCAGATCCAATGCCCGAAGACTCGGTCAACATCGACCGGCCAGTCGTTGGCGCTCACGCGCTATCGCCGCATTCCTCGTGCTGATCCAGCGCGGCCGCCGTCACGGTTCACCGATCGATCGCTCGAGCTCGTCGATGTCGACGCCGCGCGCGTACAGCTTCAGCATCGCGACTTCGTAGATCTGCCGTGCGCGCGTCGGATGCACGCCGAGCAGCGCGCCGATCTGCTCGAACGTCTGGCCGCCGCGCTCGGCAACGTCGAGCGAGCACGTCTCCATCGTCGCCGGCCGCATCGTGGTCGCGCCCTGCCTGCCCTGCTGAGGATTGCCGGGCTGTTCTTGCTGCAGCCGCAGCCACAGGTGATGGCGACACGAGACGTGCGGACAGGGTCGCGCTGCGCCGCGACACTCCGCGCGCGTCTTCGGCACGCCGGCGCGCATCGTCCATGCCGGCGCCAGGTCGAGTGAATCGACGACGCGAAGCTGCGCCGAGCGACGAGCCTTCGCCGGCAGCTGCTTCACGCGGCCCTCTCGGCGCCGGCGCGTAGCTCGAGCACCCATTCGGCGCTCGCGTAGCCGATCACGAGCTCGTGGCCGCGGCGCCTGACCGTGGCGCCGAGCTGCGTGAGCGCGCGTTGTGCGGCGCGCAGCAACACCGCGCCCGGATCGCGGGGTTGCTCGTCATTCGACGGCTTCACGTCGCGGCGCACGATCGCGCCGCGGCCGCGCTTCGTATCGGCCTCGAGGCTCGCGATGAGCTTCTCGCGCTGCTCATCCGCCGGCAGCTTCGCGAGCTCGGCCGCGGCCGCCAGAGAGAGCAAGCCTTCCTCGACCGCCGAGACGACCTCGGGCGCCGCACGCTTCAGGACGGCGCCGGCGACGCGCACCGTGCGCTCGCCGACGTCGAGCAGCTCGGCGGCCTCGCGCTGCGTGAGGACACCGGCATCCTTGCCGCTTTTCCGCGGACGACCGCGCGGCATACCGGCGAGCTTCGATGCGCTGAGAGCGCGCTGGTCGAGGTTCTGATGCCGGCGGTGAAGGTTGACCGAAACGACATAGCCGATCGGGTCGACGTCGTCGCGCGTGCGGTAGCGCGGCTCGACGCCGGCCGCGCTGCAGGCGAGCTCGCGGTTCCGGCCGTCGAGGATCTTGCCCTTGTGGAGCACCACGTCCTCGAAGAGCCCCTTCGCCTTGATGTCGGCGACGAGCTCGTCGAACTCGACACCGCGTAGCAGGGGGAACGCGTCGGCGGCCGGATGTGTCTCGAGCTCGCCGAGCTTCACGGAGCGACCCCGCCACAACGCGCCTTGATGACGATCTGCCATGCATCGATCCGCGCAAGCATTCGACGCGCGAACTCGCGATCGCGCTCGAGCTCCATGCGGAGATCGCTGTCGGCGACGGCATCGTGAAGCGAATCCCACGCGAAGCTGTAGCGCGGCTCGAGGCCGCGGTCGGTTGCGTCCCTCGCGATGATCGCGAGCTCGCGGCCCGGAATCGAAACCACGCGAGCGTCGTTATGGCAGGCAATCCAAACAAAATGCCCGTCGAGCGTGTCGAGTCGCTCGACGAGCAGCACGCGCGCCGGCTTCGAGCAGCGTCCGCACAGCACCTCGAGCGCGCTCGGATCTTTCTGGAGGTCGAGCAGGCGCGCGGTCACGTGCGTTCTCGCCCCTTCGAGCGCTTTACCGCGCGCTCGACCTCGTCGAGATCGTCGTTCGTAAGCATGAAGTCGTTCTCCGGTTGGCCGTCGCGGCGTACGAGCTTCAGGATCTCGTCGAGGTGATCGGAAGCGATCTCTCGAGCGTGCAGCTTCTTGCCCATCGACCCCCATCGCGCCAGAGATCCGCGCGCTCGGCTAGCCCGTTAACAACGGCGCCCGTGTTAACAGGCGGGCGCGAGCCAGAGCACGCGAGCGAGCTCGCGCTCGAGGCTGTCGCGGCGGCGGCGTTTCCGCATGCTCGCCGCCGAGCGCGCGTTGCCGTCGACTCGGTGCGGCTCGCAGAGGCCGGTCGCGCCGGCGGGCGCACCACAACGCGTGCACCTCTGGTCGAGCTTCCGCTCGAGGGCGAGCTTGGTCACCGCGTGCCCCACCAGGCATGCATTTCCGCGATTTTACCTCGACGATCGCAAAGGTCTGCAAGACCTCTGCGAAACGAACGCAAACCGTTTGCGATCATCATGGCTTGGGATGCTCCTTGTTCGGGTCCGAGGACACGCCGAGGACACCAAGGCGCGCCGCGACCGCACGCGCGAGCTCGGTCTTCTCGGCAGCGCTGACCAGGCTGTAGTGCTCGACCATCTCGTCCGTCGCGTGGCCGGTCGTCGCCTTGAGCACGCCGACGTCGGCGACCTGGCGGCCCTCGTTGTTGAAGGTGCGGCGCAGGCCGTGGGTCGTGATACGCGACACGCCGGCGAGCTCGCAGGCGCGGTTGAGCGCGGCGCGCACCGGGGAGCCGCGATGCATCGTGCCGCGGCGGGTCGGGAACACGAGCTCGTGCTCGCGCGGCGCGCCCCACAGCGCCATCACCTCGGGCAGCACGGCGACGCTGCGCTTGCTGCCCTCGGTCTTGACCGACGTCTCGACGCCGCGATCGTTGCCGCGCCGGATGCGCACGACGCCGGAGCCGTGGTCGACGTCGTCCCAGCGCACCGCGGTCGCCTCGCCGATGCGAAGCCCCGTCGTGATCAGAAAAGCGATGAGGCCGAGCCAGCGCGCCGGGACGTGCGCGACCACGCTCGCGGCCTGCGCCGGCGAGAACAGGTTCGGGCGCTCGTCGCTGTAGTGCGCGACCTTCGGCGCCTTGACGCGCTCGCACCAGTACCGCGTGGCAAGACCCTCGGCGACCGTATCGCGCGCGATCGTGCGCAGCAGCCGGAGCTCGTTGAGCACGGTGTTGCCCGCGGCGGCGGCCGCGAGCCGCGCCGCGACGTAGCCCGCGACGTCGGACGGCGCGATCGCGTCGATGTAGAGCTCGCCGAGCGCGGGCAGGATATGGCTCAGCGCGCTCTCGTACTTGCGACGCGTGGTTCCCTTGAGCACGCGCCGCGCGACCCACGCCGGCGCGAACGCGCCGAGCCGCATGCGCTCGCGTTGTGCGGCCGCGTTCGCGAGCTCGGCGCGCAGCTCGTCGCGCCGGCGCAGCGCGTCGGCGCGCGCGCCGATCACGAGCGCCTTGCGGTTGACCGCGCGCCCCGTGCGCGCGCTCTTCCGCTTCACGCGCACCGACCACCGGTTGCGTCCTAGCTGGCGGATGCCGTCGCCGCGCGGCATCGCGTGCTACTTGGCGATCGCGGCGCGGACCGCCGCGTCATTCGCCTCGAGCAGCTTCCGCAGCGCGACGGTGCGCTCCGGGTTGCGCGGCAGTGCCGCGACGATCGCGTAGGCCGCGTGGCAGAACGACTTCGAGATGTCTTGCAGCTGCGGCGGCAAGTGATGGAACGCGAAGAACTGCAGGATGGGTTCGCCTTGCCATTCCTGACTGAAGTCGCGCGCGAGGCGAATGCCGCCTTTGAGGTCATCCACGATCGGCATCGCGTTCGGCCAGTGCGTGAGCGTCGCCGAGACGACGCTGTTGCACTCGCCGAGCTGCTCGACGAACAGCTTCGCCATGCCGTCGGGATTCGACGCGCTCGCCTCGCCGAAGTCGATCGCCTGCCCTTGCGTGTGCGTGCGGTCGTAGCCGTGGTTGCCGACCGCCTCGATCTCGATCTTGAAGTTGCCCATGACTACTTGGCCTCGCCGGCCCAGCTCTGCGGCGCGCGCGTGAACGGATCGCCGGTCTTCGTGAACTGCGGGACAAGCTGCTCGATGAACGCCGGCGCGAGCGTCGAGCGCGCCATCGCTTCCCAGTTGGTGGTCACTTTCGTTTGCAGCGAAATCGACCCGTACTTGGTGGCGATGTGCTCGCCGACCGGCACGCCGGCGGCGACGAGCAACGAGACGACCGTCTTGCGAGCGGCTTCGACCTTCGGCTCGAGCTTCTTCGCGAGCAGATAGATGCGGTGCCACGCGCCGACCAGGCGCTCGAAGTTGTCCGGCAGCCGCCGCGGCGCCGAGATGTCAGCTTTCGGGACCGATACCTGCGGCGCCGCGGCTTCCATGAGCCGCAACCATGTGCGAGCGCCAGATCGAACGAGAGAGTTAGGCAGGCGCCGGCGCCGCACCTCGAGGCGCCTGACTGCGCAGGTGGCCGCACCTACGCTGCGGCTCGTGGGAATCTACTTCGGCGGCAAGAACCACCTCTACCGAGCCATCATCAACCTCGTTCCGCGGCACGAGCGATTCGTCGAGCTGTTCGGTGGCAGCGCGGCCGTCGCGCGGAATCTCGAGCGCTCGGGCGCCGAGGCGATCGTGATCGAGCGCGACCCGCAGCAGGTGCGCTGGTTGAAGGCGCGGCGCGAGCTCGCCGGCCATCGTGTGGTCGGCGGGGATGCCTTCGAGGTCCTTGCAAAGCAGGGCAAGACCTGGGGCCCGGAGACCGTCGTCCTCGCCGACCCGCCCTACCCGATCGAAGATCGGCGCGACGCGCGCGCGCGTTACCGATTCGAGCTCGAGGTGCGCGACCATGCCTCGCTGCTCGGGTTGCTCGTGAAGCTGCGCGCGCGCGTGCTCGTCTGCGGCCAACCGTGGGGCATGTACTCGCAGTTCTTCGCAGCGGCCCGATGGAAACGACACGAGTTCCGCGTCGGGCTGCGCAGCGGGAACGCCGGCGTCGAATGCGTGTGGACCAATTTCGCCGATCCGTTTCCGCTGCACGACTACCGCTACTTCGGCGCCGATAAGCGGCTCCGTCAGGACCTGCGCCGGCGGATCGCGCGCCAGCGTCAGATCTTCCACGCGATGGATCGACACCATCGCGCGGCGATCCTGCGCGAGCTCGCGGCCGCGTTCGGTCCGCTCTGAGCTCGCGGCGGCTACCGGCGCAGCCGCGCAGCGACTTCGCGAATCCAGGCGATCGGCTTTCGAGGAAGAAACGAACCGGCGCGCGCCGGCAATCGGCCGACCTCGTGCTCGAGGCGGGCCGTCATGGCGTTCAAGCGCGAGCGCGCATGTTTCAGCTCGCCGCGCTCGCGCTGGCGCAGCTCGCGCTCGCGCTTGTTCGCGTTCGCGTTGGTCGCGGTGCGCGCGAGCTCGGCGAGGTTGCGCTCGATCGCGACGCGCGCGGCCTGTTCGCGCTCGCGCTGTTCGATCCGCAGCACGCGCTCGTAGAGCTCCGACGGCCGGCGCAGCTCTTCGACCGCGGCGCGGATCTTCGTCGCGGCCTCGGCCCACCGGTCGTCCTCGAGGTGCGCACCGACGGCGTCGAGCAGCTCGAGCAGCTCGGCGAGCAGCGGCGCGAGCGTTTCGGTGATTCGATGCGGCAACATGATCCGGTGCCGCTTCGTCGAGAAGATGTAGGCCATCGGCGATCCGCTCCTCGGTATCGGCCTCGAGGTACGGCGGTTGCTGCGGGATTTCGCAGCACCGTCGGGCGCCGGCCAGGGACTGAACAAGCTTACAGGTGCAGATCTCCTCCGGATTTCAGCGTGATCATTTGCTGATCAGGGAAGTTGCATCCTCAGGTGTATATATGGTCGCCTCTGAGGGTGATGACGCGATCCGAACGGCTGACGCCAGCGCAGGTGACGAAGCGGCTCCGCGACGAGCGCGCCGCGGCGGGGCTGTGCATCTACGATCGTCGCGACACCGGCGGCCCCGCGCATGGCCCCCCCGTGAAGGCGAAGCGTTGCCAGGAATGCTACGAGGGCGTGCGGACGTCGAAGAAGCGGCGCAAGCAACCCGGATGGATCGATGGCCGCACGCGCGCGGCTCGTCGAGGGCGGGCATGATCGAGGCGCGACTACTCAGTGTTATGTCAACTCGGGCATGGGTGATGCAGTCGATGGACTGCATGAAATCCCTGGTTTCGCTGTCGGTCGCCGCGGCGCTCGCGAGCTGTGCCACGACGACCTATTCGAACGAGCCCGCGTCCACGGTTCCGTATGGCGAGCCCGGCACGGTGACGTCCGTGCGCGACGTCGTGCGCCGCGTGCAAGGCCACCCGGGCGCCGGCGCGGCGGCCGGCGGGCTGATCGGTGGCCTCGTCACCGGGCGCTGGATCGGCGCGGCGGTCGGCGCCGCGACCGGCGCGATCGTGAGCTCGGGCTCGTACGCGACGCGCGCCGCCGAGGTGATCGTGCAGTTCGACGATGGCCAGCAAGGCGTGTTCACGTTCCGCGACTACACGATGCTGCGCCCGGGCCAGCGCGTCGAGCTGACGCCGAATGGCCCGATGCCCGCGGGCTAGCACTAGCCGCCAGGAATATCGCCAGCGCGCGCCCGGTTTCGATCGGTGATGCTCGGAGCCACGCGCATTCCGGCGCCCGTCGGGCTGGTCGTCGTCGCGGCGCTCGCGCTGGTCGCGACGCCGCGGCCGACCACGCTGCCGCCGGCTTCCGCGGCGCGACCGGTCACCGTCGTCGGCGAAACCACGCTCTGGTCGGACGACGTGATCGTGCCGCCGCAGGTCGATCCGCACATCGCGATCGCGCCGCCGTGGACCGGCGACCGCATGAACCTGTGGCGGCCGCCGCTCTGGGATTTTCTCGAGCCGCTGCTGCAGGCGGTAACCGCGCTATAGCAGCGGCGTGACCGACGATCCCCTGGCGCCGTTCGGCGACGCCGCGCGCGCCTGGTTTCGCGGCGCGTTCGCGGCGCCGACCGACGTCCAGGCTCGCGGCTGGGCCGCGATCGCGCGCGGCCGGCACACGCTGATGCTCGCGCCGACCGGCAGCGGCAAGACGCTCGCGGCATTTCTGTGGGCGCTCGATCGCATCGGCCGCGCGCCGCGGCCCGGCGGCGGCACGCGCGTGGTCTACGTGTCGCCGCTCAAGGCGCTCGCATACGACGTCGAGCGCAACCTGCGCGCGCCGCTCGCCGGCATCGGTTCGCCGATCGCGATCGACGTGCGGACCGGCGACACGCCGGCCAAGGAGCGCGAGCGCCAGCGCAAGCAGCCCGGCGAGATCCTGGTGACCACGCCGGAGTCGCTGTACCTGGTGCTCGCCGGCCGGTCGCGCGAACGGCTGCGCGCGGTCGAGACCGTGATCGTCGACGAGATCCACGCGCTGGCGCCGACCAAGCGCGGCGTGCACCTCGCGCTCACGCTCGAGCGGCTCGCGCACCTGACCGGCCGCGATCCGCAGCGCATCGGCCTGTCGGCAACTCAACGTCCACTTATGGAAGTGGCTCGATATCTCGGCGGGGACCGCGAGGTCGAGATCGTGGACGCCAGCGCGCCGCCGGCGCTCGATCTCGAGATCGTCGTGCCTTGCGCCGACATGGCGGCGCAAGGCGCCGGCGAAGGCATGTGGCCGCTGCTCTACCCGCGCCTGCTCGACGCCGTCCTCGCCCACCGCTCGACCATCGTGTTCGTCAACTCGCGCCGGCTCGCCGAGCGGGTCGCGCAGCAGCTGGCCGAGCTCGCGGTGGCGCGCGGCGTGGAGGGCGAGCTCGTGCGCGCGCATCACGGCTCGGTCGCGCGGCCACAGCGGCTCGCGATCGAGGAGGCGCTGAAATCGGGCCGGCTGCGCGCGCTGGTCGCGACGTCGTCGCTCGAGCTCGGCATCGACATGGGCGCGGTCGATCTCGTCCTCCAGATCGAGTCGCCGGGCGCGGTGTCGCGCGGGCTGCAGCGCATCGGCCGCGCGGGCCATCAGGTCGGTGGCACGAGCATCGGCAAGCTGTTCCCCAAGTTCCGCGGCGACCTGCTGGAGACCGCGGTGGTCGCGCGCCGGATGCTCGCCGGCGAGGTCGAAGCGATCCGCGTGCCCGACGGCACGCTCGACGTGCTCGCGCAGCAGATCGTGGCGATGGTCGGCGTCGAGCCGTGGCGGGTGCCCGACCTCGAAGCGGTCGTGCGCCGCACCGCGAGCTTCCGCGAGCTTCCGCGCGCCGCGTTCACCGGCGTGCTCGACATGCTCGGCGGCCGCTACCCGAGCGACGAGTTCGCCGACCTGCGCCCGCGCCTGACGTGGGATCGCCAGACCGACACGCTCGTCGCGCGCCGCGGCGCCCAGCTGCTCGCCGTCACCTCGGGCGGCACGATCCCGGATCGCGGCCTGTACGCGGTGCATCTGGGTGAAGGCGGCCCGAAGATCGGCGAGCTCGACGAGGAGATGGTCGCCGAGAGCCGCAAGGGCGAGACGTTCCTGCTCGGCGCGTCGACCTGGCGCATCGAGGAGATCACGCGCGATCGCGTGGTGGTCTCGCCGGCGCCCGGCGAGCCCGGCAAGATGCCGTTCTGGCGCGCCGAAGGCCCCGGCCGGCCGGTCGAGCTCGGCCGCGCGCTCGGCGCGTTCACGCGCGAGCTCGACGCGCGCATCGCCGATGGCGACGCCGCAGGGTGGCTCGCGCGCGACTATCGGCTCGACGCGTTCGCCGCGCAGAACCTGGTCGCGTATATCGGCGAGCAACGCGCGCGCGGCGGGCTGCCGACCGATCGCGCGATCGCGATCGAGCGGTTTCGCGACGAGCTCGGCGACGAGCGCGCGTGCATCCTCACGCCGCTCGGCTCGCGCGTCCACGCGCCGTGGGCGCTCGTGCTCGCGCACCGGCTCGAGCAGCGCCTCGGCTACCCCGTGCATCCGCTGTGGACCGACGACGGCATCGCCCTGCGCTTTGCCGAGGCCGATCACATTCCGGGCGACGACGAGCTGTTGCTCGAGCCCGAGGCGATCGAGCGCGAGCTGGTCGACGAGCTCGCGCGCTCGAGCCTGTTCGCGAGCCACTTCCGCCACAACGCGGCGCGCGCGCTGCTGTTGCCGCGCCGCCGGCCCGGCCAGCGCACGCCGCTGTGGGCGCAGCGGCTGCGCGCGCAGCAGCTGATGGGCGTCGCCCTGCGCTTCCCCGAGTTTCCGATCACGCTCGAGACCTATCGCGAGCTGCTGCGCGACGTGTTCGACGTGCCCGCGCTCGTCGAGCTGGCGCGCGCGCTGCGCGCCGGCGAGGTCGCCGTCGAATCGGTGCGCACCGACAGCGCGTCGCCGTTCGCGCGCTCGCTCGTGTTCGATTACGTCGCCGCGTTCCTCTACGAAGGCGACGCGCCGGTCGCGGAGCGCAAGGCGCAGGCGCTCACGCTCGATCGCGAGCTGCTCCGCGAGCTGGTCGGCACGGGCGAGCTCCGCGAGCTGCTCGATCCGGACGTGCTCGCCGACGTCGAGGTCGAGCTGCAGGCGCTCGCCGACGGCCGCCGCGCGCGCGACAACGACGAGCTGCACGACCTGCTGCGCCGGCTCGGCGATCTCTCCGACGCCGAGGTCACCGCTCGTGCGACCGGCGGCAGCGTCGACGAGCTGATCGCCGCCGGCCGCGCCGTGCGCGTCACGATCGCGGGCGAGTCGCGCGCGATCGCCGCCGACGACGAGCCGCGCTATCGCACGCCCGATCCGCTCGACCTCGCCCCGCGCTACGCCCGTACGCACGCGCCGTTCACCGCCGCCGCGCTCGCCGCGCGCTGGGCCCTGCCCGTGGCGCACGTCGAGACCGCGCTGGCGCTGCTCGAGGCGCGCGGCCAGCTCGTGCGCGGCGAGCTGCGACCCGGCGGCAAGGTGCCCGATGCCTGCGATCCCGAGGTGCTGCGCCAGATCCGCCGCCGCACGCTCGCGAAGCTGCGCGCGGCCGTCGCGCCGGTGCCCGACGCCGCGTTCGCCGCGTTCCTGCCGCGCTGGCACGGCCTCGACAGCCCGCGCCGCGGCATCGGCGCGCTGCGCGATGC
The DNA here is from genome assembly GCA_036490935.1 of Kofleriaceae bacterium. Taxonomy (GTDB): domain Bacteria; phylum Myxococcota_A; class Polyangia; order Haliangiales; family Haliangiaceae; genus JABFXX01. The sequence goes on along the minus strand of DASXCY010000058.1, from coordinate 24,678 downwards.
GCTCGGCAAGCTCGAAGGCGTCGCGCTGCCGCTGGTCGAGCTCGAGGCGCGCGTGCTGCCGGCGCGCGTGCTCGACTACCAGCCGCGCATGCTCGACGAGCTCGGCGCCGCCGGCGAGCTCGCGTGGATCGGCGCCGGCCGGCTCGGCACGCGCGACGGCCGCGTGATGCTCGTGCGCCGCGCCAAGGCTCGCGCGCTCGCACCCGAGCCGATCGAGGTCGCGCACACGCCGCTGCACGCCGCGATCCTCGATCACCTCGCGCGCACCGGCGCTGCGTTCTTCGTCGCGATCGAAGGCGTCGCGGGCGCGCCGCGCGCCGACACCGTCGCGGCGCTCTGGGATCTGGTCTGGGCCGGCCTCGTCACCAACGACACGTTCGCGCCGCTGCGCTCGCTGCTGGCTCCGCCGACCCGCCGCGCCAACCCGAGCGCGTCATTCGGTGGCCGCTGGTCGCTCGTCGCGTCGCTCGGCCCGGATCCCACCGACACCGCGCGCTCCCACGCGCAAGCCACCGCGCTCCTCGACCGCGCCGGCATCGCGAACCGGCCGCCCGCGCGCGCCGGCGACGTGCTGCGCGCGATGGAAGACGCTGGCACCGTACGGCGCGGCCACTTCGTCGCCGGCCTCGAAGGCGCACAGTTCGCGTGGCCCGCCGCGATCGATCTGCTGCGCGCCCCGCGCCGCGGGCTCGCCCCGCGCGTCGACCTCCTCTCCGTCCTCGATCCGGCGTGCGCCTGGGGCGGCGCCCTGCCCTGGCCGGCGCTGCGCGATCCGGCGGCTCGGCCCGCGCACCGTGCCGGCGCGACCATCGCGCAGGTCGACGGCGCGCTCGCGCTGTGGATCGAGCCGACCGCGCGCCGCATCGCGACCGCGGCGTTGCCGGACGACACGATCGCGCTCGCGCTCGCGGTCGGCCTGCCGCTCCTCGCGCTGCGCCGCCGCCGCCGCGAGCTGCTCGTCGAAGCCATAGACGGCGAGCCGGTCGCGAGCTCGCGCTGGGCCGGCGCGATCCCGGGCCGCGCCGATTACCGCGGTTGGGTCGTCCCGTGCGCAGATCGCGCAGCCCCCCACCTTGCAACCGGCGGTTAGCGGAAAGCTCGCGCGCCATCGGCAACTCGACTGGTCGGGTCGCGGGGACACAGCGCGACGTGGTTACAGGCAGTTGACGCGAGTCGCGCCTGGTATCGCGGTTGCTGTAGGCGTCGGTATGGCAACCGTCGCCGCCGCATATTCCGTCCCGTCGCCCCTCGCCAGCGAGGTCTCGGCGACCCTGCCCGTCGGCGCGGGCGTCGCGTACGAGGTGTTTGCGGACGCCGGACAGATCCCGCGCTGGCTGCCGCTGCTGCAGCACGCGCGCGTCCTCGATCGCCACGCCGACGGCCGCGCGCAACGCGTCGCGTTCACGCGCAAGCTCGAGCGCGGATCGCTCGGCTACACGCTCGAGTACGCGTACGACCCGAGCACCTACACGATCACCTGGAGCACTCCGGACGGCTCGAACGTCGTGTTGACCGGCGAGGCGCGGTTCGTCCCGCTGTCCACCCGCGCCTGCTTGATGTTGTACCGGCTCGTCATGGAGCTTCCGGTCGTGGACGATCTCGTCGCGGGCGAGCTCGACGGTCACCCTGCCTCGTTCGTGGTCGCGGAGTTTCGCGAGCACCTGCGCCGCTTCGCGTAGCCGATGTAGGCGCACGGTCGCCGCAAAATCCGTTTGGTGGTCGGGCGCGCGCGACGGTACGATGAGGATCGTGTCCGAGGAGAGGCGTCTGATCGAAACCCGGGGGGACGTGGAACCTGCGCCGCGCGGGCCCGAACCGCCGCGGCTCGCGCGCGGATCGGAGCCGAATCCGGCGTTCGATCCGACCGCGGAGCTCGCCGAGCTCGAGCAGCAGCTCGATCGCTGTGTCGCCGCGATCGCGATGCACTACCAGCCGATCGTGGACGCGAAGACGCGCAAGCGCTTCGGCTACGAGGCGCTGTTGCGCTCGGCCGACAAGTCGCTGCCGCATCCCGGCGCGATCCTCGATGCGGCGGAGCGGCTCGAGCGCATCCAGCCGCTCGGGCGCGCGGTGCGCGCGAACATCGCGAAGACGATGGCGGAGGCGCCGGCCGCGCGCGGCGTCGTGTTCGTCAACCTGCACCTGCTCGATCTGTTCGACAAGCAGCTGCTGTCGCCGTTCGCGCCGCTGTCGAAGGTCGCGGCTCGCGTGATCCTCGAGATCACCGAGCGCACGTCGCTCGACGGTCAGATCGATCTGCCGTATCGCGTGGCCGAGCTGCGCGAGCGCGGCTTTCGCATCGCGATCGACGACCTCGGCGGCGGCCACGCGCGCATGGGCACGTTCACGCTGCTCGACTGCGACTTCGTCAAGCTCGACATGTCGCTCGTACGCGACATCCACAACTATCCGATGAAGCAGCGGCTCGCGCGCTCGATCACGGATCTGTGCCGCGACCAGGGCACGAAGATCATCGCCGAGGGGATCGAGAACGCGGCCGAAGAGAAGGTGCTCGTCGAGCTCGGCTGCGACCTGCTGCAGGGCTATTTGATCGCGAAGCCGGCGCTGCCATTCTGCGATCCGCTGTAGCCTCGGCGGATGATCCGCTGGCTGGTCGTCCTCGCCGTCGCGCTCGGCACCTCGGTCGCGCGCGCCGACGATCTCGCGAAGCTCGAGCACCAGCTGCGCGCGGTCGAGGTCCAGGATCCGTTCGCCGGCGCCAAGCTCGCGGCGAAGCTCTACGAGGCGCGCAGACAGCTCGCCGGCGACGACGCGCTCGACACGATCCGCAGCAAACAGGAGCTGGCGTCGCTGCTCCTGCGCACCGGCCAGTACGCCGAGGCGATCCGGCTCGACAAGGAATTGCTCGCGCTCGCCGAGACCCAGCACGGCCGCGACTCGGCGGACGCGCGCGATCGCCTGCACGAGCTGATCGGCGCGTCCGAGCTCGACGGCGACGATGCCGATGCGCTGCTGCAGCGCGCCCTCGCGATCACGCAGAAGCTCGACGGTGCGCGCGGCATGCCGTACGTGCACGAGCTCGTGCGCTACGGCGAGTACCTCGCGATGCGCCAGCAGGATGCCGCCGCGCAGCAGGCGTACGAGCAGGCACAGCGGCTCGCGGAGGCGGCCGGACACACGAGCGAAGGTCCGAGCACGGACCTCGGGCTGCTCTACGTCAAGACCGCGCAGTACCCGCGCGCGCTGGCGCTGTTCGATCACGAGGTCACGAGCCTGGCGTCGGCGCCCGCGCTGCACCGCATGCAGCGCCTGGAGTGGATCGGCTCGCTGTTTCACGTGCGCGGCCGCGACGACCTCGCGAAGCGCTACTACGACCAGGCGAAGCAGCTCGGCGACGCGGAGATCGCGGCCGTCGAGCACGACAAGGGGCCCGCGGCGCGCGAGCTCGAGCCGATCCTGTTCACGACCGGCTGGATGTCGTACGAGACCGGCGACTACGCCGCGGCGGACGCGACGCTGACGCGGCTCGTCGCGCTGCAAGACAAGACGCACTCGCCGATGCCGGCCTACGCGCAGCTCGCGAGCGCGAAGCGTGCGCTCGGCAAGCCGAAGGAGGCGCTCGAGCTGTTCGGCAAGGCGGCGGCGGGCATGGCGCGGTTCTCGAAGACGAACAACACCGGCATGAACTCGATGATGGGCGACCTCGAGCGCGAGCTCGGCCACTACAAGCACGCCGAGGAGCTGTACGTCGCGGAGATGGCCGAGCTCGATCGCGAATTCGGCAAGGGTGCGATCCTGGTGGCGCGCCTGCACCTCGGCCTGGTCGCGATCTACGTCGCGGCCCACGAGCTCGACAAGGCGCAGCGCGTGCTCGCCGAGGATCTCGACATCGCCGAGCGCGAGCTCGCGACCGTGCTCGGCACCGGCACCGAGGCCGATCACCTGTCGTACTTCGCGCGCCAGCGCGAGCTCGACACCGCGATCTCGTTCGACGTCGACGTCGCGCCCAGGAGCGCGGCCGCGACGCGGCTGGCGTTGACCACGGTGCTGCGGCGCAAGGGCCGCGTGCTCGACGCGACCGCCGCGAACCTGGCGACCTTGCGCGGCAAGCTCTCGCCCGCGGATCGCAAGCTGCTCGACGAGCTCGCCGACGCGCGCGGCCGGCTGGCGAAGCTCGCGGTCGCCGGCCCGAGCGGTGCGCAGGACTACGCGAAGGACGTCGCGGCGCTCTCCGATCGCATCCGCGAGCTCGAGGTCGCGCTCGGCCGCGCGAGCGCCGCGTACAAGGTCGCGACGCAGGTCGTCGATCTCGCGGCCGTGCAGGCGAAGCTCCCGCGCGACACGCGGCTCGTCGAGCTCGTCGATTACGAGCCGCGCGACTGGCACGCGCCCGCCGTGCCCAAGCCGGCGCCGCTGGCCCGCCGCTACGCCGCGTACGTGCTCGCGAGCCACGGCGACCCGGTGCTCGTCGATCTCGGCCCGACGCCGCCGATCGACGACGCGCTCGCGAAGTTTCGCAAGGCCCTCGGCGATCCCGATAACGATCGCGTCGCCGAGCTGGCCGGCGCGCTGTACGCGCTCGCGTTTCGCCCGCTCGTGCCGGCGCTCGGCGGCGCCAAGCAGGTGCTGATCGCGCCCGACGGCGCGCTCAACCTCGTGCCGTTCGCCGCCCTGCACGACGGCAAGCACTACCTCGTCGAGGACTACACGTTCACGTACCTGACGTCGGGCCGCGACGTGTTGCGGTTCGGCGTGCGCGCCGGGACGCCGGGCGCGCCGCTCATCTTCGCGGACCCCGACTTCGACGGCGGTGCCGCGGCCCCGAGACCGGCGGGTCGCCGCGGCCGCGCGATGACCGGCCTGACCTGGCCGCGCCTGCCGGGCACCGGCCAGGAAGCCGACGCGGTGGTCGGGCAGCTCGCCGGCGCGACCGTGCTGCGCGACAAGCAGGCGACCGAGAACGCGGTCAAGGCGGTGCACGCACCGAGCGTCCTGCACCTCGCGACGCACGGCTTCTTCCTCGAGAGCGGCGGCGACGACGAGAACCCGCTGCTCGACTCCGGGCTCGCGTTCGCCGGTGCGAACAAGCTCAGCTCGGGCAGCGAGGACGGCATCCTGACCGCCTACGAAGCCTCGGGCCTCGACCTGTGGGGCACCAAGCTCGTGGTGATGTCGGCGTGCGAGACCGGCCTGGGCAAGGTCAGCCACGGTGACGGCGTGTACGGCCTGCGCCGCGCGCTCGTGATCGCCGGCGCCGAAAGCCTGGTGATGTCGTTGTGGCAGGTCGACGACAAGGCGACGCGCGACCTCATGACCGGCTACTACAAGCGCCTGCACGCGCGCGAAGGCCGTAGCGCCGCGCTGCGCTCGGTCCAGCTCGAGCTCGCGCACCAGCCGAGGTACGCCCACCCGTACTTCTGGGCCAGCTTCATCGCCGCCGGCGACCCGGGCCCACTGTAGTCAGTCCACGTCGAATGCGTACAGGATGCCGCGGTTCGACATCACGAACAGGCGGCCGTCGCCGGTGATGGTCGGCTGGGCCGAGACGCCGTCGCCGGGATCGAAGAACTGGACGGTCTTGCCGGTGCGGCGCTCGGCGAGGAACAGGCCGTCCTCGGCGAGCGAGTAGACGACGAGGTCGCTGTAGAGGACCGGCGTACCGGGCTCGCCGCCGCCCCGTGCCCCGACCCGCCAGATGATGTTGCCGTCGAGATCGATCGCGTACGTGCCGAGGTCGGCGACCGAGACGTAGAGCAGCTTGCCATCGCTGGCGAGGCCGCCGACGTTACCGTTCGCGCTCGGCGCCGCGGCGTCGTAGAACGGCACGCGCCAGCGCACCAGGCCTGTCGCCTTGTCGAGCGCGAACACGCCGCCCGACGACGACGAGGTGTACACGATGTCGCCGAGCACGAGCGGGGTCGCGTCGACGTCCATGAACCGCTCCGCATCGCCCTTGAGCGAGGTCGACCACGCGACCGAGCCGGTGTCCTTGCGCAGCGCGACCATCGTGCCGTTCGAGAACCCGGTATAGATGAGCTCGCCGTCGATCCTCACGCCGGCGTGGCCGCGCAGCGTGTACTCCTCGGGCGTCTCGCTCTTGTACTGCCACTTGAACTTGCCGGTCCCGGCGTCGAGCGCGACGACCTGGTCGGCCTCGTTCGCGAAGTAGATGACGTCGCCGGCGATCGTCGGCGTCTGCTCGATCGGGCCGCGGCTCTGATAGCGCCACTTCTGCTCCGCGGTCTGCGCGTCGAGCGCGAACAGCATGCCTTCGGTGGTCGCGACGTACAGGATCCCGCCGCTGACGAGCGGCGCGCACGCGACCCCACCGATCGTCTTGCGCCAGCGCACCGCGCCGTCGGAGGCGCGCAGCGCGAAGAACTTGCCGCTCGCCGAGCCGACGTAGAGCGTGTCGGCGTACACCGAAGCCGCCGCGAACTCCTGCGGCGCGATCTCGGACAGCCGATCCGCGGTGACGAACCGCCACTTCAGCGACAGCCGATCTTCGCCGGCTTCTTCGACGGCCTGCGCGTTCATCGCGTCGGCGCGCCGCCACGGCACGCGCCCGCAGCCCGCCATCACCGCCACGATCGCGAGCCAGCGGAGCGTCACGCTCATCCCGCTCCGAGCGAAACGAGCCGCATGTCGATCAGCTCGACGAGCGCCGTGTCCTTGCCGAGCTCCTTGGCCTTCTCGAGTGCGGTCTTCGCTTCGGCCAGCTTGCCGAGCTCGATCAGCAAGCGGCCCTGGTGATAGAGCGCGTAGTCACGGCGCGCGCCTTTGTCGTCGGGCTGCATGGCCTGGAATGCGGCGAGCGCGTCCTCGTAGCCCTTGTTGCGCGCCGCCGGGTCTTTCTCGCCCGCGGCCTTGGCCTCGAGCGCCAGGCCGAGGCCTTCGCGCGCGAGCACGCCGTCGAGGCCGGGCTCGGCCTGGCCCTTCTTGTACTCGGCGATCGCGTCGTCGAGCCGGCCGGCCTGGAGCAGCGCTCCCGCCTTGTAACCGGGGCTCGCGATCGGCGTCTCCTGCTTGCCGAGCGTCTCGAGCACGGCGTTCGCGCGCTCCTTGTCGTCGGCAAACGACGGCTGCTTGTCCTTCGGATCGGCGGCCTCGCCGGGCACGCGCACCGGTCGATCGCCCACGTCGATCACCTCGGCGAGCCCGTCGGTCTGCTTCTCGAGCTTGCGGTCCTTGAGCCATTTGAAGAAGAACACGACGCTGAGCACCGCCGCCGTGATCACGATGGCGATCACGATCTTCTTCACGTGCGGGACGAGGCGCTCGAGGATCGAGTCGCCGCCGACCTGAACCGCCTTGGGATCGAAGCCCACAGGCTTTTTGTCTTCCTTCTTGGCCACGGCGAACCGCGATATAGCACTATTCGGGGTGTGCCGGCTTGGACCGCGAAGATCGCGTATCTGTTGCCCGTGATCGTCTGCGCGCTCGCGGCGCCAGCGCACGCCGACGGCGATGACCAGGCGCTTTCGGTCGAGGTCGGCTGGGCGACGTTCTCGACGCAAGCCCCGATGCAACCGGGCAGCAGCAAGACGCCGCCCGAGGTCTCGCCCGACATCGGCGGCTCGCTGTCGGTGATCTACGAGCGCGGCGTGAGCACGGACCTGTCGCTGCGCGGCGAGCTTGCCGGCCACGTCTTCGACGGCGGCGCCGCCAAGGGCCAGAGCGACGCGTCGTTCGCGGGCCTCGGCGACGTCGGCGCGGTGTTCCGGTTCGACGTGCTGAAGTACGTGCCGTACGCGTTCGGCGGCGTCGGCGGCGTGTGGTCCGGCGGCGGTCCCATCGGCAGTGGCGGCGAATTCGTGCTCGTCATCGGTGGCGGACTCGACGTGCTCGCGAGCCGGTCGCGGTCGTGGGGCATCGAAGGCAGGCTGGCGTCGTTCGGCGGCGACGTCACGGTGTTCTCGCTCGGCCTGCGCGGCACGATCCGCTGGGGCTACTTCTGAATCACTCGTCGCGGAGGTGGCGATCTTTGCGCGCCTTGACGACGATGCGCAGCGGCGTGCCGCGAAACCCATAGCTGTCGCGCAGGCGGTTCGCGAGGAAGCGCTTGTAGCTGGGCGCGAGGCCGTCGGGATGGTTCGCCCACAACACGAACGTCGGCGGCTCGATCCCGACCTGCGTCAGGTAGTGGACGCGCACGGCGTGACCGTGATGCAGCGGCGGCGGGCGCTCCTCGACGACCTCGGCGAAGAACCGGTTGAGCTGCGCGGTCGGGATGCGGCGCGCGTGCTCGACCGCGACGCGATCGACGAGATCGAGCAGGCGATCGACGCCGTCGCCGCGTTGGGCCGAGAGCATCGTGGTCGGCGCCCACGGCATGAAGTGAAACGTCTCGGTCATCGCCTCGCGCAGCTCGGCGGCGCGCTTGTCGCCGGCGACGAGATCCGACTTGTTGAGCGCGAGCACGAGCGCGCGGCCCGATTCCTCGGTCTTGCCGGCGATGCGCGCGTCCTGCTCGGCCGGCCCGATGCCCGCGTCGATGACGAGCACGACAACGTCGGCGCGCTCGATCTGGCCGAGCGCCATCGTGACCGCGAGCTTCTCGATGTCCTCGTCGATCTTCGCCTTGCGCCGGATGCCCGCGGTGTCGACCAGCACGTAGTCGCGGCCGCCGATCGAGAACGGCGCGTCGACCGGATCGGTGGTCGTGCCGGCCTCGTGGTGGACGAGCGAGCGCTCTTCGCCGAGCAGCCGGTTGGTGAGCGACGACTTGCCGGCGTTGGGCCGGCCGACGAAGGCGACGCGGAGGGGGCCTTCGCGGGCTTCGGATTTCGGACTACGGACTTCGGACTGGATGACGTCGTCCGATTCCTCCCGAGGTCCGCGGTCCGAGGTCCGGAGTCCCAAGCCGTCCACGATCGCCTCCACCAGGGCGTCGATGCCGCGGCCGTGCGCGGCGGAGACCCCGAAGATCCGATCGATGCGGAGCTCGTGAAAGTCGTGGACGAGGTTGTCGCGCGTCGGGTGATCGACCTTGTTGACCGCGAGGAACAGCGGCTTGCCGGTCGCACGCAGCTGGCGGGCGAGCGCGTGATCGACCGACGACACGCCGGCGCGGCCGTCGACCACGAGCAGCACCGCATCGGCCTCGCCGATCGCGCGGAGCGCCTGGCGGTGAATGCCGGCGCCGACGACCTCGCGCTCGGCCTCGGGATCGAGGCCGCCGGTGTCGACCGCGCGCAGCGTGCGCCCGAAATAGTCGACTTCGCCGTAGCGGCGATCGCGCGTCAGGTGCGGGGTGTCGTGCACGAGCGCGGGCCGGCCGCCGACGAGCCGGTTGAACAGCGTCGACTTGCCGACGTTCGGCCGACCGACGATCGCGAGGAGCGGCGCGGTCATCGGCCTTTGTCTCCGCCGTAGCCAAGCTTCGCGAGCTCCTGCGTGCGCCGGCTCCACTCCTCGCGCACCTGCACGAACAGCGTCAGGTGCACGGTGCGGCCGAGCGCGGACGCGAGCGCGGTGCGCGCGGCGATGCCGAGCTCCTTGACGCGCGAGCCGCCGCGCCCGACGACGATCGGCTTTTGCGACGCGCGCTCGACGACGATCACCGCGCCGATCACGACGTCCTTGTCGCGCTCGTTCCACGTCTCGATCTGGACCGCCGAGGCATACGGCAGCTCCTTGCCGAGCTGGTGATAGAGCTGTTCGCGGATGATCTCCTGCGCGACGAACTGCGGCGATCGATCGGTGACCATGTCGTCGGGAAACAGCGCCGGGCCGACCGGCAGCCGGCGCGCGATCGCGCGCTCGAGCACGTCGACGTTATCGCCGTTCTGGGCCGAGATCGGCACGACCTCGGGCTCGCCCGGCGAGCGCGCCCACTGCTCGATCACCGGCAGCAGCTCGGGCTTGCCGACGCGATCCACCTTGTTGAGCGCGACGACGAGCGGCTTGGGCCGCGCGGCCTCGGCGAGCGCCGCCGCGTCGTCCTCGGCGAGCCGGCCGGGCACGCGGCCGCGTCGGTCGGTCGCGTCGACGAGCAGCAGCACGACATCGGCATCGGCCGCGGCGGCGAGCGCGACATCGCGCATGTAGCGGCGCAGCGGCCCGGGGCCGGCCTGCACGCCCGGCGTGTCGACGTAGGCGATCTGCGCGCGCGCCGGGGTGTCGCCGGGGAGCTCGACCGCGTGCACGCCGACGATGCGGTCGCGTGTGGTCTGCGGCTTCGCCGAGACCGCGACCAGGTGCTTGCCGAGCACGCGATTGAGCAACGTCGACTTGCCGACATTCGGCAGGCCGACGATCGCGCAAAATCCGGCGCGGACATCCATCGGCGGCTCGTGTACCACGACTCGCCGATGGACGATCGCCTCGCGCCGCCGGCGCTCGGCGCTACGGAGGCAAACCGGCGGCGGCTCGTGTACCACGACTCTGCCGGATCGGGACTGGATCAAGGGCATTGGGCGTTGGGCTTCGGGCTTTGGCCAGCGGGAAAAGTCCGACTCTGGCCAAAGCCCAAAGCCCAAAGCCCAAAGCCCAAAGCCCAAAGCCCGACTCGCCGATGGACGATCGCCTCGCGCCGCCGGCGCTCGGCGCTACGGAGGCAAACCGGCGGCGGCTCGCCCGGGTAGCACGAAAACTCGCGCCGGTTCACCGTCGCAGCTAGCGTGATCGCGTGGTCCGGCTCGCCCTCGTGCTCGCGTTCGCCGCGATGGCGGCTGCCGGCCTACCCGCGCCGGGTCTGTACGTCGCGCTCGGGCTGGGGCTGGGCGCCATCGGCTGCGGCTGGGCCGGTTTCCGCCGGCGCGGCGCCCCCGGGGCCTCGCGGCTCGGGGCGGCCGCCGCGATCACGATCGGCACCGCGGGTCTGCTGCTCGGAGCCGCGCGCGTCGTGATGGTGCTCGCCGCGATCGACCGCATCGATCGAATGCTCGGCTAGGCGACCGCCAGGTACACGATCCAGCCGACGACCGCGCCGATCACGAGCACGCCGCCCGCGATCACCAGCGCGCCGCGCGCGAGCTTCGCGCGATCGACGTTGGACAGGATCTCGCGCAGCTCCATGATCTTGCGATCGGTCTCGCCGAGCTCGAGGTCGATGTGATCGATCGGTGCGAGCTGCGCCGCGAGCACGTCGTGGCGGTCGACGTAGAGCCGCTCGCCGAGCTCGAACAGCACCTTGTCGCGCGCGGTCTCGGCTTCGCCGGCGGCGCGATCGACGACCTTGCGCTTCGCGCCGATCGCGTCGAGCAGCTCGGCGGTGCGGCGCTTGTCGTCGGCTTCGGCCTCGTCGAGCGCGCGCCGCCGGTTCTGCGCCTCGACGCGTGCGGCCTCGAGCGCGGCGATGCGCGGGTTCAGGCCGTCGAGCTCGGCGGCGATGGTAGGCTCGTCGCGCTGCACGGCGCGGCGATCGGCGCGCAGGCTCGCCAGCTCGGCCTGGATCGCCGCCGGATCCTTGTCACCTTTGACCGAGACCAGGCTCGCCTCGGTCTCGGCGATCCGCTTGTCGATGCGCGCGAGCGAGCTGCGCAGGTCGTCGGCGCGCTTGCGCGCGGCCGCCGCATCCTTCTCGAGCGGCTCGACACGCTTCACGACGTCGGTGAGCTCGCCGTCGCACTTCGCGATGTCGTCGGCGTGCTGCTTGATCTTCGCCTCGCGATCGCGGCGAACGCGATCGAGCTCGGCATCGGCGGCGGCGACTGCGCCGGCGTGTTTGGAGCGCTCGTCCTCGACGGCGCCGAGCGCGTCGCGCGCGTCGCCGAGCGCGGCGTGGCGCAGCGTGTCCGCGCCGATCGCCGTGCGGCCGAGCGTGGTCAGGTGGCGGCGCCGCGACGTCTGGCGCCCGATCTGCTTGTGCTCGAGCTCGCCGAGCTCGCGGCGCGCGCGGCGCACGCCGAACAGCGCGGTGAACACGTAGCGCATGTCGCCGACCAGGCCGCGCTGGCGGCGCAGCGTCGCGACGGTGCGCAGCCGGCCGCCGGTCCTCGTCTTGGTTTCGGTGCCGGCGCGGATCGCGGTCGCGTCGCCGCGCGTGTCGACCGTCGTCGGATCGCCGCGCGGCTCGGGCGGGGCCGGAATCTTGAGCAGCGCATCCGCGGCGTCGTGGACGACCGTGGCGTGCGTGTACGCGACGCGTAGCTTGTCGGCGGCGCTCTCGCTCGCGTGCTCGAACTCGCCGATCGGCACGGTCAGGTTCGGATCCGACGCGCGCGCCGCGGGGGCGGGCGGCGGCGGCGGGGGCGCGGGGGGCGGCGACGGCGGTCGCGACGGCGACTTCGCGCGCTCGGGGACCGGCGGAGGCCCGCTCACCGGCCTGGGCCGCGGCGTCGGCGTCGCCTCGACGATCGCTTGCTCCAGCTGCGCCCGCTCGGCCGATCCGGGGGGCGGCGGCGGTACGGTGCGCGGCTTCTTGCGCGGGCCGGTCCCGGACGCCGGTGCCGGATCCGGAGCGGCCGCCGGCGACGGCTTCGCTTCGGGCTTGGGCGAATCCACGCTCCAGCCCTCCGCGAGGTCCGCGATGCGCCCGCGCGTAGCATCGCCGAGCCGGCGGCGGTTCCGGTCGTCGTCCGGCACGAACGGACCATAACATGGCCACATTTCAAAGCCCCGATCTGGCCTCAGCCAATCATGTTGACAGGACCTGCCAATTCCGTTGACATGGCGTCATGGCCGTCCGCCGTGGCTCGCACGAGCCGGTCGTGCTCGGGCGCTATCGCGTCGTCGAGCGCGTCGGGGGCGGCGCGTTCGGGCGCGTGCTGCGCGTGATCGACGAGACCGGCGGCGGCTCGCGCGCGCTCAAGCTCGCGACGCGCGACGAGGCGCGCCTGCTCGACGAGTTCGAGCAGCTCGCGCGACTCGATCATCCTGCGCTGCCACGGGTCCACGAGGTCGGCCGCACCAGCGAGGCGATCGACGACGTGCCGGCCGGCGCGCCGTTCTTCGTGGCGGACTGGATCGAGGGCGTGCGCAGCGACGCGCGCGCCGCGTGGGATGCGCCGGCGCTGTGGAGCCTGCTCGCGGACGTCGCCGGCGCGCTCGCGGTGATCCACGCCGCCGGGCTCGTGCACGGTGACGTCTCGCCCGGCAACGTGCTCGTGCAGGGCGACGGCCGCGCGATGCTCGTCGATCTCGGGCTGTCGACCGGCGATGACGCGCGCGGGACGCCGCACTACATGGCACCCGAGGCGTTCGCCGGCCACGTCGAGCCGCGCGGCGATGTCTACGCGCTCGGCGCGACGGCGGTGCGGCTGGCGACCGGCCGCCCGCTCGTCGATGCGCCCGCGCTCGGCGAGCTCGTGCAGCGCGCGGTCACCCGCACGGCGCCGCCTGCCCTGCCCGGCCTGCCGCGCCCGCTCGCCGATCTGATCGGCCGGATGACCGCGCGCGAGCTCGACGCGCGACCGGCGTCGGCACTCGCCGTGCTCGACGAGCTCGATCAGCTCGCGGCGGCGATCGCGCCCGATCGCGCACGCCGCGCGCGGCCGGATGTCGCGGCGCCGCCGGTCGTCGCCGCATGGCCCGGCGCGCAGGCGGTGATCGACGAGCTCGCGCGCGGCCTCGCGACGCGCGCGGACGTGCACGTCGTCGCCGGCGCGGCCGGCTCGGGCGCGCGGCTGCTCGCCGACGCGGCGATCCGGCGCTGGCAGCTCGACGAGGTCGTGCGGCATCGCGAGCCGGCGGCGGTGCTCGCGGGCTCGCTCGACGAGCTCGCGGCGCGGTTCGGCGTGACGGGCGGCGGCGCGTGGCTCGATCGCCTCGCGCGTGGCGCGCGCGCCTCGGGTGCGCTGGTCGTCGTCGAGCTCGGCGGCGATCCGCGCGCCGGCGACGCGGTCGCGGCGTTCGCGCGTGCGGCCGCAGCGCGCCCGGCGATCGCGATCGTCGATCCGGAACCGGCGATGCCTCCGCGCGAGCGCGTGGTCGCGCACGCGACGCCCGTCCTCGACGACGCCGGCGTCCGCGCGGTCGCGGCGCAGATGATCGCGGGCACGCCGCCCGATGCGTGGGTGCGCGCGCTCCGCGAGGCGTCGGGCGGGCTCGCGCTGACCGCGATCGAGCTCGTGCGGTCGATCGCGGGTGAGCCGCAGCCGTTCGCGATCGACTGGGCGGCGCGCACCACCGCCGGCGCGGCCGAGCTGCGCGCGCGCCAGCTCGGCGCGGTTTCCGCCGGCGCGCGGCGGCTCGCGGCCGCGGTCGCCGCGTGGGGCGGACGCGCGCGGATCGATCGCGCGCTCGCGACGGCCCGCGCCGGTTCGAGCGTGCGCATCGGGCTCGCCGAGGTGGTCGAGCTCGAACGCGCGGGGCTCGCCGGCCGCACCGGTGACGAGCTCGCCCTCGATCGCGCGACGTGCGAGGTCGCCGGACCCGACGCCGCGCTGGCCGCGGCCGGGCTGACGCTCGCGCTCGCCGATCATGCCGCGCTCGAGCCGGTCGCGGCCCTGCTCGGGCTCGCGCCGCTCGACGCGACGCTCGCGAACCGCGCGTGCGACATCGCCGAGCAACTGCTCGCGCGCGGCCGACCCGATCGCGCGCGCGCGCTGGCATCGCGCGTGATCGAGTCCGGGTTCGTGCGCGGGCGGGCCGCGCTGATCGCGGCGCGCGCGGCGGCCGCGGCGGCGGACTATCGCGAGGTCGCGCCGCTGGCCGAGCTCGCGCGCGCTGGCGGCGCCGACCCGGTGCTCGCCGAGCTGATCGTCGCGCGCGCCGCGCAGCGCGCCGGTGCGCTCGACGACGCCGAGGCCGTGCTCGCGAGGCTTCACGCCGCCCATCCCGCGCACGCCGAGATCGCCGGCACGTACGCGCGGCTGCTCGTCACGCGCTCGCGGTTCGCCGATGCGCGGCGCGTGGCGCGCGCCGCGGGCGAGCCGCTCGTCGGGTTGCGCGCCGAAGCGGCCGGCCTCGCCGCGTTCTACCTCGGCGAGCTCGACGAGGCCGACCGTGCGTTCGCCGCGCTCGAGGCCGGCGGCGACGATCTCGAACCCCCCGGCTCGGCCGGGGCGCGCGGCGACCCGGAGCGTCGCGGAGCCTCGATCGGGCGCGCGCTGTCGCTGCGCGGCATGGTCGCGCAGCAGCGCGGTCAGCTCGCGCTCGCGTCGGAGCGCTATCGCGAGGCCGTGCGCTTGCTCGGCGAGGCCGGCGAGGTGCACGCGGCGGCGGTCGCCGAGCTCAACCTCGGCACCGCGCTCGTCGAGCGCGGCCGCGCGAGCGAAGCGCTGCCGCGGCTCGCCGCCGCGAGCCGCGTGTTCGCCGAGCTCGGCGCGACGACCGAGCGCGTCGCGGCCGACTTGAACCGCGGCAACGCGCTGGTGCTCGTCGGCGAAGCCACCGACGCGCGCACTGCAGCCGAAGCCGCGATCGCGAACGCCGGCGGCGCGCCGCACCTGCGCGCGTTCGCGCTGCTCGTGCTCGGCGATGCGTTGCAGAAGCTCGGCGACGCCGCCGGCGCCGAGCGCGCGTATCGCGACGGGCTCGCGATCGGCCGCGAGCGCGGCGACGCGCATGCGCAGGTCTCGTCATACGTCGCGCTCGCCGAGGCCGGCCATCGCGTCGGCGACGTCGACGTCGCGGCGTTGTGCGCGAGCGCCGACGATCGCGATCGGTGGACGCTCGCGCGCGGCCGGCTCGCGCTCGCGACCGGCGAGCACGCGCCCGAGCTCGCGCGCGCGTGCGCCGAGGTGGCCGCGCGTGCCGGCGAGGCCGATCGGCTCGAGCGCGCGTATCGCGGCCACGCGACCGCCGCGCTGCTCGCGCTACGCGAACGCGATCACGTGCTCGCGCGCGGCGAGGCCGACCGAGCGCGCGCCGCGCACGCCGCGATGGTCGCCGCGGCCGCGCCCGCGTTTCGCGCCGCGCTCGAGGCCGAGCCCGAGCTCGCGCGGCTGCCGGGCGGCGGCGTGCCACCGCGTTCGGTCATCGCCGCGCCGCGCATCGACGACGCCGGGCGCCGGCTGCTCACGCTGTCGCGCCGGCTCAACACCGAAGCCAGCGTCGAGCGCATCCTCGACGAGGTCATCGACACCGCGATCGAGCTGACCGCGGCCGAGCGCGGCTTCTTGCTGTTGCGGCAGGGCACCGGCGAGCTCGCGCCGGTCGTCGCGCGCAACTTCGCGATGACCGATCTCGAGCACGAACGCGCGGTCAGCCGCTCGATCGCCGAGCGCGCGGCGCAGACGGGCGAGCCGGTGCTCACCGTCGACGCCGGGCACGACGAGCGATTCGCGATCGCGGCGTCGGTCGCGGCGCTGCGGTTGCGCTCGGTGCTCGCGGTGCCGCTTCGCCAGCGCGGCACGATCATCGGCTGCATCTATGTCGATCACCGGCTGCGCGGCGGCGCGTTCGACGAGCCGGCGGCCGCCGTGCTCGGCGAGCTCGCGGACATCGCCGCGATCGCGATCGAGAACGCGCGACTCGCCGACGACTTGCGCCGGTCGACGCGCGAGGTCGAGGATCTCAACCGCCGGCTGTCGAACGAGCTCGCCGACCGCGATGCCGAGCTCGTGCGCGTCAAGGCCGACCTGCCCGATCGCGATCGGCTGCGCCATCGCTACGAGCAGATCATCGGCCGCTCGCCCGCGATGGTGCGCATGCTCGACGTGGTCGATCGCGCGGCGATGACGTCGCTGCCGGTCGTGATCGTCGGCGAGAGCGGCACCGGCAAGGAGCTCGTCGCGCGCGCGCTGCACGATCACGGGCCGCGCCGCGAGGGCCCGTTCGTCGCGATCAACTGCAGCGCGGTGCCCGAGCCGTTGCTCGAGAGCGAGCTGTTCGGCCACGTGCGCGGCGCGTTCACCGGCGCCGACCGCGATCGCCGCGGCCTGTTCGAGGTCGCCGACGGCGGCACGCTGTTCCTCGACGAGGTCGCCGACACCAGCGCGGCGATGCAGGCGAAGCTGCTGCGCGTGCTCCAGGACGGGCTCGTGCGCCGCGTCGGCGACACGCGCACGCGCAAGGTGGACGTACGCGTGGTCGCGGCGACCCAGCATCCGCTCGCCGAGCTCACCGCAGCAGGCCGGTTTCGCGAGGACTTGCGGTTCCGGCTCGAGGTGATCGCGGTCCCGATCCCGCCGCTGCGCGAGCGCGACGGCGATCTGCCGCTGCTCGTCGAATATTTGCTGGCGCGGCTCGGCACCGCCAAGGCAGTGCCGCGACTCACGCGCGCCGCGCTGCGCGCGCTCGGCCAGCATCGCTGGCCGGGCAACGTGCGCGAGCTCGAGAACGCGCTCGCGCGCGGCGTCGCGATCGGCGGCGACGTGATCGACCTGCCCGATCTCCCCGATGCGGTCGCGGCGGCGGCCGCGCGCCCCGAACCCGGCAAACCCGCCGCCGGCGAAGAGCTCAAGCTCAAGCCCGCCCTGCTCGCGACCGAGCAGGCGTACATCGCCGCCGCGATGACGCGCGCCAAGAACAACCAGACCGTCGCCGCACGCCTGCTCGGCCTCTCGCGCTTCGGCCTGCAGAAAAAGCTACGCCGCCTCTCCGGCGACACCGACGGCGATACCGACGCAGATTAGTCGATCAGAGCTCGAGGCCCAGCGACGCACCTGCGGTCCACGAGTCGATCGTCGACGCGCGATACGTCGCGCGGGCATCGAGCACGACGCCGCCGCCGAGCCGGAACTGCAAGCCGCCGCCGGCCGGCCAGGTCGGCGCGTCGGCCGGCGCGCGCATCATCGAGCCCGAGGTGTCGTAGCGTTGCCAGCCGAGGCCGGCGAACGCGTACGGCGTCCATGCGTGGCGCGGCCACGGCGCGAGACGCACCGCCGCGTCGACCGCGTTGCCGTCGAGCGAGCCGCCGCCGGCGAGTGCGTGATCGGTCCCGACGAAGCCGAGCTCGAGGCCGAGCAGGTCGCGCGAACCGATCGTCACGCGAGTGCCCCACGCCACGCCGGTACCGTCGTGCGCCACATCCAGGCCGCCGCCGACCGTCGCGGTCACGCCATCCGCGCGCACCGCGCGCGGCGCGCACACCGCGATCGCCAGGATGATTGCGCCCGGACGCACACCCCCACGTGGTGCACGTCGCGGGCCTAGAACCGACCGACCGCGGCCAGCCCGTTCGCCGTCGGCACGACGTCGACGTCGCGCCCGATCCACGGGTGCACGAGCTTGGGCCACGCATAGCCGACGAGCGTGCCCATCACGGCGCCGGTCAACGCGTCGGTCGCGTAATGCCGATCGGCCGCGATGCGCAGGTAGCCGGTCGCCGCGGCGAGCCCGAGCCCGGTCGCCCACACCACGGGCGCGAGCGCGTAGCCGCGCGAGCTCGTCACCGTGCCGGCCGAGACCGCGAGCGCGAACGTCAGCGACGTGTGCCCCGACCAGAACGAGACGTTGTCCTCTTCCGACGGCACCAGCGTGCCAGGCGCGGCGTAATGCGCGTACGGCCGCTGGCGCGCGACCGTCACCTTGGTCACGTGCTGGACGAGGCTCGCGGCGATCGCGGCCTGCACGATCGGCACGACGTCGTCGTAGTGGCGGCGCCAGTCGTGGCCGCGCCCGGCAAGGATCGTGAGCCCGGCGGCGGCGAGCGGCGCGCTCACGTAGCCGGTCGCGTCGGAGAGCGTGTTCGCGAGCGACGTGTCGCGCCAGCGCAAGAGGTTCCGCGCGCCGGCATCGAAGCCGTCCGGGTCACACCAGGTGCACGTGGTCGGCGACAGCTGCCGGCTGAACCCGACCTCCGCGACCAGGTACGCCGCGCCCATCGCGGTGGTGACCGCGGCCTCGACCTCGCGCGTGCGATCGCTGGGCCCGTCGGCGCGCGCCGGCCGCGCCGCGGCGGTCACCGCGAGCGCGACCGCGAGCCGGCAGATCATCTGGCCATCGTCGCACGCCGCCGTATGGCGATCGCGGCAACCTTCGACACCAGCTGAGGATACGAAATTCCCGCAGCCGCCGCGGCGCGCGCGACGCCGGCATCGGGCGAGATATCCGGGTTCGGGTTGATGTCGATCACCCACGGCACGCCGGCGGCATCGACGCGTAGATCGACCCGGCCGTAGTCGCGCAGGTCGAGCGCGCGCCACGCCGCGAGCGACACGCGCTCGATCTCGGCGATCACCTCCGGCGCCGTCGGCCCGAGCGGCACCGGCTTGGTGCCGGCGTAATCGACGTGGGACTCGTCCCACTTCGCGGCATAGCTCACGATCCGCGGGCGATCTGCCGGCATCGCCGCGAAGTCGATCTCGTGCAGCGGCAGCACCTCGAGCTCGGAGCCAAAGCCGAGGATCGTGACATTGACCTCGCGGCCCTCGACGTAGCGCTCCGCGAGCACCGGCTCGTTGTACTCGCGCATCAGCTCGCCCGCGCGCGCGCGCAGCGCCGCCGGCGTGGCCACCACGTTCGCCTCGGTGATCCCGAGCGACGCGTCCTCGTGGGCGAGCTTCACGAACCACGGGTAGTCGAGCGCGTCGAGCGCCGGATCGCCGAGCTCGGCGGGCGTGCGCAGGTACCGGTACGGCGGCGTCGGCACGCCGTGCGCGGCCAGGATGTCCTTCGTGCGCTGCTTGTGCAGGCACGACGCGAGCGCGACCAGCTCCGCGCCGGTGTACGGGATGCCGAACAGATCGAGCAGGCCGGCGAATGTCGGCTCGTTGCGTGGATCGCCGTCCATCGACTCGCACAGGTTGAACAGCATGTCGGGTTTGTCGGCGCCGAGCCGCGCGAGCACCGCGTAGACCTCGACCCCGTGCACGCCTTCGAGCTCGACCGCGTGGCCGGATTCGCGCAGCGCGCTCGCGATCGCCTTCGCAGAAGCGCGCACCGAGGTGATATCCGGCCCCGCGGCGCGCGCTTGTTCCGCGTCGTAGTCGGTATTGTAAAGGACGACGATGCGCGCCATCGGTCACCTATAGCAGAGCGGTCTGAAGGCGAGGCGCGGCGAGGTCGGCGACCGCCGCGACGGGCGGTGCGTGACCGCCGAGCGCGTCGGCGAGCGACACCTGCGGCACGCCCAGGCCGCACGGCCGGATCCGTTGCCACATCGCGGCTGGTGTCGCGACGTTGAGCGCCCAGCCGTGCATCGCGACGCCGCGCGCGACGTGGATCCCGCACGCGCCGAGCTTCGCGGCGCCGAGCCACAGGCCCGCCGGATCGCGGCGCCATTCGGCGCCGGCCACGCCGAGCTGCGCGCAGGTCTCGGCGAGCACGCCCGCGACGCGCGCGAGAAACTCGACGACGCCCTTGATCCGCACGATCGGATACACCATCAGCTGCCCCGGCCCGTGATACGTGACGTCGCCGCCGCGCTCGATGTGCTCGACGGGGATGTCCCCGGCCGCGAGCACGTTCGCGCGGTTCGCCGAGCGGCCGAGCGTGATCACCGGCGGGTGCTCGCACAACAAGATCGTCCCCGGCTCGCCGGCCCACACGCGCGCGCGCGCCGCGTGCTGGAGCGCGAGCACGTCGCGATACGCCGCGCGGCCGAGCCAGGTCATCCCGCGAGCAGCTCGTCGAGCAGCTGGTCGTCGACATAGCGCAGCGGCGCCGCCGAGCTGACCACGCCGACGCCGGCCTGGACGAGCGCGGCGACGAGCTGCGCGCCGCATACGACCGCGACCGAGCGCCCGGCGCGCTCGAGCTCGCGCTCCGCGTCTTCCGAGATGTCCGCCGGCGACATCAGGATCCCCGCGACGAGGTCCTTGGCCTCGACGCCGACCCGCAGCTCGCCGATCGCGCGCCGATCGATCGCCTCGGATCCCGAACGCGCGCTGATCAGCACCGTGCGCGACAGCCCCGGCGCGGTCGCCGCGGCGTAGCTGATGCCGCCGACGCGCTTGACCCAGTCGATGTCGCGATAGCCGGCCGCGACGAGATACGCGTGGATCAGCCGCTCGAACCCGGCCGGGCTCGCGCGCAGGAGCCGCGCGCCCAGCGCACGATGCGTGGCACCGGCGAGCCGCGACATCGCGCCCGCGACGTCGGCCTCGGCATCGGCGGTCGCGCTCGCCGCGACCGGGCCGGGCGCGAACAGGTCGCGCCCGCGATAGACGATGCGCGGGCGCAGGCCGAGCGACCGATAGCTGCGCTCGTCGCCGAGCAACACGGCCTTGAGCTGCGGCCACAGCTGCTCGGGATCCTGCTGCACGAGGTTGCGCTTGCGCATCATCGCGGCGAGCTGGCGGACCGGCAGCGGCTGGCCGTTGCGCAGCTGCGCGAACACGCTCGCGGCGGCGTCGCCGAGCGGCGTGCCGACGCGCGCCGGACCCTCGGTCGTCGACGCGGGCGCATGGCCGTTGACCGGCTGCGGCGGGGGCGGCGGCAGCGGGCGGTTCTCGCGGCTGACCCCGTGGCCCTGCGGTTGCCCTTGGCCCTGCCCGTGCGGTTGCCCCTGCCCTTGCCCCGGCCCCGGCCCGTCCCCTCTCCGCTGCTGGCGTTCATCCCTCCGCTGCTTCCGCCGCTCGCGCCGCTCCTTCCACTCGTTGCGCCGCTCCTCGCGAGCATTGATCTCCGGAACCATCGGCCGGTCCTCATCGCGCGTCTGCCGATCCGAAAACTCGGCGTGCGCGGCCTTCGACGCGGTCATGTCCTCGCCGTACACCGCGGCGAGCTCGCGCTCCTCGTCCGAAAGCTCCGGCGCGGCCTCGACCGCCTCGTTCTCCTCGGTGTCCTCGCGCGGCGGCGGCGGCTCGGCCGGCGTCTCGGCCACGATCTCGGCGTCCGTGATCTCCTCGGACTCCGCGATCTGCTCGGCGGCGACCATCGGCTCGACGATCGTCTCGGCCCTCGCGCGGCGCGCCGGCGCCTTCTTCTTCGGGCTCGGGGCCGGCTTTTTCGCCTTGGGCTTGGCCTTCGACTTCTTGGCCGCGGCCCCGCCGTTGCCCGACGTGTCCGCGCTCGCCTCGCTCTTCTTGCTCATCGGCGGCCTTCGTACCCCGCCCTCGGAACCACCGTCAAGGAGCCCAAAAAATTGCCCCTCGATCGAGCCGCCCGTACGGTCGCAATACGGCGGGAGCGTCCCGCGTTTGTTCCTGCGAGGAGTCAAGTCATGCGGGCCCGCAAGATCGGTGTTTTGCTCGGTGGGTTGTCGAGTGAGCGAGAGGTGTCGCTGCGCACGGGTGAGGCCGTGTTGACCGCGCTGCGCGAGCGCGGCCACGACGTCATCCCGATCTACGTGGACGGCGACGTCGACGTGGCGGTTCGCCAGGAGCAGATCGATGTCGCGTTCATCGCGCTGCACGGCCGCATGGGCGAGGACGGCTGCGTGCAGGGCCTGCTCGAGCTGCTCGGCATCCCGTATACCGGCTCGGACGTGCTCGCGTCCGCGCTCGCGATGCACAAGCGCAAGGCCAAGGAGCTGTTCAGGCTGCACAACCTGCCGACGCCGGCGTATTACGTGGTCACGGAAGGCGAAGAGGTCGCGGCCGTGCACGCCGACTTCGGCATGCCATGCGTCGTCAAGCCGATGTGCGAGGGCAGCTCGGTCGGCGTCACGATCGTGACCGACGAGGCCGAGCTCGAGGCCGCCGTCGAGGGCGCGTTCGCGTTCGACGACGAGGTGCTGGTCGAGCGCTACATCGCCGGCAAGGAAGTCTCGGTCGCGATCCTCGACGACCGCGCGCTCGGCGCCGTCGAGATCGCGCCGCATGCCGGGTTCTACGACTACGCGAACAAGTACACGCGCGGCGCCACCGATTACTTCGTGCCGCCGCGGCTGACGCCGGAGCGCTACCGCGGCGTGCTCGCGCAGGCGTTGCGCGCGCACCTCGCGCTCGGCTGCCGAGGCGCGACGCGTGTCGACATGATCGTCAGCGAATCGGGCAACGAGTTCGTGCTCGAGGTCAACACGGTGCCGGGCCTGACGCCGACGAGCCTGCTGCCGAAGATCGCGGATGCCGCCGGCATCTCGTTCGGCGAGCTGTGCGAGCTCATGCTCGCCGGCGCGCGGCTCGGCTCGCGGCGCGATCGCGGCGAGCGCCGCATCCTGCAGCGCGAGTTCGTCGGCGACGAGCGCCGCGAGGTCGCGACTCACTAGATGACCGAGCGCGGGGTCCTCGCCGCGACTGCGATCGTCGCGCTCGGTGCGCCGATCGGGGCGGCGGCGTGGGTCGGGGCCCGCACGCGTGCGCTCGCCGATCATCTCGGCGCGGCGGGCGAAGTGCCGGCGCAGATCGGGCGAGTCGACGCGGATCTCACCGGAACGGTCCGGCTCTCGGACGTCCGGCTCGGCACGCTGTTCGCCGCGGATTCGATCGAGGCGTCGGTCGCGCTCGAGCCGCTGCTCGCCGGCCAGATCGGCGCCGACGAGATTCGCGTCGCCTCGCCGCGCATCGCGCTCGCGATCGATCGCGGCGGCGACTCCGACCTGGCCAGGCTCGTGCGTCGCCTCGCGCATTCCGGCGCCGCGGGACACGGCGGCTCGGCGCGCGTCCGCCGCGTCGTGGTCAGCTCCGGCACGCTCACCGCGCGCATCGCCGGCATCGGCGAGCTCGGCGCCGAGGACGTGCAACTGGTCCCCGATGCCGACGGCGTGCGCGTGCTGACCGGCCGGGTCTGGCTGCGCGGTAGCGCGGGCCGCGTGGCGGGCGAGCTCGTGCTGGCGCGCTCGGCAGCCGAGGTCGCGCTGCCGCGCGTGAAGTTCGGGCGCGTGCTCGCGGTCGCCGGCACCGGCACGGTCTCGATCGCCGGCGCGACCGAGCTCCATCTTCACGACGTCGCGGTCGGCCGGCTGGCGCGAGGCGGCTCGCTCGAGCTCCGCGCGTCGCTCGAGGACGGCGGGGTCGCCCGCGCGGTCTCGGCATCACTCGCACCCGACGATCTCGCGCTCACGCTGCGCGGCGATCACGTCCCGCTCGCCGCGCTCGCGCCGCTCGCGCCCCACGGGATCGATCTGTCCGCCGCCCGCGCGTCGGGAGAGCTCGAGCTGCGCCGCGACGGCGACGCGCTCGACGTCCGCATCGCCGGCACGACCGCGAGCTCCGGCTGCGCGGGGGCGCGCAGCAACGCGGAGCATTGCGAAGCCACGATCGACGAGCTCCGCCTCGACCATCCGACGCTGGCCGCGGAGCCGATCGCGATCGACGCCGGCCTGCGCGGCCAGCTCGTGATCGGCAGCGAGGCCGTGCAGGTCGCCGATGCGTCGCTCGAGCTCGGCGCCGGCCGCTGGACCATCTCGGGCTGGCTGCGCCGCGGCGCCCCGGTGGCCGGCCAGCTCGATCTGACGCTCGCGCCGGCGCCGTGCGCGGACCTCCTCACGTCGCTGCCGCCCGCGATCCGCGGCCCGCTCGACGGCATGAACCTCACCGGCACGTTCGGCGGCCGCGCGCGCCTCGCGATCGATCTCGCGGCGCCGCCCGGCGACGGCGTCGATCTCGACGTCGCGCTCGCGAACGGCTGCGACGTCACCGCCGAGCCGCCCGCCGCCGACGTCACGCAGCTCGCCGCCGTCGCCGAGCAGGTGTTCCCCGACGGCACGCGCGCGAAGGTCGGCAAGGGCGAGCCCGGCTACGTCGAGCTGCATCGCGTCCCGGCGCACGTCTACGGCGCGTTCACGTCCGCGGAGGACGCGCGGTTCTTCGACCACCACGGCTTCGACCTCCAGCAGATCGCGCGCAGCCTCGAGATCAACCTGCGCGACGGCAAGCTGATGCGCGGTGGCTCGACGATCAGCCAGCAGCTGATCAAGAACGCGTTCCTCACGCAGCGCCGCTCGCTCGATCGCAAGATCCAGGAGGCGATCCTGACGTGGCGGCTCGAGGCGCGGCTCCCCAAGCGCGCGATCATCGAGCGCTACCTGAACGTCATCGAGCTCGGCCCGCACGTCTACGGCAT
>DASXCY010000057.1:0-17562 GCA_036490935.1 Kofleriaceae bacterium | reverse complement strand
GCGCAGCGGGTGATTCTCGAAGCTCGACATTGCTCGGCGGCTCATCATGCCGCTCGAACCGACGCCCGTTTCCCGAAATTCCCCCGCCGTCCAAAGAAATTCCGGAGCGCTTCCGCGCGCCTACGCGATCGAAACGAGGGGATCCGTCAGGCGACCTAGCCCTATTCGGCGCGGATCACGAGACATTGACCTGGGATTACAATGCCAATCGCAAGGGCCACCTATATGCGGCCGAGACGTACGGGCCCGGCGAAAGCGGATCGAACTACGCTTCGCTCCAACAGCTGAATTGGGACGCGGCCGGGGCGATCTACGAGACGATCGACTCCTTCTCTTCGGCCGGCTATTCGAACCTCCTAAGAGAGACCGAGCTGACCCATACGTTGAACGGCTCGCCGAGGCTTGCCACGTATCTAGACTCAGTCGGTGGCACGAACCACACCTCGGCTCAAGTACACTACGACGCGCGCGGGCTTCCTCATCACATCCAGCTGACGTCTGGCGACGGATTGGATACCGGTGTGGCGACGACCACACGCAATGTAGCCGGACTGGCTATTGACCAATATACGAATATCACCGGCAGCCCGATTACGGCGATCCATTCGCTGTGGACCTACGATGGCCTCGGCCGCGTCGCGAGCCAGGTCGTGCAGACATCCCCTGGACCGGCAAGGGTCGCCGAGCAGGACCTGAGCTACTTCGGCAACGACGATCCGAACACGCTCGACCACTACCTCGGCGAGAGCAATCACAAGCAGCTGCAATATCTCTATGACCCTCGGCATCAGCTGTTGCAGGCGAACGAGACGACCACGCCGAACTACTTCTCCGGCCAGTACACGTTCGGTCCGGCGGGGCGCTTCACGACCGCGACCGAGAAAAGTTTGCTTCCGCCGAACAGCGACGTCACGCCACGCGACGTGACCTACCAGTACGGCACGGAGGATGGCGTCCACGATTCGGAGGAGGTGCTCGCGCTCCTCAACCGGTCCGATGGCACGCCGTTCGCGACCTATGACTATGATGCCGTGGGGAATCAGACAGTTCGCTGCTTGGGCTCGCTCGAATACGAGACCGACACGTGCAGTGGCGAGTCGTGGCGATTCCTGTATGACGGCAAGGACCGGCTCCGGCGCGCGTCACATTTCGATTCCCTCGGCAACCTTCGCGGAAGCGAGGAGTACTGGTACGACCCGGACGGCAAGCGCACCCAGACGGTCAAGCGCGACAACCTAGGCAACAAGACCGAGTTCGTCTACTGGGTCGGCGACGTCGAGGCCCACTACGACGACAGCGGCAACGTCACGCACATCTATTCGTACCTGAGCATGGGCACGACGGTCGCCCGCGTCGACCGCACCAGCAACACCTCGACGAGCGTCGAGTTCCTGTTCCACGGCCTTGGCGACAGCACGCTCGCCGCTGTCGATAAGGCCACCGGCATAGTGAACGCGTCGTTCAGCTATGCCCCATTCGGCGAAGTGCTCGAAGCGATCGACGGCGCAGGCAGCGAAGGACTCGCGAGCCATAACAGGAGGTTCAACGACAAGTACGAGGATAACATCAGCGGCCTCACCTACTACGGCGCTCGGTACTACGACAAGACATCGATGACATGGACGCAGGCAGATCCCAGCTATCGATTTGCTCCCGACAATGCATCGACACAGCCGCGACGGGCTGATCTCTATGCGTTCGACCTTAACAACCCGTTGCGCTATGTCGATCCGGACGGGCTCAGGCCATGGTGGGTATCCGCGACTGGCCAATTCGCGGGCGCACTCTATGACAACATTGCAGCGCAGGGGCAGGCAGTCGCTGACCTTGCACACGGTGACGTGAGCCAAGCGGTGCGAGATGCAACGGGTCCGTATGTGGCTCGTAATGTTGCTGGCGTACGGCAACAGATGCAGGCAGCACAAGACTTCGCCGAAAATGACGATCCAGAAAGGGCAGAGGGCAGCAAAGCTCTTCGGGGGTTCGCCACGCTGTTCTTTACTATGATGGGATTCGAGTCAACAATGCCCACCGGCCCCGAGCCGCCCACCGGTGGCGGTCCGGGCGCAGTCCCGACCCCTCAATACGTGGCCAGTCCAAAACATGGTCTCGGTGGTTGGGGGTCTCCGGCTCCGACGGATGGCCCAATGGCCTTGTTAGGCTCAGAAACAATCACGTGGAGTTCTGACGGTATATCGCTCGCACGAATGGGTTATGACGAGAATACGAAGGATATTGTGATCTTCCGAATTACCAATCGCGGCTTTGGATCTCATCCAAGCACATATCATGGATATGTTGTAGGATGGGATGATCTTACAGGCGCCCAGAAGGCATTCATGCAAAAACGATTTGGTTTCAGTTCTACAGGAACGGCGCCGAGTTTTGCGCCCGCGGATGCGAATCACGACGGAACAGTCAGTCCGAAAGAGGAGTCCGATTGGATGAAAAGACAACGATAGCGTGAACAGAGCCCGCCAATGCCAACAGAAAACCTCCCATCTCCTGACATCTCGTCGCTAAGAGAGGCATATCACGCACGAGACCTCGATCGATTAGGCCCCCTCCTCCTCTCATGTTCGCTGGTACGACCGGCAACCGAAGCGGTGTTTGAACTGGCACTAAAATCGTTGTCTATCCCGGACGAAAAGACAGTTGCTTTGGCGATCGAATCACTGGAACATCTCTATTGGTTAGGTGACCTGGATTTGTCAACCATCCAAAGAGCTTGTATGAAAATCGGAGGCATTCCACAGAACCTGCGCACCAGTACGTTTGTTATTGGGAATATAGAAATATTATGTGAGTATCTAACTGAACGTGCAAAGAAGCAGGGTCTGGATACGATGTTCCTGTTTGACGTTAATGCCTTTGCTATCATGGCAACGAAAACTCTGTAGATGCACGCTTACGCTTACAGGCACACTAGGTAGCCATCAGCGATGGACTACAGACGTCGCGCGCGCTCGCTTTGGAAGCTGAGTCGCTTTTGGACGCTTGCGTGGCCCTTCTGATTGTCGAGGCCGGTCGTCGCTGCGGCGATCGAGAAGACTACAACCGGCTCGCGAAGCGAATCGCACATTCGAGCAACGGCATGTACCCGACAGAACCCGAGCCGATACATGCGGTTCGGCGCGACTTGTCGCTGAGTCGGATCACAGCTGGCGGGCGAAGCCGTAGAACAGCGGCGACGTCAGGAACGTCAGGTCGACCGTGCCGAGCGTGATGTAGTCGCCGGGCGTGAGCGGGCGCGGCGTGTTGAAGACGACGGGCTTGTCGTTGACGAACGTGCCGGCCGCGGAGTCGTTGTCCCACAGGCGCCAGGTGTCGCCGGCGCGGTCGAAGAATGCGTGCTGCTTCGAGATCGAGGCATCGTCGATCGAAATGTCGCACTGCGGACTCGTGCCGATCGTGACGACGCGCTCGCCGGAGTTGCGCGCGACGAGCGAGGCGACGAGTAGCTCGCCCTGGCGCGACGCGGGCCCCGACAGCACGAGCCGATCGATCGTCTTGCCGTCGGCGAGCCGGCGATCGACCGCGCGCAGCGCCGCCGCGTCGAGGATCAGGAACGGATCCGGATAGCGCTTCTCGAACTCGTCTTGCGCGAGCCCTGCCGCGACTTCACGGATGACCTGGATCGGTTGCATGCCGCCGCCCGACCCCATCCTAACCCCAGAGCTCGCCTGTGATGAGCCGAAATCGCGGAGCAGATCGCG
This sequence comes from Kofleriaceae bacterium, assembly GCA_036490935.1. Classification (GTDB taxonomy): domain Bacteria; phylum Myxococcota_A; class Polyangia; order Haliangiales; family Haliangiaceae; genus JABFXX01. Next base: position 13,846 of record DASXCY010000057.1, on the reverse strand, counting down.
CGAGGCCGAGGCGCCGCCCCGACGCGCTCCTCGTCGGAACGCGAGGACGCGGCAACGAAGGGATCGCGCTAGCTGCCGCCGTAGCTGCCGCCGCGAGGCGGATCAGCACAGGCGAGCTCTGGGGTTAGTACATCGACCGATCCGGCGCAGGTGCTCCGGCCGCGCGTTCCAGCTCCGCGTTGAGGAACCCGCCGATCACGAGCGCGATGGTGCCGAGGTAGAACCACAGGACCACGACCACGATGCTGCCGAACGCGCCGTAGAACACCTCGTAGTTGGCGACGCGCTCGACCCACTCCGAGAGCCCCCACGACACCAGCACGAGGAGCAGCGTCGAGAGCGCGGCGCCCGGCCACAGCTGGCGGTTCGTTCCGAGCGGCCGCGGCGACGGGGCGACCCGATACAGCGCGAGCAGCGTCGCGAACGTGACCGCGAGCAGGACCGGCCAGCGCAGCCAGTGCACGATGCCGAAGCCCTTGAGGCCGATCATCGCGACGATCCCGGGAAGCGCGACGACGACCGCGAACAGGATCGTGAGCGCGACCAGCGTGCCGGCGGCGAGCGCGAACGTCAGCCATAGCTTGTGCAACGTGCCGCGGCTGTCGCGGACGCGATACGCGCGGTTGAGCGCGTCGACGAGCGCGCGCGCCGAGCTGCGCGCCGAGATCAGCGCGAGCAGCAGGCTCGAGCCCAGCTGCAGGCCGAGCTCGCCGGAGCTGCGCGAGGCCTGGCGCTCGAGCTGATCGGCGAGGAAGCTGACGACGTCCTGCGGCAGCACGGTCTCGAGGCCTTTGAGATGGTCCTGGATCTGGTGCGCGTCGCTGACGAGGCCGAACACCGCGACCACGGCGGCCAGCGTCGGCACGGCGGCGATGATCGCGTACAGCGCGGTCCCGGCGGCGAGGATCGGCATCTCGCCGAGCAGCGCGTCGTGCGCCGCGCGGGCCCAGCGCGCCAGGGTGCTGTCGCTGGTGCGCCACCAGTCGGCGATCCTCACCTGCGCTATCGTACATGCATGCGGCTCGCGGTATGGCTCGTCGTCGCGCTCGGCTGTAGCCGCGCCGCGCCGCGTCCCGAGCCGGGCACGCCGGAAGATCTCGCGGTGTACCTGGGCCGCGTCGCCGGCGCCGACGACGCGACGCGGCGCCGCGAGGTCGCGGGCTGGATCGTCGACCCGGCGACCTGGCACCGCGTGATCGTCGAGCCGTATCGCGATCTGTACGACGACTACGCGCGCGGGTTCGACGCGGCGTCGGCGCCGCTCGTCGCGCGGCTCGCGACCGGCGGCGAGCTCCACGCGCGCCGCCACTTCGCGGGCGATCCGCGGCTGACCCGCGAGCAGGCACGCCTGCGCTGGACGGTGCCGCCGCTGTATCCCAGCGCGGTCGCCGAGCTCGGCGGCACGCCGATCGACGCGGTCTTCATCTATGACAGCACCGGCTGGCGCGTGCTGGCCGGCCTCGACGCGCTCGTGCTCGCGCGCGCGACCGCGCTCGACCCGACATGCGGCAAGAACCTCGCGCGCGCCGGCCCGATCGGCCATTGCAGCGAGGTCGGTGCCGCGATCGCCGAGGCCGCCGTGCGCGGCGAGACGGCGCGTTTCGCCAAGCTGTGTGGCCTGGCGGCGACGCTCTGTGCTAACGCTTCGCCATGATCGCAGTCGGCCAGAAGATCCCATCCGTCACCATCAAGCAGGCGACCCCCGAGGGCGGCGCCGATGTCGACCCCGCGCAGCTGTTCGCGGGCAAGAAGGTCGTCATGTTCGCGCTGCCGGGCGCGTTCACGCCGACGTGCTCGCAGAAGCACCTGCCCGGCTACGTCGCCGAGCTGCCGCAGCTGCGCGCGAAGGGCATCGACCTCGTCGCGTGCCTCTCGGTCAACGACGCGTTCGTGATGAAGGCGTGGGCCGAGGCGCACGACGCGCTCGGCAAGATCGTGATGCTCGCCGACGGCAGCGCCGCGTTCTCGAAGGCGCTCGGCATCGACTCCGATTTCGGCAAGTTCGGGATGGGCGTGCGCGCGCGCCGCGGCGTGATCGTGTTCCACGACGGCGTCGCGCAGTCGGTCGACATGGAAGAGGCCGGCAAGTTCGAGGTGTCGAGCGCGCAGGCCTGCCTGTTGAAGCTCTAGCGATGTTTCATCGCCTGTTCATCGCGAATCGCGGCGAGGTCGCGGTGCGGGTCGCGCGTGCCTGCGACGCGCTCGGCATCGTGCCGGTGTTCGCGGCGAGCGAGGCGGATCGCGATGCGGCGTACCTGCGCGGCCGCGAGGTCGTGGTGATCGGGCCGGGCCGCGCGGTGCAGAGCTATCTCGACGCCGAGCGCGTGGTGCAAGCCGCCGTGCAGACGAGGTGCACCGCGCTGCATCCAGGCTGGGGATTTCTGTCGGAGAACCCGCTGCTCGCGACGCTGTGCGCGCAGCACGGCGTGACGTTCGTCGGACCGCCGCCGCAGGTCACCGCGACGATGGGCACGAAGACGCGCGCGAAGGCCGCGATGCGCGCGGCCGGGCTCGACGTGATTCCCGGCTCCGAAGGCGTGTTGGCTTCCGCCGGCGAAGCGCGGCGCGTCGCCGATTCCGTCGGCTATCCCGTGCTGTTCAAGGCCGACAACGGCGGCGGCGGCCGCGGGATGCGCGTCGCGCGTACCGCGAGCGAGGTCGAAGCCGCGTTCGCCGAGGCGCGCTCGGAGGCGCGCGCGGCGTTCGGCGGCGATCGCGTGTATCTGGAGAAGCTGATCGAAGGCGGGCGGCACGTCGAGATCCAGGTATTCGGCGATCGCTACGGTCGCGCGCTGCACTTCGGCGAGCGCGACTGCACGGTCCAGCGCAATCATCAGAAGCTGATCGAGGAGAGCCCGTCGCCGGCGCTGACCGCCGAGCTGCGCGCGCACGCATGCGAGGCCGCGGCGCGGGCGGCCTCGCGGATCGGCTACGTCGGCGCGGGCACGATGGAGATGCTGCTGGACGCGGGCGGCACGCTGCGGTTCATGGAGATGAACTGCAGGCTGCAGGTCGAGCACACGGTGAGCGAGCTGCGCAGCGGCGCCGATCTCGTCGTCGGTCAGCTGCGCGTCGCGGCCGGCGAGCCGCTGCCATGGCGCGAGGTCACGCTGGCGGGCCACGCGCTCGAGTGCCGGATCAACGCCGAGGATCCGGCGAATCAGTTCCAGCCCGCGCCGGGAACGATCACCGCGTGGCGCGAGCCGACCGGCGAAGGCGTGCGCGTCGACACCCACGCGTGCGCGGGCTACGTCGTGCCGCCGTTCTACGACTCGCTGATCGCGAAGGTGATCGTGCTCGGCCGCGATCGCGACGACGCGATCGGGCGCATGATCGCGGCGCTGGAGGCGTTCCACGTCGAGGGCGTGCCGACGACGATCCCGATGCACCTCGCGATCCTGCGCAGCGCCGCGTTTCGCGGCGGCCACTACGACACGCGCGCGATTCCCGGCTGGGCTGCGTAGCCGCCTGGCACGACGCGTGCTGCTCGCCACGCTATGGCGGCGTCGCAGCTGGCAACGAAGATCGATGACATCGCGCGACCATTTCGCATCGCGATCGACGAGCAGATCCTCGCCGACCTGCGGCTGCGCCTCGAGCGCACGCGCTGGCCGGCCAGCGTAGCGGGGCTCGCGAGCTCGTGGGACGCGGGCACGAGTCACGTCTACCTGCGCGACCTGATCGAGTACTGGCGCACGTCGTTCGACTGGCGTGCGCAGGAGCGCGCGTTGAATCGATTCGCGCATCATACGATCTCGCTCGGCGAGACGATCGTGCACTTCCTTCACGCCGCCGGCCGCGGATCGAGCCCGCTGCCACTCGTGCTCACGCACGGATTTCCCGATTCGTTCGCGCGGTTCTTGAAGCTGATCCCGCTGCTCACCGATCCTGCGGATCCGCGCGACGCGTTCGACGTCGTCGTGCCGAGCCTGCCCGGGTTCGCGTTCTCGAGCGCGCCCGACCGCAAGAGCGATCTGTTTCACGTCGCCGATCGCTGGCACGACCTCATGATCGCGCTCGGCTACTCGCGCTACGGCGCGCACGGCGGCGACTGGGGCAGCTTCGTCACCGAGCACCTCGCGCGCAGCCACGGCGACGCGGTCGTCGGCATCCACCTCACCGACGTTCCGTACTGGCACGCGCTGCGCCGCCCCGACGAGACCACGCACGCCGAGGCCAAGTACCTCGACACGATCGCCGCGTTTCAGGCGTCCGAGGGCGCGTACGCGATGATCCAGGGCTCGCGCCCGCAGTCGCTGTCGATCGCTCTCGACGATTCGCCGGCCGGTCTCGCCGCGTGGCTCGTGCAGTTCTTCGAGCGCTGGAGCGACTGCGATGGCGACATCGAGCGGCGGTTCTCGAAGGACGAGCTGCTCGTCAACGTGATGCTGTACTGGGTGACGCGCTCGATCGGCACGTCGTTCGAGCCGTATCACGCCGTGATGTCGGCGAAGGCCCCGCGCTGGATCGCAGAACAGGTCAAGCAGTGGCTCGGCGCGACCAAGAAGGTGCCGGCCGGCTTCGCGATGTTCCCGAAGGACCTGTCGCATCCGCCGAAGGAATGGGCCGAGCGGTTCTTCGACGTCGCGCGCTGGACCGAGATGCCGCGCGGCGGCCACTTCGGCGCGCACGAGGAGCCGGAGCTGCTCGCCGAGGAGATCCGCGCGTTCTTCCGGCCGCTGCGCTAGCGCCCGTGCACCCAGCGCGCGGGAACGTAGACGTGCACCGCGCCGCGCACCTGCAGCGCGGGCGGCTGGAAGCGCATGCCTGCCGGCGGCCGCACCCAGACGCCGGCGACCCACTGCCAGCTCGTCGCGACGAGACGCCAGTGGCCGGGGATCCATGCCGCGCCGAGCACCGCGGGCGGCGCGACGATCACCTCGACACGCGGCGCGGGCGGCGGCGCGACCGCGACCTCGCGCGACGGCTCGGGCGGTGCGAGGTCGGCCGGCGCAGGCATCGCCGCGATCGCCTGCGCTTGATCGGACGTCCGATCCGGCACGGCCTCGGTCGAGACCGTGAGTTGATCGGGCGCGTGCACGACGTACACGCCCGCGATCCACACGAAGTCGTCGAGGTCCTCGCTCCAGCTCCAGTAACCCGGAATCCACGTGACGTCGCGGCCCGGCGTGCGCGGCACGGGCTCGGCGCGCGGCGCCGGCGGCTCGCGGCCGTTGCGCGCGTGCAGGAACCGGCATTCGTCGGCGTCGTGAGCTTCGTGGCGGCAGCGCTCGACGCGCGCGTTCAGTTGCTGCTGGCGGCAGCCCGGGCACGCGTCGGGCGCCGGCCTCGCGGCCTCGCGGCGCGCGTCGGCCTCGGCGACGCGCGCGCGGAAATGCGGCTCGTAGGTCGCGAGCGGCTCGTCGGGCACGAGGCGCTGGTCGAGCACCTCGAACACGACGCCGTCGAGATCGGACTCTCCTTCCAGCCAGAGCCGGATCCGGATCCGCGTCATGCCGTCGAGGCGGTTCATGAAGTCGGTCTGCGCGTCGTCGGCGTAGAACCACGGATCGCCGTGCGGCAGCCAGCCGAGCGCGCCTTGCTCGAGCAGCGGCGCCGCGATCGGCCCGGTCCGTTCGACGAGCCTCGGCAGCTCGTCGGCCGGCGTGTCGTAGGAGGTGCGGCCGCCCGCGGTGGTCGGCGCCGGCGCGGCATGGCCCGGCTTGCCGGTCGCGACGACCGTCGTCGCATCGCCGGCATCGGCGCGGCAGTGCGAGTGATCGCCGTCGGCGATCTGGCCGCGCGGAAACCCTGTCTGCCAGGTCGAACGACCTCGGTCGTCGACGCCCTCGACGTGCGAATCGAGCACGAGCCCGCGCGCCGAGTACACGCGCAGCACGACGCGCCGGCCCCACTCGTCGCGGCGCGCCGGCAGCTCGAGCTCGTACGGTCCGGCGCCGCACGGCGCGGGCGATACGAGCTGGCGATCGCCGACCGTCTCCCAGTGGTCCTCGGGCGGCGGCGGAGCTGCAGGCGCGGCCGGCGCAGCCGGGTGTGCGCAGCCGGCGAGCAAGAGCATGAAGATCGGTCGCGTCACGGGTCCGCCACTCTTGCAGCGCGTATGCCGCGGCGCAACCTCGCGAACCGCTCGCATTTCCGGCCCGATCGTGGCGAGCCGTTCACGTGCGAGAAGCAACGTACCTGGCCATTCCGGCCGATTGCGCCGGCCACCCGCGATGGCCAAGATGCAGCGTGATGACCGACGGACCCATCCTTCAGGTGTTTTCGCTCGGCGCGGGCGTCGCGCCATGGCCGACGCTCGATCCGTTCCTGTTTTGCGTGCATCACGACGACGCGTATCCGGCGGGCAACGAGCAGCTCGGCCCGGCTGCGTCGCTCGCCGGCCGGCGGCTCGGTGAAGACTTCGCCGGCAAGGACGGCTGGCGCATGTACCACGGCGAGACCGTGCCGGGGTTTCCGCAGCATCCGCATCGCGGGTTCGAGACGGTCACGCTCGTGCGCCGCGGCTTGATCGATCACTCGGACTCGCTCGGCGCCGCCGCGCGCTTCGGCCGCGGCGACGCGCAGTGGCTCACGGCGGGCGCCGGGATCGTGCACTCCGAGATGTTCCCGCTGCTCGCGCGCGACGCGGCGAATCCCGTCGAGCTGTTCCAGATCTGGCTGAACTTGCCGCGCGCGTCGAAGATGGTCGCGCCGTATTTCTCCATGCTGTGGGCCGACGCGATCCCGCACGTCGAGCTGTCCGGCACTGGATCCAGCGTGCCCGGCCCGGAATCTAGCGTGCCCGGCCCGGAATCTAGCGTGCCCGGCGTAGCCGTCACCGTGGTTGCCGGCGCGCTCGGCGAGCAGCGGCCGCCGGCGCCGCCGCCCGACTCGTGGGCCGCGCGCGCCGACAGCGACGTCGCGATCTGGTCGATCCGCCTGGCCGCGGGCGCGAGCTGGACGCTGCCGGCCGCACGCGCCGGCTCGAACCGCGCGCTCTACTTCTTCGCGGGCCGCACGGTGACGGTCGCGGGCCGCGTGCTCGACGCGCATGCCGGCATCCGGTTGCGCCCCGACGTCGAGGTGCCGGTGGTCGCCGGCGACGATCCCGTCGAGCTGTTGCTCCTGCAGGGCCGGCCGATCGGCGAGCAGGTCGTGCAGCACGGCCCGTTCGTGATGAATTCGCCGGCGGAGATCCAGCAAGCGTTCCTCGACTACCAGCGCACTCGGTTCGGCGGCTGGCCCTGGCCCAGCGACGACCCGACCCACGGCCGCGACCGCGGCCGATTCGCGCGCCACGCCGACGGCCGCGTCGAAGACGTGCGCTGATCAGTCGGCGAGCGCGATCCCGAACCGATTGCACAGCGCTCTGAGGTCGGTCCGCTTGTCGCGCGGCAGCTGGCCGTAGAACTGCTGCGCGACCTTGTCGTCGCCGCGCGCGCACGCCGACGACACCGCGACGCCGAGCATGCCGGCGTCGCCGGGCGACTCCGCGAGCGCGTCGCGCGCGATCGCCATCGCCTCGTCGTAATCCTGGCGTTCGTACGCGGCGGTCGCGCGCGCGAGCGCAGAACCGGGCGGCGCGGCATCGTCGCTCGGCGGTGGCGCGGCATCGCCGGGCGCGGCGTCGGTGGGCGCGCTGGCGAGCCCAGGCTTCGGACCGGCGGCCTGCGGCGGCGCGTGCGTGACCGCAGGCTCGCCGGCATCCGGACCGACGCGTGCGTCGCGGTGGCCGGCTTCGAGCAGATAGACGGCCGCGCAGAGCAAGCCGAGCGCGACCACGGCGAGGATCCCGAGGCGCGCGGTCACGGCGACGCCCAGCTCTCGAGGAATTGGTCGGACGCGCACACCGGCGACCACTCGGCGCGACGGATGTAGCCATCGAGCAGTTGCTGCCCGAGGTTCGAGCCGATGCTCACGGTGAACGGGCCCGACGGCACCGTGCAGGTCGTCGAGCTCGCGAAGTTGCCGCCGAGCTCCGGCGAGAATGCGGCAGCGCACGCCGCGGGTGCGTACGCGAACGCGACGCGCGAGCTGGGCCCCGGGCTTGCCGGCACGGCGCTCGCGAGCTGCGCCGAGAACTCGCCGCCGACGAACGAGACCGCCTGCATCGCGTCGCTGGCCGCGAGCTCGACCACGATCTTGTCGGCCGCGTCGACGCGCATGTTCACGACTTCCTGCGTCGTGCCGGCGGCATGACCGGCGAGCTCGCCGAGCTCGCAGAACCACGTGCCGGCGGCGAGGCTCGTGCTCGCCGGATCGACGAGCTGAACCGAGTCGGCCATGCGCACGCCTGCCGCGTCTGCGGTCGCGATCGGCGAGGTCGCGAACACCGCGCTGTTCTCGACCTGCACGAAATCGACGGCGATCGCGTCGCCCGCGCCGGCGAGGCGAAACCCGACCGCCGGATTCGCGAGCGTGCGCGCCGGGATCCCGACGCGCGTCCACGCGCCGTCGACCGGGACGTCGATCCAGGTCGCGCCGCCGTCGATCGTCATCGCGACCGCGCCGCAGCCGGCGAGCCGCGCGACGAATGCCGTGATCGTGCGCGCACGAGAGCCGTCGCTGATCGCCTGCACCACCGTCGCACCATCTTGCACCGCGAGCATGCTCGATGCCGAGCCGGCGACCGCGTCGATGCCGGTCTGGTCGTGCGCGACCACGGCATCGGTCGCCACCCAGACGCTCGCGGTCAGATCGCGATCCTGCCGCACGACGTTCGTACGCGTTTGCTCGGCGAGCAGCCCGCGATCGGTGATGCGTGGCGCGTCGGGCGGGAAGTAGTGCCACACGCCGGTGCTGTCCTGCGCATACCCGCCGGTCGAGCGGCTCGTGGCGATCACGTCGCCGAACCCGTGGGCGCGGCCGTCGACGTACGCCGTGCCGCCTGCGAAGTCGAGCACGAGGGACGCACCCGTGCAGGTCGCGTCGTCGGGATCGCACGCGAAGCTGCACGCGCCGGCGGCGCACGCCGGAATCGTGCCCGGCTCGTCGGTCGTGCACGCGTTGCCGCACGCGCCACAGCTCGCGGCATCGGAGGTGACGTCGACGCACGCGCTGCCGCAGTCGACGAGCCCGGCCTGCTCGCACGTCTCGATCTCGGCATCGAACGCGATCGGATCGAGATCCGCCGTCGGGTCGCCGTCGTTGCCGACCTCGAAGTCGAGCGTGTCGCCTGCCGCCACGTGCAGGCTGGTCGCGAACGTGTGGATGTCGGTCCCCGCGAGCTCGGCGGCGTAGCTGGGCGCGCCGTCGTAGAGCACGCCGACGGCGACGTCGCTCGGCACGGCGCCGTTGCCGCTGAACGTCGCGCGGATCTGGTACGTGCCCGCGACCGGCGCGGTCCAGCGCGCCGCGCTGCGCATCGACGGATCGGCGAGCGGCGGCACGAGCGCGAGCTCTCCGGGTGCGATCGCCGCCGCGCCGAGCAGCTCGGGCGAGTCGCCGGTGTCGCGCGCGGCGTACGTGCAGTCGTCGGCCGAGCAGCCCGACCACTCGACGAGTGCGCTGCCCGGCGCGGTCGCGGCCGTGCCGAGCTCGAAGCCGGCGCCCGGCGCGCTCTCCCAGCCGAACGCCCAGTCGCCGGCAGGATTCACCCACGGCGAGAGCGTCGACGCCGCGTCGTCGTCGGGGTTCAGCGCGACCGAGACGTCGACGCTCGCCGTCACGCCGGTCACCGGATCGGTCGCGACGACGGTCGCATCGCCGATCTGCTGCGCGATCGCGAGGCCGTCGGGGACGTTCGCGCCGCTCGCGACGAAGACCACCGAGCTCGACGCCGACCACGCGACCGTGCTGGTGTAGCCGACCGACGAGCCATCGCTGAGCGTGCCGGTCGCGACGAGCTGCTGCGAACGACCCGCGAGCAAGCTCACCGGCTGCGGCGTGATCGCGAGCGCTTCGAGGATGGGCGCGCTGGCGAGCACGGGCGTCGCGCCGATCACGCGGCTGCCCGGATCGGTCGCGGACACGATCGCGTCGCCGCCGACCGCGAGCGCCGTGACCTGCCCCGCCGGACCCGGCGCATTCGCGACCGCGACCTCGGTCGAGGTCGACGCCCAGAGGACCGACGCCGTGACGTCGGCGGTCGAGCCGTCGCTGTAGGTCGCGAGCGCGGCCAGCTGCGCGCTGGTGTCGAGCGGCACGCTCGGATCCGCGGGCGTGACGTCGATCGAGACGACGGCGGCGGGCGCGACCGTGAACGTCACGGAGCTCGCGATCGACGTCGCCGGATCGGTCGCGGTGACGAGGGCGGTGCCGGAAATCCTCGCGGTCACGAGGCCCGCCGCGACGCTCGCGACATCCGGCGCGTCCGAATCCCATGTCACGAGCGCGCCGAGATCGCGTGTGGTGCCATCGCTCAGCGTACCGGTGGCCGCGAGCTGCGCGGTCTCGCCCGCCGGCGCGCTCGGCGCGACTGGCGACAGCGCGATCGAGTCGAGCTCGGCGGGTGTGACGGTCAGCGCGCCGGTCGCGGTCGCGTGCGTGATCGACTCGGTCGCGGTGATCGTGGAGGTCCCCGGCGCCAGCGACGTCGCGAGCCCGGCGGTCGAGACCGTCGCGATCCCGGGCGGCGACGCGCTCCACGCGACGGCCGCGGTCAGGTCGGCGACCGTGCCGTCGGTGTACGTTCCGCTCGCCGTGAACTGCGCGGTCCGGCCGGCGGCGACCGAAGCCAACACCGGGCTCGCCGCGAACGCCACGAGCGTCGCGGGGGTGACCGCCAGCGACGCGCGGCCCGCCGTGCCGGCGAGCGAGGTCGCGGTGATCGTCGTCGGACCGCCGGCGCCGACCGCGGTCGCCAGGCCCGTCGCGTCGATCGTCGCGACCGCCGGCTGCGACGAGCTCCAGGTCACGACCGGCGGGACGAGCACGTACCTGGAGCCATCGCTGAACATCGCGGTCGCACGAAACGCCTGCACGAGCCCGTTCGCGACGCTCTTCGTGCCGGGTGACACCGCGAGCGACGCGATCGTCGCTGGTGTGACCGTCACGCTCGCCATCCCGACGACCGGCGCCTGCGCGACGCCGATCGCGGTCGCGACGATCGTGGTCGACCCGGGCGCGACCGTCACGATCAGGCCGGAGCTGGTCACGGTCGCGACGGTCGGATCGTTGGACGTCCAGACGACGCTGCCGGTCAGCTTCTTCGTGGTGCCGTTGTCGTAGGACGCGGTCGCGGTCGCGGCCTGCGTCACGTTCGCAGGCAGCATCAGCGAAGCCGGCGCGACCGCGAGCGAGGTCATCGTCACCGCGACCTTGACCGCGACCTGCCCGCGCACGGTGCCGCTCTGCGCTCCGATCGTCGTGCCGCCGTGCGCGAGCGCGGTGACCACGCCACCGGCGACCGTCGCGACGCCCGGGTTGCTCGACGTCCAGGTCGCGCTCTCGGTCACATCTTGCGTGCTGCCGTCGGAGTACGTGCCGGTCGCGGTCAGCGCGACGGTTTGCCCGTCGAACAGCGCCGGCGGCACCGGGGCGACCGCGATCGCCTTCAGCGTGACCCGGGTGACGGCCTCGCGCTCGACCGAAACGTCACCGTTGCAGCCGAGCGCGAGCACTACGACCGCAACGGCGCAGGCGCGCACGAGCCGCCGCTATTGCAGCGCCCAGGCCTGGAGACCGGCGTTCGTCACGCGCGAGTGCAGCCACTCGAGGTGGCGGATATAGCCGTCGAGCTGCTGCCCGCCTTCGTTGGAGCCGATGCCGATCGCGCCGCCGGTCGTCGGGACGTCCGTCGTCGTGTTCGTCGCGATCTGGCCGCCGAGGTTCGCCGAGAATGCCGCCGCGAGATCGTCCTCTTGGTACGCGAACGCGACGCGGTAACGCGTGTCGGCCGGTACGGTCACCGAGCTGGCCAGCGTGGTCACCGTGTTCGAGATCAACGCCTCGGCATCGAGCGTGTTGTCGTTGAGCAGCGCGATCATGATCTTGTCGCTCGCATCGGCGCGCATCGACACGACCTGGCGCGTCCCGCCCGCGGCGTAGCCGGCCATCTCGCCGACCTCCGCAAACCAGGAGCCGACCGTGATGTCGGTGACCGACGGATCGGTGAGCGTCACGACATCGGCATCGCGTGTGACCGCGGCGCCCTGCGTGTAGATCGGCGAGCTCGCGAACAGCGCGCTGTTCTCGGACTGCACGAAGTCGACGGCGATCTCGTCACCTGCGGTGCCGAGCTGGAAGCCGACCGTCGGGTTCGCGAGCGTCTGGGTCGGGATCGAGACGCGGGTCCATGACCCGGTCACGTTGACCGGGGTCCAGGTCACGCCGTCCATCGTCATCGAGACCGGGCCCGAGCCGGAGAGCCGCTCGACGAACGCGGTCACGAACCGAGCACGCGAGCCGTCGTGGATCGGCTGCACGAGCGTGCCGCCGTCGACGAACGTGTAGATCGCCGACGCCGACGGCGCGCCGTCGATGCCGTTGAAGCCGGTGGCCGTGATCGTGTCGTTCGCCTGCCACACGCCGTGCGTGAGATCGCGGTTCCACTGCACGACGTTGGTCTTCGCGTGCTCGCTCAGCAGGCCCTTGTCGGTGATGCGGAGCGTGTTCGGTCCGAACGCCTGCCAGACGCCCGAGCTGGTCTCGGCGTACCCGCTGGCCGCGCGCGACACCGTCAGCAGGCTCGTGAACGAGCTCGCGCTGCCGTTCGCGAACGCCTGATCATCGGCGAAGTCGAGATCGATCACCGCGCCGCCGTCGGCCACGATCGAGAACGGCTTGCTCGTCGCGGCGCTCAGGTTACCGGCCTCGTCGACCGAGTGGACCTGGAACGTGTGCGAGCCCGGCGCCGGCGACGCCGTGAACGGCGAGCTGCACGTGGTGAACGAGCCGGAATCGACGCGGCACCCGAACGTGTCCAGGCCCTCGGTCGACGAGAACGTGGCGGTGAAGCCGCTCGGCCCGGTCGTGGAGCTCGTGATCGTCGGCACGGGCGGCGGTGTCTTGTCGAACGTCACCGACGACGCGTCGGTCGTCGACGTGAACGGGCCCGCCGCGGGTACGCCGGCGGCGCTGACCAGGTTGATCGAGAACGGGACGAGGCCTTCGGTATCGCCGCTCGCCATCGTCACCGTCGCCTTGTACGTGTGGGTCTGCGTGTTGAGCGTCGAGACAGTCGCGGCGCGACCGGCGATCGTCACCGACGGGGTCTGGACCGCGCGGTCCGCGCTGAACGTGAGCGCGACGACCACGCCGACGCGCGCGAACGCCGGATTCGCGATGTAGCCCGACGCGATGCTCACCGACGTCGCCGTCGGCGGATTCGGATCGACCACGAACGTGCGGAACACCGAGGCGCTCGAGTTGCCGGCGAGGTCGAGCGCGCGCACGTACAGGATCAGCGTGCCGCTCGACGCGACGACCGTGAACGGCGAGGTGCAATCCGCGAACGAGGTCGTGCTCGTCTTGCACTGCAGCTCGTCGCCCGCTTCGTTGCCGTTGAACGTGATCGAGGGATCGGCGGTGACATAGGTCGTGCCGGCCCCAGGCGAGGTGATCGTCGGCGCGGGTGGCGCCGTCTTGTCGAACGTCACCGACGACGCGTCGGTCGTCGAGGTCGCCGAGCCGCTGCCACCGCCGGTGCCGGTGACGTCGACCTCGAACGGGACGACGCCTTCGGTGTCGCCGGCCGCCAGCTTGTAGGTCGATCGGTAGCTGTTCGTCACCGAACTCGTCAGCGCCGCGGCGACCGCGTGGCCCGCGATCGTGACGGCCGGCGGGTTCACCGGCACGCTGGTCGAAAATGTCAGCGTGACGGTCTGCCCGACCCGCGCGAACGCCGGGTTGGTGTTGTTCGACGTGATCGAAACGCTGTTGAACCCGACCCCAGGCCCGGTGGGGAAGGCGTTCGCGAACGTGCTCGTTGCCAGCGCGGCTACTACCACCCCACAGATACGGA